>NZ_JBSGIJ010000027.1:0-62693 GCF_053605015.1 Nocardia sp. NPDC003979
GAACGTGTTGTGGGCCATGATGCGAACTGGCACGGCATACCAACCCCAAATCAGGGTCGCCGCGGCTTGACAACATCATTGAGAATCTCCTCGAAACAAGCGGTGGTGGGTCAGAGGTCGGATTCGACGTAGTGATCCGGCAACAGCGGCGGACGCGGCAGGACAGGAATTTCGCCGGTACGGTTCACGGATCAGCTGCGTGAAATCGGCGGTGACGTTCTGGATCGCGGTCACCATCCGGTGACGAGCGATCCTCGAACCTGCACTGCCGGAACAGTTTTGCGCCGCCGCGACCGGAATCGTGGTCGCGTGGCCGCTCGGTTGCGTGGTTTCAGCCATGGCCGGTCACCGAGTCGATGCGATAGCTCGACATCCGCCACCCCTGCGTCGTTTCCGTCACCGTGACGGTGACCTGCATACGCCGGTAGAGGGTGGTGGAACCGTCACGGTGGAGTACCTGTTGGGCCACCGTCGCCGCGACCGTGGTCTTCTCGTCAAGCCTTGTCGGCTCGGTCTCGACCAGGGCGGTGACGATGTCGTTGCTGTCACGCCATCCCGCCCACTCGAGTGGCGCCTGCCCGGTTGCGGATGCACCGGTCGCGGCGGCGGCAAGATCCCCCGTCAGCCACGGCGCGGCGCGGGAAAGTGCCGCGCCCGGACTGGTGTCAGTGCGGGGCTGCCAGGAGAACATCGCGGCCAGTCCCATCTCGACCGCGGCCGATGGGTCGGCGTCGGCGAGGGTCGGACCCTCGATATGAGAGTGCGATGGTGTCGGGGACGAGGCTGTGGATGCGTCGTGGTCGTGATCGGCCCATAGCGCGGCAGTGAGTCCGATCAGCACGGCTGCCAGGGCGGTCGCCGCGAGCCCGAGGGGTAGTCGCTTCATCATCGGTTGTCCTCAGCTCATCGTGGTCGACATCTGGGCGGCCATCGCGAGGATGCTGGCCACATACGGGCGAGTCTGGACTTCGTAATCCGCTGAACCGCTGGGGAATCCACCCGAGCGCAGGACCGCGCCCTCGCCAGCGTTGTAACCGGCGAGGTAGAGCTCGACGCCACCGTTGGGTGCAGCGACTTTGCCCTGCGCGATCCAGGTGTCGACGTGGTCGGCGATGTCGCACATGTAGCGGGCTTGGCCGATGATCGCGTCCCCGTCGTCCCACACACTGGCGACACCGTTGTTGTCGGCGTCGATCACATACGGGCGCCCGTCAGAAGCCAACGCGGCGGCGGTGCCCGGCAGAAACTGCGCCAGCCCCTGCGCACCAGCCGAGGACGTCAGCCCGCGCTGATACCCGGACTCTTGTTTGCCCTGGGCAGCCAGCAGCGACGCGCTGACCTGCGGGCACACGGTGCCGCCGCGGCGATACCACGGCTCCAGCTCCGAGGGGACGGCGCCGGGCGCGAGATCGGCTTCACCGGCGTTGGGTCCACACTTCGACGTCGTGTTGGTACCGGGGTCTGTCCCGGCCGAGCCGATCGGTGAGCCATCGGGGTATCCCCCGCCCAGCGTGGTGACGTGCACGTGGTCCATATGGTTGGCAGTGGCCCCGCCCCGGTCTTCCATGAGGTTGAACTCGCCGTTAGTGCCGTGGAAGGTCTGACGCCAGATCAGGTAGTCGATCCGCAGCGCGACCGCGTTGGTCAGCACGAACTCGACGATCTGATCACCGAGGGCTTTGCCGTTACCAGAGGTCGGATCGGGAATCATGATGTCGATCGCGCGACCGCTGGGGTGGTCGGGTAGATCATCGGCACGCCACCCGTCGATGTCACGCACCTGTGGAAACTGTTGAACGATGGTGCGCGCCAGCCGGATCGCGTCGACCTGCAACCCGCTCTCGGTGCCTACAGAGGTCGGCATCGGGGCAAGCTCCACGCTTGCCGCCGTGCCAGCGTCGACCACGGCACTCTCGCGACGCGACTGCTGCGTCGACGGCGCGGCACCCGTCGAGCCGACCGTGTCGGTCGAGTCCGGGCCACTCTGCAGCCACGGCATGGGATCGATGGCGATGCCACCGCCGAATCGGCCTCCGCCGGTCCAGATTTCGAGATGCAGGTGCGCTCCGTCGGGGCCCGCGGGGACGGTTTCGCCGTTGTAGCCGACGGCCGCGATCAGCTGCCCGATGTGCACGCTTTGGCCTTGTTCGACGCGGACGTCGTCGGCGAACATGTGGCCGTAGACCGAGGACACGGTCGCCCCGTCGATGTTGTGGTCGATAACCACCCAGATCCCGAACCCACTCGCCGCCCCGGCCCGGCTTACGACGCCGTCGGCGACAGCGTAGATGGGCGTCTTGGACGCTGCGGCGAAGTCTTGGCCTTGATGTTGGGTGCCCCAGCGCATTCCGAACCCTGAGGTCAGGGTGTAGGTGCCGTGCGTCATCGGCATCGCTCTCGCGCCGTTGGTCTCCGGACTCGTGCCAACCGGCCCGGCCGTCGGTGCACATCCGCGTTCCTCGGTGCCGACGGCGAGCAGCAGGACCAGCAGTAAGAGCAGGACCACGCCCACAATCGCGACGCTCCCGCGAGCGACGCCGTTCATCGCGCCACCTGCCATCTGGGGATCGCGCGGCCACGCGAACACAGCTCTCGGATGCGCCGTGAACAAGGCCGAAGGGCGGTCATCATCGGCCACCAACCCGTGTGGTGGGGTTTTGGGGGAGGTTGTCGAATCGTCGATTGGTGTTGTGGACCTGTGTAGTCCGCTCAGTAGGTGTGAAGTTCATCCGGAAGGCCACGCCGGGTTCGGCGGCTTCGCCGGTTTTCAGCAGGAAGCAGCCTGTGCCGGGCGGTGTTTCGCGCCGGTTGGGGTCGAGGTCGTCGTCGGTCGGTGGGCGTGGCGCGGCCCAGGAGGTGATCAACAGTTTCTCGGTGTCGGTGATCCCGACCACGGCCCGGATGCGATCGACTTCCTCCGGGCCGACCGGGCCGATGATCTTGGCGCGGGCGCGTTCGAAGAAGCCGAGCGCTTTGGCTTGTGCCGCAGCGGAATCGAAGGCCGCGAGGTCTTTGATGGTGTGGCTGCACATAATCAGCCCGGTGCCGAATTTGCGGTTCAGTCGGGTGAGCGCGTCGACCCGGTCGACCATGAATTCACCGACGCCCAGGACTCTCCAGATCTCGTCCATGACGACCTCGAAGGTCCGAGGAGGTTGTAGTCCTGCGTCGGCGAGGGCGTGTGCGGCGGCGACTGCACCGAATCCTTCGCTCCAGCAGACCATCAGCACTGCGGCAAGGAGTTTGGTGTCGCCTTCGGGGATACGGGAGACGTCGACACAGACCGCGGGGCTGTCCAGGTCCAGGCGGGTGGTGGTGGGTCCGTTGAAGATGGCCCCGAATGGGCCTTCCACCAGTGCCCGCAGCGATCGGCGCAGTGTTTTGGTGCTGGCTCGGTAGGTGGGCTCGTCGTCGTCTTCGGCGAAGCGGCGCAGTCGGTCACCGCCGGTGGAGATGACCTCAAGCAGGTCTTCCAGTAGCGGTGCGTTCTCGTAGCTGAATCCGCCCGAGGGGCTGTAGAGCTCGCGTAGCCCGGCGGCGATGAGGGTTTCCTCGTAGTCGGCGACCCGGGAGCCGCGCACGAGTTCGATCAGTCCGGCCACGATGTTGACTTGGCCGGCTTCGACGCGGGCGGTGACTTGGCGGCGCTGATCGGGATCGGGCAGGCGATCGACGATCGATCCGAGAGCGCCGACATCGAGGGGGTTGAGGGTGCCGTGCCCGTAGCCGACATCGACGACCTGTCCGCCCAGGCGTAAGACGAGGTCGCGGTAGTCGGGTTTGGTGTCGCCCATGCACAGCACGGTCTCGCCCGCCGCGACCGCCCCGGTGACCATGCGCCGGATCAGCGACGACTTGCCGAAACCGTTGAGCGCCAACACGAACGCGATGGGCGCACTGATGAATCCGCGCAGGAACCACGACATCGGGTCGAAATGCACAGGGGCACCGGTGATGTAGTGCGCGCCCACCGGGGTGCCGACGGTGGGGGCGCTCGCACCGACCGAGAACGGCCACAGTCCCGAGACTTGGACGGTGGTGGCACGCCACTCCGGGGTGGCGGGTACGACAGCAGCTCGGCCGCCGCCCGGCCCGCGGTAGCCGCGGTCGGTGAGCGATTCCAGCGATCGGTCGAAGCCATCGCCGGCGCCGTGTGTTTCGGTGCGTCGGGCGGCAGAGTCCCGGCGATGATCATCGCTCGATATCGCCAGTCGCGCCCACCAGCCACGGATCCCGGGCCGGGCGGCAGCGGCTTCGGTCGCCGCGCGCACGGACGGTGTCAGAACGCGGATGCCCGCGACGGATTCCGTACGCCGACGGTCTGTGGTGTCGGTATCGCTCATCCGCTCACCTTTTTGGGAATCGAAGAATGCTCCGGCAGCACAAGCCCGATCCCCAGCGAGGCGGCGAACGCCGACGCTTGGAATCCGTAGCAACGCCGCACCGAAAGCCGCGACGCCGCGCTCATCGCCTTGACCGATGCCTCGATACCGGGCAGGTCCCCGTCGAGGTGGTCGGTGACGGTGACCAAGACCCCGAAACGGGTCAATCCGGCCCCGCGTGCCTGCTCCTCGCGCGATGCCTGGGTGTTGCCGACCCGGATGCGGGCCGAGGCGCTGGCGATGCCGCGTTCGGTTTGCTCGGCCGCGACCGCATCACGGAAGTCCGAATCCACCAGGTTGGTCGCTTCGGCCGCCGAATGCAGCCGGTACACGATCGCCACTCGCTTGCGCGGCACATCCGCGCGCGGGCGCAGCAATTCCTCGAGGACGGTTTCCATCACCGCACCGCGTGGAGCCGCGTCCATCTCCCAGGTGACCGAGCGCGCCCCGTCGTGCATGTACTGGTCCCACCGATCCACATGCGAGATCGGCCCGACCGAATCCCAGGACTGGGTCTCGACCAGCTGCGCGCCCGCGGCCTCGACGTCACGCTGAGAGGCGAGGTCGTAGCGGGTACGTACCAGGGCCAGGACTTCCCATGCCTGAAGAGGTGTCGCGGGCAGCCCGGCACGCGCGAGCTGGGACAACGCGCCTTGCAGACGTTGCCCGATCTCGCGGGCCTGTTCGGCTTCGTTGCGACGCACCCTGCCTTTGCCGATCGCGCGGTAGGTCAACGCGATCCGGGCCTCGATCCGCACCCCGACCCCGCCGGTGTCGGCGGCGGCCTCCGCCATCACCGCGCGCGCGAACTCCGGTGCCTGCGGGCGGACCAGGCGGGTGACTTCCCTGCCCTGTTTGAGGCGGGTTTCGACGACGTTGTCCAGCACCGCGGTCACCGCGACCACTTCCCCGCCTCGGCTCTGTGCCGCCAGGAATTGCCCATAGCCTTCGACCCACGCGTCGATCTGTGGCTGATCCACCAACTCCTTGCCGCGCGGGATCACCCGCAACACGACCGTGTAGTGATCGGAGCGACGAATGTGCAGCATCCCGAAACGCCTGCCACCGGCGGTCTCGTACTCCGACAGCCGCGAATCAGCCAGCAGCCCTGGAAGTTTCGCGATACCGGGGATCCGGGCGAACCGCCCCGACCGGTACAGCAATTCGCCTCTGTTGCGAGCGGCGGCGAACTGGACACGCAGTAGCGCCCATTCCCACCCGGTGCGACCGTCGATGGTGAGTGCCAGCGGCGCGAACACCGCGAGCGCCCCGACCACGAGTCCAGCCGAGATGCTCACCGATCGGGTGATCAGGAACGCGGCCATGATCATGACGACCAGGCCGAGTCCGACCATCGACACACCCCAGGTCAACCCGAAGAATCCGGCGCTGCGGGGACGTTCCCACCTTCCGTACATGCGTGTGCTCATCGCCGCACCTCCCCCGGACTCAGCGAATCGGGGTTCCATCCCCCATCAGCGGCGTCACGGGTCTGCGACTCGATCGCCGAAACTGCTTGGTCACCAACGCTTTTGATTGCCTGAGCGGCCATCACGATGCCACCGGCCGCGCCCCCGGCCGCCGGAGCACCACCCGCCTCCGCGCCCGACCCTTGCGAACTCGACACCGATGACCTGCCCGCAGGCGCTGCCGGACGAGCTCCGCCGCTGCCGCCGGAGCTGGTGGAACTGCCGGTTGCGACGCCGCCGGTGCTCGACGCAGGTGCAGGTGCAGGTGCAGGTGCGGAACCGTCATCACCGCCGCCGAGCGGACGGCCCCCGCCACCGCCGCCACCCTCGCTGGGTCCGCCGCCACCGCCACCGCCGCCCTGGCTCGGTCCCCCAGGGGGTCCCGATCCATCGGCAGCGTCTTCCCCTTCGCTGACTGTGCGGGCGCTGCCTCGATCCCCCGCCGCTCCCATAGCCACGCCTGCCGCGCCGCCGGCCAGCACTGCGCTTGCCCCACCGCCACCGCCGAGCGTGGAGACCGCGGGTGCGATCATGCGTACCAGCGCGGGCAACACGACCACGCTCATCATCAGCAGGATCAAGCCCAGCATGATTTGCTGCGGGTCGGTCTGTTCTTCGTCGCCGATAACCGTGAACGCGATCGCATAGACCAGCGCACCGGCCGGTTTGAACAGCACGAACGCCAACGACCACGAGAGCAATTTCTTGTAGGACTGCGAGCCCGGTCCGGTTCCCGATGCCGCGGCGGCGAGCGGAATCACCGCGACCGCCAGGATCAGCAGCGCTTGCCGCATGACCAGCATTACCAGTTGGATCAGCGTGCCGATCAAGCCGAGTAGGCCGATGATCAGCAGGACACCGGCGCCGAGACTGGCTTGGCCGCTCTTCTGGTCGATTGCGGTCAGTCGGTCGACCGCTGTGATCAAGTCGCCGTCGGTGACGGTGAAGATCACCCAGTTGGAAAAGTTGTCTCCGGCCCGTGTTCCGGTAGTGACCAGCACCGCGAAAGCCATCGACATGAAGCTCGCCCGTGCGAGCATCATGAAGCTCTCCTGCGCTTCGCCTGCGACACCGCCGCGTTTGGCCAGTGCCAGTCGCGCTGCGGCGAACATGATCCCGGCGATCAGGAACAGCACTTGCAATCCGCTGCTGTAGTCGCGCACCGCGCTCAATGCCGAACCGGGCTCGCCGGAGGCACCGGTCAGCTGTGGTGAGGGGAAGTTCGTCCACCACGCCATCGCGATCCGGATCATGCGCGCGTAGCCGTCGATCAGGACCTCGACGAGGTCGTCGAGGACCGATGTCGCAGCGTCCTCGGCGACCTGGGCGACCTGCTCGCATGCCTGCTGCGGACCCAACGGGATGTCACACAGATCAGGTACTTGCTCGCGGACACCCCCGAATGCCCTGGCCGAGTGCACGGTCGGGCTCACGAGGCGGTCCTCCACGTGCCGAATCCGGTAAGCGAGGCGGCGTATGTTCCTGGACCCCAAAGTGTTTCGATGTCGGAGGGCACCGACACACGCCAGTCACCGTCGATCCAGATCATCGGCCACCGCGCGATGCGGTAACCCAGGCCATCACGGATGGCGAATTCGATGACCGCGTAGTCGCTGCTGTAGCCCGACGCGATGCGCACTCCATCGGGGACGGTGACATAACGTGCGGCATCGGGGGTCCGAGCACGCGAGCGCGCGAAACGGTCCGCCAAACCCTGTCCGCCGCCGTAGTAGCGCTCGGAAACGACGCGTTGCCAGGTGCGATCCGGGGCGGCGAGCGCGCGACCCAACGCGTCGGCCGCGGCCAGCGCGGCACCTTGCGGCGTGCGGGCGAAGCCCGAGGCGATGCCGTCTGCGATCGCGGACGGGCCGTCGCTGGCCGAGACCGGCAGCGCCGCGCCGCCCCATCCGCGCTGCCAGCGCAGCTGCGCGGGTGCGGTGGACAGGTAGTCCGGCCGGGTCGGATCCGGCCGCGCGCCGGGATCGGGCACCACGATGGTCCCAGCGTCACTGTCGGGGATGTCGAGGCGATTGCCGAACAGGTCCGAGGCCGATTCCCGCCTCGCGGTCGAAGACGGCGGGCTGGTCGTCTCGGTAGACGTGCTCGACGGCACGGAGGGCCCGGATTGCTGGGGGTCGCGGGTGATCGTGACGACGAACACCGCAATGACGACGGTGGTGATGGCCGCGAGCAGGATCAGCAGTAGTCGGTGAGATCGCATGGGGTGGAATCGCTTTCAGCGTGGTTCGAACGCGACGAGCTCGGGTGGGGTGAGGGCGACGGCTGCCACAGCGGGCACGGCGGCGGGGTTCGTGTCAGGTAGCACCAAACGCCAGTCCTCGTGCTGCCACAGCACGGCGGTGTGGTGGCGAGTAACCGAGTTGTCCGGATGTAGGGCGTACAGGTCGACGTCGGTGGCATCGGGGTTGTAGCGGGTGATGTGGTAGCCGAGTAGTTTCGGTCCACCGTCGGTGATCGGTGCGGTGATCGAGATCCGGGCGCGGGCGACCGCCCAGGCGTCGCGCCTGGGACCGGCGGCGAGCATGGCCGCACCGATCCGCGGCCATTGGCCGTCGTTAGCGACCGAAATCCGCACGCTGGCCTGCGTCGCCGCCAGGGCAGCTCCCACCGGCGATCTGTCGAACCCGCTGGCCACGGCCGCGTCGATGCGGTGTGGGCCTTGATCGGTGACCGGTAGCGCGATGCCTTGGAAGGGTTGCCACCGCAGTCCGGTCGGGGTGGTCTGGGTCTCGGAGGCCGTGGCGGTGGGATCGGTGTCGTCGGGGTTGTCGGCGCTGCATGCCCCGAGTGCGGCGGTTACCCCCACGACAGCGACCACCAGCAGGCGGTGAAGGTGAATTCGGTTGGTAAGCATGAAGATCGGTCTCCTCGTTTTGGGGCGCTCAGGTGGGTGGGAGGACGGCCAGTGCCAGGGAGCTGGCCATACCGAGCAGTGCCGCGCCGAGTAACGCGCCGGCGAGTCCTTCGAGGCTTTCCTCGCGGTAGAGGCGGATCCCCAACAGCCCGCCGACCCAGATCGTGCGGGCGATGCACAGCACCAGCACGCACCAGGCCAGATATCCCAGCAGTTGGGTCAAAGGCGACAACACGTTCGCGGGCAGCGGTTCGGCGTGGACCGTCGTGGTGAGTGTCGGGGTGGGCGGCATCGACGCCAGACCCGTAGCGGCGCGGCTCATCTCAGGAGCCTCCGCTGACGACTGCGTTCATGAGCTGCCCGGCGGTGGTGGCCAGAATTCCGCCGAAGAGCGCGCCAAGCAGGATCTTCGGGGATTCGACCGCGCCGCCGTGCCAGCGCTCCCACCCGAATTTCCCGCCCGCGTAGATGATCGCGGTGATCCCGGCGAGCGTGACGAACCAGGCTAGGTAGTTGACCAGGTTGATCACCTGGCTCGCCCCGGGAGGGGCTGTGGGGGTGATCTTGATTTCTTGTGCCAGCACGGTGACGACGTCACCGATGGCTGCGGCGAAACTCATCATGTCCTCTCCGGATCTGTTGTTGCCGTTGGGGAATGGGTGGCGGCTAGGCGGGTGAGGATCTGCGATCCGGCGCGGTGGACGTCGGCGGGTACCGCGGTACGCAGTCGGGTGCGGCGCGGCGGTGGCGGGTCGAACGGGTGAAACTCGGCCAGTTCGGTCAGTTCGGTGGTGACGAGCTCGTCGTGCCAGCCGATGTCGTAGACCGACTCGACCAAATCGGTGACCACCGATCGGTAGCGGCGCACCACTGCGGGGACCGCGCCGGGGCGTGGGGCGGTCAGGACAAGGCCGATGACTTCCACACCGGCGGGGGCGAGTCCGGCGTGCCATTGCCGGAGCCGATCCGCGGCGGCGGTGAGGCCGGGCATGCACAGCCGCGCGGCGATGAGTACCAACTGGGTGGTAGCCGGTGAGGCAGGCCAAGCCAGTCCGGTATCGGCCGCAGGTGCCCACCAGCGGGCCAAGGTGGACGTGGCGGCCCCTCCGTGTGCGCCCAGGACTGTCCACAGCGGTGGATGAGCGGCGGTAATCGGCAGCGGATCGGTTCGGATCGGTGCTGAGAATTCCGGCGCTGACAGTGTGTGGGGATCCAGTCGGGCGCCCGTCGTGGACGGTGTTGTGTTGTCCAGATGCTCAGCGGCTGAGGTCATCTCAGGCTCGCTTCTGGATGTTGATGATCAACACATCCCCGTGGGGAGTGGTCTGGGTGTTAATCAGTTGTAGGTAGTCGATGCGTCGACCATCGGGATGGCGTTCAACAAGGTGCACCTCGGCGGCGGTGTCGGCGATCGGGGTGATCGCGACGCAGTGCGTCGTCCCCGGGGGGATCGAGGCGATCCCGTCGGTCAGGGCAGCCGCGCTGAGTCCTGCCTCTGGGGCAACCAGGCGTAGCGCGGCCTCGGCGTCGCGGCGCTGGTAGTAGGCGTGTTCGAACGCCGCGATCACGCCGGGCACCGATCGGATGTCGCCGACACCGTCGGTCACCGTGGGACCGGACAGTCCCACGCACGCGTCCGCGATCACGGCTCTCGTCGTCGTCGTGGGTGGCGCGGCGGTCAGCGTGGGAATGGCGGTGTCGGATCGGTCGCTCACCGTGGCGATCCCCGCGCCGATCAGCACGCAGGCGACGGCCACAGTCACCGCGAACGCGAGTGCGAGCCACACCGGCCGACGACGTGGACGATGCGTTCGCCTGTCCGGGACGGGAACGTCGGACTTCTCGCTGTGGTCGTCGATCCACTCCCACTTGTCGCCGCCCTCAGGTCTCCGCTGAGCATCGATGCCTGGAATCGATTGCAGGACCGTAGGTTCGGCGTCCAACCAGTTCGCGCCGTGGTCGTGGTCGATGGGGGTGTTGTCTCGCATGGCTGGTCGTCACCTCCTCGTGGATGTGGACTCGGTTGTTGGGTGGCCCCTCCGGGCGGGTCTCCAAGGATCAGGAGCAGCGGACTGTGTTTCGGGTACGTCGGCTGGTCCTGCCCGCCCGAAGGGGCCTGGGGGTCAGCGTCCGGTGGTGGCCGGGGACTGACCGGTCGAGGGTGCCGCCGGTGTCGTGGGTGAGGAGCGCGGCGTCGGCGGAGCGGTAGAGGTGCTCGATCGTGGAGGCGAGGTCGTCGGCCCGCCA
Organism: Nocardia sp. NPDC003979; assembly: GCF_053605015.1. Lineage (NCBI taxonomy): Bacteria > Bacillati > Actinomycetota > Actinomycetes > Mycobacteriales > Nocardiaceae > Nocardia > Nocardia sp. NPDC003979. The sequence continues at coordinate 10,974 of NZ_JBSGIJ010000027.1, forward strand.
GACTGTGAGGTCGTTGCCGTGGGTACGTCACGGGCGACGGCGATGAACCAGTTCGCTACCGTGCGCAGCGTCGAACTGCCGCTGGCAGCGGCGGAGACCGTGTCGTAGGAGCCGTGGCGCCCGGTGGTGGCGCTGTATTGGGCGGTCCCTGCCAGGGTGTAGAGCTGATCGGGTTCGGTGACGGTGCTGGTGATCGCGGTGTATGCGTCCTCGATCCACCGACTGGCGGTCTGCGGTGGGATGAGTTCGACGACCGCGCCGGCGAGTTTCGCGCCGAGGACCGCGACCGCGGCGAGTGGATCGGCCATGCCGACGGTGGCCAGCTCGGCCACGGTGGCCGGGGTGATCACCGTGCGCGCCACTGTGATCGCGGCGTTGAGCCCGATCGTGCCGAGTTTGAACAGCGCCCCCAACGCGTCGGTCTGGCTCGGTGGTGTCGTCGCGGGGTCGGAGGCTTCGGCCACGCGTTGGCCGAGGGTTTTGCTCGGCTGGTAGGACAGTTGGTCCAGGCTGGTACCGGACAGGTCCTCGTTCACCACGCCGACCGCGGTGGTGAACACCGTTGCCGCCAGCGCGGTGGCGATGGTGGAGATCGCCGCGATCGGATCACCGGTCTCGGTGCGGGCAGCGATATTGGCCGCCGCGGTGGCCAAAGGACTTCCCGACGGGGTGTCGCAGGTGGCGTCACCGGCCACACACAGGTCCGCGACCCTACCGATCAGCTTCCCGAAGTCGACGACACCGTCACCGGCCGCGGCGATCCCCGCTCCGGTCAGCGTCGGATTGAGCAGGGTGATCTTCGACACCTGCGTTCCGGCGGTTCCTGGTGCCGCTGACGGTGTCGTCGACTGCGGCAGGCCGGGCAGGACCGCGGTGGCGGCGGTTCGCGAGGGATTGGCTAGGAGCGCGACTGCGGCGACCTGGTCGGGATTAATGCGGGTGTTCCCCGCCCCGACCTTTTCGGCAAACTGGGCGGCCGAGGCTGCTCCATGGGCGTATCCGGCCACGGCCAACCGCGTGCTGGGGCAACGGGTGAGGATTTCACCGGCCATGTCTTCCAGGCGTCGCGCGGCGTCATCGACGGCGTTGTCATAGGTCAAGGTGGTGCCGTCGTCGCTATGCCCGTAAGGCACGTAGGCGCGCTGGACGAGCTCGCCCGCCGAGGCCGTGACCGGGCCGAAGAGTTGTCCGAGCGCGCCGGTGTCGCTGCCGGTGTCGACCGAGCCTTCTTCGCTGCCCTGCACGCCCAGCGCATACAGGGCAGGGCAGGTGTCGGTGACGTCGGGTTCAGCTGTCGCCGTAGTTGTTCCGGTAACGGTGCCGACCAGCATGAGCAGGATCGCGGCGCTGCGGAGTCGAGTGCGGATGTGAGGAAAATGCATGGGTATCACCTCGATCGGTTGTGCCTGCCCGCCTCGCGTGGCGAGGGGTGCGCGAGGCGGGCAGACACGGCATTCAGGTGGTCTGGGACTCAGCCGATCGGCTGGGTCTGGTGGGCCGTCGCAGCAGTGCGGCGCCCAATCGAGTCAGGGCCTCCGGGGCGCCTTCGACAGCCGCGCGGGCATGATCGGTGGCGTATTCGCGCCAACTCAGATCGACGTTGAGGACGCGGTATTCGGCGAACAATCCCCGGCTCATGGCGATCGGGATGAGAGCGTCCTCGGTGCCGTGATAGAGGTGGACCGGCACCTGCGGGGCATGGTGGGCCGCGGCTTCTGCGGCCAAGACGTAGCGCCACAGCGGGTCGTTCCACGGTTCGCGGCGCTCACACCATGTCCCGATCGGGATGTGGCGGTAGGAGTCGAGCAGTTGCTCGGCGGTCAAGGTCTGCGCGTGGGCCAAGCTGCGGCGTCCGTCCTCGGTCAATACATGGGTGACGGGCAGGCGGGCAAAGGCGCCGCTCAGTCCGACCATGGCCGCCATGACCAGCCCGGACCAGGGGCCGCCATTGAGCTCGGCGACCAGAGCACGCGGGTTGGCCGGCACAGCACCGGCGGCGACCCCGCGCAGATCCACCTCCGGGGCATAGATCGGGTGGTGCTCGGCGGCGAAGATCGCCGTACGACCGCCATCCGCGTAGCCCCAGATCACGAACCCGCCGGAGACGTCGAGGTCACCGATGGCGGGCAGGGCGCGGGCCAGATCGAGCACCGTGTGCGCCCCCGCGACCCCGGCCAGGAACGGGTACGTGCCCAGTCCGGTCATACCCAGGCACTGTCCGTCCGGGATCGCCACGGCCCACCCGCGTTCCAACGCCGCGGCGACGTCGGCCAGCACGGGGTCGGCGACAGCCTCTGGCAAGACCTGCGACGGCGCGACGGCTCCGCCCAGGCCACGAAAACTCGGGCAGTACAGCAGAGTAGAGGTGGCTGTCGAGCCCTTCGGGGTGAGCACGAGCGCCGAGGCCGGTATGGGGGCGTGGGCGCTGGTGCGGGTGGAATACACCACCTGCCACGCCTTGGCAGCGCCCGCCAGCGCCTTGACCTGAACCTCGCGAGCGCGCAGCAGCTCTCCCGCGCGCTGGGTGAAGTCCTCGGCCACAGGCCGATAGAACAGGTCATCGCCAGTGGATTCGGCGTTCGCCTGGGTGCTCATGGGCTACCGTCCTGCGATGTCGTGGGCGAGAGCGACCATCCACGCCACGCCGGTGGCGAGTTGGCCGGTGGTCGCGTAGTTGTTGTGGCGGCCGACGGTGTCGCCGTAGCGCGCCAGCACCACCGGGTTGATCAGATCGGCGTTGTCGGCCAGCACCTGGCCCCCGGCCGCCGCGAGTTGACCGGCGAGCTGGGGCAGTACCGCGACCGGGTTCGCGGTGGCGGTGGCAACGATCTCTGCCCACCTGGCCGCGGCGGCTGCGCTGTCGGGGGCGGTGGTGCGCGGGTCAGCCGCCTGGACCAAGCGGGCCGCGAGGCCCTGCTGCGGGCGGTAGTCGACCGTGTCGGCGCCGACGAGGAAGTCCTCGAGGATCGCCGTCGACCAGGCGTCTCCGAGTGCAGAGTGCAACAGCTCGTTGACGGTTCCCAGCGCCGCGATCGGGTTACGTAAATCGGTCTGTGCTGCGATCTCGGCCCCGACTCGCAGGAACGCGGCACGGTCGGGGGCAGAACAGGCCAGATCCCCGTCGGTGCAAATGTCGGCGACACGGCCCGCGAGGGCGCCGAAGCTGCTCGACCCGGCAATACCTGCTCCCCCGGCAGGCGGGTTGCTGATCGCTACCTGCGATACCGCCGCTCCACTGGTACCGGGGGCGGGATCCGGCACGATCTGGCCGGGCCGCCCCGCGATCACCGGCGAGCCGGGAGCGCGGTCGGGGTTGGCGTACAGCGCGATCCCGGCGATTCGGTCCGCGCCGATCGGCCCCGACCCCGCCCCGATGTCGGCGGCGAAGTTCGCCATCGCTTGCGCCCCTTGCGAATACCCGACACCGGCGATCATCGTCTCCGGGCAGGCGTCGGCGATCTCGGCAGCGGCGGCGTCGAGCTGATTGCGGGCGTCGGTAACCGACACCGCGTAGGGGTCGGGGCCACCACCGGGGACAGCACCGCCGAAACCCGCGCCGTAGGCAATGTAGGACCGTTGCACGAGCCCGGGAGCTGCGCGCAGGACCGGGGCGATGAGTGCCCCGACCACTCCGGTGTCGGCGAGCGGGTCCGCGGTCGGCGAGGACTGGCCGGTGCCCTGCACCCCCAGCACGTACAGGGCAGGACACCCTGGGCCGATCGGCACTGCCGCGGCGGGAGAATCGGTGAAGGTCGCGACGCCGGACCCGACGGTTCCCGCGACCGCGAGTGCCGCCACCGTCCGTGCCACGCTACGGGTGGACCGGGTGAGGGCCATCATGGTTGCCCCACCCCGACACCGGCACCGAAGCCGGCACCGACAGTCCCCGCCGCCACGGCACCGACAACCCCGACCGGGACACCGGCCACCGCCGCACCAGCGGCAGCACCAGCGGCGGCACCCAGAGCTGTCCCGGCGACACCGGAGGTCACCGTCCCGACCACCGGAACCGGTACAAGGGTGCCCAGGGCAGCTCCGGCGATTCCGCCGACGGTGCCGCCCACCAGACCGCCGACCACGGCTCCGGCGACAGCCGCGGGGGCTCCGAGGGCAACCGCGCCGACGGCGCCGCCGATCCCGGCACCGGCCAGCGTCGCACCGGAGACTCGGTCCGAGCGTCCGGCGGGGATACCGATCGAGTCCAGCGCGGTCGCGACCTGCGCCTCCGCTCCGGCCGCGGTGTCGTTGATCGCGTCGGCGTATTCCGGCGGTACCCAATCCGGGCGTGGAGTCTGCCACTGCCCGACTCGAATTGTGTTCTCCGGCGGCTCGATCGGCGCGACAGGCTCGACCGGCTCCGGTAGATGCAGCTCCTCGATCCGGATCGGTTCGACCGGTGCCTCCGGCGCGGGAGCCGGACGCGAAGGGGCATTACGCACCTCAGGAGGCTGCGTGTAATACACCGGTGGTGCCGGGGCAGGCTCCGGTTGTTCCGGTTCAGGTTCGGGGGTGGGATCCGGTGCGGGCGGCGGGGGCGCTGTGGTGCCCGGCTGCGCCGGGGCCGTCACGCCGGGCTGATCGGCGATCCCAGCCAAGGAGTCGGCGGCATGGGCACCGCCCGCCGCTGCGACCATCACTGCGACCGGAACCAACGCGGCCACCGCAATACGACCCGCGCGACTGGTGGCCGAGGGAGTCCGAAATCGTGCGCTGTCGTCGCAGAATGCCGTCGTTGCATGGTCTACCGACGATGAGGAAAAGGATTTGGGCATGACGAAATAAGCCTTCCCACGGGGGGATCAGGGTTTGAGAGGGGATTCTTGCGCGAGAGGCGCGAGTCGGACTGCCCTACTCCCACAGCGGATCACGCTGCGGGAGAGCGCTTTTCAGACCGTCTCGGTCAGATGAAGGGCACGATCAGACTCAGCACCTGCGACGCGACGAACAGGCCGTTCGACAGCACCGACAGACCTGCGTTGATATAGCCCAGGAATACGAAGGGATCCACGGTCCAGTTCCTTTCACCAGCTTCGGATTTGCAAGTTCAAGGCGAACTCGCAACTCCATCCAAACGCTGTAACACCCTGCAAATCCAGCCTTTTCGGGTATGCAGTCTGCGGTACCGACAACTGCGGTATTTGCGATCTACCGCCGCATCAGCGGATTTGCTGACAATGTGCCGAAGGATGCCGCAGCGGCCAACCTGCCAAAATGCTTGGGGGACAAGTGTGTTCACTACGTCGGGCGTGCGCCTTGGGGCTGCCTCCCCGGCAACCGGATTCGATGACAACGCCGCCCAAGCGGTTGCCGGTGTCTACCCATTCTGGTAAGAACGAACCATCACCTGGGGGCTAACCGTTCAACATAACTTTTTTCGTTCTGTCATGGAAGACCTTGAAGGAGGGGGCTCCGTTGAGTCGCGATCCCACGTCTGGCGCACAATCCGATTCTCAACACTCACTACCGCTGACTGTCCCGACCCTGGGACAGACCTGCCGATTGATCCGTGAGGAGCGCGGTTTCACCCGCGACACCGCCGCCGCACACCTCAGTGTCAGCCGCAGCTATCTCGCCGACATCGAACGAAACCGCCGCACACCTACCGAAGCTTTCCTCGACCACATCATCATCGGCTATGAGCTCGACCCCATAACGGCACGTCACCTGCGCGAATTACGTGCAGCAGCAGTCGATCTCGAACCCACCGCAGTCCTGCGTAAGTCCGTGACCGCTAATGCAGCTCTAATGGCTCACCTGCAGCAGCGCAGCGACCTCGCCGCCTACATCGACTCCGCTTGGACCCTCTTGGCCTGCAATGACGCGTTCCAGGCCGCCGCAGTCGGCCTTTGGCCCGGAAGGTCGATCCCCGTGTGGGTCTTCTCCGAAAACGCCAAGAAGATCTTCCCCGATTGGCCCCACGAAGCCGACCGCACCGCCGCGATCGTCCGCGGCATCGCCGGTCGTTACCGTGAATCCGAACAAGTCCAAACCCTCTTCCACCACCTTCGTCCCGTCACCGAGTTCCAGAACCGCTGGAACGATGGCGTGCACACCGCCTACGGCCGCGACCCCAGCGATCTCACGGAAGTCCATCACCTAGACACCGGACGGACCGCGTCCTACAGCCTCACCCTCACAGCCCAGAGCGAGAACGTCATCCTCCTCATTCTGTCCGAGCACCCCAGGAGAAATCCGGATCCGACTGAGAACAAATAATTCCCGACACGCCGCCCGACACGCCAAAGTAGAGTCACTCAACCCACCAGACCCCGCGGTCTTATTGATCTTGTTCGCCACCTCGACCTGACGGCACAGCCTCGCCATCGATCAGCCGACTACCCCGGTCGGCTACCAGGCGGAGTACCTTGCCGCAGCGGAAACTCGGCGAATCCCGCGACCCGCGTAGGCCATTCCTCCGAAGAGTTTGCTGGTGCAGCAATACATGTAATGGCAAAATGCAACCGCAGCCGCGCTATTAGTAGGGAACGAAATTCTTCGATAATCGGTCTACCAACTGGAGCTGACTATGAACGACGCCAGCGGCACTGTGCCCGAGTTCGAACCTCGCGCGCCCGAGACATACGAGCAGACTTATCCTGTCTCCGTCGGGGCGCTGGCCGTGCGCAAGTCTGAGCGCTGGTATCTCCAACAGTTGCGTGCTGGTCGCTTTCCCGGCCACAAGGCAGGCCGTAGCTGGTACCTCACCGCCGCCGACATCACCGCCGCCATCGAGGAAACTCGCCGACCATCGCCCGGCCGTCGAAAGCCTCAGTCAGCCAATCAGATCCGACCAACCTCAACGCGGCCAGCCCGACGCACCCGACACCGCCGGCCGATTCCCCGCCAGAATCGATGACACACAAACCCACACCTCTGCATGCGCTCGCACGAACTCTTGGTGACCACTGAATGCTCCAGCCTGAGCCGCCCGGGCGCTGCACCGAACAGGGGCAGTCTCACACTGCCTGGCCTCCAGATCAGCGAGCTCAAGCCGACCCTGATTTCGACGCGTTATTGTGAACGTAATCGACTGCGGCACAGCAGGTCTCATCCGCTCACGGGCGGAACCACTTCTGGCTTAGAGGGTTTGGCCTGTGCTCCACCGGGCGTCGTCGCTGACGAGGTAGAAGACGATGTCGGCGATGTCAGCGGGGCGACCTACGCGGCCGAGGGCGCCGTTGGACGAGGCTTCGCGCTGACCGTCGGGGTTGCCGATGAGCCAGGCGTTCATATCCGTGAGTACCTAACCGGGGCGACGGTGATGCCGCGCGGGCCGAGGGCCCGGGCGAGGACGCGGGTGAAGCTGTCGACGGCGCCTTTGGTCATGGTGTCGGGGATCGCCAACCGGGTGACGGCGGAGGACAAATTCACGACGCGGGCCGCCGTCACGGAGCCGGTCGCCTTGCACCAGAAAACAGGGCGCCGACATTGGTGGCGAAGAGAGTGTCGAATGCCGCGGGCGCCATGATGTCGACGCCTTTCATGATGGCCATGCCCGCGCTGTTGACCAGGACGTCCCCGCCCGCGCGGCTGCGTTCTGCACAGAACGTCACCGGGGCGCTGACATTGCGTGCCATCCCGCTGACCATATGTGCCGAATCGCGGGCAGGAGCCTGCGGCGAAACCAGCGACGTTGCCGAACCGAAAGGGCCGCCGCAGTTGTTTGTCACGGGCGGGTGATTCAGCGATGTCGCAATCGGGGTCGCCGCGTGGCGGTCGATGGCCTGGAGCTGTCGGGTATTGCAGGGCTGGGCACACTCTGGTCTGAATGATCGCCGACGAGGACGGCGAAATCGTCAGTTGAGCAAGAGAACTTGGCCAATGCCTGGTCCCGGTCGAGCGGGATGATCCGGCGAGCATCGAGTGAGGCCAACTGGTATCCGGCATCGTAGAGCGCGGGGACGGCCACCTCGGCGACCTGGCGCATGAACTCGAGGTCCGGCGGCTGGGAAGGACCGGCGCCGCCATCGCCGTGTTGCACCATCACCCCGCGCCGTCGCGGGCTGCTCACATCCAGCCACAGCTCCTCGCCATCGGCGGGAGCGCGCATAGCGATACCAGCCTCGGTCAACACCCGGTCGATCCTCGCCAGCAACGACGGCGCGGCCAACGCCCGGTCGGCCTCCTCGGCCAGGCCGAAGTCCGCCAACTCTGCGCGGATCTCCTCGGGTGTCACCCCTCTCTCGATCGCAAAATGCACGCCGCTCATGAGGCGGTAGTCGGCTTGGAGAAAATCCTTGATCTCTCCGGTCAGATCCTCGCGCGCATTCTCACGCTGCTGCTGCGGTGAGGAGATGGGCAGCTCCGGTCTCGCTTCCGTCATGACCCGACACTACGGCCGAAGCTCTGACCGTGCAGCAAATGAAATGTGAATTGCGTTATCACACAACAACAGTGGTCTCGTTGCCGACAACGGGTCCAGGTCCATCCGCTGATCGGCATCGCCGCGCTCTACATCCGCCTGGTGATCCCGAGACGATGCCCGCGAGACACCCCCAACTTCCAACAGACCGTCGGCAATCGCGGCACGCAGGTCGCCTTCGGTGCCGATGACCACGCAACATTCACAAAGTATCCATATGGATACTTTGTGCCCCGAGGTCTGAGCAGTCCAGCAAGTGAGCGATGAGCTTGCACGCCTCATCACCTTCCAGTTCCGTCGCGATCGATTGCACGACCATGCACAGCGAGACTCGACGTGAGCCGTTCTCGTCGAACGCACTCACCCGCGTGCCGATGCTGACACCGAAGCCGCTGTGCCCGGGGACCACCATCGCCAGGTAGGGCCCACGATGTTCGAGGCCGTCCTCGGGATCATCCGGGTCGGGTGCGCGGTGTTCCTCACACCACGAGGGGCAAGGCCCCTCGGCCGGTTCCAGTCGCAAATCCGCGCTACGGAGAAACATATTTGCCGCCGTGCGAGCATCGGCCACCGTCAGCTCCACGACGGCTCCATGAGGGTCGACCAGTTCGATGAAACACTGTCGGCTTTCCGCGCGATCGCGGGCGCAGAGCCGAACAATCACTTTACGAACTACGCCGATGAATACGACCTCGGCGACCTCTATAACCAGCTCCGGACCCCTGTGCGTCCGGCGCCCGGCGTCCGCATCTCGCGCCAAATGCTCGACACACCATGGAGGGCACGAAAGATCAAAGGGCACAGCCACTCCCCACATCAATAGACCACTAATTTTCGGGCCGGCAACTTTCACTGTATCGCCGACCCATCACACTGAGGATCCGATTAACGCCGGTTCCGGTTCGGTCCGTCCTCTACTGCTGTCGTTGTCCGATGGCGGCGTAGGCGCTCAGGCCCCACGCCGCGCGATGGCGGGGCGCGGTCGCAGACACCCGCCGAATACCGTCGCCGTCGCCGTCGCCGTCGCCGCTGTCGCTGTTGTCGTCGTCGTCGCGGTTGAGGGTGGGTGCCCACCGGTGCGGGGCGATCAGACCGGGTACGACGAGCTGGTACCCGGCGAGCATGGCCGTGATCTCGTCTCGTCCGCGTGGGTGGAACGGGACGCCCGCGCGGCGCAGGGTTTCGGCGGCGGCCTGGATGTGGTGGGGGTAGAACTCGTCGGTGAGATGTGTGAGCACGAGCCATGTCCCGACCGGGAATCGTTCGGTCAACGCCGCGAGTACGGCGGGGGCGTCGGGAATCCATTCCGCGGTGCCTGACACGCACACCGCCAACGGTGTCGTCATGTCCATCACCGTGGTGATGTCGCTCAGGATCGCGTCGGTGTCGGTGATGTCGGTATCGGTGAAGAACCGGGTAGGCGGTTCGTGCAGCATCGCGCGACCATGAGTGGCCGCGAGGATGTCGGAGTCGACGTACAGCGTCCGGGCGGTGCTGTTGTGTTGTTCGGCGATGTCGTGGATGTCGGGGGTGTGGGGCAGACCGCACCCGAGTTCGACGAACTGGGATACCCCGTGATGGTCGGAGAGGTATTCGACCGCGCGTCGGGTGAACCGCCGGGATTCGGTGATCGCGGGTCTGATCGTGCTGCTCGCCAGGGCGTCGGCTAGCGCCTGGTCGGGTTCGTAGTGGTCTTTCCCTCGCAGGAACACGCTGTGCAGGCGGGCGGGGGTGGGCTGGTAAGGGTCGATCAGGTTCGGTGGGCGGGTGTCATAGTGGGGGCTCCTGCCGCGTCTGCGACGGAAGGCCCCCGACCAACTCCGGTGCCGGTGGCGAGGGGCGCACTGTGTGGGAGTTGGTCGGGGCCTTCCAGTGGTACCAGTCATGTGGGTGGTGTGGGTGCTCCCGGAGGCCGGTTGGGCGGCCTCCGGGAGCGTTTCCCCACCCTCGAACCGACGCGGCTCGGGGGGTCGCCGGTGCGGGTTCGAGGTATTCAGGTGGTCTTGTGGCGTCGCGGCCGCACTCCTGGTGGGCAGCGTAAAGCTTTGTGATGCAACAGGGTCAGTCCTCGAGATCCTTGAGGCGGTCGTACCCGGCGTCGAGATTGTTGGCGGCTTCGCGACCCTTGTCGGTGATCACGAACTTGCGGTCGGTGCGGTCGGTACCGATGACGACGTAGCCGTCCTCGCCGCCGACCAGGGTGAGGTAGCCGTGTTTGTGGAACCAGAAGAATGCGGCCGAGGCGCTGTTGCGGCGGGGCATTCCGAGCTGTTGGTAGAGGCGTTCGGCCCATTGGGGTTCGCCGTCTTTCATCGCCGTGAGGACGGCTCGCTGGTTGGCGGTCCAGGGTTGGCGGGCATGGGTGCTCACGTGTGGCTGTCTCCGTTTCTCCGGTTGGTCGAGAAGGAAGGTTGGGTGGCCCCGGAAATCGTCGGGAAACGATTCCGGGGCCGCCCTCGCGCAGCGGGCCGGGGGCACTGGGAGGCCGACCGGGGCGCATCGCATCGAGGGCATTCGGTTGGTCGGGGAACATGCGGTGTTCATGCGGTCAGGGTTGGAGGTATAGCCGTTCGTTGGGGAGCCTCGACAGGCCCGCGCAGTGGCTGGGATCGACGGTGACGGTGCCGGGGTGGCGGGCGGTTACCTCGCAGACGAATACGAGCGCGGCCGTCAAGCAGGCGACGAAATCCATTCGTACACTGGGAAATTGGACGGTGAGGTGGATGTCGGGTTCGTCGGGGCAGGGCGAGCGACCGCTGTGGTTCATCGTGGGTGCCGCCCCGGCAAGAGCCCGAGGGCGCAATGGACGACTACCGACCCGGATGGCCGGAACGCGCTGATCGCCGGGGATACCCATGTGCGGACCATCAGCGGGTCTGGTACCGGGGATGGCAACGCGATATCGCCATCACGGATCACCACCACTCGCGCTTCCCATAGCCTCGCCACGCTTTCGGGCTCACGGATCGGCTTGATATCGGAGCGAATTAAGAAGGTCCACATGTCGGCTCGGGGGTGGCCGATGATCGGCAGCGGCGTGATCCCCCGAAATTCGAGGTTGTTTTTGACTCGTCGGGCGAGGTCGGTGGGCATCATCACCGCGCCGACCATCCCTGCCTTCATCGTGATCCGACCGGTTGCCGGGTCGATCACCGTGGGTAGCGAGCATATGCGGCGGTAGAACTCGCAGCGTGATCGCGGTGTTTCGGCGTAAGCCGAGGCGGTTGAACTGGCCTGGGTCATTGGCAATCTCCGCCAGTGTTAGTCGCGGGCGTGGACATCTCGGCGAAGTCGGCCAGTGGCGATCCGGGGACAAACGGGGCGTCCTTGACCCAACCGGCTTCCTTCATCGCAGCCAGCAGCTCGACCAAGTGGGCGAGCGATCCACCCGTTCTGTGTGGGCCGCTGCAGGGTCGGCCGGTCTCATGCGCCATCAGGCGCCGTATCTCTATCGGAGTCAGATCGCCGTCCATCGTTTCTGCAGGGAAGGCGAGATCGTCCGGGTGCCGCCGGAATCACGGTGGTGACGGGCGTGGTCTCGGTAAGCATCACGGGCCCTCTCAGTATTCGGTGTCGGCGCTCGCGTGCGCGTAGGCGGCGATCGATGGCAGGCAGTGCGGACCGTGCTCTCCGTGCGCATTGGCCACCGCGTCAACATCGGCGGGACAGTCGAACTCGCCGGGGTCATCGCGGCAGTCCCCTGTGTTCCTCGTCGGCGGCTGTACGGCCGGATCGATGTGCACCATGTCGGCTCCTGAACTGGGTTTCTCCCTCGCCCGAGGCCGCGTACTCTCAAGGTAAATCTGATGGGTCGCGTTGGGCGAGAACGTATTTCTCAGCGTGTCCGATGCGCGCGGATGATCCCAGCCGAAACGACGTACGGATCCCGTACGGAACCTGTACGGGACCCGTACGGTTTCCCACACCGGGGTTGCAGCTGCAGACAAGGGGCGAGAATGATCGTCAGCAAATGGACAGCAGCACACGTGTACGCACTGCGCGACTACGCGCTGCGCGAAGACCGCGTCGAGTTCGCCGAGCGGCTGGGATTCACCGTCGACGCCATCGTCAAGTGGGAGCGCAGCGCCACCTGGGAAAAACCGGTACGGGGCGAAAGTGCCCGAGCGCTCGACACAGCTCTCGAAATGCTGACCCCCAACCAGTTGGCACGCATGTGTCTGGCACCCGGAATCGAGGATGATGAGGTGAACCGCAGGCAATTCGGCTTCGGCACGGCGATCGTCGGCGCGACGCTGGTAGTCGCTCCCGCCACAGCACAGGCTGTGGTGTCAGGGCAGCGAATCGGATTCGACGATGTCCGTGCGTTGGTCGACTACACCGAGGCGATCGAACAACGCGATCAACGCGAAGGTGGCGCCAACCTCGTAGACGAAGCACGCACCGCGCTGGCAGTGGCACGCCAGCAGCTCGATGTCGCGATCTGCGATCCGATCACCGGTACCGCAGCGGCGAGCGCGGTCGGAAATCTCGCCGTCATCACAGGCTTTCTCGCATACGACGCCGACAAAAACGAGCTGGCGCGCGATTGCTATTCAGTGGCCATGGAACTGGCGAGTCGATCCGGAGACGACGAACTCACTATTCACACCTTGTGTAACAAGGCCAACCAGGAAATCGCGCTGTCACGGTACGGCCGCGGCAACCCTCATCTCGCCCTCCAGAACATCGCCCGCGCCGATCACCTCGCCCGGGACTGGCGGCCCGGCCGCATCCACGCGCTCATCAGCGTGCGAGAAGCCCAGGCTCGCGCGAGAATCGGAGACCACGACGGATTCCGCAGCGCGATGGACAACGCACACCGATCACTCGACACCGCACTCAACACCGAGCTGATCACCCATTGCCCGCGCTGGCTCAGGTTCGTCGATCCCGGTGAGCTCGCCGGCCACGAAGCCCGTGCCTACAGCGACCTCGGTGATCACCGTGCTGCGCTGAATCTCTACGAAACCGCTCTACAAGGCCAAGGCCGCCGCAACGAGACCAACGCCGCCGCGTGGCACGCCTCCACCCGAGCTGCTATCGGCGATCTGCACGGCGCACTCGAAACCGCAGAGCCGGTCCTGGCTGCGATGGAAGGCTCCATCCTGGGCCGGCCTGCAGTCGCATCAACCCGATCGCTGCGGGTTCTGGCACCGATCCGTCAGATCGCGGGTGCGGGAGACGCATTCATCGACCGCTACGACAAGCTCGACAAGAAGGCCCTGACCGCGTGACCGGCTTGAACTTCCACCGCTACGACGCAGCTGGCGCCCGCGCGCACCGCGATCTCGTCGAAGATATCTTCCGCCGTTCCTACAGTGCTGCGATCGCCGATGGAGACCCGTTTGAAGCGCCGGAAGCCTTTATGGCCAGATTCGACGCCTACACCGCTCCCCACAGGGCGGGCGGATTCGAGCTGGTCACCGTCACGATCGATGACACTGTCATCGGTCAGACCTGGGGCTGGCCACTTGCACCGAACTCGGGGTGGTGGCACGGACTTCACCTAGACGACCCCGACGCCGACCATGCCGCATTCGTAGACGAGTCCAACCATCGGACCTTCGCACTCAGCGAGATCATGGTCGCCATCACTCACACCGGCCGCGGAATAGCGCACTCCCTCCACGACGAACTCCTCTCCACCCGCACCGAGGAACGCGCGACCCTGCTCGTCGACCCCGAGAACCGCGACGCGTACACCGCGTACCGCAAATGGGGTTGGACGCGAGTCGGAACGTTGACGCCCGATTGGCCCGACGCACCGACGTTCGACGTACTCACATACCCACTCGCCCGGTAGGACCCTCACACCAGCGTGGTTGAGTGCCGGGCTCTGGGCCTGATGAAACAGACAGAGCACCAAACCATCCTGTGGATAGACCTGTGCATAGTGTGGGGATAAAAGGTATTCCGCTTGTGCACAAGTGGTGGACAACTTCACGGAAACCATCCACAACCTCACATAAGACCTGGTCGAAGCGAGATATATCCGCTGACTTACATGTGGGTAATTTCGGTGGGCATCCTCGACTCGGCCGCAGCAGCATCAAATCGAACCGCGAGAAACGTCGCTCAGCGCGGCACAGGACTGCGCCTCAAAGCGCGACCGCGACTGCCCAGCGTTTGGGGTCGGTACCAATCGGCGCGACGTGTACCGGTCGCCGACATCGATCCCAACGCGAACCTCACTGCGCGGAGTCGATCGGGGTGACCTTGAATCCGGTGTCGCCGACGATTACGACGCAGGGCCTCGCTGCACGGTCGAGGTCGTACAGCGCTTCAGCGAGGTGAGTCGACATCAACGTCATCCACCAGTCCGACGCCGGTTTCGGAGCGGCACCACGCTCGGCTTCTTCGGCGATGCGGCGATAGTAGGCCCGCAACTCGCTGTCAGCGACGGCGAAGTCCACCGCAGGATCGAGGAGTTCGCCGCCACGGCGGACGATCCGCAAACGGCCGTCGTAACCGCTGGATATCTCCAGTCCCCAGTCGGCCCCAGCGGTGATGACCGATTCGGACAGCTGTTCGATGGTGGGGTCAGCCACGTCATCCGCCTCCTGGATACGCTGTCTGGTCTATTTCATCATCGAATCAGAATGCCCCGAACTCGAACGAGTTCGGGGCATTCGTCATTGGGTAATCGACCGCGCATTGGCTTTTCGTAGCTGTTTGGTTGGCCCCGTGATTCTACGGGACGGGCAGGGCGGAGGGGTCGTCGTCATGCCAGCGTTGACGGAGGATAGCCAGACCGCGGTCGACGTCTGCGAGGCGTTGCAGCACGGCGGGATCGGCGGGGTCGTGGCCGGCGTCGACAAGCGCGTCGTGCAATTCGGGCGTCATGCCTGGTTAGACGTGTGCGGACCGGTTTGGGCTCCCGGCATTTCGGACGACTTCCAACAGAGCTTTCCTCGACGTCCGACCGGTACGCGCCTTCGCCGGGCATTGGACGAGATCGCGCCACCCGCAAACCATCGACGGCAGCCTCGCATGGGACTACGTCAGCCGAAAACCTGATATCTAGCTGTCCGATTGGTCGAAACGAATCACCCGCCTATGGCGTGCTCGCGGGCGTCGCCAGCGAGCGGCTCCACAACGAACTGAGCGATCGACTCGAGTTCAGGTCGGTAGCCGTCGGTGGTGTCCACGGTCAGAGTCGGCATGTCGAGCTTAATCGGCACGAAATCGTCGAGGGACTGGGTGCCGGCGCTGATGTTGGCGAGCAGGGCGCTGTCGTTGTGGGCTTGTCGGTGGGTATGGCGTTCGCCGTCACCTCACGGTTGACCAAGAGCGCCACAGCAGTCGGCTATCTGGCTATGGCGACGTCTGCGGCCGATGGTCGACTACGCGAAGCAGCACTCACTTCCGCGGGCCGGTCCATGCTGGACCAGGCACATCGTTGGCAGGAGGGCATCTTCGCTCAGCTGACCACAGGCTGGAGCGACAAGAAGCGAGGGGATTTCCAGCGGACGATGACCGATCTGATGGACCGCTCCTACGCGATGGACGCATGAGCCACGCCAACGCGCCATTGAGCATCGAGGGACGCCGTCGCTGGTCGAGCGCTGCAAGACGCGCCCCATCGCGCACGTGGCCGCCGAGATGGGTATCTCCCGCGCCTGTGCGTCGAGGTGGGTCAACCGGTGGCGCCGTCACGGCGAGGCCGGGCTGTGTGACCACTCCTCGAGCACGCACCGAAGTCCGAGCGCGGCACCAGCCTGGGTCATCGAGTCCTGGCGACGCGAGCACAGATCTTCGAGAACCAGTATTAGGCGGCGTTCGCGCATGCGATCCGCGATCCGCCTTTTCGCCACGAGATCACCGTCCGCATCGACATCGCCGCCGCGCGGCCCGCGATCTGGACCGCCATAGCCGCCCCGCGAGGCGCGGAGGGGTAGGACGAGCGAATCCGGGACGGTCGCCTGGCCCCCCAGATCGCCTCCTATGCGGTCAATCACCGCCGAAGGACGGAGGGCCCCGCTGGCCGCTCGACGACGCGCGCAGCGGCGGTGTCGAGCGGCCAGCGCGGGATGTCGCGCTCACGTGGGATTTCTGATCTGTCGCCCGGTCTCGAGCGCCGCAGTGGTTGTTAGGTCTCTATTCCGTTGTGCCGTCGCGAACAGGTTCGCTGTGCTGTTCGGCGTTCGTTCCGAGTACGGCGAGGTGGCGGTTCAGCACTTCGGTCAGTTGGTCTCGGTGTTCGCGGGCAGCCCGGTCAGCCTTGGCGTGCGCTGCGGTCAGTGCTTTGGCGTGCTCGATGTCCCGCCGTTCGATCTGTGCGCGATGGTCGGTGCGATCGCGGTCGAGGTCTGCGCGCAGGTGGCGGTTCTCCGTGGCGATCGCTTGGTGCTGTTCGCGTGCGGTGTCGCGTTCGGCTTCGGCTCGTGTTTGTTGTGCACGGGCGGTGTCGACGTGGCCGCGCATCTCCGTGAGTACCGTCTCGGCTTCTTCGTAGATCCGGTCGCGGTCAGCTTCGGCTTCGGCGATGCGCTCATTTGCTTTCTGCTCCACCTCACCGAGCCGTGCTTGCGCTGCTTCGGCCTGTGCGCGGGATTCCTCCGCCGCGTCGATGGCCAGGGCTTCGAGTTCGACGGCGCGGTCCTGGCGTAGCTTCATCGCCGCGCACGCCCTCTCGGCGTCGTCACGAGCCTGTTCGGCGGCAGCTATTCGCACTTCGGCTTCGCGGCGAACTTCGTTCACCTCGCGTTCGATGGCGGCGGGATCTGTGAGATCGGCGAGAACATCGGCGGCGTCGTCAGCAACGGCAGCCAACTCGGTGCGTAGTTGCTCGTACCGGTCCACCAGCGCCGCCAGCGTTGCGATGCCGTCGGTGACCGGTTTCGGCGCGGTCGGCGGCGATGTCGGCCGAGCCGCGCGGTCGGCGGCTTTGAGTCGGAGTCGTAGAGCTTTCCGCGCGGTGTGATCGGCGTTGTCGCAGTAGCTGCGCGGCGCGCCGCGTTGTCCCTTGGGTCGGGCGGGGACCGCAGCGGTGCAGCCGGGGAACTGGCAGCGACCGGCTCCGGTATCGGTGTGGTGGGGGACGGCTTGGAGCATCGCGGATTCCGTTCCAATCCATTCCATTGCATTCCGTACCTTCGAGCGGAATGCAATGGATTGGATCTCGATCGGGCAGATGGTGATCGGCGGGGCGCTGGTCAGGCGTCGAGGGCGAGCATGTTCGCGCGAACCCGGGGCAGCCGGTGGGCGATGACCTGCGCGGCGGATTCGCTGGCGCGGCGGTCGTTGTGGCCGTAGACGCGGTCGGTCACGGTGACCGATTCGTGTCCGGCATCGCGGCTGACCACGAAGATGGGCACCCCGTCCTGCAGCTTCCAGCTGATGGCGGTGTGGCGCAGCGTGTACGGGGTCAGGTGCTTGATGCGCAGCGTTTTCAGCGCGGTGCCGAATTGGGCGATCAACGCCTCGGGGTCCGAACCCCGCCATTGCGCTTTGCGGGTGAACGGACTCAGGTGTCCGCGGGCGAGAATGTCCTCGCCGCGGTCGAACGCGGCGGCGGCGCGAGCAAGAGCGTCCAGGCGACGCATGGCCGGTTGCCATGCCTTCTCGTGGAAGTACGACGCCCTGATCGGACCCATGTCCTTGGTGTGGAAGAGATATTCGTCACCGTCGCGGGCCAGGTCCAACCGAGCCAGGGTCTCCACGGGGATGTTGACGGTGCGGGTGCTGCGCTCGGTCTTCGGTTTACCCAGGGTCAGCCGGGAGCCAGCGTCCTTCCACGCTTTGGTGATGCGTACCGCGCCTGTGACGGGGTGCACGTCGCGTACGAGCAGTGCGCCGACCTCCGACGGTCGCGCCATCGAGACGAGTCCGAACTCGGCCTGTGGACGCCAGCGCGCGATGATCAGTTCCTCGAACAGCTCCCACTCGTGGCTGTCGAAGATGTCCTTTTCGCCGCCGTGGTCGGTCGGCAGTCGGACACCGGCACACGGATTGAACGGCAGTAGAGGACCGGGACGCTGTTCGACAGCCGCTCGCAGGCCGCTGGACAGGAATCCGTGCTTATTCTTGATCGTCTTGGGCGCGTTGCCTTTGTCCTGCTCCAGGAACACGATCCAGGCGGCGTCGGTGTCCTGGGTCACGACGTCGATCGCGGCGTCCTCGCCGTAGAACGCGATGATGTCGTTGCGGACGTAGCGCAGGTAGCTGCGGTGTACCGGCGGGGAGATGCTGCGGATCTTCAGCAGCCGGTCGGCGTGGTCGGTGAGCCAGTCGGCCAGGCGCACGGGGCTTGTGCCGCTGCCACGCTTGGCGTCGAGGATCGTCAGGGCGTGATCCAGGCCGTAGCGGGCCTCGTACTCACACCACCGTTCCGCTTCGGCGTAGTCCTCACCGAAACTCTCGGCGGTGCTGCGACGCACGCCATCGGTGTCGTAGTAGTGGTAGGGCACCTGCCAGTTGACCGTGCCGTCTTTGCGCGGACGTGGGCGGGGAGTGAGCATCAGAGATCTCCAGTCGTCGATGTGTCGACGCGAGACGTCTGAAAAGCGGCTCCGGCCACAAAAGGTGACCGGCAGCGAGATCCAGTGTACAGAAAGTACGTCTGATCAGGGAAAAGAAAGTGGGCCTAGGAGGACTTGAACCTCCGACCTCTTCGTTATCAGCGAAGCGCTCTAACCGCCTGAGCTATAGGCCCGAACTCGATTCCGATCCCCTGCCGGAGCAGTGAACCGCAACGAGACACGAGGTTACCTTACCCTCCCGCCGATAACCAAAACGGCCGGTCAGAGCCAGTTTCCTGGTCCGACCGGCCGTGCCGGAAAACGCGTGTTCCTAGTCCGGATCGGCCAGGGTCACCTGGATGCCACCGACCAGATCGCAGCACTGGTTGTAGATGAACACACCGACCGTCGCCAGCGCGGTGAACAGCACCACGTTGATGAGCCCGATGACGCCCGCGTACCCGAAGATCGTGCCCGCGTCGATCAGGCCGCCCGAGCTGCCCTCCTGGTTGAACATCTCGCCCAGCGAGTTGTCCAGGTTGTCCCACACACCCATGCCCGCGAGCACGATGTAGAGCAGGCCGACGGCGACCATCCACACGAAGAACAGCGCGACACTGATGACCAGTGTGATCTTCAGCGTCGACCACGGATCGATGCGGCGGATCTGCACCGTCGCGCGCAGCGGTTCACCCGACGCGGCGGCCGCGATGGCCACCGGAACGGCGGGCGACACCGGGCCCGAGGCGGCCGCGGCTCGCGCCGACGGTCCGCTCTGCGGCTGCTGTGGCGCCATCGGCAGCCCGGTGTTGGCCATCGGCAGGTCCGACCCCGGATGACGCACATCCGATAGATCGGGCATGTCCTTGACCAGCTCGGGACGCGCGATGCTTCGGGTCGGCCCGTCGATACCGACGGACTTCACCATCGCGGCTTCCTTGCGCGCCGCCTTGGCCGCCAGGTCGGCGGTGGTGCGCGCGTTGGACGGACCGCTGCCCTTGAGGCCACCGCCACCCTGACCACCCGAGGACGGGCGGCCCTGGCTCGGCGCCTCACCCGGGCGGTACAGGTTGGACTGCGGTTCCCGCTGCGGCAACTGTGCCCAGCCGTCCTGGTAGGGCGATTTACCCTTGCCGTTACCCGAGCCGTTGGCAGGCCCGTTCGGCTCGGTACCCATCCGCACGGTGGCCTGGTCGAACGATTCGTCCCCGGCGCCACCGGATTCCGGTGCCTTGGCGCCCTCGGCCGCACCCTGACGTGGGATCGGCCGCGGCTGGATCGGAGACGAGGCGACCCGCTCGGTGACGCCGTTGGTCTGGTTCCGATCGTCGTTCGACTGATTCGGTGTGGTCAATGGAATCCTCAGATCCGTTCGTTGCCGCCGCTGGTTGGGTTATTGCTCCGAGGCCGCGTCGCCGATGAGCTGATCGGGATCGGGCTCGTCGGCGTTGCGCGCGATCGCTAGCAAGGTATCGCCATCCGCGAGGTTCATCAATCGCACGCCCTTGGTCTGGCGTCCGGCTTTGCGGACCTGCTTGGCCGCGGTGCGGATGACGCCACCACTGGAAGTGATCGCGTACAACTCGTCCTCGTCGTCGACGATGAGCGCACCCACCAGGCTGCCACGCTTCGGATCGTATTGGATTGTCAATACGCCTTTTCCGCCGCGACCCTGCGCGGTGTACTCCTCGATCGCCGTACGTTTGGCATACCCACCGGCGGTCGCGACCAACAAATAGGTGTCCGGACGGACCACATTGAGCGAGAGCAATTCGTCGTCGGTGTTGAACCGCATGCCCTGTACGCCGCTGGTGGCACGGCCCATCGGACGCAGCGCCTCGTCGGTCGCCGCGAAGCGGATCGACTGGCCGTGCGCAGAGACGAGCAGCAGGTCGTCGTCGGCCGAGCACAGCACCGCACCGACCAGTTCGTCGTCGTCGCGCAGGTTCACCGCGACGATGCCGCCGGACCGGTTGGAGTCGAAATCGGTGAGCTTGGACTTCTTCACCAGGCCCGCGCGGGTCGCCAGCACCAGGTACGGGGCGTCCTCGTAGGTCTTGAGCTGGATGATCTGGGCGATCTTCTCGTCCGGCTGGAACGCCAGCAGGTTGGCCACGTGCTGACCACGGGCGGTGCGGTTGGCCTCGGGCAGCTCGTAGGCCTTGGCCCGGTACACCCGGCCCTTGTTCGTGAAGAACAGCAGCCAGTCGTGGGTGGAGGAGATGAAGAAGTGCTTGACGATGTCGTCCTGCTTGAGGCCGGCACCCATCACGCCCTTGCCGCCGCGCTTCTGCGAGCGGTACAGGTCGGTCTTGGTCCGCTTGGCGTAACCGGTCTCGGTGATCGTGACGACCACGTCCTCGCGGGCGATCAGGTCCTCGTCGGCCACGTCGCCGTCGGCGGCGATGATCCTGGTCCGGCGGTCGTCGCCGTACTTCTCGACGATCTCGGCCAGCTCGTCACGCACGATCGCGCGCTGGCGTTCCGGCTTCTCGAGAATGTCCTTGTAGTCGGCGATCTCGAGCTCGATCTTGGCCAGATCGTCGATGATCTTCTGACGCTCCAGCGCCGAGAGGCGACGCAGCTGCATGTCGAGGATCGCGGTCGACTGGATCTCGTCGATGTCGAGCAGCTGCATCAGGCCGGTGCGCGCGGTGTCGGTGTTGGCCGACCCACGGATCAGCGCGATGACCTCGTCGAGCAGGTCGAGCGCCTTGACCAGGCCGCGCAGGATGTGGGCCCGCTCCTCGGCCTTGCGCAGCAGGTAACGGGTGCGCCGGACGATGACCTCGAGCTGGTGGTTCACGTAGTGCCGGATCATCTGATCCAGGCGGAGCGTGCGCGGCACACCGTCGACGATCGAGAGCATGTTCGCGCCGAAGCTGGTCTGCAGCTGGGTGTGCTTGTACAGGTTGTTCAGCACGACCTTGGCGACCGCGTCGCGCTTGACCGTCACCACGATGCGCATGCCGACACGGTCGGAGGACTCGTCGTGGATATCGGAGATACCCGCGATCTTGCCGTCCTTGACCTGC
Organism: Nocardia sp. NPDC003979; assembly: GCF_053605015.1. Classification (NCBI taxonomy): domain Bacteria; kingdom Bacillati; phylum Actinomycetota; class Actinomycetes; order Mycobacteriales; family Nocardiaceae; genus Nocardia; species Nocardia sp. NPDC003979. The sequence continues at coordinate 32,831 of NZ_JBSGIJ010000027.1, forward strand.
TCGGCGATCGAGTTGACGAAGTTGTCGGTGTTCACCTGGTACGGAAGCTCGGTGATGACGATCGTGGTGCGGCCACGCGCGTCTTCCTCGATCTCCACCACACCGCGCATGCGGATGGAACCGCGACCGGTGGTGTAGGCGTCGTGGATGCCCTGGCTGCCGACGATCAGGCCGTGCGTCGGGAAGTCGGGGCCCTTGACGCGTTCCATGCACGCGGCGAGGGTGGATTCCTCGTCGGCGTCGTAGTTCTCCAGCGACCAGTAGATGGCCTCGGCCAGCTCGTTCAGGTTGTGCGGCGGGATGTTGGTCGCCATACCGACGGCGATGCCGTTGCTGCCGTTCATCAACAGCGCGGGCACGCGCGCGGGCAGCACGGTCGGCTCCATCGAGCGACCGTCGTAGTTCGGCACGAAATCGACGGTCTCGCTGTCGATATCGCGCAGCATCTCCATCGCCAGCGGCGTGAGACGGCACTCGGTGTAACGCATGGCGGCCGCGCCGTCGTTGCCGCGGGAACCGAAGTTGCCCTGGCCGTCGACCAGCGGGTACCGCAGCGACCACGGCTGGGCCATGCGCACGAGGGTGTCGTAGATCGACGAGTCGCCGTGCGGGTGGTAGTTACCCATGGTCTCGGCGACCGGACGCGCCGACTTCACGTAACCGCGATCGGGGCGGTAGCCGTTGTCGTACATGGCGTAGAGCACGCGCCGGTGCACCGGCTTGAGGCCGTCGCGCACATCGGGCAGCGCGCGGCCCACGATCACGCTCATCGCGTAATCGATGTAGCTGCTCTGCATTTCGTTCTGGATGTCGACCGGTTCGATCCGGTCGCCCGCACCGCCGGACGGTGGCAGCGTGGTCTCAGTCATCGAATCTCCTTAGAGGGCTGATGTGTTCGCGGGCGCGCGATGGCGCAGCACCGCTCACACATCGAGGAAGCGAACGTCCTTGGCGTTACGGGTGATGAAGCTGCGACGTGCTTCCACGTCCTCGCCCATCAGCACGGAGAACAACTCGTCGGCCGCGGCGGCGTCGTCGAGCGTCACCTGACGAAGCACCCGCACCGACGGATCCATGGTGGTTTCCCACAGCTCCTTGGCGTTCATCTCACCCAGACCCTTGTAGCGCTGGATGCCGTCGTCCTTGTTGATCTTCTTGCCCGCGGCCAGACCGGCCTCGACCAGCGCGTCGCGCTCGCGGTCGGAGTAGGCGAACTCGGGGTCCGCGCGCATCCACTTGAGCTTGTACAGCGGCGGCTGGGCCAGGAACACGTGGCCCTGCTCCACCAGCGGACGCATGAAGCGGAACAGCAGCGTGAGCAGCAGCGTGGCGATGTGCTGACCGTCGACGTCGGCGTCGGCCATCAGGATGATCTTGTTGTAGCGCAGCTTCGCGATATCGAACTCGTCGTGGATACCGGTGCCGAACGCGGTGATGATCGACTGGACCTCGTTGTTCTTGAGGACGCGGTCGATGCGGGCCTTCTCGACATTGATGATCTTGCCGCGCAGCGGAAGAATTGCCTGGTACATCGAGTCGCGGCCCGACTTGGCCGAGCCACCGGCGGAGTCACCCTCGACGATGTAGATCTCGCACTTGCCCGGATCCTTGGAGCGGCAGTCGGCCAGCTTGCCGGGCAGCCCGCCCAGGTCGGTCGCCGACTTGCGGCGTACCAGCTCACGCGCCTTACGGGCGGCCATCCGGGCCTGCGCCGAGGACACGGCCTTCTGCACGATGGTCTTCGCGTCGGCCGGGTTGGCCTCGAACCAATGCGTGAGGTGCTCGTTGCAGGCGCGCTGCACGAACGACTTCACCTCGGTGTTGCCGAGCTTGGTCTTGGTCTGGCCCTCGAACTGCGGCTCGCCGACCTTCACGCTCACGATGGCGGCCAGGCCCTCGCGGATGTCGTCGCCGGTGAGGTTGCCGTCCTTCTCCTTGAGGAGCTTCTTCTCCTTGGCGTACTTGTTGACCACCGTGGTGAGCGCCGCGCGGAAACCCTCTTCGTGGGTACCGCCCTCATGGGTGTTGATCGTGTTGGCGAAGGTGTGGACCGACTCGGAGTAACCCGAGTTCCACTGCATCGCGACCTCGAGCTCGTGCCCGGTGCCCTTGCCGGTGAAGCCGACGACCGAGTTGTGGATGGCCGACTTGGTGCGGTTGATGTGGCGGACGAAATCCACCAGACCGCCCGGGTAGTGGTAGGTGCGGGTCTTCACCTTGTGCTCGACCGCCTGGGCGGCGACCTCGTCGGCGTGCTTGGGCGCCTCGGCCGTCTCGCTGACCACCTCGTCGGTGACCTCGGAATCGCTCACCCGCTCGTCGGTCAGGGTGATGGTCAAGCCCTTGTTGAGGAACGCCATCTCCTGCAGGCGGCGCGCGACCGTCTCGAAGTTGTAGGTGGTGGTCTCGAAGATCTCCGGATCGGCCCAGAACCGGATGGTGGTGCCGGTGCGATCGGTCGGCTCGCCCTTGACCAGCTTGCCGGGCTTGGAATCCTTGTAGACCTGGGTCCAGTGGTAGCCGTCGTTGTCGATCTCGGCTTCCAGCTTGCTCGACAGGGCGTTCACCACGGAGATACCGACACCGTGCAGACCGCCGGACACGGCGTAGGCGTCGGAGTCGAACTTGCCGCCGGCGTGCAGCTGGGTCATGACGACCTCGACGGTCGGAATGCCCTGCGCGTGCATGGCGGTGGGGATACCTCGGCCGTCGTCGACGACCTCGACACCACCGTCGGCCAGCAGCGTCACGTCCACCCTGGTCGCGTGGCCCGCCATCGCCTCGTCGACCGAGTTGTCCACAACCTCCCAGATCAGGTGGTGCAGACCGCGTTCACCGGTGGAACCGATGTACATGCCAGGGCGCTTGCGCACCGCCTCGAGGCCTTCGAGGACCGTGATGGACGAGGCACCGTAGCCCGAATTGTTGCCCGATGCGTTGGAGTCGTTGGCAGCCACTTGTCGGTAGCTCTCCTTACTTGCTGATCCCTGGCGCGGACAGCTCGCAAGCGGCTGCACAACACGCGCGTCGAGGGTTCGCCGCTGGTTACGTCACCATCCTACTGGTAAGCCCAACTTACAGTGCACCTACGACACCCCTGGCTTCGCCGTGAATGCGAGAACTCGAAGGAGCGCGAGTGGCTTCCGCCTCGGCGGGAGTTTTGCCGGTCTTAGGGGCCGCTGGCTTCATCTTCGGTCGGGCCGCGAGCTCGGGTGTGTTCCCGGCGTGTGCACACCGTGTCCCGAAGTTATCCACAGGTTTTGTCCACAGGCCGCGAATCTGGGGATCGAAGCGGCGGTGCCGCAACGGAACTCGCACCGGTGACCGCCCGGCTACCCGTAGGTGTCGCGCGGGCCGCGGCCCTTGATGTGGCGTTCGCCCTTGCGCCAGCTCGGCGCCGCCGGACCGGTGATCCGCAGGGAGGTGACCACGCCGTGGCCGACCGCCGCGTTGATCTTGGCGAGGATCTGGCTCTGCAGCATCCGCAGCTGGGTGGCCCAGGCCGTGGACTCGGCGGCGATCTTGAGCACGCCGTTCTCGAGGGTCACGGGGGTGGCGTGTGCGGCGATGTCCTCACCGACCACGCTCGGCCAGCGGCCGAAGACCATTCCCTCGGCAACCTTGCCTGACCAGCCACGATTCTTCGCGATCGAGCCCGCGAGCGCGGACAACAGCTGGGGATCGCGGGCGTCGGGGCCCGCACCGGACCAGCCGCTGCGGCGACGTCCGCCCGCGCGCAGCTTGCGCACCGGCGAGGCCCGGCCCTGCCCGACCGACTTACCGCTGGCCTTGGCCGCGGCCCGTGCTTCCTCGAGGGCGCGGCGGGCCAGATCGATCCCGCGCAGTTCCGCTTCCGGCTCGTCCTGCACGCGGTCCCACCTTCCGGTCTCGAGGCTCATCGGTCGGTTCGGGAGTCTACGCCGGGTGCCCGACAGCACCGTCGCGCACCGATGCGGCATATGTCCAGCATGTCCACGGTTTTCCACAGGGCCTGTTGATAACTATGGTCGGCTGTGCATATCTTCGGCCACGATCCGCGAGGTGCGCCGGTCCGCGTCGCCCTCGGTCTGCACCCGCAGCGGCGCGGCGGCCAGTTCGGCGGGCACGTCCTCGGCGACCGCGGCGGTGATGAGTACCTGTTCGGCACCGGCCGCCACCTCCGCGAGCGCGGTCCGGCGGCGCCGGTCCAGTTCGGCGAACACATCATCGAGCAGCAGCACCGGTTCGGCGCCGGTGTTGCGCAACAGCTCGAACGAGGCCAGCCGCAGCGCCAGCGCGAACGACCACGACTCGCCGTGACTGGCGAACCCCTTCGCAGGCGCGCTGCCGAGCAGCAGCTCGAGATCGTCACGATGTGGGCCGACCAGGCAGACACCGCGGTCGAGTTCGCGCCCGCGCGCGGCGGCCAGTTCGCGCAGCACGATCTCGCGCACCTGGTCCACGTCGTCGGGTTCGGGTGCCCGCGCGGGATCGAGCAGGTCGGGCGGAAGGTACCCGGAGCGGTAAGCGATTGCGGCAGGGCGTGATTCGGGCGCGATCGACCGATATGCCTCTGCGAGATAGGGATACAGGTCGTGCACCAGGCGCAGCCGCTGGGTGAGCAACACCGAGGCGTGCTCGGCGAGGTGCCCGTCCCACACGTCGAGGGTGCTCAGGTCCGAACGCGAACGCACCTGGCGCCCAGCGGTTTTCAACAGCGCCGACCGCTGGCGCAACACCTTGTCGTAGTCGGCGCGCACACCGGCCAGCCTGGGCAGGCGGGCTGTGCACAACTCGTCGAGGAACCGGCGCCGCTCCCCCGGGTCGCCACGGACCAGCGCCAGATCTTCCGGCGCGAACAACACGGTCTGCAGGATGCCGAGGATCTCGCGCGACCGGCGCACCGGCGAACGGTTGATCTGCGCGCGGTTGGCGGCACCCTGCTTGAGTTCCACATCCACCCGCAGCTCGCGGCCCGCGTTCACCACGGTCGCCCCGATGGCAGCCTGGGTGGCGCCCATCCGGATCAGCGGCGCGTCGGCGGACACCCGGTGCGAGCCGAGCGTCGCCAGATAGCCGACCGCCTCGAGCAGATTGGTCTTCCCGTTGCCGTTCGCCCCCAGCAGGACGGTGCGCCCTGGGGACAACTCCAGCTCGGCGTGTTCCCACGAGCGGAAATCACGAACCGACAGCGCACGGATGAACATGTGCGGCGCGGCCCCCCTCAGCCGGGCAGCCGGACCGGCATCAACAGGTAGATGTACTGGCTCTCCAGCGCCGCGAACGCACCGGACTCGAGCACCTTGGGCTCCTCGTCGGAGGCGGGCAGCAGCACGGCGGGACGGCTCGGCGTGGTGAAGCCGAAGGTGACCCGATCGGCGTGCAGCGCCGACAGACCCTCGGTGAGGTATCCGGGGTTGAACGCGATGGTCAGCGGCTCACCACGGAAATCGGCCTCGAGCCATTCCTCGGCGCGGCCCGCGTCGTCCCCACCGGCCGACAGCAGCACACCGTCTGTGGAGAACTCGAGGCGCACCTGTGCGCCGCGCTCGGCAACCAGCGCCACACGCTTGATCGCCTCCGACAGCGCCGACACCGGCAGCGTGGCGATGGAGGTGTGCTCCTTGGGGAGCAACTGGCGGAACTTGGGGAATTCCGCGTCGAGCAGCCGGGTGGTGGTCCGCCTGCCCGCGTTGACGATGCCGAGCAGGCCGTCGGCACCGCTGCCGTTGCCGAGTGAGAGCTGCACGGGCGCGGAGGCGGCACCGAGCGTCTTGGCGGCCTCGGACAGCGTGCGCGCGGGAATGAGCACCGCGGTCTCGATGTCGGGGCGCGTGGGCTGCCACTGCAGGTGGCGCACAGCGAGGCGGAAGCGGTCGGTGGCGGCGAGCACCACGTCGTTGCCCTCGATCTCCACGCGGATACCGGTGAGCATGGGCAGCGTGTCGTCACGGCCGGCGGCGACGGCGACCTGACCGACGGCCTCGGCGAACACGTCGACGGTGAGTTCACCGGTCTGCTGGGGCACCTCGGGCAGCTGGGGATAGTCCTCGACCGGCATGGTCGGCAGGGAGAACTTGGCGCTGCCACAGGCGATGAGGACACGGGTGCCGTCGACGGACACGTCGACCGGCTTGTTCGACAGTGCCTTGGTGATGTCGGCCAGCAGACGACCCGAGACCAGGACCTGACCCGGACCGGCGACCTCGGCCGCGACACGCATCTGCGCGGAGACCTCGTAGTCGAATCCGGAGACCGTCAGGCCGTTCTCGTCGGCCACCAGCAGGACGCCACCGAGAACCGGCACAGGAGGCCGGGACGGGAGGCTGCGGGCCACCCAGGCCACCGACTCGGCGAAATCCTCTCGGGCGACCCGAAACTTCATGCTCGCAAGCTCCATCGCCCGATTTGTCCTCTCCGAGTTTCGAATCCGTATGCGGGTGTGTTCAGCGGAGTTGAGGTGCTGCGTCGGCCGCGCACTGAGTCTCGCACAACCTGCCGACAACCAAACGGTACCCGGACAACGCGCGATCTCCGCATCGACCCTCTAGGAGTTCCGCGCGTCCTGAACCATCCCCTCCTGTCCTTGCCTGCCTGTGAGTGAACCACCGACCGAGCCGAGCCTTCCCGACCGAGTTTCCACACACCCTGTTTTAAAGAGATCTCTCTATGAATGAGAACTGAAGTAGTAGTAGGCACTGTGGAATCTGTGGACTTCCGTCGTTTTCCCAGCTCAGAGGGCTTGGTGGCATGGGGATGGCCGTGGAGTGACTCGAGGATGAATCGGCGGTGTCTGTGGACACCCGAAGTTGTCCCAGATCCATCCTCGAGTAGTCCTCGAGTTGTTCCACCGATTTCACCCACTTGTTCACACCCTGACCAAGGGTGGTGACGAACCGGTGGATTCCTCGAGGAGTCCACAAGAAGTCCTCGAGGAATCCACAGGCCGGATCCGGCGCCGCCGCAGGTCAGTGGCACTCACAGGCTGTTGGTGGAGGAACCTGTGGACGATGTGCACAACTGCCTGTGGGTAGATGCTCCCCAGATCCCTCCCCAGGCCTGTGTGTGAACCGGTGCACAACCGGTGGATTCCTCGAGGACTCCACAGGGATTCCACAGGGCAAAAAGGAACACCGCCCCAGCTCAGGGCGGTGTTCGAGGGTGTGGATGAAATCAGCGAGAGCGCTGTTTGATTCGGGCTGTGAGTTCTTGGACCTGGTCGTAGACGCGGCGGCGCTCGGTCATCTCCTTGCGCACCTTCTTCTCCGCGTACATGACCGTCGTGTGGTCGCGGCCGAACGCCTGCCCGATCTTGGGCAGCGACAGGTCGGTCAGCTCGCGGCACAGGTACATGGCGATCTGGCGCGCCTGCGCCAGCGGACGCGCCTTACCCGGCCCGGTGAGCTCCTCCAACGTCGTGTTGAAGTACTCGGCGGTGACCGCCATGATCGTGGCCGCGTTGATCTCGAGCGCGGCGGTGTCGGGCATCAGGTCTCGCAGCACCACCTCGGCCAGCGACAGGTCGAGCGGCTGCCCGTTGAGCGAGGCGAAGGCCGTCACCCGGATCAGCGCGCCCTCCAGTTCGCGGATATTGCGTTCCACCCGGCTCGCGATGAGTTCCAGCACGTCGTGGGGCACGTCGAGCCGGTCCATCCTGGCCTTCTTGCGCAGGATCGCGATGCGGGTCTCGAGTTCGGGCGGCTGCACATCGGTGATCAGGCCCCACTCGAACCTGGTCCGCAGCCGCTCCTCGAGGGTGGCCAGCTGCTTGGGCGGACGATCCGAGGACACCACGATCTGCTTGTTCGCGTTGTGCAGGGTGTTGAAGGTGTGGAAGAACTCCTCCTGGATGCCTTCCTTACCCTCGATGAACTGGATGTCGTCGACCAGCAGGATGTCGGTCTCGCGGTAGCGGCGCTTGAACGCCACCTTGCGGTCGTCGCGCAGGCTGTTGATGAAGTCGTTGGTGAATTCCTCGGTCGACACGTACTTCACCCGCATGCCGGGGAACAGCCGCTGCGCGTAGTGACCGGCCGCGTGCAACAGGTGCGTCTTGCCCAAACCCGAAGCGCCCCAGACGAACAGCGGGTTGTAGGCCCGGGCAGGTGCCTCCGCGATGGCCACCGCGGCGGCATGCGCGAACCGGTTCGACGCGCCGATCACGAACGTCTCGAAGGTGTACTTCGCGTTCAAGCTGGCCGAGGACGACGACTGCGGCGGCGCCTCGGGCGACTTGCTGAAATACGTCGGCCAGTTGTTGCGCGCGTCGACCACCGGCTCGTCGTCGACGGGCTGGGCGCCCGGCGTCCCCGGGCGCGGCGGCTCGGGCGCGGTCTCGGCCGGTGTCTCTTCGACACGCGCGGCGGCCGGCTCCTCCTGCGGTTGCGGCCGTCGCGGTGCACGTGCGGGCGGATCGGTGCCGAACAGGGTTTCCTGCCCGGAATGATCTCGCCGCGAGGATCCCTGCTCGCGCCTGCCCTGGGTCGGTTCGGGGGCGCGCTGTTCGGGACGGGCACCGCGGAAGTCCGGGCGGCCGGCGAACTCGCCGTTGAAATCGGGAACGGGGTAGACAGCCGTCGGCTCGAAATCGGCGCCGGGGAAATCCTCACCGCTGTACTCGCCGGCCTTGTACTCCTGCGGCTTGGCGTACTCGGGAGCCTGCTGGTACTCCGGTTGCTGCTGGTAGTCGCCCTGCTGCTGGTACTCCGGCTCGGCCGGGTACTCGCGCGGTCCCGCGTATTCGGCGCGCTCGCCGTACTCACCGGTCTGCGCCGGGAACTCGCGGCCACCGAAGCTGCCGCCGTACTCGCCGTCGCGCTGGTAGTCGGGGGCCTGCTGATACTCGGGAGCCTGCTGGTAGTCGTTGCCGTACTCGCCGGAGTTGCCGTTGTAATCGTCGGCGCCGTAGCGCGGCCTGCCGTAGTCACCGCGCTGGGGATAGTCGGGCGCGCTGAAATCGGGGCCGGGGTAGCCGGCGGGCGGGCGGACCTGCTCGCGCGGACGCTCCGGACGGCTCGTCATCCTGGCATGCCGGGGCGAACTGCCCGTGCGCTCCCCCGCGGCCGGGCTCGGCGCGGCGATGCGCACACCGAGTCCTTCCACCTGCGGCCCGAGTCTGCGGCCGAGCGAACGCAGGATCGGCTCGCGCAGATCGCGCTCGATCGCCTCCTGTGCCAGCGACGACGGAACGGACAGCAACGCGAAACCCTGGGCGACGGTGAGCGGTTTCACCAGCTTCAACCACGCCTGCTGAGCTCGGCTCACCGCGGGAATGGCGCCGTCGGCCGAGCCGGTGGTGAGTTCGGCGACCACCTCCGGCCACACTGTGGCCAGCACGTTCTGCTCGTCGTCCATGCAGCGTCCTCCCCGGACCGGTTTGTTGGGCCAACGGCCGCCGAGCACGCCAGCGCAGCACCTGTGACCAGGTGCGATCGGCGTGATCGAAGCGAACAACCGAAGCCGGTTCGAACGCCGTGCGGTCCCGGGATCGGACTTGGCGAGGGCACCGTCGGCCCTACGAATATGCCACTCCGGCCGTCTTTCCACACAATTATCCACAGATGTGGACAAACCTGGGGATAGAGGAATTCTGCCAGCGTGTGGCAGTGAAAGAAGCTGGACCTGCGGTTCTTCAGCAATCCCCCGGCTACAGAGGCTAGCCGCAAGGCGCTCGCGACGCCAGAGGTGTGGAGGAACTCACGAAAAGTTACTGTCCGCGTCAGTGACGCCCGGGCGTGTCGCCGCAGGTCGGCTCGCCGACGGCCGAACACGGCCGACAGGTATTCTGGACCTCGGTACTCGTCCCGACCCATCCGGGCCGGACGTTCGCCGACCGTTTCGCCCAATGTGGGCCGAATTTGACCCTGTATGAGGCGATCAGTACCCTCATACAGTCACCCCTTGGCGCGGTGGCGGCTGTGCGCTGCACGCTGATCGCCAAGGCACTCTGCGCGTAGACCGCGGTCCGCAGCGCAGAATCCGAATCACCGAAAACTTCGGGTACCTCACCGGTGCCCACCAACTCGAGGAGTGTTGACCGTGGCCAAGGGCAAGCGGACGTTCCAGCCGAACAACCGTCGTCGGGCGCGCGTGCACGGCTTCCGCCTCCGGATGCGGACCCGTGCGGGCCGCGCCATCGTTTCGGCGCGTCGCCGTAAGGGCCGCTCCGAACTGACTGCCTGATCGCGCGTAGTCGGACGCTCGGGTGTTGCCTGAGCCGTATCGGTTGCACCACCGTGCTGATTTCTCCCGCACGGTGCGCCGCGGTCAGCGAATCGGGAGGCGAGATCTCGTCGTACACGCGTTCACGCACACGTACGACGATGTCGCCGACGGCGATTCCCTGGTCCGCGTAGGCGGTCCTCGGTTCGGGCTGATTGTCAGCAAGGCGGTGGGTAACGCGGTGGTTCGCCACCGGGTGGCCCGCCGCCTGCGTCATATGTGCGCCCAGGTGATCGATGAACTGCCCGCCGATACCGATGTCGTGATCCGGGCCCTGCCCGGTGCGGCTACCGCCGACTCCGTCGAGTTGCTGCGCCAGCTGCGCGCCGGCCTCCGCAAGCTCGGCTTGCAGCGGCTCCCGGCGGCCGCGCTCGGTCGCACCCCGGCCGGTGAACGGTGATGCGCACGCTCGCTCGGTTACCCGCGAACGCGCTGATCTTCCTGATCGAGCTCTACCGCACTTATGTCTCCCCCACCCGGATGCCGATCTGCCGCTTCACCCCCACGTGCAGCGAGTACGCGGTGACCGCCCTGCGGACCCGCGGGCTGGTCGTCGGATCGGTACTGACGGTCGTTCGCCTGGCCAAATGCGCGCCCTGGCACCCTGGGGGGTGGGATCCCGTGCCGGAGCGCGGGTCGAATGCTTTCACCAAGTCATCGCCCGCGCTGATCGGCGATACGAACGACGGGAGTACCTAGAGCCGTGCTCGACATCATCTACTGGCCGGTATCCGCCATCCTATGGTTCTGGCACAAAGCCTTCGGCTTCGTGTTCGGCCCCGACAGCGGGCTCACCTGGAGCCTCGCCGTGGTGTTCCTGGTCTTCACCCTGCGGCTGGTGCTGTACAAGCCGTTCGTGAAGCAGGTCCGCACCACACGGCAGATGCAGGAGCTGCAGCCCCAGATCAAGGAGCTGCAGAAGAAGTACAAGAACGACCGCGAGACCATGGCGCGGGAGATGCAGAAGCTGCAGAAGGAGCACGGCTTCAACCCGCTCATGGGCTGTCTGCCGGTGCTGGTGCAGGTGCCGGTGTTCCTCGGTCTGTTCCATGTGCTCCGCTCGTTCAACCGGACCGGTCACGGGTGGGGTCAGCTCGGTTTGTCCGCCGAGGAAAACGCCAACATCGGCAACTACATCTTCAGCGCCACCGACGTCCAGTCGTTCCTGAGCGCGCGGATCTTCGGCGCCCCGATCGCGGCGTTCATCACCGCGCCGGTGAGCGAGCTGCAGGCGTTCGCCGACTGGGGTGGCACGCCGAGCCGGACAAGCATCGCCCTCGTCGCGATCCCACTGATGGTGATCGCCGGTGTGGCGACCCACTTCAACGCTCGCGCTTCCGTCGCCCGCCAGACCCCCGAGGCCGCGGCCAACCCGCAGGCCGCCATCATGAACAAGCTGTCGCTGTGGGTCTTCCCGCTCGGCGTGATGGTCGGTGGCCCCTTCCTGATGATCGGCATCCTGCTCTACTGGGTGGCCAACAACATCTGGACCTACGGACAGCAGCACCTGGTGTTCGGCCGGATGGAGAAGGAAGAAGAGGCCAAGAAGCAGAAGAAGCTCGAGCTGCGGGCGCAGAACGCGCCCAAGCCCGGTGCCAAGCCGGTGGACGTCCGCAAGAAGCAGGACGCACCCGCCGACGAGTCGTCCTCGACGAACGGGACCGCGGCGAGCAACGGCACCCCGAAACAGTCGGCCAAGCAGGGCGGCGGAAAGCGCAAGCCCGGCGGGCAGCAGCGGCCGGGTAACCGTGGCCGCGCGAACCAGAAGCGTAAGCGCTGAGACGCGATCGGATAGAGGGAAATCCAATGACTGTTGAGACCCAGACCGACGGAGGGGACGCCACCGTGTCGACGACTGTGGACGTCGTGAACGACGCCGAGGAGGCGTTGATCGAAGAGGGCGAGATCGCGGGCGACTACCTCGAGCAGCTGCTGGACGTGCTCGACTTCGACGGCGATATCGACCTCGACGTGGAGGGCGACCGCGCGGTCGTGAGCATCGACGGCGGCCGCGACCTGACCAAGCTCGTCGGCCGCAACGGTGAAGTGCTCGACGCGCTCCAGGAACTCACCCGCCTGGCCGTGCAGCAGGCAACCGGCGTTCGTAGCCGCCTGATGCTCGACGTGGCCGGCTGGCGCGCCCAGCGCCGTGCCGATCTGAGCGAGCTGGGTGTGGCCGCCGCCAAGCGGGTGCTCGAGTCGGGCAAGCCCGAGGCGCTGTCGGCGATGACGCCGTTCGAACGCAAGATCGTGCACGACGCCGTTGCCGAGATCGACGGCGTGGCGAGCGAGAGCGAAGGTGTCGAGCCGAATCGTCATGTGGTGGTTGTGCCGGAGTAGGCTCACACCGCCGCGACCACGCAGGAAGTAATAAGGCCTCCGGTCCCGGACCGGGGGCCTTATTCATGCCCCGATCACCACCACTGGAGAAGGATGTTTCACGTGGAACGAGAACTGGGTGCGCTGTCCGCCGAATTGGAACCGCCCGCTGCCGCAGCCCGGCTGTTCGGTGACCGCCTGGACCTCGCCCGCCGCTACTGCGCGGCGCTCGCCACCGCAGGCGTGGAGCGCGGGCTCATCGGTCCGCGCGAAGTCCCCCGGCTCTGGGAGCGGCACATCCTCAACTGCGCGGTGGTCGGTGAACTGATCGATGAAGGCGCGTCCGTGGTCGATGTCGGCAGCGGCGCCGGACTACCGGGCATCCCGTTGGCCATCGCGCGGCCGGACCTTCGCATCACGCTCGTGGAACCGCTGCTGCGTCGGACGGTGTTCCTGAGCGAGTTCATCGAGGACGCCGGACTCGATGTCACCGTCGTGCGCGGGCGCGCCGAACAGTCGGGCGTCATCAAGGAAGCGGGCGGCGCGGATGTCGTCACCTCTCGCGCGGTCGCCCCGCTCGCCAAACTCGCGCACTGGTCGCTCCCCCTCCTCCGCGACCACGGACGCATGCTCGCGCTCAAAGGAACCAGCGCCGCCGAGGAACTCGAACGCGATGGTGCCGAGCTGATCCGCGACGGCGCGACCGATCTTCGCGTCGTCGGCTGCGGCGCGGGCATCGTCGAGATCCCGACCCTTGTCATCAGCGCCGAACTCCTCCCCCGTGCCGAACGCCCGAACCGTCGCGGCGGACGTAAAGCGGCTGGCGCGGAAAAGAAGACGAAAAAGCGCAACAACTCCTGAATTGCCCTCGCTCGCTTTCGGATGCGGCTCAGCGAGTTTCGTACCGTGACGAAATGGGCCGAGGGTGGTTGGGTGCACCTGATTCGGCTTGAATTTCGCCGTATCGACTGGGATGGCAAGAGGTGGGCGCAGGAGTGCGACCGCATCGTGCCTTAACGACCGCGGTGGATGATCGTCGACTGAGCCGGTTCGCGAACGACGATCTGTCGAGGACTTCTGAATGCGGAATCCGGTGGGGGCGACGGCGACTGGCTTGTCCGGTGTTTCACGTGGAACGTGATCGCACGTTGTTTCCCGTGAAACAAGCGTCGATGAAGTGAATTCTGTGCCGCGTTGTGCGTGTCCCGTGCGGCGTGCCGCGATTCAGCTTTCCTAACGGTCCCGGTGCTGGCAAGCTATTGAGAGTCGGCGCGAGTGAGTCCATCTCCTCGAATTTCGAGTTCTCCACCGACGCAGTTTGTTTGTGATGACACGGCGCCGACGTTCGTCGGGGATACGTGATCTGAAGTTCTCGGGTTAGGAGCAATCTATGTCGAGCGGTCCGGCGAATGTTTCACGGGAAACAACGTCGCGGGTCCCGGGGATGCTGGACTCCAGCAGCTTCGACGCGGAGACGTTCGGGAATACTCCTTTCGGGCACATCTCCCCCGCCGAGACCCCGATCGCGGCGGAAGCGCAACGCGCCAGCCAGATTCTGCATCCAGGAAAGGTCACTGTGCCGAAACCCCGCGAGCAACGGATCATCACCATCGCCAACCAGAAGGGTGGCGTAGGCAAAACGACAACGACGGTGAATCTTGCCGCCGCACTGGCGCATCAGGGGATGACCGTCCTCGTCGTCGATCTAGACCCGCAGGGCAACGCGAGTACGGCGCTGGGCGTCGCCCACCACTCCGGTGTGCCGTCCAGTTACGAGCTGCTGATCGGTGAGGTGTCGGTGACCGACGCTATCCAGCAGAGCCCGCACAGCGAACGTCTGTTGTGCGTTCCCGCCACGATCGACCTGGCCGGCGCGGAGATCGAGTTGGTCTCGATGGTTGCGCGCGAGGGGCGGCTGAAGACCGCGATTCGCGATGCCGCCGTCGCCGGATACGACATCGACTATGTGCTGATCGACTGCCCGCCCTCACTCGGTCTGCTCACCGTCAACGCGCTCGTCGCGGCCAAAGAGGTGCTGATCCCGATTCAGTGCGAGTACTACGCACTGGAGGGTGTCGGCCAGTTGCTGCGCAATATCGGCCTGGTGCAGTCGCATCTCAACCCGGAGCTGCACGTGTCGACGGTTCTGCTCACCATGTACGACGGCCGCACGAAGCTGGCCGACCAGGTCGCGGAGGAAGTGCGCAATCACTTCGGCGACGTGGTGCTCAAGTCGATGATTCCGCGCAGCGTGAAGGTCTCGGAGGCGCCGGGCTACGGGATGACCGTGCTCGATTATGATCCAGGCTCCCGTGGCGCGATGAGCTACATGGACGCCGGGCGTGAGCTCGCCGGGCGCGCCCAGGTTGTCCAGGGCGCGTCGTAGTGCTGGTGTGTTGGAACGAGGAAGGGATCGGTAGCCGATGAGTCAGGCGAAAAAGGGCGGTCTCGGTCGCGGGTTGGCGGCGTTGATCCCGACGGGGCCCGCCGTGGCGCCGGGGCTCAGTAGTTCCGCGGCGAGCGTGATCGGTATCAACCCGATCGGCCCGCAACCGGCCGAGGCGTTCCTGCACCGCGTTCCCGATGCCGAACCCGCGGCACCTGAGGAAGATCTGGTCTCCCCCGGCGACGCGGTGTACCGCGAGATCCCCGCGGATCAGATCGAACCGAACCCGAAGCAGCCGCGCTCGGTGTTCGAGGAAGAGGCACTGGCCGAGCTGGTGCACTCGATCCGCGAATTCGGGTTGATGCAGCCGATCGTGGTGCGGCGGCTCGAGCCGGGTGTCGACAAGTTCCAGTTGGTCATGGGCGAGCGCCGGTGGCGCGCGTGCCAAGAAGCGGGCCTGGCCACCATCCCGGCCATCATCCGCGATACCGCCGACAGCTCGATGCTGCGCGACGCGCTGCTGGAGAACATCCATCGCGTGCAGCTGAACCCCCTCGAAGAGGCGGCGGCGTATCAGCAACTGCTCGAAGAGTTCGATGTCACCCACGAGGAACTGGCCTCGCGTATCGGCCGTTCGCGTCCGGTGGTGACGAACATGATCCGGTTGCTGAAGCTCCCGATTCCGGTGCAGCGTCGGGTGGCCGCCGGTGTGCTGTCGGCAGGCCATGCCCGCGCGCTGCTCGGTTTGGACGCGGGCGCCGAGGCGCAGGAGGCGCTGGCGGAACGGATTGTCGCCGAAGGTTTGTCGGTGCGCTCCACCGAGGAAGCGGTGACGTTGGCCAACCGCAATCCGTCGGAGGTCGCTCCCCCGGCGCCGAAGCGCAAGCCGATCCACATGCCGGGTCTACAGGAAGTCGCCGAACGCCTATCGGGTTCCTACGACACCCGGGTGACGGTGAGCCTCGGCAAGCGCAAGGGCAAGATCGTTGTCGAGTTCGGTTCCGTCGAAGATCTAGAGCGCATTGTGGCGCTGATGGAGCAAGCCGGCCCTGAAACGTCACTGTGACAGGGACTTCCCAGCCTTTCTACATCTCGGAAAGAGGCGGCATTACTGTGGATAGTGATGTGGCGTGAGCGTGGACGAATCGGATAGCTGGAGGCTGAACAGAGCAGTGTCGACCAGCGTCACAGCATTGACCCTCGACGGACTCGATCGGCTTCCGGCGCATACCCGGCGGTGTGTTTTCTGGGAGCTCGATCCGGCCGTGGCCGCCGACTCCCAGTCCTTCAGCGATCCGGTTTTCGAGAAGGAGGCATGGCTCTCGACGGTCATGCTCGAATGGGGATCGTGCGGGCAGGTGGCACAGGTCGACAACAACATCGCCGGGTGCGCGCTGTATTCGCCACCGAGTTCGGTGCCGCGCTCGACCCTGTTCCCCACCTCCCCGGTGAGCCCGGATGCCATCCTGCTGACCACGCTGCAGGCCGAATTCCCCTATGACGAATCCGATGTAGCCCACCGGCTGGTGCAGGCCGTGGTGGCCGATCTGGTGCGTCGCGGTGTGCGGGCGCTCGAGGCATTCGGTATCCGCAACGGGCCGCCGTCCAGTTCGGTGGCCGATCGCGGACTCGGCTCGTCGATGCGGCTGATGGAGCGGATCGCCGCTCCCCTGCGCGACCCGGCCTCGGCTACCCAGTGCACCCCGGAAACCTGCATGATCGACGCGGATTTCCTCGAGGACGTCGGCTTCGAAGTGGTGGCGCAGCATCACCGCTTCCCACGCCTGCGTCTCGAGCTCGACTCCGATCACGGCTGGAAGGAAGACGTCGAGCGCGCCCTCGACCAGCTTCTGGCCGCCGCGGAAATGGCGCCCCCCGCCCGCATCGGCGTGCGCTGACGACAGAGACGAAAGCGGCCCCGCAGATTATCTGCGGGGCCGCTTTCGTTGCGATGGTTACACCAGACCGGAATTCTCCGGCAGCCGGTCTTGCGCCGCGAGTTCCTCGGCGAGCAGTTCGGCGAAGGTGTAGGTGCCAGTGGGCTGGTCGTCCTGGCCGAGCAGGTACAGCCGCTTCACCGAGATGAGGATGGCCTCGGCGATCACGTCCCGCATGCGCGGGTTCGTGAGAACGGAGGCGTCGTATTCGTTGGTGAGGTAGCCCAGGTCCACCTGGACCGTCGGCATCTTGGTGAGGCGCAGCAGGTCCCAGGTGCGCTGATGGGTGCGGCAGTCCTGCAGGGACGTGCGGGCAACCACTTCGCGCTGGATGAATCCGGCGAGCACCTGCCCGATCATCGACACCGAACCGTGCGAATTACCGAAGTAGAACCCGGCGACGCCCTGCGCCGACGGATTGTCACTCATCGCACAGCGCAACGAGATCATCAGGTCGGCGTCGAAAGCGTTGGAGGTTTCGGCGCGTTCGGCATCGGTCGGGTTGGCGCCCCACGGCCGCGACAGGAACGTCTCCATGCCGGTGGCGGCCATCCGGCCCTCGAGCCGCGAGGCCAGATCCCACAGGATCTCCGACTCGTACACGTCACCGAACTCCGTCGGCACGGCGAATCCCTTGTCGGGACCGCCGAATCCGGGGTCGATGACGATGCGCTTGCCGGTGAGCTGCGGCCCGGCCCGGTGCACCACCTCTTCCTCGGCGATGCGATGCGGGTTGCCGCCGGTGACGCGCGCGCCGAGCAGATCCAGCGAGCGCAGTGTGTCGGGGCCACAGATGCCGTCGGCCGAGAGACCGATCTCGCGCTGGAAGGCGCTGAGTCCCTCGTGGGTGTGTGGACCGAAGTAGCCGTCGACCCGGTGCACGTAGAAGCCGAGGTCTTGCAGCTTGCGCTGCAAGGTGGCCACGTCGTCGCCGTACAGCGGGGCGGACAGCTGGTAGATCAGTGTGCGGGCACCCAGGCGATAGGAGGCTTCCTTCAGCGCGCGATACGTGGCCGGGCCGACGATGCCGTCGACGAGCAGACCACGCTGCTGCTGGAACGCGCGAACCGCCGAGTCGAGCGAGCGGTCGAAGACCACATCGGTGTCTTGCCAATCGTGCTGGCGATGCAGGAAACCGAGGCTTGCGAGGGTGCTCCGAACCTCTGCGACGGCCGGTCCTGAATCGCCGTGACGAAGTCGGTGCATGCGTAAGAGCCCTTTCCTTCGGCCGGAGCGTCCGTCGATTGTCTCAGACCCGGGCGGTATTGCGGGAATCCCGGGTCCAGGCATCCTACGGCGCGTCGGCCGGTGGGAGGTGTCTTTGTCGGATCGATCGCGGCTCAGATGAGCCCTTCGAGCTCGCGCAGCAGCGCCGCCTTGCCCTTGGCGCCGACGATCTGCTTCACCGGCTTGCCGCCCTGGAACAGAATCATGGTCGGCAGCGACAGGATCTGGTAGTCGCGGGCTGCGCCGGGGTTGGCCTCGGTGTCGAGCTTGGCGATGGTGAGCTTGTCGGCATGGGTGCCCGCGATCTCCTCCAGCACGGGGGCGACCATCTTGCACGGGCCGCACCAGTCGGCCCAGAAGTCGACGAGCACGGGCTTCTCGCTGAGCAGCACGTCGTCGGCGAAGGACTGGTCGGTCACGGTGATGGTGTTGGCACTGTCGGCCATGGGTGTTCTCCTGCCTGGGTGGAACGCGAAATCAGTTGGCGGACACCGCGGCCGGGCCGTCGGCGTTGTCGAGTGTGTTGGCGGTGATGTCGCCCTGCTCGGCGAGCCAGCGCTCGGCATCGATGGCGGCGCGGCAACCGGTGCCCGCGGCGGTGATCGCCTGGCGGTAGGTGTGGTCGACGAGATCGCCCGCGGCGAAGACGCCTGCCACATCGGTGGCGGTGCCCGGATCGGTCACCTGCACATAGCCTTCGCCGTCGAGCGCGACCTGGCCCTTCACCAGCTCGCTGCGCGGATCGTGGCCGATGGCGACGAACAGGCCGGTCGCGGCCAGCTCGGATTCCTCACCGGTCCTGGTGTCGCGCAGGGTGAGGCTGGTGACGCTCTTGTCGCCGTTGACCTTCACGACCTCCGCGTTGAGCCGGAAGTTGATCTTCTCGTTGGCCTTGGCGCGCTCGAGCATGATGCGTGAGGCACGGAACTCCTCGCGGCGGTGCACGATGGTGACGCTCGCGGCGAACTTGGTGAGGAACGTCGCTTCCTCCATCGCCGAGTCGCCGCCGCCGACGACCACGATGTCCTGGCCCTTGAAGAAGAAGCCGTCGCAGGTGGCGCACGCGCTCACGCCGCGGCCGAGCAGTTCCTGCTCTCCGGGGACGTGCAGGTAGCGGGCGGCCGAACCCATGGCGAGGATGACGGCGTAGGCCTCGAAGGTCTCGTCACCGACAGTGACCTTCTTCACCGGGCCGGACAGGTCGATCGCGTCGACGTCCTCGGTGCGCAGGTCGGCGCCGAAACGCTTGGCCTGCTCGCGCATCTGCTCCATCAGGTCGGGGCCCATGATGCCCTCGCGGAAACCGGGGAAGTTCTCCACCTCGGTGGTGGTCATCAGGGCACCACCGAACTGGGTGCCCTCGAAGACCAGGGGCGCCAACTCGGCGCGGGCGGCATAGACGGCCGCCGTGTAGCCGGCGGGTCCTGAGCCGACGATGATCAGGTCGCGAACTGGCGTGCTCATGGGGCCCTTCCGAAAAGCAATGCTGGGACGTGTGAGTCAACAACAGCCTAAACGGTGTTGTTCCCTGTGTTTATTCGGCGGCTGGCGCCGCGGTTCTCGGCGCTGAACCCCCGCCTCTTCCCTCCCTGCGGGCACTCCTTCGTCGCACCCTCCGGTCAGTCCAGAGGCGGGGGACGCGCCGAGAACAGTTCAGTGTCGCCTAGAAGGGCAGGTCAGCCGATGTCGCGGACGGCTAATCGGCTCGGGGCGCCCGTGGTGCATCCGGTGCCGACGACCAAGGCGGTGATGGTCGGGGTTTGGGGGCCTTTGACGAGGACGAGGACGGCGTCGTCGCCGCGGAAGGTGATGCTCGACGCACCGAGGACGGCACGGTCGATGCCGTTGGCCTGCACGCAGCGGGTGAGGGCGGCCTCGTCGGCGAGTGGGCCGTGCACGTCGCGTTTGCCGAGGGCGGTGAGGGCGGCGGCCACGGTGAGGTCGTCGCCCGGGGAGGCCGGTTCGGTGGGTGGGGCGGCCGTCGGTGTGCCGTCGGTGTTGTCGAGGGTGCCGACGACGGCGCCCGCACCCGCGAGGACGGCGATCGTGGCCGCTGCCGCTGCCAAGAAGCCCATTCGGCGCCGGGACTTGTACTGCGCCAACGAGATCGGCGTGGACGCTTCCGCGGCGGGGGTGGCGATGCCGGGGACAGACGTGATTCGTTCGGTCGGGCCGTCGACCGCGTCGGGTTCGGCGACGGCAGGTACGGAGGTGATTCGTTCGGTCGGACCCTCGCCCGCGTCGAGTTCGGCGACGAATCGGAACATGCGGTCGGCCACGTCGTCGGGCATGCGGTGCACGACCAGGTCTTCGTCGGCCAGCGTGCGGAGGCGGGTGTTCACCTCGTCGAGATCGTTCAGGTAGCGCAGCGCGTCCGGGTCGGTGCGGACCTTGGGCCACAGTTGCTCGCGGAGTTCCGGTGCGAGATTGTCGGCGTGCAGATCGGCCAGCAGTTCCGACGGGAACGGAGGCTGCGGCACGGATCGAGCCACCTCGCACCTCCCCTGTTCTGTCGATTTTCGGATCGCAGCATGTACATCGCTGACTTGTTCGTCACTGTTAATGACGCATCCGGGCTAGCTCCGGTTCCCTGGATCCCGGAAAAATTCCAAACGTTCTTGCAAACGTACGCGCGCTCGGGCGCATCTGCTCTTGATCGTGCCTTCCGCCACGCCGAGTGCCAAGGCGGTTTCGGCCACACTTCGGCCCTCCATCTCGGTCATCACCAGGGCGAGCCGCTGTTCGTCAGGGAGGGTGAACAGCGCCTCGCTCACCACGAGGTTCAGCTCGTAGTCGGCGTAGGCATCGCGTGGCTCGACCGCCTCGGGCATGGTGTCGGGGGTGACGGAGATGGCGCGGCGGGTCTTGTTGCGCCGGATCCGGTCGAGGCAGGCGTTCACGACGATGGCGTGCAACCAGCTGCGCACCTCGGACTCGGCGCGGAACGACTCGGCGGTGCGATGGGCGGAGAACAAGGCGTCCTGCAGGCAGTCGGCGGCGTCCTCACGGCTGTAGGACGTGCGCAGCGCGGTCTGCCAGAGGTGATCCTTGTGCCTGCGCAGCAGTTCGGAGAAGGCGTGCGGTTCGCCGCGGACATGCGCGGCGAGGAGTTCCTTGTCGCTGCCGTTCTCCAGGAACGAGCGATCGCGGAACGCCGCCTGGCGCGTTGTCCCCCCGCGTACTTGCTCGTTGACTTCCGGCGACAACACCTGACCCCTTGGACAGCGCTCATTACGGCGACTTCACGTCGGCGAACGAGGCCGATCCATCACCTGACTACAACGCGGCGTCCAGGACCGACGTCGACAGATCCTGGGTAGCTCCCTGCCGAGAGCGCGGGGTGATCATATCGCCGATAACAATTGCGCACCAACCGGACCGCGGTTCGATGAACACTGATGTTCTAGCGCGAAATAGGCATCCACCTGCGCAGATAGCAGGTGGGAAGGACTGCGGCGCGGGTTTTACGGCGCGGCGTCGAAGCGGACGTCGGCGACGGCGGTCTGGAACTGTCCGCCCGAATTCGCCAGTCCGGTGATCCATACGAGCACAAAGCGAGCAGCCTGATCAGTCTGCACAGGGACCTCGGTGACGCCGTCGCCGAGGCGGGCCGAGCCGATCAGCTGGGTCTGGTCGAGCGTGGGCGTCTCGGTGGGCGAGGTCCGGATCTCGACGGTGCTGCCCGCGCTGGGCGAGGTGATCGAGACATTGGTGAGCTTGGCGGGCGCGGGCAGCGTGGCCAGCAGCCCCACGCCCTTCTTGAGGGCGGGGAACTGCTGGAAGTACTGGTCGGTGCGCCACACCGTTTCCGGGTTCTGGTCGAGCACCGCACTCGACGTCGCGGCGCCGTCGGGGGTGCCCTCCGGGGAGAACACCCTGGCACCGGTGACGGCCACCGGCACACTCGACGGCTGCGCGGGCTGGTCGGCCGTCGGCGCGGCGGCCGCGCTCGGCGGCGCCACACTCGACGTGAGCCCGATGTTGACCTGCTGATCCAGCGGCTTGTCCGACGCGCCGGGCGCGAAGATACTCACCATCCACCAGATCAAGATGCCGACCACCAGCGCGGCGAGCACGCCGAGCCCGACCATGATCCACATCATCCGCTTGGAGCGTTCACGTTCGGCCGCGAGCAGTTCCGGGTCGGCGAGCGAATCGGGACCGGCCGCGACCGCCCGCTGACCCAGCCGAAGCACGGGGATGAAATCGGTCTTCTGATCGACGACCGAGGCCTGCTCGAGCACGTGCTGCACGGTGGCGGCGGTGCGCACACCCTTGTTCGACTCCAGCGACCGCACGGCGACGGCCGAGATCTCGAACGGCACCTCGGGCCGGATCTGCCGCGGCTCGACCGGGGTCCCGTCGGGCCCGAAGTCGGCCAGGCGCAGCCCACCGATCGTCGCGGCCGTACCGGTCACACCGCCGACACGAATCGGCCAGCGCGCGGTGATGAGCGCGTAGAGCATGGCACCGAGGCCACGCACATCGGACTGGGCGTCGGAATCGCCGAGCGTGCCGGGGAAGGCGAGCACGGCGTCGCCCGAGGCGCTGATCCGGATGCGGTCGGGATGGTCGATCGAGAGCGAGCCACCGCCGCGATGGGCCAATTCGGCCGCCGAGGCGAGCACCCGGATGGCCCGGGCCGCACCGATCGGCGACGGCACCGTCTCGGCCATCTCCCGCAGCGACCGGCCGGGTGTCCACTCCGCGACCACGATGCCGCCGGAACTACCGCGCACCACGTCCAGGACCCTTGCCAGACCGGGCGAGTTGATGCGGCCGAGGCGCAGCGTGCGCGACAGGATCGCCTGCGGGCCGTCGTGGCCCGCGTTCTCACCCGACTTCTGATCGGCATCGACGAAGGTCAGCGCGACCTCGCGGTCGAGTTTGATGTCGAGGGCCTGCCAGAACTTGAGCCCGCGCGCGCCACCGTGGCTGGCGAGCAGGCGATACCGGCCGCCCGCGACGGACGCGCCGGGGATCAGCTTCGGTCCACGCTGCGGGCGTTGCACATCCTGCGGCGGTACGGGGATCGGCAGCATGCCGGTGTCGTGGGTCGGATCGTGCGGCGGCGCGGCACCGCGACGGTCCTCGGTCGGTTCGTTCTTCTCCGGCGACCCGTCTGCCTGCGGATTCTTGCTGTCGTCGGGCGCGTCGGCGTGTTCGGATCCCGCGGTGTCTGCCCCGTCGGGCCGGACATCGGTGGACCTTCCTCCTGCGGCGCGCGCCGCAGAATCAGCGGCTGGGACGCCGCCCACCGCGTCATCGCTCACCCTCGGTCCTCCTTCGGCCTGATCTCCCGTATCGGTCTGCCGAACAGCGTACGGGAACTGTGCTTGACCGGTGATGTCAACAGCACCGGGCCGGATCACCGGCAACACCATGGTCTGGGTATCCATCGACTGCCCGTACGCCGGGAAGGCGTAGGTGTCGGGCCTGCGCAACACGGTGGTCGCGTAGATGTCCTCGGCCGAGGCGTCCTCGTCGAGCGCGAGTTCCGGCGCGGGCGGGGTGATGCCGAGCTTGCGCGAGACGGCGACGGTGATCGCCACCACCTCGGGGATGCCGACCAGACGCATCAGCCCGAACGCCACCGAGAACAGGACGAGCGCGTCGACGGTGACCCGCAGCAGCGAGGCCGGGCCGCCGGTGACGTTCGCGAGGCCGGTCACGGTGTCGACGATGAGCATCACCGCGCCGCCCGCGATCGAGGCGAGCACCACCCGGGTGATGGTGCGGCCGACATTGGACATGCGCAGATCACCGAGGCTGCGGTGCAGCAGGATCCCGCCGATCACCGCGCCCGCGGTGAAGCTGAGGCCGGTGGCGACGCCGAGGATGATGACCACGTCGTCGCTGTCGCGAGCGATCACCGGGGCGAGCGCCGAGCAGGCGATCTTCACGGTGGTGATGCCGAGGATGATCCAGGTCGGCGTCCACGCCTGTTCACGGGCGTAGAAGACGCGCAGATGGATCAGCACCAGCGAATACGGGATCAGCGTGAAGGCCGACCAGCTCACCGCGCTGCCGAGGCGGGCGGCGTCACCGGAGAACCGGGCGTAGCCGTAGAGGGCCTCGCCGATCGCCGGGCCGGCCAGAGTCATGAAGGCCACGATCGGGATCAGCGCGATCATGGTGAGCCGGGTGGCCGCGGACAGATCGTCGACCACGGCGGGCGTGTCGTCGGCGGCGGCGTTGCGGCTGAGCCTCGGCATGATCGCGGTGAGCAGCGTGACGCCGATGACGCCGTAGGGCAGCTGCAGCAGCGCCCAGGCGTTGGCGAAGATCGCGGGGCCCGCCTCGTCGGCCGCGGAGGCGATGTTGTTCGCCACCACCAGGCCGACCTGGCTGATCAGCACGTACAGGATGATCGCGGCGGCCATCCTGCCGAACTGCTTGAGGCGAGCGTCGATGCCCCACAGCGGGCGCAGATTGATCCCGTGCCTGCGGATGGCGGGCAGCAGGCTCAGCGCCTGGGTGGCCACACCGGCGGTGATGCCGAGGCCGAGGACCAGCAGTTTCGGGTCGCTCATCCGCACCGGGTCGAGGGTGATCTCACCGGGCGTGAGCGCGTACACCGCCAGCACCACGAGCGCGACGATGTTGTTCATCACCGGTGCCCACGCGCCCGGTTTGAACGCCTGCCTGGTGTTGAGAATGGCCGTGAACAGCGCCGACATGCCGTAGAACAGGATCGCCGGTGCGAGCAGGTAGGTGAGCGCGGTGGTCAGCGACGTGTCGACCTTGCCGTCGGAGTCGACGAGCACGTGGCTGGCCAGGATCGGCGTCGCGGCGAGCGTCAGGACCGTCGCCACGAAAAGCACGGCGAAGGCGGCGGTCACCAATCTTCGGATGAACTCGGCGCCGTTGTCGGCGTCCTCCTGTTCGGCGCGCACCAGCGTCGGCACGACGATCGCCGTGAGCACCGCGCCGAGGACCAACTCGGCCACCATGTTCGGAATCAGGTTCGCCGAGATGAACGCACTGGCGATCGCCGGACCGAGCACGGTGAGCAGCAACAACTGCTTCGCGAACCCGGTGATCCGGCTGACGAGCGTCGCCACGGCGATCGACCCGGAATCCTTGAGCAACTTCGCGTTGGCCGACTGTGGATTCGTGTCACGCGGCGCGGGCTTCTCGGTGCGAATCCGCTCCGGACGCGCGATCACCTGCGTCTGCTCGGCCGCCCGCATCGCGTCACCACCGGGCCGGCTCGATGCCGCGGGCATCCCGGGGAAGCTGTCACGCCCAGGCCCCGGTCGAGTTGCCTCGTACCCCCGCGGCGGCGGACCGGCCTGCGGGCGCCGCCCAGGATCCACCTCCGGACGTGCCTGCCGAGGAATCGCCCCGGACGCCCCTGCGGCCCGCTGCTGCGGAAACTCCCCCGACCTGGGCCCCGGCCGCTGTGGACCACCCGGCCGCTGTGCAGGACCTTGGGGCGCATCATCGCCTGCCCGACGACCGCGCGGTTGCCCACCGCCAGGCTGACCGACTCCAGGTCGTCCGCCGATGCCGGGCTGTCCGCCGATGCCAGGCTGACCGCCGCGACTCCCTTGCTCGCCCACACCGGGGTGCTCGACGCCACCGCGACCGCCCATGACCGAGGGTCCGGCCGGGCCCCCCGAACCGCGCTGCTGACCTGGCCGGTCGCCCGGCTCGACGCCGGTGGGACCAGGTCGCTGACCTGGCGCGGGCTGAAACTCGCCCCGCTGACCCCCGGGCACCGAGCCGAAACCACCCGGGCGTCCCTCGGGGCCTGGGCCTGGAGGCCGGAACTCGCCGGGGCGACCCGGTTCGGGGGGTCGCGGCGCACCGGCGCCGGGGACTCGCGGATCAATCGGCGGTGGTGGTTGCGACGACTCACCGTAAGGAGCGGCCGATCGCGGTTCGGCCGGTGCGGGTCGCTGCGGCCCGGGGCCACCCGGTCGCTGCTGGCGGGGGAACTCCCCCGAACGCCCGTCCGCCGGATAGGCCTGAGGAGGCTGTGGACCACCCGGTCGCTGCTGTCGAGGGAACTCCCCCGAACGCCCGTCTGCCGGATACGGCTGGGGTCGCTGCGGACCAGGGCCGCCCGGGTGCGGCGGCTGCTCGCGCAGCGGCCGATGCGGAACACCGGGTGCCTGGGTGTAGTTCGACTCGCCGGGATGAGGTGTGCGCGGGGGTTCGCCGGGCCGGAAGGCTTGCGGGTACCGCGGCTCGCCAGTACGGCCGGGCCCGTGGGGCGGTTGGCGAGGGGGCTGGACGCGCGGAATTTCGCCCGAGCTGCCGGGAACGGGTCGTCCTGTCGGTTGGGCGGGTCGGGCACCCTGCTGCGGGCCCGAATCAGCGGGGTGCGGCCGGGCCGGGTCGATGGGACCGAGGCGCGGCGGGACGGGGCGATCACCGGGACGGGCGGGCACCTGCGGCTCGTCGGTGTCGCGGCCGCTCATTCCACGCTCCCATGGCGCGGCGGGGCCCCAGCGGTGGGTCGGCTCGTCGCGTTCGTCGTGGTTGTGCCGATGAGCGGAATCATCGTCGCCCATCATGCCTCCTGTACCCGGCGCAACCCGCGAATCCCGCCTCGTTCTTGCCTGTCATGGTCCCCCGCGCGCCGGTCAGGCGTGGGTGTTCACTGCCGACGCAGTCGTTGCCGGGCGCGTCGCAGCCGTCCGGCCCGTTCCACCGTTTCGGGGGCGAAGCCCTCGTCGGCGGGGTCGGGTCGGCCGCGGAAGCGCCGCCACAGCCGGCGCCCGGCCAACAGCAACAGCAGTATCGCGGCACATGCCGTAATTATGGCCAAGGCCTGACCGTAGGCGTTCGAGCGCACCGAGACCGACGTCGGTTCCCCTAGCGTGATTCCGTCGGGGGTGGTAAGGGCGATGGGAATGACCAGCTTACGGCTGTCGCTCACCTCGGTCGGTATCTGAAATGACCGGGTTCCATTCGGCGGAAGGAGCTGTTCGCCGATATCGGTGATGTTCGTCTCGGAAGGCGCGGAGATCCGGAAGTTCACCCGGATCGCCACCGGCAGATCGTTGCGGGCCACCAGCAGCAACGGGCTCTGCTCGGACGCGAGCGTGTACACGCCGCCCGGGGGCAACACCGATACCGATGCGAAGACGGTGTCGATCTCTCGGGTCACCTGATCGACACGCCGGTCGGCATGCAGGTCGGCGAGAGTGTCGTCTTCGCCACGCCGGTCCGACAGGCTCAACGCCCGCAGCAGATCCTCGCGCGCGGGCGTGAGGTAGGCCAGCGGCGTCAGTTCGGCCTCGGGCAGTTCGACGAGCGCCCGCATCATCTCGGTGATCCGCGCACCCTGGTCGCGCACGGGCACGACGAGATGTTCAGGCGCCGCGTCCTGAGCGGCCGACGGCAGGTATTCGAGGGTGAACGGGTGAGGATCCGGCTCCTGCGCGACGAGCTCCGCGAACGGCCGCGGCTGGGCCAGCTGGTTGCGGGCGAGCAGTTCCACCTGTTTGAGCAGCGCCACACCCTCTTCACGGCTGGCGCCCCACTGCTGCGGCGGCATCAGCAGCTGCGAACGCGGCCGGTCCGGCGCCGGATTCAGCGCGGTCCACGCCATCGCACCGAGTGCGTCCTGCAACCGGGCGGCCCGCGAGTCGTTGGTGACGTCGAAACGCACCTTCGACGGCGTGAACGAGGGCGTCGGCGGGTTGGAACCCACGGCGGCCAGCGCGGTCGCCGACCAGATGTCGAAGGTCGTCACCCGCAGCGCCGGATCGGTGTTCGGCCCCGCCTCGACGCTCACATCCGGCACCCGCACCACGTCCGGCGCGGCCTGCTCCCCGCCGACGACCGTGCCGGGCACGAACGTCGACGGCGTGGAGGTCAGCGCGGTCTCCGGATCCGGCACCGAACCCTCACCCGATACCGCCGACCCGGCGAGCACCGCCGTGCCGTACCCGTACTCACGCAGCAGCTGCCCCGCCGCGTGATCGATGCTGCCGGAATCGGGCAGGCTCACCCCGCGCAGCGACCTGGTGCCGAGGATGGCGTCCACCACATCGGCCGGTGCGTGCAAGGCCCGTGCCGACAGACCCGGCTCGTTCACCGCCGCCAACGCCGTCACATCGACCTGCGCGTACGGCAACGCCACCGTGCACATCGACCCGGCGAGCGCGCGCAACCGGTCGAGCCAGGCCTGCGCGTTCGCGGCGCCGGTCCCCTCCCGCGTCGCGCCCTCCGGATCCGAGGGACTCGCCAGCACCCGGTAGCCGCGCGTCATCGTCTGCGCGGTCGACACCAGGTCGGGATCGATGGCGATGCACACCGACCCGGCGACCGCGTTGTCCTTGCCCGGTGCGGGTGCCACCGCTTCCAGCGCGGCGACCAGCTGCTCGAGCCGCCCGCCCTTGCCGAGCGAGGCGGCGAGCTCGTCGTCGAGCAGTTCTACCTGCCCGTTCACCGACCCCGGCTTGCCCGCGACCATGCGCGGCCGGTCGGCCAGCGGCCAGATCACCGTCGTCGCCACCGGCGTGGCCTCCGGCGGCGCGGCGACCGGGGCCGGGTCACCGTCGGCCGGTGGCAGCCCGAGCACCGGAAGCAGGAAGCGGGCGTCGTCGAGCCGGGCCTGCGAGCCGTAGGCCGGCTCACCGTTCACATTCAGCAGCAGCGGATACACACCGGGATCGGTGATGCCGAGCGACGCGCCGTCGCCGCCGCGCAGCGCGATTCGCACCGAGAACTGTTTGCGCTGGCCAGGACTCAGCTGCGGCGTCACGTCCTCGAACGGTCCGGTCACGTCGTAGTTCACCTGATCGAGCCGCAGCGAACTGCGCAACCCGCTCGGCGACAGCACCGGGGCGGCACGCTGGATGCGTACGCTCACATCGTCGACCACCCGGTCACCGATATTGGTGACCGTCCCCGACACGGTGAGCACCGGATCGCTGCTCGTGGTCACCGTGCCCGGCGCCACCGCGTCCAGGGTGAGTTTGAGGAACTTCGGCGCCGACGCGTCGGCCGGTTGCGCCTGCGCCACCGCGGGCAGCAGCGCCACCGAACCCAAGATGGTCAGGACCGCCGTGATCAGCCGGAACAGTCCACCCGTCATCGCTTGCCGGTCTCCATCCGGTCGATCATCCGATTAGCCACCTCGGCCAGGCGCCGCTCGTCGGCGTAGGCCAACCGGGAATCCAACTCGCTCAACGGAACCCACGCAACCTGGGTGACTTCCACGTCGGCATCGGACAACTCACCGCCGAGACACCGCAGCAGGTAGTGGTGCACGGTCTTGTGTACCCGTCTGCCCTCGGTGACGAACCAATAATCGATATTGCCCAGCTCGGCGACCACCTCGCCGATGATGCCGGTCTCCTCGGCGACCTCACGCATGGCGGTCTGCTCGGAGGTCTCGCCCTCCTCGATATGGCCTTTGGGCAGCGACCACAGCAACCGCCCGCGCCGATCGGTCCGCCCGATCAACGCGGCACACCGCAGCTCCCTCGGCCCGTCCAACCCGTCGACAACGAGGCCGCCCGCGGACGTTTCGCGCACCGTGCGCATACGCGGCTTACCGCCGTTACCCGCCCCGCCGCGCCGCCGCGGCTGGCGGCGTCGACTGTTCGCGCGATCGGCCGGAGGAGACACTCCGCCAGCTTAGCTGTGTGGGTGGGGCGCAGGGGTGCGCGAGTTGGTGGTGAGGTTGCGGTGGGTGGTGTGCCCGGCCCTTTATGGATTGCGCCCCGGGGAGTACTGGCTGTGTTTTTGGAGCGCTGGCGCGCTCGAGCGCGGCCCCTGGGGGGCCGCGCGAACAGCGCTCGAGACTTGCGCTTCGCGCGTGCGCTTCGAG
>NZ_JBSGIJ010000028.1:0-60659 GCF_053605015.1 Nocardia sp. NPDC003979
GACTTGCGCTTCGCGCGTGCGCTTCGAGCGCTGTTCGCGCGGCCGGGCCGCTGCGCCGCTTCGCGGCGGACCCTCCTCGAGGTCGGGTCGTGCGGGGCTGGGAATGCTGTCATGGCGGACTTAAGTGGTGCCGTGTGGCCGGGAGCCCGGTAGGTGGCGGACTCGAGTGGTGCGGGGGGGGCTGGGAGCTCGGAAAGTGGTTCGACGGGCTCGGTAAGCTCTGTACTCGTGGTTTCCTCTGATGTTGTCGCGGATCGTCGTGCTCGGCTGCTTGCTGGTGCGGCGGTGACGTTGGGGCAGCTGTCCGAGGTGCTGGTGCCGTTGGGGGCCATGTTCGCCGCGCGGGGGCATTCGCTGTATCTGGTGGGGGGCAGCGTGCGGGACGCGGTGCTCGGGCGGTTGGGCAACGATCTGGATTTCACCACCGATGCGCGGCCGGAGGTCGTGCAGGAGCTGATGCGGGGGTGGGCCGATCAGTTGTGGGACACCGGTGGGCTCGCGTTCGGGACGGTGAGTGCGGCCAAGGGGGATCACCAGCTCGAGATCACCACGTTCCGGGCCGATACCTATGACCGGGTGTCGCGCAATCCGGAGGTGACCTTCGGCGACACGCTGGAGGGCGACCTGGTCCGGCGCGATTTCACGGTGAACGCGATGGCGGTGAAGATCGCCGAGGATGGGTCGCTGGAATTCGTCGACCCGCTCGACGGACTGGATGCCCTGCTCGAAGGCGTGCTCGATACGCCTGCGGCACCGCAGGATTCGTTCGACGACGACCCGTTGCGGATGCTGCGCGCGGCCCGCTTCGTCGCGCAGCTCGGTTTCGAGGTGGCGCCTCGGGTGCGCACGGCGATCGTGGAGATGGCCGAGCAGATCGACCGCATCACCGCCGAACGGGTGCGCACCGAACTCGACAAGCTGATCGGTGCGGAGCATCCGATCGACGGCATCAACCTCATGTGCGATACCGGTCTCGCCCAGCGGGTGCTGCCGGAGGTGCCCGCGATGAAGCTCGAGATCGACGAGCACCACCAGCACAAGGACGTCTACCAGCATTCGCTGACGGTGCTGTCGCAGGCGATCGACCAGGAGGAGGGCGACCCCGACCTGGTGTTGCGCTGGGCGGCGCTGCTGCACGACATCGGCAAGCCCGACACCAAGCGCAACGAGCCGGGCGGTGGCGTGAGCTTCCACCATCACGAGGTGGTCGGCGCGAAGATGGTGCGTAAGCGCATGCGGGCGCTGAAGTATCCGAAGGCGTTCACCGAAGACGTTGCGCGCCTGGTGTTCCTGCACCTGCGGTTCCACGGCTACGGCAAGGGTCAGTGGACCGATTCGGCCGTGCGCCGCTACGTCACCGACGCCGACGACCTGCTCGATCGCCTGCACAAGCTGGTCAAGGCCGACTGCACCACCCGCAACAAGCGGCGGGCGGCGGCGTTGCGCGCCACCTACGACGAGCTCGAGCAGCGCATCGCGGCCCTGCGTGAGCAGGAAGACCTCGCGCGGGTGCGCCCGGATCTGGACGGCAACGCGATCATGGAGCTACTCGGTCTCGAGCCGGGCCCGCAGGTGGGCAAGGCGTGGAAGTACCTCAAGGACCTGCGCCTGGACCGTGGCCCGATGACCCGCGACGAAGCCGAGGCCGCCCTGCGCGAGTGGTGGGCGACCCAGCAGTCCTAGAAGACGATCAGTGTTGTCCCGGCGATGATGGCGTCGCGGATCTGGGTGAGGTCGAACGAACCGGTGGTCTCGGGCAGTTCGATGCGGAATTTCACCACGTCGCCGCGGCGGTGCGCGTAGGAGATGCTCGCCCGGTTGGGTAGGTCGTCGAGCAGCAGCGCGGGCGCTTGGACCACCCGGCGCGGCAAGCGGATGCGGTACCAGCTGGCGCGGCGGATATCGATGGTGAGCAGGTTGTCGTAGACCTGCGCGTCGACGACGGCGCTCATCTTGCGGGTGCGATGGGTGGCGACGATCCGGCCCTGCTCGTCGAGCCGGAGCTTCCAGTCCAGGTTCTGCTCGTCCACCCAGTCGATGAGGGCACCGATGCCGATGCTGCCCTCGATGTCGAGCTGCTGCACGCGAATCTTGGTCGGCACACCGGGAATGAGACGAACGCCGTGCGCGATCACGGTGACGGTATCGAACGGATGCGTGTCCCAGACCAGGTCCGACAGCACCGTCTTGCTCTGGAAGTGGGCACCGCGCCTGCGCACCTTGAACGTGTCGAGGGTGGCGGTGAGGTCGTGGCCGAGCAGGGTGGCCGACACTTCCCGCCCGCCGAAGCGGCTGAAGATGCCCTCGCTGAGCACGGTCATCAGGACGTCGGGCATCAGCGCGGTGACCGTGCCCGAGCCCAGGTCGGCCACCGGGTCGGCCCAGGACGTGGTGAAGCCGAGCCACTGGTCGATCCACGAGGGGTCGAGCAGACGTTTGCCCAGGTCGACAGCGCCCGCCAGTGACCAGGACTTCGGATCGAAATACGTGGCCATGATGGTCCGAGCGTACTTGCCCGCGGCGTCGGCGGCCATGCTCGACGGCGTGTCGAGCGGGCATCACAGCCGGATGTTTCCGCATGTGCGGAGGATTTATCTATGTATCGCCGTATCTGCGGAACTATCCTGGTCGGGTGGCACTACTGCGAATCAAGGAAGCCGCCGATCTGCTCGGCGTCAGCGACGACACCGTGCGCCGGTGGATCGACTCCGGCGCGCTGTCGGCGAGCAAGGACAGCGCGGGCCGGCTGGTCATCGAGGGTCGTGAGCTGGCGGCTCTCGCCGTCGAGCAGGCGCGCACGCCGCACACCGAGGTCGGCAGTGCCAGTTCGGCCCGGAATCGGTTCCCCGGCTTGGTCACTCGCGTCGTGTCCGACAAGGTGATGGCACAGGTGGAGATGCAATGTGGTCCGTTCACGATTGTCTCGTTGATGAGCAGCGAAGCGGTGCGCGAGCTCGGGCTCGAGCCCGGGAGTGTGGCGCTGGCGACTGTGAAGGCCACGACGGTCGTCGTCGAACGGGCCGCCGGATGAAGCGCGCACTCGCCCTGGCGGCCACGCTGACCGTGCTCACCGCCTGTGGTTTCGAAACAGATTCGGCGACAAGCGATTCAACGCTCACCGTGTTCGCCGCCGCCTCGTTGAAGAAGGTCTTCACCGATCTGGAGGACGACTTCGAAACCGCGAATCCCGGTGTGGATGTGCAGTTCTCGTTCGCCGGATCGTCGGATCTGGCCGCCCAGTTGCAGGCCGGTGCGCCCGCCGACGTCTTCGCCTCGGCCGACCAGCCGACGATGGACAAGGTGATCGCCGACGGACGCATCGCCACTTCGCGCCCCTTCGCCACGAACGTCCTCACCATCGTCACCGCGCCCGGCAACCCGAAGGGAATCAACAGTTTCCGCGATCTGAGACGAGACGGGTTGTCCGTGGTGGTGTGTGCGCCGCAGGTGCCGTGTGGCCGGGCGACGCAGAAGGTCGCAGGAGCGGCTCAGGTGACATTGCGGCCGGTGAGTGAGGAATCGTCGGTGGCCGACGTGCTCACCAAAGTGACCTCCGGACAGGCGGATGCGGGCCTGGTGTACGTCACGGATGCGGCGGGTGCAGGCGCGAAGGTGAGTACGGTCGCGATCCCCGAGGCGTCGGCGGCGGTGAACACCTATCCCATCGGGGCGGTCGGGGATTCCGCCGATGCCGGGAAGTTCATCGACCTGGTGACCGGCCCGACGGGTCGGCAGGTGCTGACCGAAGCCGGCTTCGGTGTGCCGTGAGAACCGGCGCCGCAGGGTTCCCCCGCTGGTTGTTGCTGCCCGCGCTGATCGGATTCGCCCTGGTCGTCGTGCCGCTCGGCGCGTTGGCCTGGGGCGTGGAATGGGGTCGGTTCGGTGCGCTGGTGACCACCGAGGCCTCGCGCGACGCACTGTGGTTGAGCCTGCGGACGGCGGCGGGCAGCACGCTGCTGTGTGTGCTGCTCGGTGTGCCGATGGCTGTCGTCCTGGCCAGGGCCCGATGGCGTGGGCTGCCGGTGTTGCGCGCACTTGTGTTGCTGCCCTTGGTACTACCACCGGTGGTCGGCGGTATCGCCCTGCTGTACACCTTCGGGCGGCGTGGGCTGTTGGGAAGCCACCTCGAAGCCCTCGGCGTGCAGATCGCGTTCAGCACGACGGCGGTGGTGCTGGCGCAAACCTTTGTGGCGCTGCCGTTTCTGGTCCTCACGCTCGAGGGTGCGTTGCGGACGGCGGGTCACCGCTACGAGCAGATCGCGGCCACCCTCGGTGCCGGGCCGAGCACGGTGTGGTGGCGGATCACCCTGCCGCTGATGCGCCCCGCGCTCATCTCCGGTGCGGTGCTCGCCTTCGCCCGCGCGCTCGGTGAATTCGGCGCCACCCTCACCTTCGCGGGCAGCCTCCAGGGCCGCACCCGCACCCTGCCCCTGGAGATCTACCTCCAGCGGGAAGCCGATCCCGATGCGGCCGTCGCGCTTTCGGTGGTGCTCATCGTCGTCGCGATCCTGATCGTGCTGCTGGCCTACCGGCGCACCAGTCCCATCCCCGGCACCCAACTCGGCCGCACCCGAAGCGGAGGAAGGGTCGAATGAGCCCGCAGGACGAATCGCCGAGAAGTGTGCCGTCGCCCGCCGATCAGGCGGCACATTCGGCGGGATTCTCCGCGAGCGCACTCGACGAATCGTCGGGGAAGTCGTCGCGTCCGGCGGGCCTTTCGGTGGCCGCACGCATCGCGGATCGCGATCTGGACCTGGCGATCGAGGTCGCACCGGGCGAAGTCCTCGCCGTCCTCGGCCCGAATGGTGCGGGTAAGTCCAGCCTGTTGCAGGTGATCGCGGGCCTGCTCGTCCCCGATGCGGGCCACGTGCGCCTGGGCGCCGATATCCTCACCGAAACCGCGAAACGTGTTGCGCTCCCGCCGCATCGACGCGGCATCTCGCTGCTCGCCCAGGAGCCGTTGCTCTTCCCGCACCTCACCGTCGCCGAGAATGTCGCTTTCGGCCCACGCAGCCGTGGTAACCGCGACGCGAAGACCGTCGCCGCCGAATGGCTGGAGGCCGTCGACGCCACGCACCTGGCCGACCGCTACCCCGCCGCCCTCTCCGGCGGCCAGGCCCAACGCGTCGCCCTGGCCCGTGCCCTCGCCGTCGACCCGCACCTGCTCCTGCTCGACGAACCCATGTCGGCCCTCGACGTCGATGTCGCTCCCGCCATGCGCTCGCTGCTGCGCCGCGTTCTGCGCGACCCAGCCCACCCGCGCTGCGCGGTCCTGGTCACCCACGACATCATCGACGCCATCACCCTCGCCGACCGCCTCGTCATCGTCGAATCCGGCCGCATCGTCGAATCCGGCCAGGTCACCGATGTGATGTCGCACCCACGCAGCCCCTTCGCCGCCCGCATCGCGGGCCTGAACCTCCTGCACGGCACCGCCACCGCGCCGCGCGGGTCCGACCCGGCCCTGGCGGCGGTGTCGATCGGTTCCGACCGACGTGGCGAACCGTCGCCCGGCCCCACAGCGCCGCCCGATGACGAATCGGCGGTCGACGGTTGTGTCGTCGGTGATGTCACCGCGGGCACGCACGCGGCCGCTGTCTTCTCCCCCGCCGCGGTCTCGGTTTTCACCCGGCCTCCCGGCGGCAGCCCACGCAATGTCTTCACCGTCGACATCACCGAGATCACCGATCGGGGCGGCATCGTCCGGGTGCGTGGTGACGCACCGAACGCGCCCGGCCTGTGCGCCGATCTCACCCCGGCCGCCGTGGCCCAGCTCGGCCTCACCGTCGGCGCGCGGGCGTATTTCGCGGTCAAGGCCACAGAGGTGCGGGTGTACTCCTGCTGAAACGTGGCCCCGGTGCACGGCGCACAATGAGGGCGTTCATGCACGCGCGCAAACCGGAGGGCAGCATGCCGCTGGACCTGAACAGTGATCTGGGCGAGGGTTTCGGCCCGTGGCGGATGGGTGAGGACGCCGCCATGCTCGACATCGTCACCAGCGCCAACATCGCGTGCGGTTTCCATGCCGGCGACCCGACGATCATGCGCCGCACCTGCGAATTGGCCGTGGCCAAGGGTGTGCGGATCGGCGCGCACGTCGGCTACCGCGATCTGGTCGGCTTCGGCCGCCGCGATATCGCCATCGCGCCCGCGGAACTGCGCGACGAGGTGCTGTACCAGATCGGCGCCCTCGCGGCGTTCGCGCGCGCGGCGGGCGACCGGGTGCGGTATGTGAAGCCGCACGGCGCCCTCTATCACGCGGCCGCTCGCGATCGTCTGCTCGCCGACGCGGTCGCGACCGCCGTCGCCGAGGCCGAAACCGGTCTCGCCCTGCTCGGCCCGGCCGGAACCGAACTCGAACACGCCGCGAACCGGGCGAAAGTGCGTTTCGTCGGCGAGGGTTTCGCCGACCGCGCCTACACCGCCACCGGCACGTTGGCGCCGCGCGGGGTTGCCGGTGCGGTGCTGACGCCCGACGACGCCGTCGCCCAGGCGGTATCCCTTGCGTTGTCGGGGACCGCGCGTACCGTTGACGGTCCGGGTGCGGTCGCTGTGTCCGTGGCCAGTGTGTGTGTCCATGGTGACTCGCCCGCGGCCGTGGAGATGGCGCGCCGCATCAGGGGGGCGTTGGACGAGGCAGGCGTACCTGTCGAACCATTCGGTTGAGGGTGGGAGGCGCGATGGTGACCGACTGGAGCACGCGGATCAGGCCCGCGGGTGACCGCGCCATGCTCATCACCCTCGACGATCCGCGACCGGTGCAGCGCCTGGCGTCGGCGCTGCGGGTGCATGCCATCGCCGGTGTCCAGGACGTGCTGCCCGCGGCGGAGACCGTGCTGGTCACCCTGCATTCGGTGAACTACGGCACGCAGGTGCGCCGGGAATTGCTCGCGCTGCTCGACCGCCTGGATTCCGAATCCGCACAGCCGGATTCGCTCGATGTTTCCCGTGGAACACTGTCCGACCCGGACTGCCCCGACGAGGTGGTCGAGGTGCCGGTGCGCTACGACGGGGTCGACCTGCCCGAGGTCGCCCGGCTGCTCGACCTGTCTGTCGCGGAGGTGATCGCGGCCCATACCGGTACCGTCTGGCAGTGCGCCTTCGTGGGTTTCGCACCCGGTTTCGGATATCTCGTCTCGCCCGACGGCAGGCTCACCGTGCCGCGCCGGGCCCAGGCCCGCACCGCCATCCCACCGGGTGCGGTGGCACTGGCCGGTGGGTACTCGGCGGTATATCCGCGTGGCACACCGGGCGGATGGCAACTGATCGGAAGTACCGATCTACGCATGTGGGCGGTCGATCGCGACCCACCCGCACTGATCCGGGCGGGAACGGCGGTGCGGTTCGTCGACATCGCGCAATAGGCAAGGGCTGCTCAATGGTGCGCCGCCTCGACAGATAATCGGGGAGAGATCGCATGGTGATCTTCATCGAGCGGGTGGGGCCGCTCGCGACGATCCAGGACCTGGGCAGACCCGGCTGGTTCGATTCCGGCGTGGGTCCGGCCGGCGCCGCCGACCGCGCCTCGCTGCGGCTGGCGAACCGGCTGGTCGGCAATCCGGAGGACCACGCGGGCATCGAGGTACTGCTCGGCGGGCTCGTAGTGCGCACCGATGCGCACGTCACCGTAGCGGTCACCGGCGCACCGGCGACGGCCACGGTGGACAGCACACCCGTCGGCCATGCGAGCGTTCTCGAACTCGAGGCGGGCCAGACCCTTCGCCTCGGCATGGCAGGCACCGGTTTACGCACCTACCTCGGTGTACGTGGCGGCATCGACGTGCCGAAGGTCCTCGGTTCCCGCAGCCGCGACACCCTCTCCGGTATCGGCCCCGACCCGCTGCGACCAGGCATGCAATTGCCCGTCGGTCCCCCGCCGCGCACCTTCCCGACCGTCGAGTTCGCGCCGGTCCCCGTGCCGCCTGAGGTGCTCGTCGTCCGCGCTCGTCCCGGCCCGCGCGAAGACTGGTTCACCGACCCCACCGCCCTGTTCCGGGGCTCGTGGCAGGTGAGCAGTGAGACCGATCGCGTGGGCGCCCGCCTCGACCGGGTCGCCGGGCCGCCGCTCACCCGCTCGATCACCCGCGAACTGCCCGCCGAAGGGGTCGCCCTCGGCTCGGTGCAGGTGCCACCGAGCGGTCAGCCGGTGGTCTTCCTCGCCGACCATCCGATCACCGGCGGCTACCCGGTGATCGCGGTCGTGCTCGACGCCGACGTCGACCGCGTCGCCCAACTCCGTCCGGGTGAAAGCCTGCGCTTCGAACCCGACGACTGACCGCGCGCGGACGCTCTTCGACGGATCAGCGTGCCCGCCGCGAATTCAGCGCGATCGCGACGATGCCGAGCGCGTACACCCCGGCTCCGACCAGCACCACCGGCAGCGAACGCCCGTCGGCCGGGATCACCAGGGCGGTCGCGGCGATGGCCAGCACGAAGGTCATGTTGAAGACCGTGTCCTGCAGGGCGAAGACCTGCCCGCGCCGGTCGTCGTCGATGTCGATCTGCATGCTGGCGTCGCCGGTGAGTTTGATCGTCTGGCCGGCCAGCCCGAGCCCGAACGCGCCGATCAGCAGCAGCCGGTGGGCGTGGTCGGTGGCCGATTCCGAGGACGCGAGCGCGGTCGGTGTCACCAGGGTGAGCTGCACGACGACGGCCGTCGCCAGCCCGACGAGCACGGTCCGCGGCCTGCCGAGCCGGGGAATCAGCACGGGCGCGAGGATCGCGGCGAGCAGCATGCCCGCCGCGGCCGCGCCGATCGCGACCCCGAATCCGACCAGCCCGCCGCTCATTTCGCTCTGCCCCCCGGGCTGACGCAGTACGAGCACCATGATGAGCGTGTTCATCCCGAACACGATGCGATGCGCTCCGATGCCGATCATCGCGGTTGTCACCTGCGTCGATCGCCAGACGGCCCGCGCACCGGTGACCAACCCGGTCGCGATCGCACGCACAGCGCTTTCCGCTCCCGCCGAACCCTTTTCGGGCCCGAGGATGTGCGGTGCGAAACCGACGGCGAGCAGCGCGCCGACCACCGACCCGACCCCGCTGAGCGCGACCGCCACGGCCGAGGCCGAATCCCCCGCCCCCAGCACCGCGATCACCGCCACCGACGCCGCCGCGCCCACACCCGCGCAGGCGGACGCCACCGTAGCCAGCACGGAGTTCATCGGAACCAGCCAGCGCTGTTCGAGCACCCTCGGCAGCGCGGCCGACACCCCGGCAAGCACGAACCGGCTGATTCCGACGGTCGCCAGCGCGAGCACGAGGAGCACGCTCTCGCCCGCCCCGGCGAACAGCGCCAGCGCGGCCGCCGCGATCAGCGTCGCCCGCGCGATGCTCGCCACCAGCAGCACATTGCGTCGATCCCAGCGGTCGAGCAGGGCGCCCGCGTAGGGGCCGAGCACCGAATACGGCAGCAGCAGCACCGCGAAACCGGCGGCGATGGCCAGGGGGTCGGTTTCGCGTTCGGGGTTGAACAGGATGGCGCCCGACAGCGCCGCCTGGAACATGCCGTCACCGAATTGGGCGGCCAGGCGCAGCAGCGCCAACCGCGGCATCCGTGGATTGCGCCGCACCACACCGCGACTTTCGCGCAGCAGATGTCGCAGCGAGATCGGCCGCTCATCCGCCGGATTCGAGCCGTCAGCGCGATGGGTCGACACGTCGTGAGGATAGTGGTGCCAGAATTGAGGTGGCGGTACGGGTGCAGCGCAGGAGGAGGGTCATGTCCACATCGACGACACCGCGCATCGAGGTGCATCGGGCCGGTGACCGGATGAAGACCAGGATCTCCTGGCTCGACTCCAAGCATTCGTTCTCCTTCGGCGAGCACTACGACCCCGACAACACCCATCACGGCCTGCTGCTGGTGAACAACGAGGACGTGGTGCTGCCCGGCGAGGGTTTCGACACCCACCCGCACCGCGACATGGAGATCGTCACCTGGGTGCTCGGCGGCAGCCTGGTGCACCAGGATTCGCTCGGCCACAACGGGGTGATCTATCCCGGTCTGGCTCAGCGGATGAGCGCGGGCACCGGCATCCTGCACTCGGAGAAGAACGACTCCTGGCGCCTGGACGGCAAGCTGCCCGAGCACGACGAGCCGGTGCATTTCGTGCAGATGTGGGTGGTGCCCGACGAGCCCGGTGTCGATCCGGGCTATCAGCAGCTCGAGATCGATGACGAACTCGCCCGCGGCGATCTGGTGACGGTGGCCTCGGGCCTACCGCGCTACCGCGACCGCACCGCCATCTCGATCAATTCCTCGCACGCGGCGATGCACGTGGCCCGGCTGACCGCCGACAGCGCCCCCGTGACGCTGCCCGATGCCCCTTACCTGCATGTTTTCGTCGCACGCGGCGAGGTGGACATGGAGGGCGTCGGCACCTTGGCCCAGGGCGACGCCGTGCGGCTCACCCGCTCGGGTGGTCAGATGATTCGCCCGCACGGTGACGCCGAAGTGCTGGTCTGGGAGATGCACGCCCGGCTGGGCGGTTAGGCCGAGCCGGGTTCGCGCACCAGGGCGGTGGTTCTGGCATTGGCGCGGGTGGCGGCGACGATCTGCGCGAAGTCGGGACGGTAGTCGCCGTCGGGTGGTTGCAGCCAGATGCGGTAGCCGCTGCGTTCGTCGGCCGGGGAGGGCAGCACCACGTCGCTGCCGGGCAGGGCGACCGATGCGCACACCCGGAACATCTCGGCGAACAGTTCGGTGTCGAGGTAGGAATTGTCGGTGGGTCCGGTGAGGAAGGTCCAGCGGCCGGACCGGGGGTGCCCGATGATCGGCCCGCAGCGTTGACCACGGCTGAGCAGCTGACCGCGCACTCGTTCGCCCAGCGTGGAGGGCATCACCACGGCTCCGACGGCCCCGATTTCGAGCACGATGCGCCCGAAGGTGGCTTCGACCACGGCATAGAGACCGTTGTGCTTGCGATAGTGACGACAGCGCGCGAGCGCGTCCTGGGTTTCCGAGTATTCCTCGGCGGCGGCATAGCCGCCCTTGCTGTCAGTGCGCTGGCTCATCACTACCTCGTCTCCGTCGACGGTGTGGAGCTTGCATTCGCTAGATAT
This sequence comes from Nocardia sp. NPDC003979, assembly GCF_053605015.1. Taxonomy (NCBI): domain Bacteria; kingdom Bacillati; phylum Actinomycetota; class Actinomycetes; order Mycobacteriales; family Nocardiaceae; genus Nocardia; species Nocardia sp. NPDC003979. The sequence goes on from NZ_JBSGIJ010000028.1 coordinate 11,068, forward strand.
TTGCCGCTATCTACAGCCTAATGCGACACAACGACGCTGACAATAGTCAGTAGCAGGTGTGTTCACCCGGAGTACGATCAGCGCCCATGGCACCCGTTTCGCCTACCGCCGCGCGCTGGGAGCTGGTCCTGCGCCTGCGTGACCTGCGCGAACAGCGGGGTTTCGACTCCGCGGGTTTTGCCAAGCGGGTCGGTTTCACCCCCGCCAACTGGTCCCATGTGGAAAAAGGCCGACGGGTTCTCACACGCACGACTATCGAACCGGTGCTCGATGTTCTCGACGTGCCCGCCGACGAACGCCGGGAATTGCTCGCGCTGCTCGAGGCCAGCAAACAGCGCGGCTGGTGGTCCACTTCGGCCGCGCTGATCGGCCCCGAACTGCAGCGTTTGTACGGCATGGAGGCGGGGGCGCAGAGCATCCGCAGCTACGACAGCCTGATCGTGCCCGGCCTGTTGCAGACGGAGGCGTACGCGCGGGCGCTCATCAGTGCCGACGTGATGATCCGCCCGGTACAGGTGGACCAATTAGTCGCAATCCGGTTGCGTCGCCAGCGGCGGCTGCGGGAACCGGGACCGCTGGAACTCACGGCCGTACTCGGTGAGGCGACGCTGCGTCAGCAGACCGGTGGCCCCGAAGTGTTGCGCGGGCAGTTGCGTCACCTGGTGGAGCTGATGCGCGAACTCGACACCGTCGACGTCCGGGTGATCCCGTTCAGCGCGCCCGAGGGTGCGGTGCTCGGCGGTTCCAGCTTCCATCTGCTCGACTTCGCAAGCGATCAGCTACCGACCTTCGCATGGGCCGAGAGCGCTGTTTTCGGTGGTCACGTCGACGACGCCGAACAGGTCCGCGATCTCGGTTACGCCTTCCTGCGGGCCAGGGAACAGGCCATGCCGAGATCCGAATCCCTTGCCCTGATCAGCGACTATGCCAGAGTGTAAGATTCGTGTTATGTCGATCACAGCTCGCCGCCGCCCGGCCGATCACGGCTGGTTCACCTCGTCGCGCTCCAACAACGGTAACCAATGTGTCGAGGTTCGCTTCGAAGGTGACGCCGTCCAGATACGAGACAGCAAATTTCGGCGCAACCCGATGAACCGTGGCCTCGACGAGCCGATCATCACCGTCCCCGCCTCCGTGTGGAACGCCTTCCTCGACTGCCTGCTCGCCCAGCGCCCGCACCCGTCCCTCACCACCCAGCACGCAGCCGACGGCGCCACGACCCTGCGCCACGGATCAACCGCCCTGCACTTCACCCCCGCCGAATGGGAGGCCTTCGTCGCCGGCGTCCGCGACGACGAATTCGCCTGCGTCTAAGGCGGATTCGGCCGCCACCGATCAGAAATCCTCCGCCGCGTCGTCAGTTCTGATGTCCCTCGCACCGGTGGAAGGAATGCCGACATGACCGACGCCGGACCGCTGAGCGCCGACGAGGCCACGTTCCTCGACGTCGTCCGCTCAGGCGATCCGGCGCGGTTCGCGGTCCTCACCGAGCGTCACCGGCGTGAGCTGCAGGTGCACTGCTATCGGATGCTCGCGAACTACGAGGACGCGCAGGACATGACGCAGGAGACATTCCTGCGTGCCTGGCACAAGCGGGAGTCGTTCAAGGGCAACGCCGCTCTGCGCACCTGGCTGTACCGGATCGCGACCAACGCCTGTCTCGACTTCCTGGACAAGCGCACGCCCATACCCTCGGAGCTGCCCGGTTCCGAGACAGCGCACCTGCAGCCCTACCCCGACCGGATGCTGCCCGAGGACCCGCAGGAATCGGCGGTCGCGCGGGAGACGATCGAGCTGGCGTTCATCGTCGCCGTCCAGCATCTGCCGCCGCGGCAGCGGGCGGTGTTCATCCTGCGCGACGTTCTCGGCTGGCCCGCGTCGAAGGTGGCCGAGGCCCTCGACATCACCGTCGCCGCGGTGACCAGTGGCCTGCAGCGAGCGCGCGGGACGATACGCGAGCAGCTACCCGACCGCCGCCTCGACTGGCAGATCCCCGCACGTCACGAACTGTCGAACGACGAGCGCGGTGTGGTGCGGTCCTACATCGACGCCCACCAGCGCAACGACCTCGAAGGACTGATCGCCCTGCTGCGCGAGGACCTGCGTTTCGTGATGCTGCCCGACTCGGGCATCGTCACCAGGACAGCGAAGGACGCGGTGGACGGTTGGGTCGCCGGCGGGCTCTTCCAGCCCGGCCACGACGATTGGCGCGGGATCGCCACGACGGTCAACCGCATGCCTGCCGCCGCGCTGTACCTACGCACCCCCGATGCCCCCGAGTACCGATTGTTCGCCGTCGCGGCCCTGCACATCGTCGACGGGAAGATCGCCGAGCTCACCGGGTTCGACGTCACCGGCAAGCCCTGGTTGGACGTGCCGACGACACTGCCCGTCGGCGACGAGTCCCGTGCGCTGGTCGGCCGCACCGAAGGCACCGTGGAACAGACATCCCAGCCCTGACGGAACGCGTCGGTTCGGTGCACGCTGTGGAGCCGACGCCCACACCCAGCAGGCCCGAGCTCGCCACGAGGCGATCGGTGCGGCCCGCGCTCACCGCCTCGTCTCGTATCGGGTCAGCACCACGCCGCCGGAAAATGTCCGGGTCTCCAGCAATTTCAGGTTCACCCAGCTGTCCAGCGCGCTGAAGAACGGCGTACCGCCGCCGACCAGCACCGGGTAGGTGACCAGCAGGTATTCGTCGATCAGCCCTGCCCGCATGGCGGCCCCGGCGAGCGTCGCCCCGCCGATGTCCATCGGACCGCCCTCCTCACCCTTGAGCCGGCCGATCTCACCGACCGCATCGCCGCTGACCAGGCGGGTGTTCCAGTCGACCGCGCCGATGGTCGAGGAGAACACCACCTTCGGCATGTCCCGCCAGCGGCGGGCGAACTCGACCTCCGCCGCTGTGGCGCCCGGCTGCTCGTCGGCGGTGGGCCAATGCGAACTCATCGCCTCCCACAACTTGCGCCCGTACAGCGACAGCTCCGTCGCCGCCACCCGGTCGGACCACCACTGGAACAGTTCGTCGCTCGATGAGGAATCCGGCCCCTCACCCCCGCTCCAGCCGAGGTCGTCCCCGGGTGCGGCGATGTAGCCGTCCAGAGTCACATTCATCCCGAAGATCAATTTCCGCATGTCGTCTGCCTCCTGTGAGTCGATCTCCCATGTACAGACGGCCGCGGAGCGAAAAGCTGATCGGGCGCGATCGGTGAGCGGCCGGTCCGGTCGGTGCGGCGCCGTCCGGCACGCCCCCGGTTCGCAGGGATGTTTCGGCATACTGGAGCGCGTGACTTCGGATCTGAGCAGCCCCTCCGGTATCGACCTGTCCTTCCGTGATCAGGATGTGCGGGTGCAGGACGATCTGTTCGCGCACGTCAACGGGCGGTGGTTGGCCGACTACGAGATTCCGGCCGACCGGGCGGTGGACGGTGCGTTCCGGACGTTGTACGACCAGGCCGAGATCGATGTGCAGACCATCATCACCGAGTGCGCCGATGGCGCGGCCGACAGCGCGGACGCCCGCAAGATCGGTGACCTGTACTCGAGCTTCATGAACACCGAGCTGGTCGCCGCTGCCGGGCTCACCCCGGTGGCCGACGAACTGCGCGCCGTCGCCACCGTCACCGACGCGAGCGCGTTCGCCGCGCTGCTCGGCAGCTTGCAGCGCACCGGCGTGCGCGGCGCGCTCGCCTACTACGTCGACACCGACGACAAGGACTCCACCCGCTACCTGCTGCACGCCACCCAGTCGGGCATCGGCCTGCCCGACGAGTCGTACTACCGGTCCGACGAGTTCGCCGAGATCCGCGACGCCTACCGCGCCCACATCACCAAGATGTTCACCCTCGCCGCGTCCGACCCGGCCCTGGCCGGCCTCGTGCCGACCGATCCGGCCGACGCCGCGAACCGGGTGTTCGAGCTGGAACGCACCCTGGCGGCAGGCCACTGGGACGTGGTGCGCCGCCGCGATGCCGAAAAGAGCTACAACCTCACCACTTTCGACGAGCTCGCCACCGCCCACCCCGAATTCGACTGGGCTGCTTGGGCCGACGCCGTCGCCGAGGGGGTCGACCGTGCGGGCGCCGAGCTGTTCGCCGAACTCGTGATCCGCCAGCCCGGTTACGTCGGTGCCTTCGCGCGCGCGTGGTCGGATGTACCGCAGGCGGATTGGCAGGCGTGGGCCACGTGGCAGGTGCTGCACGCGCGCGCCCCGTACCTCACCGACGAGATCGTCGCCGCGAACTTCGACTTCTACGGCCGCACTCTCACCGGCGCGCAGGAGATCCGGGAACGCTGGAAGCGTGGCGTCGGCCTGGTCCAGGAACTGCTCGGTGAGGCCGTCGGCAAACTGTATGTGGCCAGGCACTTTCCGCCCGAGGCCAAGGCGCGGATGGTGGAGCTGGTCGCCAATCTGCAGGAGGCCTACCGCCGCAATATCGCCGAACTCGAGTGGATGGGCCCCGACACCCGCGCCGCGGCACTGACCAAGCTGGAGAAGTTCACCCCCAAGATCGGCTACCCCGACACCTGGCGCGACTACTCGGCGGTCGAGATCGACGCCGCCGACCTCGTCGGCAACTACCGCCGTGGCTACGCCGCCGACCACGACCGTGACCTGGGCAAACTCGGTGGCCCCGTGGATCGCGGCGAATGGTTCATGACCCCGCAGACGGTGAACGCCTACTACAACCCCGGCATGAACGAGATCGTCTTCCCGGCCGCCATCCTGCAGCCGCCGTTCTTCGACATGAACGCCGACGACGCCGCCAACTACGGCGGGATCGGCGCGGTGATCGGCCACGAGATCGGGCACGGCTTCGACGACCAGGGCGCGAAGTACGACGGCGACGGCAATATGCAGGACTGGTGGACCGACGACGACCGCGCCGAATTCGGCAAGCGGACCAAGGCGCTGATCGACCAGTACAACGTGCTCTCCCCCGCTGACCTGTCCGACGAGCACACCGTGAACGGCGAGTTCACCATCGGCGAGAACATCGGCGATCTCGGTGGCCTGTCCATTGCCCTTGCCGCGTACAAGATCTCGCTCGACGGCGAGGAACCGCCGGTCATCGACGGCCTCACCGGCCTGCAGCGGGTGTTCTACGGCTGGGCGCAGGTGTGGCGCACCAAGGCGCGGCAGGAGGAGGCGATCCGCCGCCTCGCCGTCGACCCGCATTCGCCGCCGGAGTTCCGCTGCAACGCGGTGGTACGCAATATCGACAGCTTCTACGAGGCCTTCGAGGTGACTCCCGAGGACAAGCTGTACCTGGCACCGGAGGAGCGGGTCACCATCTGGTGATCGGGCGCGACCCTGCCGCTGAGCCGGTAGGGTCGAAACCGACTGTCAGGGAGAGGTTTTCATGCGACATCGCCAAGTGGCCGACGACGTGTTCACCATCCGAGGCACGGACGTGAACATGGTCCTGCTGCGCGAGGGCCGCGACCTCACCCTGATCGACGCCGGCTGGTACGGCGACGCGAAGATCATCGAGTCGGCGCTCCGTGCCCTCGGCCACCGCCCCGAAGACGTCGTCGCCGTCCTGCTCACCCACGCCCACCTCGACCACGTCGGCGCCCTGAACCACCTGCACCGCCACTACGGCACTCCCGCCTACACCAGCCCCACCGAGGTAGCGCACGCCCGAGGCGAGGTCCACGAGTCCGCCACTCCCCTCGACGTGATCAAACGCCTCACCGACCCCAGCACCGCGGCCTGGGCACTGCGCATCACCGCCGCCGGCGGCCTCCGCAAGAACCCGGTCCCCCACATCCAGCCCTTCCCCACCGCAGGCCCCCTCGACCTCCCGGGCCACCCAGTCCCCATCTCCTCCCCCGGCCACACCTCCGGCCACACCGCCTTCCACCTCCCCACCCAGGGCGCCATAGCCACCGGCGACGCCCTCATCACCGCCCACCCAACCTCCCCCCACCAGGGCCCCCAACTACTCCCCGAGTTCTTCCACCACAACACCGACCAAACCCTGAAAGCCCTCACCACCCTCGAACCCCTCGACGCCCCCCTCGTCCTCCCCGGCCACGGCCTCCCCTTCCGCAAGGGCATCACCGAAGCGGTAGCCCGAGCCCGCGAACACGCCACCACCCTCCTCCGATGAACTTGCGGCAGATGCTCGTTTTCAGTGCTTCCAACGCGAGTAAGGTCGGAGATAGTCGCGTTTATTGCAACTAAAGTATAGTAAGCAAATGCCTGCTGTACTTTCTGATCGCAGCTGCCGATGACCTGGCCACCGCATCGCCTCGAAGAACGCGCGTGGTCGCCGCGGCAACGCCAGGGCTCGCGTGACGACCGCCTGTTGGACCGTATTACGGTCTCAGTTCCCCCGCGTATCGCCGATCTGGACTATGTGCCGCCATCGCAAGTGGTGACCGCGGGCGAAGCGGCCGTGATCGCGGTGGCGCGGCTGGAAGCAGGATTCGGCCAGTACATGGCTCCGCTCGCCGACTTCCTGCTGCGCAGCGAGTCGGTAGCGTCGTCGAAGATCGAACACATCGACGCCGGCTGGCGGGCCTTCGGAAAGGCCGTCGGCGGCGCGAAGGCGAGCGATGAAGCGAAATCGCAGCTCGCCGCCGTCCAGGCACTCGCCACGATGGTGGATGCGGCAAGCAGCGGCCCGGTCACGACCTCGGATCTGCTTGCGGCACATCGGCTGCTCATGGCTCCGGACTATTACGCCGCTCGTGAGGCCGGCCGGTTCCGCGATGCGCAGAACTGGATCGGTGGTAGCGACTTCACCCCACTGCACGCGTTGTTCGTCCCGCCGCCGCCCGAGCTCGTCGGTGAGCTGATGGACGACCTGCTGACTTTCACCGCCCGAACCGACCTGCCGATCATGGCGCAGGCGGCGATCGCGCACGCGCAGTTCGAGTCCATCCATCCGTTCGTCGACGGCAACGGACGGATCGGGCGCGCGCTGATCAGCGCGATATTCCGCAGGCGTGGCCTGACCAGCCGGGTCACCGTTCCGTTGGCGTCGGTCATGCTGGCGAACACCGCACGCTACTTCGATCAACTCATGGCCTACCGCGCGGGTCGCGTCGACGAATTCGTCGAGTACGTGGCGCTCGCGGCCGTCCACGCCAGCGACGCTGCAATCGAATCCGCCCGGACGTTGGCGGACTTGCCCGCGCAGTGGCGCGCCTCGGCCCGGCCGAGGGCCGGATCTTCGGACGAGGCGCTGATCGCCGGACTGCTCGACCACCCGATCCTCAATATCGACACGGCACAGCGAATCGCCGGAACGACCGACTCCGCCACCTATCGAGCGCTGGATCGCCTGGTCGAGGCGGGCGTGCTCGAGGTGCTTTCGGCAGCGAAGCGGGGTCGAGTATGGGCGGCAACCGACATTCTGGCCGAACTCGACGCTCTCTCGGCAACGATCGGAAAGCGGACCGCCGCCGGACTGAAATAGGTCAGCGGAGGCGGAGTTCGGTTTCGGCGTCGAAGTAGAAGATTTCTTCGGGTTTGGGGCGGAGGTGGAGGGTTTCGCCGAGGGTGGTGTGGAAGCGGCGGTCTACTCGGACGACGATTTTGCCTGCGCGGGTCGACCAGTCGGTGCCTGCGCCGTGGGTGTAGACGAAGGATTCGGCGCCGAGTTCCTCGAGGAGTTCGGCGACCACGGTGATGTCGTCGGGGTCGGTGGTTACTTCCCAGGATTCGGGGCGGATGCCGAGGATCACGCGCTGACCGGAAACGCTGCGGGGCAGTGGGATTCGCAGGCCGTCGAGGACGGCATGACCGTCCGACACAGGCGCTTCGAGCAGGTTCATGCCGGGTGAACCGATGAAACCGGCGACGAAGGTGTTCACGGGGTCGTCGTAGAGTTCGCGCGGTGCGGCGATCTGCTGCAGGGTGCCTTCACGCAGCACGGCGACGCGGTGGCCCATGGTCATGGCCTCGACCTGGTCGTGGGTGACGTACACGGTTGTGGTGCCGAGGCGCTGCTGCAGGGCGGCGATCTGGGAGCGGGTGCTCACCCGCAGTTTCGCGTCCAGGTTGGACAGGGGTTCGTCCATGCAGAACACCTGCGGGCGGCGCACGATCGCCCGGCCCATCGCCACCCGTTGCCGTTGGCCGCCCGACAGTTTCGCCGGTTTGCGGTCGAGCAGCGGCTCGAGTTCCAGCATGGCGGCTGCCTCGCGGACCCGAACCAAGGTGTCGGACTTGGACATTCCCGCGTTGCGCAGGGCGAAGCCCATGTTCTGCGCGACGGTCATGTTCGGGTACAGCGCGTAACTCTGGAACACCATCGCCACATCCCGCGCCCGGGGCGGCAGTCCGGTCACATCACGATCGCCGATGCGAATCGTGCCGTTCTCCACCGATTCCAGTCCGGCGAGCATCCGCAGGCTGGTCGACTTGCCGCAGCCGGACGGTCCGACGAGCACGAGGAATTCGCCGTCGGCGATGTCGAGATCGAGTGCGTCGACCGCGGCGGTCTCGCTGCCGGGGTAGCGGTGGGTGACACCGTCGAACTGCACTGTCGCCATGGACTTCTCCTCGAAAACGGACGAGCGGGCCCGCGGCGGTGACCGCGGGCCAACGGGGACTACTTGGGCAGCTTGGGGGTGATCTGCCGGTCGATGATCGCCTGGATATCAGCGGCGACCTTCGCGAGAACCGTTGCGGGATCCGCGTTCTGCAGACCGATCTGCTCGTATCCGGTGCCGATGATCTGGTCGGCGCCGGGCACGAACACCCGCGCGTAATCCTGTGACTTGGTCACCGCGAGCTGGTCGATGGCGGTCTTGGAGTGCGGGTTCTTGGCGAGGAAGTCGACCTCGGTCGGATCGCTCACCGCCGACTTGCGCACCGGCATGTAACCCGTGTTCTGCGAGAAGTACGCCGTGTTCGCCGCATTGGTCGCGAACTCGATGAACTCGAGCGCGTTCACCTTCCGCTCGGCGGAGATGCGTGACGGCACCGCCAGACCCGCACCACCGGTGGTGACACCGGGCCCGCTGGGATGCGGAAGGAACGCCGTGCCGAGCTCGAACTTGCCGGTCGCGTTCTTCTGGATGCCTTTCAGGTCACCGGTGGAAGCGATGGTCGAGGCGGCGACCCCGGTCCCGAAGTCGACGGCGATCTGCGGACGGATCGCCGCGTACTTCTTCACATTGATCGACTCGCGCAGGTAGGTGGCGGCCGCGATCGAACCGGGATCGGTGAACTTCAGCGCCCACTTGTCGGAGTAGGCGCCGCCGAAGGTCCAGTTCGGGCCCTGGAAGGTCCAGCCGAGGTAGTTCTTGGCATCACCCCAGGCATGCGCGAACTTTTCACCGCCGACCACCGACTGGATCTTGGGGCCCCACTCGTCGAACTCCTGCCACGAGTTCGGCCCACGATCCGGCAGCCCCGCCTTGGCCCACACGTCCTTGTTGTAATAGAACAGCGGCGTCGAGCGCGCATACGGCAGCGCGTAGTGCTTACCGTCGAACAGGTAGTCCGCGGCCAGCGAGTCGACGTAGTCGTCGAGCTTCACCCCGGCCTCACCGAACAGCCCGTCGAGCGGTTCGATGGCACCGGTCAGCGCGTAGTTGAACCACCAGACATCCGACAGCACAACAACATCGGGCAGGTCACCACCGGTGAGCGCGGCATTGAACTTCTGCGCCACCTCCTCGTAGTTCTTGCCCGCGTCGACGAGGTTCACCTTCAGCTCGGGGTGCTGCGCCTGGAACCGGTTGATGAGCTCGAGTTCGAGTTCCTTGGAGGTGCCGGGATGGTTGGACCAGAAGGTGATCGTGTTCGCGTCGCCGCCACCACCGGACCCGCCGCCGGTGCCCGCGCAAGCGGTGAGCGCGAGACCGGCGGCGACACCGCCGGACAGGCCGAGGAAGCCGCGACGGCTCAGCGCCGGAAATCGTGAAGTGGACACGTGGATCTCCTGTTCGAGAATCAACCCTTGACCGCACCGGAGGTGAGGCCTTTGATCATGTGACGTTGCAGCGCGAGGAACACCACGAGAATCGGCAGCATGGTGAGCACGGTCCCCGCCATCACCGGACCCCAGTTGGTGACGCTCGGGTTCTCGGTGTTCTGCAGCAGCGTGAGCCCCACCGGCAGGGTGGCGACATCGGCGGAGTCGGCCATCAGGAACGGCCAGAGGTATTCGTTCCACTCGTTCACCAGCGTGACCACCGCGAATGCCACCATCGTCGGACCCGACATCGGCAGCACCACACGCGTGAGCAGCCGCCACCAGTTGGCGCCGTCCATCCGGGCGGCCTCGATCACCTCACCGGGCAGCGACAGGAAGTGGTTGCGCATGAGGAAGGTTCCGAAGGCCACGCCGCAGAGCGGAATGATGATGCCCTGGAAGGTGTTGCGCCAGCCGAGCTGCGCGATGAGCGCGTAGTTGGAGATGACGGTGATCTGGTTGGGCACCATCAGCGCGGCGATGATCGCCAGGAACACGATGTTCTTGCCGGGGAAGCGCAGGAACACCAGGCCGTAGGCGCTGAACACCCCGAGCGTGAACTTCACCGCCGACACCACCCCGGTGACGATCAGCGAGTTGCGCAGGAACGTCCAGAACGGGACGGTGGTCGTGGCGTGCCCGTAGTTCTCCGGGTGCCAGCTGTGCGGCCAGTACACCGCGGGCTGGGTGTAGATGTCGGCGCGGTCCTTGAACGAGGTGATGAGGATCCAGAACAGCGGAACCCCGACCATGACGAGCACGCACAGCATCGCCGCGTAACCGAGCAGGGTGATCGCGCGTTCGCGCCTGCGGTACGAAACAGTCTCGGGACCAACGTGTTTCATCGTTCGCCTCGATCCATCACGCGCACCTGGATCAGGGTCACCACGAGCAGCACGGCGAACATGATCGTGGCGACAGTCGCGCCGTAGCCCGCGCGGAAATTGCGGAACGATTCCTCGTACACCTGGAACACCATGGTCGTTGTGCCGTTGCCGAGCGGCCCGCCACGTGTCATCACATTGATGATGTCGAATACCTGAAGCGAGTTCAGCAATACCGTGATCGAAAGAAAGAATGTCGTCGGACGGAGTTGCGGCAGAAGCACTTTGGTGAATGTCGTCCACCGGCTCGCGCCATCCATTTCGGCGGCTTCCAACAGTTCGCTCCGCACGCCCTGCAATGCCGCCAGATAGATGACGAAGGTGTATCCGAGATTCTTCCAGATATAAGTGATCGTCACCATGAACAACGCCCACTGCGGATCCTGGTAGAAATCCGGCACATTCGTCACGCCGAGGCGGTGCAGCACATCTTGCACGAGCCCGAAACTGGGGTCGAAGATGAATTGGAATGCCACGCCGATCGCCGCACCGGAGATCACGAACGGCGCGAAGATGGCGGACCGAACCACATTGCGCCCGAACAACTTCCGGTCGAGCAACATCGCCAGCGCCAGCCCGAGCGCCATGCTCACCACCACCGCCGCCACGGTGAAGATCACCGTGTTGCCGACGACCTTCCAGGAGTCGTCGCGCTGCCACCACTCCACATAGTTGGCGAAACCGATGGGCGTGGCGACGGGGTCGGCGATGTTCCAGTCGGTGAACGAGAGCCGGATGTTGTCGGCCAGCGGCCGATAGACGAACATCCCGAGCAGAACCAAGTTCGGGACTACGAGTAACAGAAACAACGCGTAGTCCTGCCACGGCCGATTCCTCAGGCCGCGACCTCGCTGCACGGGAAGAACCCGCTCCGGACTGCTACGCACCGCGGCAGCTTTACGGCGCATGGCGAACCGCTGGTTAACCCTGCCCGCCGATTTCCTGAACATCGGGCGCACAACGACGAGTACAGCAAAAAGCCGAACAACACGACCGGGTTTGATCGTATTGTTCGGCTTTTGTTCAGTGCCGCTGGGGAATCAGTGGCGCCGGGTTTCAGTTCCAGTCGCCGAGGCCGTCGCCCGCGCTCAGGGTGGGGCCCTGGGTGCCGGTGACGATCACGGCATCACCGCGACGCGAGTTCTCCAGGAACCACTTGGCATCCTCGGTGCTCACGTTCAGGCAGCCGTGGCTGGCGTTGGAGTAGCCCTGCTGACCCACCGACCACGGCGCGGCGTGGATGAAGATGCCGCTGTTGGACAGGCGGGTGGCGTACTCGACCTCGAGCTTGTAGCCCTCGGGGTCGGTGACCGGCACACCGTAGGTGGACGAGTCCATCGTCATCTTCTCGAGCCGCTCGCCGACGATGTAGGTGCCGTTGGGGGTCTCGTAGCCGGGCTTGCCGAGCGAGGTCGGCATCTCGCGCACCACTTCACCGTTGCGGGTAACGGTGATGACCTTGGTGGCGTCGTCCACGGTGGCGACGAAGGCGTCACCGATATGGAACGAGCTGGTGGTGCCGCCGGCCACGACGGTCACGTCGGTGTTGGCGGGCCAGAACTCGGTGGGCTTCCAGCGCACCTGCTTGTCGCCGGTCCAGTAGAAGTTGCCGGGCACGTTGGCGCTCGAGGTGACCTTGATGGCCCGCTCGGCGGCCGCACGATCCTCGATCGGCTCCTTGAAGGTGATGATGATCGGCTGCGCGACGCCGACCGTCTCGCCGTCGGCGATGTTGATGTTCGGCGGCGCGAAGCTCGCCTGCGGCGCGGGCTGCTCGACCACGGGGTTGCTGGAACCCGCGCCGGGAAGCGCGGGCTGAGCCTGCGCGGGAACAGCGATGAGCGCGCCGGTGGCGGCGATCGCCGCCGTCAGCAGCAGACCACGGCGAAGCCGATGTGATTGCTGCCGGTTTGCCTCGTAGTGCATTAGGTTTCCTCGTCTATATCTTCGAATGACGCGGAGTCCGCATGGGGTCTCCACGGGGTAACGACGCCCCGACCCTGACCGCTCATTCCTACCCGTCCGGGGTGACAACGTGCCAGCTCCGTTGCATCGCGATCACGGAACGGCAACGGTGTGCGCTGTGTCACATAACAACCTGTGACTCAGCGGCTTTCGTCAAACGCCACGCTCAGGGCGGCGAGTCGGAGAGGCATCGGCACCGCGGTCCGGAAGCACACGCATGTGAGTCTCAAACCTGGAGTGAGGGAGATCACGCCGTGCGTGTGAAGTGGATCGCCCGGTTCGGCGCGGTCGCGAGATTGTGCGGCACCGTGCGCGGCCGGTGGCCGAGGGCCAGCGCGGGGTCCAGACGCAGCCGGGCGCTCGTGAGCAGGGTGGCGAGCACGACGCGCAACTCGTATTCGGCCAGCGTGGCGCCGATACACCGGCGATGACCGCCGCCGAAGGGCGCGTACTGGAACGGTGTGTATTTGCGGCCGAGGAACCGGTCCGGGTGGAACAGCCGGGGTGCGGGCCAGATCGACGCCTGGCTGTGCAGTACACCGACCGCCAACCCGATCGTCTGCCCGGCGGCCACGTCCACCCCACGCCAGCGCCACGGTTCGCGCAGCTGCCGCAGCACGATGGGCACGGCGGGGTGCAGGCGAAGCGTCTCCTGGCAGACGGCGTCGAGCAGCGGCGCGGTGGCCTGTTCGGCAGGGTCGTCGCCCGTCTGGGCCAGCTCGTCGGTGAGCCTGGCGAGCAGACCGGGTTCACGGTGCAGGTGGTACAACGCCCAGGTGAGTGAGGTCGCGGTGGTCTCGTGCCCGGCGACGAGCAGGGTGCGCAACTGTTCGCACAGTTCGGCATCGGTCAGCGCGGAACCGTCCTCGTAACGGGTGGCGAGCAGCAGATCGAGCAGATCGCCCGCGGCCGGGCCCTCGGCGCGACGGCGCGCGATGCCCGCGAGCAGCCGCCGATCGAGCCGGTCCCTGGCCGCGACGAAGCGGTCCCACGGCCCGAAACCGCCGGTGGCACGGCGCAAGGCGGGCGCTACGAGCAGGGGCGTGGTGAACGTCGAGAGGAAATCGTCGACCGCGTCGCCGTATGCACTGTCGGCACCCGCGCCGAACACCGCCCCGAGGATCGTGCGCAGGGTGATGGATCGTGCCTTCGTCAGCACGTCGACCCGGCTGCCGACCGGCCAGGAAACGCGTGCACCACTGTCGGATTCGAGTTCACTCAGCGTCGATGCCCGGATCACCTCGCCCAGTGTCCGCACCTTCGCGCGGTGGAAAGCGGGCGCGAGCATCGCCCGATCCGTGCGGTGGCGCGGCCCCGAGCTGAGGATCAGCGACGCCGTGCCGACCATCGGCTCGATCGGATTCGGCCGCGGCGGGTCGACGAGCTCGACCGGCGCCCGGAACAGTTCGCGCGCACCCTCGGCGGTCCCGGTGAACAACACCGGCGGAAACCCCGGAAACCCGACCGCGAACGGGTCACCGCTCGCGGCACGTCGACGCAGGTAGCCCTCGAAATCGAGGCCTGCGGCCAAGCCGTGCAGCAGGGCGGGGCGTGGTGGGCGCTGACACTTCATGTCAGGTATTACGGCGTGCGCCCGCGCCCGGTTCGACTACCGCTCGGCGCGGGTGCGCCGCACGGTGCCCTGGGCGATGGCCGCGAGCTTGGCCAGCCGCGCGTCCCCGAGCGCGGTCACCGCATTGCCGAGCCGGTTGGTGACGAACGCGATCGACATTCCCAGATCGGGATCGGCGTAGGCGCCCGAGCCGCCGACTCCGTAGTGGCCGAAGGCATGTCGCGGTTGCTGCTTGGTCATCAGCACGGGCCGGTGGTAGCCGAGGGTGAACCGCAACGGCAATCCGAGTACATAGTCACGGCTTTCGGTCTGCTGTGTGCGGTTGATCTGCTCGATCGTCTCCGGCCGCAGGAACTGCACCGGTGAATCACCTTCGCCCGTAGCGTTTTCCGCGTCACCCGTATAGACGACGCCTCCGTTGGCCAACGCGCCGTACATCCGTGCCAGCGCCCGCGCCGAGAACACCCCGTTCCAGCCGGGCATCACCGCGTCGTGCACGCGCGGATCGCGCACCAGTTCGTCGAAACTCTCCGGCATCCCGGCCTCCGCGAGCCCGCGCACGGGCCGCACCCACGACAACACCGACGACGCGGTGTTCCAGCGAATACCCGGCGGTGCGAGATGCGGGAAGATCTTCGCGATCCGGCGGCGCTGCGCGACGGGCACCTGGAACCAGAACTCGTCGGTTCCCAAGGGCTGGGCCACTTCTCGGCGCAACAGCTCGGTGAAGGATTCGCCGGTCGCGCGCTGCAGGATCTCCGAGACCAGCCAGCCGAAGGTGATCGCGTGGTACCCGGAGGTGCGGATGCGGCGCGGGTCGGCCGGGCTCTCGGCCAGGGCGGTCACCACCGCGCCGTAGTCGAGAATCCCCTCGCGGCCCGGCACCAGTCCGCGTACCCGATGCAACCCGGCCCGGTGCGACAGCACATCGCGCACGGTGATGTCGTGCTTGCCGTGCGCGGCGAACTCGGGCCAGTACTCGGCGACCGGCGCCTCGTAGTCGATGAGCCCCCGCTCCGCGACCCGGTGCAGCACGGTGGCGGCCACACCCTTGCCGGTGGAGAAGGTGAGCGCCACATGCCCGCCGTTCCACCGCTGATCCTTGGCCGCCCACCCGGCCCAGACATCGACGACCGGGCGCCCGTCGAGGTAGACCGCCAGCGCACCGCCCCCGCGGCTCGGCTGCTGGAACATCCCGAAGAAGTGGTCGGCCAGCCGGATGAACCTCGGATCGATGCGCATCTGCCGTGGCGCGGTCGGCGTACCCGCGCCCGGCTCGCCCGCCGTTGCTGACACCATCTGCCCGACCTCCTGATGCTGCGTAGCGATCCGCCGACCGGATCGGGTCGACGCCGGTGGCTTCGGTGGTGTATTCACAGTAGGTGTTTGCAGATCTGTCCATCCGCCGGTTGGCCGGCGCGCTCGCCATCACGGCGGTCGCGTTCGGTTCGAGCGCGTGCGGCGGCACCATCGACGGCTACGCCCAGCCGGCGATCGACGTGGTCCCCGCCACCAGTAGCGCCGCACCGACCACCAAGAAACCGGGCAAGTCGACGACGAGCAAACCGGCACCCACCACCAAGAAGGGTGGAACCACCGACTTCCAGGCCAGTGTCGGTGACTGTGTGAATCTCGGCGGCACCGCCGAGGACGCCACCATCGAGAAGGCCTCGTGCGGCAGCCGCTCGGCCAACTACAAGGTGATCGGCAAGGCGCCCAACCGCGACGGTTGTATCGCCGACAGCGACCAGAACTACTTCGAAACCCTCGACGGCGTCGAGACCGGCGCCCTGTGCCTCGACATCGACTGGGTGGTCGGTGGCTGCATGGATGTGGCCGCCGAACAACTCGTCGCGCGCCGGATCGACTGCAACGCCTCGGGCAACGAGCCGGTCCGGGTCGTCACCATCAAGAGCGATGCCACCAGCGCCAACGACTGCCCCGACGACGCCGACGTGGGCTATGTCTACGACACGCGCCGCTTCGTCGTCTGCGCGCAGACGCTGTAACCACCGACGACGAGACGGGCCGCACGGTGTGACCGCGCGGCCCGTTGTCTGTGCACTCGCCGATCAGATCGGGTGGAACCCGGATCCGTGACCGCCGCGCGCGTTCATGTCGTTCATGATCGCGGACATGTTCGTGCCGACCTCGGGGCCGAAGCAGGCCACCGCGAGATAGGCGTTCACCATCCCGACCAGCGTCGAGCCGACCACCACCGGCGCACCGGAATCGCCTTCCACGACGCACATCTGCGACCACGTCTCCACATTGGTCGCGAACACGTCGCCCCAGGTGATCCCGCAGGTGTTGCCGGTGGTCCGGCCCTCCTTGCACACGATGGTCGGGAACTGGGCGGGCCCGCCGACACCGGTGATGGTGACATTGCCGATCCGGTTCACCGGGGTGATCCGGCCGGGAGTGAATTCGATGACGGCGTAGTCGAGTTCGGTATTGCTGTAGACGAACCTGCCGATCTCGCCGTATCCGCGATCGACCTCGGCGGCCACCGGTGCGCCCGCGTCACCGCAGTGCCCGGCGGTGAGGCCGACGAGCCTGCCCGCGCCGTCGTGGCCGACCGTGGTGAGGGTGCATTCGAAGGTGTTGTCGATGACGATCCCGGATCCGCCGCCGATCACCGGTGGACCGGGTTGTGCCTGCGAGGTGCCCGCGCCGGTGCCGAGTAGAGCCGCACCGAGGGTGAGCGCGAAGGCGGCCGTGGCCACACGCGCGAGTTTGCTGAACATGTCCCTCCAGATGTCGGAAGTTCGCACGATATCAATACGGTCTGTCTATAGCCGCGGTATTCGATCCCGGGCGCGCCAGAGCGAAGCCCTCGGATTGCTGCTTACCAGGCGCCGCGACACCCCGCGTGGTGATAGCGATTCTCTATCGAAATCGTGATGAAGCCGGGCCTGGCGAGTTATACCCGTGATCTGTGCGGGAAATCGGACGTGTCATTCGTTATGTATGACAGTTTTCCGCAATATTCTTTCCGGCAGCCGCAGACGCTGGGAGTCCGCGCCTGGAAACGACATCCGGCGCAAACTCCGAAGCCGGACAATTCAGGGCTGTATGGTCCGTCATGGCAGTGGTCATAAGGGCCATCGACAGTGATATCCATCTATGACAGCGCTCACATGTCGGTGGTGTGTTCTGCACTACTCCGTAGTAAGGTGCGTCAAGCAAACAAGTCGTCGGGGTGTTGATGGCCTGGCGTCGAGAGGGGTAATAGCAGTGCAGTCGACCAAGAGTCCGCCCGAACGTTCACGGGTCAGTGAAGCTGTGGACTGGACCAAGGGCCTTTGGGAAGACCATCCGAAGAAGTCCCTCGAAACCTTCGGTCGACAGATCACGATGGGTATCGAAGCCATCACGGAGCTGGTCGTCGCGATCTTCCGTAAGCGCTTCCCCTTCGACGAATTCGTGCGTCAGTGCGCGTTCATGGCAAGCGTCGCCGCCGCTCCGACGCTGCTGGTCGCCATCCCGATCGCGGTCATCGTGTCCATCCAGGTCGGCGCGGTCGCCGGTCAGGTCGGCGCGACCTCGTTCATCGGCGCCGCCAACGGCCTCGGCATCATCCAGCAGGGCGCGCCGCTGGTCACCTCGATCATGATCGCCGGTGCCGTCGGCTCCGCGGTGTGCGCCGACCTCGGCTCACGAACCATCCGCGAAGAGATCGACGCCATGAAGGTGATGGGTGTCGACCCGCTGCGCAGGCTCGTCGCTCCCCGGCTCGGCGCCGCCATGCTGGTGAGCTTCCTGCTCTGCGGTTTCGTCGTGTTCGTCGGCTTCATCACCGGCTACATGTTCAACATCTTCGCCCAGGCGGGCACGCCCGGTTCCTACATGAGCACCTTCGCCTCGTTCGCGGTCACCCGTGACCTCGCGGTGGCGCTGCTCAAGTCGGTCATCTTCGGCATCATCGCCGCGATCATCGCCTGCGACTCGGGCCTCAACGCTCGTGGCGGCCCCGGCGGTGTCGCCAACGCGGTGAACTCGGCGGTCGTGAGTTCCATGGTCATGCTGCTCGGCGTCAACGTCGCGATCACGCAGATCTACGCCGCTGTCTTCCCCCCACAGGTGGTCTGACCATGTCATCGACTTATGTACCTCCGCTGCTGCGGCCGATACGCCAGCTCAAGGCGGCGGGCAAAGCGCCCGTCGACGCGCTCGCCCGCCTCGGCCACCAGGTCTTCTTCTTCCTGCGGTCCGTCGGCTCCATTCCGCTGGCGTTCAAGCAGTACCCGAAGGAGATCTGGCGCCTGCTCTCCGACGTCACGTGGGGAAACGGCAACATCGTCGTCGGTGGTGGAACCATCGGCGTCATCCTCATCATCAGCGCCTTCGGCGGCATGACCGTCGCCATCCAGGGCCACACCTCGCTCGACCTGCTCGGCCTGAGCCCGATCACCGGTGCCATCTCGGCCTTCGCCACCACCCGTGAACTCGGCCCGCTGCTCGCGGCGCTGGCGTTCGCGGCCCAGGCGGGCTGTCGGTTCACCGCGCAATTGGGCGCCATGCGCATCTCCGAGGAGATCGACGCGCTCGACTCCATCGCCATCCGCCCGCTGCCCTACCTGGTCAGCACCCGGATGATGGCCGCGGTCATCGCGATCGTTCCGCTGTACTGCATCGGCCTGGTGATGGCATATCTGTCCTGCTCGGTCACCGTGCAGCTCATCGGTGGCACCGCGGCGGGCACGTACTCGCACTACTTCTACCAATTCCTGGTACCGACGGACGTGCTGTACTCGCTGCTCAAGGCGGTCATCTTCGTCATGATCACCACGTTCATCCAGTGCTACTACGGCTTCTTCGCCTCGGGTGGTCCCGAGGGCGTCGGCGTGGCCGCGGGCCGGGCGATCAAGATGTGCATCATCCTGGTCGTGTTCGCCGACCTGTTCATGACATTGGCGATCTGGGGCGTCGACCCCGGCATCAGGATCTCGGGGTAGGGCCAGATGATCATCGATCCCAGTGGGCGCGGTCCCACCATGAAACAGCTGTACGTCGCGGGCCTGTGCGGCCTGGTCGTCTTCGCTGTGATTCTCGCTTTCCTCATGGCCAGGTACCAGGGCTACTTCGTACCCAAGGTGAACGTGGCCGCGAACCTGTCGACCACCGGTGACGGGCTCCCGTCCAACGCCGACGTGAAGTTCCGCGGTGTGCTCGTCGGCACCGTGAAGGACGTCGACATCGTCGACCAGGGCGCCGTGCAGAAGGTGAACATCGAGCTCAAGCCCGAGTTCGCCAAGGGCGTCCCGAGCAATGTCACCGCCCGCATCGTGCCGAGCAACCTGTTCGCGGTCACCTCGGTGGAACTGGTCTTCAACGGTGCCTCCAACGACTACCTCGAAGAGGGTTCGGTCATCCAGGAGGACCGCAGCGAGGGCACCATCGCGCTGCAGGACACGCTCACCACGGTGCGCGACATCCTCAACGAGGTCGACCCGGTGCAGCTGGGCCGCGTGCTCGGCACCCTCACCCAGGCCCTCGACGGCAGCGGCCGCGTGCCCGGTTCGACCATCCAGCGCCTGGACGAGTGGATCACCACCGTCTCCGACGCGGGCCCGAACCTGGCAGGCATGCTCGACGACTTCTCCGCCTCGGCCAACGCGCTGAACCAGTCGGCGCCGGAACTGCTCGACGTGCTCGGCAGCTCGGTGCAGACCGCCAACACCATCGCGAGCAAGCGCGACCAGCTCGTCGCCCTGCTGATGGGGTCGAGCGCGACCACCGACCGGGTCAACGACCTGTTCGCGAGCAACCCCGACGTGGGTAAGGAAGTCACCGTCGGCATGAACGCCACCCTCGGTGCCGTCGCCCACGAACCGAGCTCGATCACCAAGACCTTCCAGGTGTTCGGACCCGGACTCGCCGCGCTGAACACCACCTTCCACGGCGGTCCCAGCGGTAAGCAGATGGTCTGGAACGCGGGCCTCACGTTCACCCCGTACCAGCCCAACACCGTCGCGGACTGCCCGCGCTACGGCGATCTGCTCGGTCCGAGCTGCTTCACCGCGCCCGCCGAGGTGAGCCTGCCGCCGCTCCCGGAGAAGCTGCGTCCCCGGGCGCTCGACTCCGCCGCGGGTCTGCCGCCGCTGGTGAACATCCCCGGGCTACCGCAGATTCCGGGCCTCACCATCCCGGCCGCACCGCTGCAGGCGGCGGCCGGAACCGAGATCACGCCGTTCGCCGGTACTCCGCTCGAGGGGCTCGTCCCGTCGTTCCAGATCCCGGGCCTGCCCGGTGCGGCGCCCGCCGCCGCACCCGCGCCCGCGCCCGAGCAGGCACCCGCGGTGCCGTCGGGTACGCCCATCTCCTACCAGGGCAACGACGCCATCGTCGAACTCCTCGGCCGCAAACCGACGGTCTCCGAGCTGCTGCTGCTCGGTCCGATCATGAAGGGCGGAACTCTGACCGTGTACGACAACGAGGGTGGCGCATGAGTATCCGCAAGCCACTGATCGGATTCGGCATCTTCGCGATCGTCTCGATGCTCGTCATCGTGGTCGTGTGGAATACGCTCGCCCGTTCGGTAGACGGTGACACCCGCAAGTACACCGCCATCTTCACCGACGTCCTCGGGCTGCGTCCCGGCGACGACGTCCGGATGGCCGGTGTGCGTGTGGGCAAGGTCGAGAAGATCGAGCTCGACGGCAAGAACGACGCCAAGGTGTCGTTCATCGTGCAGAGCGACCAGGACGTCTTCGACGACACCAAAGCCCTTGTCCGCTACCAGAACCTGATCGGCCAGCGCTATGTGGCGCTCACCCCGGGCAAGTCGCCGAGCCCGCAGGTGCTGGCCAGCGGTTCGGTGATCCCGCTCGAGCGCACCGAGCCCTCGTTCGATATCTCCGCGCTGCTCAACGGTTTCCAGCCGCTGTTCCAGGCGCTGGAGCCGGCCCAGGTGAACGCGATGTCGGAAACGCTGATCCAGGCGTTGCAGGGTGACGGAGTCTCGTTGTCCTCCTTCATCATCCAGGCGGCGCAGCTGGCCACCGACTTCCAGCGCCGCGACGCCATCCTGAGCGATGTCATCACCAACCTGTCGGCGGTGATGGCCGGTCTGGCCAAGCGCGGTGACGAACTGGAGACCCTGGTGACCCAGACCCGCGCGCTGATCGGCGGGCTCTACGACCAGGGCCAGTCACTGCAGAACTCGACGGCGACGCTGGCCGACGCCACTACCTCGCTGGTGGCGATGATGAGCAAGATCCAGCCGCAGCTGGCCGCTACGCAGAACTCCACCACCGCGGCGCTGAACCTGTTGCTCGCCAACGGTGCCAAGCTCGACCAGGTGGCCATCGACATGCCGTCGATGCTCGCCGACCTCGGCCGCATGACGTCCGAAGGCACGCACGCCAACGCCTACCTGTGTGGCCTCGATGTCTCGCTGTACGGGGTGCTCTTCCCGCGCGGCCTGTTCAGCCAGATCGGTGGCACGTCGCACTCGGAGGTGTGCCGATGAGCAAGCTCAAGAAAACATTCCTCGGCAACCGCAACTTCTGGCTCGGCGTCATCGGTTCGCTGGTGGTCGTGCTGTTGCTGGTCGGCTCGAGCATCCTGCAGTTCATCGGGATCGGTAAGCAGAGCATCGAGGCCGAGTTCGTGCAGGCCGCGGGCATCAGCACCGGCGACAAGGTCGCCGTGTCCGGCGTCCAGGTCGGTACGGTGTCGGGCGCCAAGATCGAGGGCGACCACGTGGTCATCACCCTCGACGTGGACTCGGGCATCAAGTTCGGACCCGACGCGCACGCCTCGATCAAGATGGCGACCCTGCTCGGTGCCCGCTACGTCGACCTGAAGCCGGGCGACGGCACGGGCCTGAAGGACGACACCATCCCGCGCTCCAACACCGATGTCCCCTACGACATCGCCGATGTGGTGCAGGTCGGTACCCCGAAGTTCGAGGCGCTGGACACCAAGAAGCTGGCCGCCTCGCTCAACACCATCAGCGGCGAGCTCGGTGACTCGCCGCAGCTGGTCGCCCAGGCGCTCGACAGCGTCGGCGCCCTGGCCAAGGTCGTCGACAAGCGCAAGGGCGAGGTCGACAGCCTGCTCAAGGATCTGGACCGCGTCACCCAGCTGCTCGCCGACAACCGCAACAGCGTGCTGCTCGTCATCACCCAGGGCGAGGCCATCGCCAGCCGGGTGATGGAACGGCAGAACCTGCTGCGTCAGCTGCTCGACAACATCGCCACCCTCACCCGTCAGCTCGAACAGATCGGCGGGGAGAACGGCAACCAGTTCGCGGGCACCATCGGCCAGCTCAACACCATGGCCCAGGGTCTGCAGAAGAACAAGGACAACCTCGACAAGCTGTTGCAGATCGGTGCGCCGACCGCGCGCTACTTCAACAACGCGCTCGGCAACGGTAACTACGGCTCGGTCTCGCTGCCGTGGTTGCTCCCCGACAACTGGCTGTGCTTCGCACAGGTGATCCAAGGGTGCGCAGGATGACACTGAATTTCGGACGCGGAAAGGCGCTGGTCCGGGCCGTACTGATCGGCGCGACCGCACTGACCATCGGCAGCTGCTCACTGCTGCCGAGCCAGGTCGACGACGCCCTCGGCCGCTCGACCAAGATCACCGCGGACTTCGAGAACATCGCGGGCATGTACGAGGGCAACCAGATCATGGTCCTCGGCTTGCCGGTGGGCAAGGTCGACAAGATCGTGCCCAAGGGCACCTATGTCGAGGTCCACATGACCATCGAGTCGGGGGTGAAGATCCCCAAGGAGGCGATCGCCGCGATCATCTCCCCCTCGATCGTCACCGACCGCCACATCGAGATCACCCCGCCCTACACCGGCGGGGAGACCCTCGAGTCGGGTGACCATCTGCCCAAGGCGCGCACCAGGACCCCGGTCGAACTGGACACGATGATCAAGACCATCGACCAGTTCGCCGCCGCGCTCAAGCCCGAAGAGGGCCAGGAAGGGCTCGGCCCGCTCTCGGGCCGGGTGCTGTACCCGGTGCTCAACGGCAACGGCCAGAAGATCCGCGAAACCCTCGACGCCCTGTCGTCGGCGCTGAAGATCGGTGTCGACAACAAGGACGCGATCTCCAACATCATCATCAAGCTCAACGAGCTCACCACCATGCTGGCCGACAATGACCAGTCGGTGCGCGACTTCAGCAACCAGGTCACCCAGATGTCGGGGCTGCTCGCCGAACAGGCCCCCGGCCTGCAGGCCACCCTCGACCAGCTCAACGGGTTCCTGGCCAACACCTCGACCACCTTCGGCGAGCACGCCGACGAGCTGTCGGCGTCGCTGACCGGGCTCACCACCGTCACCAACCAGCTGCGGGCCAACTCCCGCGACATGGTGGAGATCGTCGACGTCGTCCCGCTGCTGATGCAGAACATCGACGGCGCGATGAACAAGGAGAAGGGTTTCGTCCGGCTGCACGGCCTGATCGGTACGGCCCTGTCCGGCGAAATGATCAGCCTGTTCTGCGAGCGCATCCAGATGCGCTCGGACGGCTGCCGCACCGGCAAGGTCGAGGATTTCGGTCCCGACTACGGGTTCACCGCCGCACTGCTTGGACTCACAGAATGACCGGACCCATGACGAACAAGCTCCGCCGCACCCTGCTCGCGGCCACCGCGCTTGCCACCGTGACCATCACCACCGGTTGCGGTTTCACCGTGGAAGACCTGCCGCTGCCCAAGCCGGGCGCCGAAGGCGACACCTACACCATCCACGCCGAGTTCGACAACGCGCTGAACCTGCCCGACCAGGCCAAGGTGAAGATCGGTGGTTCCGATGTCGGGGTGGTGTCCTCGATCAAGACCAAGAACTTCACGGCCGTGGTGGACCTGCAGATCCGCTCCGACATCGACCTGCCCAAGGGCAGCACCGCCGAGCTGCGTCAGGCGACGCCTCTCGGTGACGTGTTCATCGCCCTGAACCGGCCGAAGAACAACACCGGCACCGGCGGCAACCTGGCCGAGGGCGACACTCTCACCCAGGAGTTCACCTCCGCGGGCGCCACCGTCGAGGAACTGCTGATCTCGGTGTCGATGCTGTTCAACGGCGGCGGTGTGGCCAGCCTCAGCCGGCTCGGCACCGAACTCGGGTCCATCCTCAACGGCCAGGGCGGCAACCTGGCGCACCTCATCACCCAGATGACCGGTGTGATCGGCGAATTGAACAACAACAGCGCCCGGGTCGACTCGGTGCTCTCAGAGTTCAACACCCTCGCCAACACCATCGAGGCCAACAAGGCCCAGCTCGGTCAGGTGGCCGACACCCTGCCGCAGGCCATCGGCGCGATCGCCGAGAACAACCGGGCCATCGGTGACCTGCTCACCAAGGTGTCCACGGCAAGCGCCGCGATCGGCGACTACGCCAACACCACCGGTGACCAGCTCTCCGAGCTGCTCACCAACCTCGACAACCTGATGAACGCCCTCGCGGCCTCCGGCGACAGCTTCGGTTACGTCATGGATCAGCTGATCGACATCAAGCCGAAGGTCACCCAGACCTTCCTCGGCAAGTCGCTCGCACCGTACGCGACGCTGACGAACCTCGATGTCGGCCTGCTGACCGACCCGGCCAACAGCAAGTTCCCCGATATGAAGGACGTGAACGACTTCGTCGGCAGCTTCATCCAGGTGCTGCAGATCGTTCAGGGCCGAGTGGGAGGCCACCGATGAACAGGGTCAAGAAGTTCTTCAGCAGCAAGATCGTGCTCGCGAACTCCGCGCTGGTCGTGGTGCTGATCATCGGTGCCAGCTACCTGCTGGTCAATGTGATGCGGGTGAACCCGCTGCGGTCGGAGTACGACGTCACTGTGACGCTCGACCGCTCCGGTGGCCTACAGCCGGGCAACGACGTGACGCTGCGCGGACACCGGATCGGCAAGATCGACACGGTGGACCTGATCGACGAGGGCCAGGCCATCGCGGTCAAGGCCGTGATCGACAAGAGCTACAAGATCCCCGTCGACACCATGATCCAGGTGGCGGCGCTGTCGGCGGCCGGTGAGCAGTACATCGACTTCCGGCCCAACAGCGACGCGGGCCCGTTCCTGCGCGACGGCGCGGTTATCGAGTACAACCCGGAGCAGATCAAGACGCCCGTCCCCGTGTGGGCGGTGCTCGACGATACTAGCGCGCTGATCGGCTCGGTGAATCCGCAGCAGTTCAAGACCATCCTCGCCGAACTCGACATCGCGCTCGGCGCGGGCCCGGATCGGCTGCGCGGCCTGATCAACGGCACGAGTCTCGCGGTGGCGGGTCTGCACAACCTGCTGCCACAGACGGTGAATCTCATCGCCAACCTGCGGGTGATCGCCGACACCACCTCCAACGCCCAGCCGGATCTGCAGACCCTGACCCGCAACTCGGGCTCGTTGCTGACGCAGTTCAACAACGCCAATGCCGAGCTGCAGGCGGTGCTCGACAACGCGCCGGCACAGTTCGAGGCGCTCGGCGCGGTGCTGGACAAGACCGCCGATCCGATCAGCGGGCTCGCGGCGAACTTCGTCGCGATCACCCGGGCGGCACAGTTGCGTCAGCCGGCCCTCCGGATGCTGTTCCCTTCGCTTGCGCAGGGCCTCGGGTCCATCGCGGTTCCCGCCCACGACGGTGAGTTCCACACCATCATCGATATCTGGCCGCGCCCGACGTGTAACTACAACACCGAGTACCGGCGCAACGAAGAGGTGCAGGACGGGTCGATCCCGAAGTGGAACTACTGCATCAACCCGCCCGCTGACCTGCAGATCCGTGGTTCGGCCAATGCGCCGCGCCCGAATGTGCCCGACAACGGCGCGCAGATGCCGGCGGGTGTGGATCCGAACGAACGGACCCCGATTCCGGCCAAGTGAGACCATGCCCGGTCCTACGCTCCGGCGTAGGACCGGGCATACTCGGCGGGGGACACTGTGGCCCGCCTCACGGGCCAACGAACGAAGTCGGTGCGAGTGTGTGCCGGGAA
This sequence comes from Nocardia sp. NPDC003979, assembly GCF_053605015.1. NCBI lineage: Bacteria > Bacillati > Actinomycetota > Actinomycetes > Mycobacteriales > Nocardiaceae > Nocardia > Nocardia sp. NPDC003979. The sequence goes on from NZ_JBSGIJ010000028.1 coordinate 37,382, forward strand.
AGAGCAGGATTGATCTAGATGACCAGCGACGACGCCGAGAGCAAGAAGGACGCTACCCCGGCGGAAAAGCCCGAATCGGCCGCTACCGAGACCACCGCCGACGAGACGGTGAAGCTCGACAAGGCCGAGTCCGAGACGCCGAAGGCGGCCGAGCCCGCCGCCACGGCGGCAGCGGCCCCCGCGGAGCCCGCCGCGTCGTCCGGGGCCGAACGCCCGGTCGGCTGGCTGGTCGCGGCGGGTACGGGTGTTGTCGCGGTCGGCGCGATCACCGCCGCGGTGGTGTTCTTCCTGCAGAGCAGCGACCGGGGCGACAAGCTCGACGCCATCGAGGAGTCGACCAAGGCGGCCTGCGCCTACGGCCGGGTGGCCACCAACTACGACTACTCGAACAACATCGACCAGTACTTCGAGGACATGCGCTCGGGTGCCACCGGCGACATCAACGAGCAGTTCACCCAGGCCGGTGACATGCTCAAGGGCCTGATGGTCGAGCGTCAGGTGAAGTCGCGCGGCGAGGACATCCAGTGCGCGTATCTCAGCGGCGGCGAAAACCAGGCCAAGGCCATGGTGACGCTGGCGCAGTACACCTCCAATGCGGCCGCTCCCGAGAGCGAGCCGATGAACATCGCCATCGAGATGACCCTCGACCGCGAGGGCGACAAGTGGCTGGTGAGCAAGATGGAGTCGCCGGTGCTCAAGAACGGTGGCGGCCTGATGGGTGGCGTGCCGGGAGGGGCTCCGCAGCAGCCCGCACCGGAGACGCCTGCTCCGGCGCCCGGCAATTGATTCGCTAGTACGACAGTGCCTCCGGCGGAAGTGATTCCGCCGGAGGCACTGTCGGTTGCGGACACACTCCGGTCGCGCCGCGTCAGAACAGGGTGAGTGTTCCCGACGCTGTCGGCGCGACCGGCTTCCCCGTGGTCCGCGGCTGGGTGGTTCGGGTGGCAACGGGTGTGGCGGCGTGTTCGTGGCCGTGTGCCGCGGCGTCGCGTGCGGCGATGCCCGCCAGTTTGTCGGCCTGCTCGTTGAAGTAGTTGCCCACGTGCCCGCGGACCCAGCGGAATCGCACGGGCCCTTCGCGGGTGGTGATGGCGCGGTCGATCTGCTTGATGATCTCGACGTTCTTCACCGCGCCGCCGGTGGAGGTGCGCCAGCCGTTGCGCCGCCAGCTGCCGATCCATTCCGAGGCGCATTTGATGGCGTATTGGGAGTCGCTCTCGATGAGCATCGGTTCGGTGCCGGGGTGGGCGAGGATGGCTTCGAGGACCGCGCGTAGTTCCGCGATCTGGTTGGTTCCGCTGGCCGCTCCCCCGCTGGCCACCGGTCCTTGATGATTCACCCAGGCCCAGCCGATGGCACCACCGGGATTGCGCAGGCAGGACCCGTCGGTGCTCACGATGATCATGACCGCCACCCTAGGCGATGCGGCCGACAAGATCGGTACCGTGGAATGCCTCTATCTCCCTTCGCAACCGCGATTCTGTGCGGCGCAGTGCCGATCTCGCGGCCGCGTCGACGAGGCCCTGGCACATGCGGCCGAACGCACCGCGTGGTGGTGGATAGCCGGCTTCGGCGGTCAGTACCGACCGTTCGTAGCCGAGTGGGTCGAACCGTAGTGTCACGGTTCCGTATACCCGCCCCCGCAGGGTATACCCGATCACCGCGCCGCGCCGGTATTCGGTGATCTCGCAGGTGAGTGTCATCGGGATCACTCCGCCCAGGCGAACTTTCAGCGAACAGCTCGCGCCGAGCCCCTGTGCCGGTGCCGCGCCCTGTGCGGTGACGGAGGTGACGCCAGCCATCCAGTGTGCGAGATGCTGGAGATTCTCCGTATAGGCGAAGGCCGCGTCGGTGGGCGCGCCGACGTCGCTCGCGTACCTGATGTGGCCCACAGGCCAAAAATACTACAAGAATCCTATTTATTTGCTGGAAGCTGGATCTGATCCACCAGGTATCGGGCGATCGGCATGGCCGAGGTGGCGGCGGGTGAGGGCGCGTTGAGCACGTGGATGGACCGTGGTGTGCGCTCGATCAGAAAATCGTGCACGAGGGTGCCGTCGTGCAGGACGGCCTGGGCCCGGATGCCCGCGCGATGGGGCAGCAGGTCGGCGGTGTCGAGTTCCGGGCAGTATCGGCGGCATTCGGCCAGGTAGCCGCGCTTGAACAGCGAGTTGCGCAACTCGCGCACGCCGGTGCGCAGGTGGGTGCGGGCCACCCGGTGCACGCCGGGGAAGCGCAGCACGTCGAGGGCGTCGCGCCCGTTCACGCTGCCCTTGCGGTAGCCCTCCCTGGCCAGCCCGAGTACCGCGTTGGGGCCGACGGTCAGGTCGCCGTCGATGGTCGGGCTCAGGTGCACGCCGAGGAACGGCAGGGCCGGATCGGGCACCGGATAGATCAGAGTCCGTACCAGTCCGGCACGTTCGGCGGGCAGGCGGTAGTACTCGCCCCGGAACGGCACGATGCGGAAGTCGTTGCGGATCCCCGCCATTCGGGCCAGGCGATCGGCCTGTAGACCGGCGCAGACCACGAGAGTCTTCGCGACGACCGCACCACCATGGCCGGAAACCGTGACAGCCGAGTCTGTTTCGACGATCGACTCGACGGTCGTGCCGAGCAGGATCCGGCCACCCATGTCCTGTACCTGCGCGGCCAGCGCGGCGGTGACCTTCGCATAGTCGATGATGCCGGTGGCGGGCACGAAAAGCGCGCCGACACCACGAATTCCGGGTTCACGGCGGGACAGTTCCGCGGCATCGATGGCCTCCACCTCCACACCGTTGGCGATGGAGCGCTCGAAGAGATCGAGCATCCGGGCGTGTTCGGTGGCATCGGTTGCCACCAGCAGCTTTCCGCACACCTCGAACGGAATGTCGTTGGCGGCGGCGAACTCCTTGGTCCACTGCGCGCCCGCGCGGCACAACCGGGCCTTGAGGCTGTCGGGCGGATAGTAGATGCCGGAGTGGATCACGCCGCTGTTGTGCCCGGTCTGATGGGCGCCGAGCGAGTGTTCCTTCTCGATCAGCACCAGGCTCGCGCCGGGGTAGGCGCTCAGCAGGCGATGCGCGGTGGCGACACCGACGATGCCGCCACCGATCACGCAGAAGTCGTACACCCCGTCCTGGGTACCGCCGGAAATCACACGCCGACGGTAGTCGGCTCTTCGACGGTCTCGGATCCGGGCTGGTCGCCGGGCGCTTCGATGCGCACGGTGTGCTGGCCGAGCGTGGGGTCCGAGAGCACGAATTCCACCGCGCCCTTGCGGGTGTCGACCTCGGTGTGCAGTGAGGTGACCCCCACCGGCTCGGTGGTGATGCCGAGATACTTGCCCGCCTTGTTCAGCGCGTTCGTATCGACGGTGAAGCTGACGATGTCGGTGCGCGGCGTCGCGGCCTGGGCGCCGACATAGGTGGTGCCGATGCGGAGTCGGCCCTCCAGTGCCCTGCCGTCCAGTGCCTGGTTGCTCTGCGGTGTCGCGGCAGTGGCGGTCTGGTGCTTGACGGCCGGTGCCCGGCCTGCCTCGGGGACGAAGCGTTCGGTGGTCCAGGCCAGTTCGACCACCTCGTCGGCGACGGCGCGGACGGAGTCGTCGGCCCGGTGGTGTTGCCCCGGGTCGGCGACGTCGGCGGGGGTCGGGTCGTCGTGCGGCGGCACGAGCTGGGGCATGTTGTTGACGATGTAGGCACCCGCGGCCACGGTGAGGCAGAGGCTGGCGGCCCCGGCGGCCACCGTCGCGGACAGCCGCGCGATCTGTGCAGGTCGATGTGCGGTCACGATGCAGTCCTCCCGGTGGGTGTGGATCTACCCGAGCGCTGTGCTCGCATCGTTGAAAGCCACGCGCTGATCCCCACGTTACGCCGGTGCTAGCTGGAGTTAGCACCCCTGACGCTGAGATCAGGGTCACATCTGAAACGTGCGTGTATCGCACCTGGTCGGCGCGCGTGTCGACGGCGTGGTTGTTTTCCTCACGTCGCACGGGGTACTCCGGGAGTGCAGGCGAGCGTCATTCACGACTGCCACGGGCCTACCCCGGCCAACGTCGTCCGGGGCAGTCAAGAATGGCGCTCAGGGAAAGACGCTCGCCTGTACCCGCTCAGCTGAACTGGTTGGGTTCCCGGCCCGGGCCAGGAGGACCCGCGAAGGCTTGGGCGATGGTGAGCCAGTGGTCGGCGTCGGGGCCCTCGGTGGTGAGGGCGGTGTCTTCGCGGTGGCGGCGCTGGGTGGCTACCAGGCAGAAGTCGAGGGCTGGGCCCGATACTTTTTGTTTCGCGTCTTCGGGGCCCCAGGTCCAGAGGGTGCCGTCGGGGGCGGTGAGTTCTACGCGGAATTCGTCGGCCGGGCCGGATTCGCCGTGGACGGTGTAGGCGTAGTTCCTGGCTCGCACGCTGATGTGGGCGACGGTGCGCAGGCGGTGGGTGGGGGTTCGGGTGACGCCGAGTGCGTCGGCCACGTCCTGACCGTGCGCCCAGGTTTCCATGATGCGGGCCGAGATCATCGAGGCGGCACTCATGGGCGGGCCGAACCAGGGCAGTTTGGTGCCGGGCGGGACGGCGGCCAGGGCGGCGATGAGCTGTTCGCGGCCCGCGCGCCAGCGGGGCAGCAGGTCGGCGGGCGGAGTCTTGGCCAGTTCCTCGGCGGCCTCGTCGACGAAGGTGAACATCTTCGCGGCGGCCTCGGTGAGCAGTTCGGTGAACGCCGCGTTGTCGGTGGCGGCCAGGACGGACACCTCGTCGGTCCAGGTCAGGTGGGCGATCTGGGTGGCGATGTCCCAGCCGGGAGCCGGTGTGGGGGTCTGCCACTGTTCGGGGGCGAGCGGGGCGACGAGTTTCTCCAGGTCCGCGCATTCGGCGGCGAAATCGTCGAGCAGCGCTGCGAGGTCAGCCATGTGGTTCCTTGGGGCGAAGCGTCGCGCCACCGGTCGGGTGCGCCGTCGTCACCAGAATCGCAGCGCCACCACAAAAATGCAAGCACGCGTGCTTGTTATTGCCTACCAGCCGAAGATGAGCAGGTGAATCGCCCCGACGGCGATCCCGAGCGCCCCACCGTGCAGGTACAGCAACCAGGCGTCCTGCTCCACCGACGCGTAGAACATCTCCATGAATTCGCCAGGCGTGAGCGTGCGCAACTTGCGGGCCGCGAAGTCATCGATCTTCTTGGCCTGCTCCCGCACGAACTGCTCGTCCTCGACCATGCCCGGCGCCATGCTCAGCCCGGCCCCCGCACCCGAGACGGCGAGGTTCTCGAACTGCTTCTTGCCCATCGCCGCGCGCACCATGAACGCGGTCGGCCCCAGCTGACGGTGGATCTCCTCCGACACCACCCGCTCGATGAGCTGGCGCGTCTTGTCCCCGTTCGGTCCATCGAGCAACTCGTTGGACAGGTTTTCCACCGTGAGCACCTGGTAGGCCAGGATGTGGGCCAGGTCGGTCGCTGCCTGCGGCTGGCGCTTGGCCAGCAACGCCTGGCGCCACAGGTACTTGTACCGCGGCTGCGGGTCGCCCGGCTCGAACACCATCTTGATGGCGATGACGTTCACCGTCACGCCGATCATCGCCGAGGCGAACAGCACGATCACCCAGGCCGGGATGGCGCCCCAATACGGGATCTGCGAGTGCACGTGCAGGTACAGCGCGAGGATCAGGCCGAAGGGCGCACCGAGCAGACCGATGCGCGCCATGAACTTCAGCTCCGGCGCGGCGATGGTCGTGGTGAGGTCCTTGAGGATCTGCGGGTTCTTCTCCAGGTACCGGATCACGAAGTTCTTCACGTCCAGCAACTGATCGATATTGTCGCCGAGGCTCTCGAACGCGCGCCGCGACAAGGTCGGCAGCTGCCGGTCCACCCGCTGATAGACCGCCTGCTTCATCTGCCGGGGCAGCGAGCGCCACAGGTCGGGGTTCTCCCGGTACATGATCTCGTCGACGATCGACTGCACCTGGGGACGGGCATGTTCGGCCAGGTAGTCGCCGATGCCGTCGAGGTCGAGTTCGTGGATGAAGTCGCGCGGGCTGCCGATGCGCATCAGCGCCTTGTCCACGCAGATGCTCGCCATCTTCTCGGCGCGCGCGGGAATGAAGCCCTGGAAACCGAGCATCCGCCCGTCGCCGGAGAACGTCGGAAGCACCTGCACCCGGCGGGGCAGGTACGGGTAGAGGATGTGCAGCATCGGCACCCGGAAACCCTTGAAATGCAAGGGCCAGAAGAGCATCAGCACGCCGGTCCAGTTGGTGAGCCAGCCGGCCAGGGCGCTGAAGATCGGGAAGCTCACGAGATCGACCACGAATTTCGACTGGCCGGTGAGCTCTTCCCAATCGATGAAGAGTCCGGAGGCCAGTGTGGTCATCGAGGAGCCCCCTAGAGCTGACGCGCGAATTTCGTGAAGAACGTGAGAATAAGGCAACCACATTCTGACCGGTCATGACGGGGTGTCAACGAACTGAACACCCCCCGTCAGCGGCGCAGCAACCATCCGGCAGCCGGTTGGCGATAGGCTTGATCCGCGCTTGACGACGAGTTCTTCCCACCACCACCTGTGTAGAGGGAGTCACCGTGAGTGTTCCGCAGGATCATCTGAATCGTCCGGTCGCCGTGATCGGCGCGGGCACGCTCGGCAGGCGGATCGCGCTGATGTTCGCCACCCGGGGCGGCAAGGTCCACATCGTCGACCCGACCGCACAGGCCGGTGCCGAGGCGGTGGAGTACGTGCGCGAACAATTGCCCACCGTTGCCGCGTCGGTGACGAGTGGGTCGCCGGGTTCGGTGGAGTACATCCAGGACCAGGCGAGTGCGGTGCGCGGCGCCTGGCTGGTCGTCGAGGCCGTGCCCGAGATCCTCGACCTGAAGAAGAAGGTGTTCGCCCAGCTCGACACGCAGGCCGACGCCGACGCGATCGTCGCCTCGAACTCGTCCTCGTACGCCAGCCGCTTGTTCACCGAGGACTGCGAGACCCGCGACCGCATGCTGAACACGCACTTCTACATGCCGCCCGCGTCCACGGCACTCGATGTGATGTCGAACGGGCACACCTCGCAAGAGGTGCTCGATTTCGTGCTGCGCACCTTCCCCGAATACGGCTTGCACCCCTTCCTGTGCCGCAAGGAGAGCACCGGTTTCATCTTCAATCGCATCTGGGCCGCGATCAAACGCGAAGCACTCGAGGTGGTCGCCGAGGGCGTCTCGGTGCCCGAGGACATCGATCAGATGTTCGTCCTGAATTTCGGGACCAAGGCGGGACCGTTCCGGATGATGGATCAGGTCGGACTCGATGTGGTGCTCGATATCGAGGAGCACTATCGGAAAGAGAACCCGAATCTGCCCGAGGGCCCGATCACGGTGCTGCGCAAGTATGTCGACGCGGGCAAACTCGGCGTGAAATCCGGGGCGGGTTTCTACGACGACTACCCGAAGCAGGGCTGAGCGGTGACCGAGTTGCTGGCCCTCGATCTCGCCGCCGGTGCCGTCCTCGCCGTCTCACTCGACGGCAGCGAGGTCCGCACGCTGGTGAGCGGGCTCGATCAGACACCGGACGGCATCGTCGTCGACCAGCTGCGCGGCCATATCTACTGGACCAACATGGGCCGCCCCGATCCCGGCGGTCGGCCGGGGATCGAACCGGAGTTCTTCTCCCGCAACGGTTCTCTCGAACGAGTCGACCTCGACGGCGGCAATCGCACGACCGTCCTCGCGCCCGGGTCGTTCACCACGGGCAAACAGCTCACCGCCGATTTCGAAGCGGGCCGGTTGTATTGGTGTGACCGCGAAGGCATGTCGGTGCTCACCTGCGACCTCAACGGTGACGACCTGCGACCACTCGTCATCGCTGGCGACGACGCACAGCTGCAGACCAATTGGTGCGTAGGTATTTGCCTCGACACCGATCGCCGCCTCGTCTACTGGTCGCAGAAAGGCTCTCCCGACGCGGGCGAGGGCCGGATCTTTCGCGCCCCGATCGACCTGCCCGCCGGCATGGACCCGGCCGCCCGCACCGATATCGAGATGCTGTGGGCGGGATTGCCGGAGCCGATCGATCTGGAACTGCGCGGCACCCACACCCTGATGTGGACCGATCGCGGCGCCGAACCCGACGGCAACTCGCTCAACGAGGCTCTTGTCCAACCCGACGTGGGCCGGCCGAATATCTTGTCGCGCGGGTATCGGGAGGCCATCGGGTTGGCCGGGTTCGACGCCCATTTCTATGTGAGCGATCTCGGCGGCTCGATCCGCCTGGTCGACCTGGGCGCGGGCACCGACACCGAATTGGTCCGCATCGGTAACCCGCTCACCGGTCTCGCCCTAGCCGACCTGTAGCGCGGGGCGCAACACCACCCGGACGGTGATGTCGATCCACCGCCCGATCAGCAGCGACGGCGCGCGCAGACCGAGCTGGACGCGGTCGAGGACCGTGGTGGCAGTGACGGTGACGGTCGTGTCGGTGACGTCGAAGGCGTCGACGGTGAAGATCAGCGGCACGGTCCGTCCGCGCGCCGAGGCGACCCCGGCCACGCGCCACCGGCCGTCCTCGGCGGTGATGTCCTCGGCGGTGAATGTCATCCGTGGGTGACGGTCCAGGTCGAGCAGGCGTGGTTTGGCCAGGTCACGGTCGCGCCGGGGATGGCCGGTGTCGATCGCGGCGAGGTCGATCACGCCGGTGGCGGTGACCGGTCGGCCGTCCGGCGCCAGCGTGAGCAGGCCTGCCATCACCGGCGCCTCGCCACGGACGTGGCGGCCGAAATGGCCAACCCGGAAGGCGGCGGTGCTGTGTTCGGTATCGGCCACCCAATCGGTGGCCGTCATGATCGGGTTCACGACCGTGCTCCTTCGGCGTAGATGGTCGCCCGGTCGCGGTGCACGTGGACCGGGTAGATCTCCACCCGGTCGGGGCCGGGCAGCAGGGCCGGATCCTCACCCGGCAGCAGTTCGGTGGCGAGGATGGCCGCGCGCACGGCGTGGATGGCGGCCTCGGTTTCGGCGATGCCGATCACCAGCCCCGATCCGTCGTCGCGGCGCAATTCGTAGAAGTCGAGCAGGCCGGGCACGGTGGCGACGGCGGGCTGGATGCGGTGGGTGGCGGCGAAGTCGGCGGCCGCCAGTTCCGCGGCGCCGCGCGGACGGTCGAACCAGACGAGGTGTGCGTACATGATGTGCTCCTGACCTGCGATGACGTGGTGATCTCAGGATCGCTGCGGGCGGGCTCGCGCGGATCAGTGCCGGTACGTATTCGCGGTACTGAACTTCGGCCGATGCGCGGATACTGGGACGATGCAGACTCCGGTCGTCGGGCGGCACGAGGAGCTCGCCCGGTTGCGGGCCGCGGTGCTGACCGCACAGTCGGGTTCGGGTCGTTTCGTGCTGGTGAGCGGGCCCGCCGGGATCGGCAAATCGTGGCTGGCCGACCGGGCGGCCGAGCTCGCCGCCGAAGCGGATATGCCGGTGGCGCGCGGCAATGCCGTCGACGACGCGGGTATGCCGCCGCTGTGGTTGTGGCGGCGCGCGGCCCGTTCCGTGCCCGGCCTGGCCGCCGCGCTGGACACGGTCGCCGAGCCGGGCGCCGCGGCCGAACGCCGGTTCCGGATGTTCGCCGAGGTCGCCGACGTCCTCACCGCCGCGTCCTCGGGCCCCGGTCTGCTGCTGATCCTCGAGGACCTGCACTGGGCCGATCCCACCTCGCTCGCCCTGCTCGGCCACGTCGCCGCCCAGACCGAGCGCACCGGACTGCTCATCGTCGCCACCGCCCGCGAACCCGCGGGCGACAACCTCCTCGCCGTCCAGCCCGACTGGCTACGCCTTCCCCACGCCCACTTCCTTTCCGTCCCAGCCCTTTCCGAGCCCGAGGTCCGCTACTGGCTCGAATGCCACCACCTCCCTGCGGAATACGCTTCCCGCGTCCACGAGCGCACCGACGGAAATCCCCTCCTGGTCCGCCTGGTCATCGACTCCGACCCCGCCCGCTCCGGCGATCCGTTGATCGAGGTCCCCGGCTTCCGCCGCCTCGTCCTCACCCGTCTCGATCACCTCTCCCCCGAACAGATCGACATCCTCGGCACCGCTAGCGTCCTCGGCGAACGCATAGACGTGGATCTCCTTGTCCGCGTGTACGAGTCGACCTGCGCGGAGTCTGTGCGGGAGCGGGTGCTGCGGGCGCTCGACGCGGCGACGGCGGCGGGAATCGTGCGCCGTTTCGCCGAGGGGGCGACCGGGTTCGCGCACGCGTTGATCCGGGATGCGGTGTATGCCGATCTGACGCCGTCGCGCCGGGCGGTGCTGCATCGGGCGGCGGCGGTCACCTTGGCCGAGGGCTGCGGGGACGGGCTTGCGGGACTGATCGCGACGCATTGGCGGCAGGCGAGTGGATGCGGGGAGTCTTCGTCGTGTCTGTACTGGTCGCGGGTGGCGGCGCGGTCCGCTCGCGCGGCGGCAGCATATGCGGAGGCGATTCGGTTCGGGCAGTGGGCCATCGACGCGGCGGGGTCGGCTGCCGAGGAGCGGGCCGAGTTGCTGATCGACCTCGCGCGCGACGAGTTCGCGGACGGACGGATCACCGACAGCCTCGAGCATTGCGTGCGGGCGAGCGACCTGGCCGAGCAGGTGGGCCGCCCCGATCTGCTCGCCGAAGCGGGTCTCGTCGTCCACGGCGTCACGACGCCGACCGTCATGACACAGCTGGATCACCTGTGTGGCAGAGCCTTACAGCAGTTGGATCCCGCCGAGCACGCCGACCTGATCGCCCGGATACTTGCCCAACGAGCACTGTCGGCGGCCGATCGCGGTGCGGGTGCCGAGGCCAGACGCCTGTCGGAGCAGGCCATGCGCGCCGCCGAGGGTTCCACCGATCCCGACGTCGCACTCGACGTCATCCATGCCCGCCACCTCTCGCTTGCCACCACCGAATACCTCGACGAGAGAACGGCACTGGCCGCCCGCGCGATCGAGATCGCGGTCGATGCCGAACAACCACTGGCGCAGCTCTGGGGATATGTGTGGACAGCCGACGCCGCCCTGCAACGCGGCGACCTCCCCGCCTTCGACAATGCCCTCGACCACATCGAACTCCTGGCCGACCGCCGCAAACTCCCGGTGGCCCGCTGGCACCTGCTGCGCTTGCGCGCCACCCGCGCGGCCCTGGTCGGCGAACTCGACGCGGCGCTCGAATTCGATGCCGCCGCCTATGAATTGGCCCTCGGCATCGGTGACTATTCCCTCGCCGGGCTGCACCACGCCTTCCGGGGAATGCACGCGGTGATCGTCGGCCACGTCGACCGCACCGCCATGAACGAAGCCGTCGCCGCGCTGGCCTTCGCCCCGAAAATACCCATCGCACAACTGTTCTCCCCGATGATGCACGCCTTGGCAGGCGACCTCGACGAGGCACGCGCACTGTTCGAACCGTTCCGCTCGCTCCCCGACACGCTCGGGATCGGTCCACGCTGGAACGGAACGGTGTACTCGGTCGGCCTGGTAGCCGAACTGCTCGACGACGCCGACACCGCCGACCGGGTCTACCGTGTCCTGGCAGGCCGCGAGCACAACTACGCCGCCGACGGCACGGGCGCCCTGATCTGCGTCGGCTCCCTGGCCCGCGTCCGCGCCGACAACGCCAGGGTGGCAGGCCACCTGAACGCCGCCATCGACCTCTACCGCCTCGGCCTCACCATGGACACCGAAATAGGCGCCCACCCCTTCATCGCCCTCGGCCACCTCGGTCTTGCCCGCACCCACCTGGCCCGCGCCACCAGCGTTCCCAGCGACCCCGCCCGGAGCGACGACGCCGACCCTCTTGCCGGGCGCGCCACCGGCCCGCGTGCCGATCCCACCGCCGCCTCCTCCGCCGACCTGAACGGTGGTGGCCGGCCCGCCGGCCCGCGTGCCGCCCACACCAGCCCCGGCGCGGACCGCATCACCGACCTCTCCTCGGCTCGCGCAGCCGCCGAGCAGGCCGCCACCGCATTCCGGCGTCTCCGGATGCCCCATCGCCTGCGGCAAGCCGACGACCTGCTCGCCGCGATCACCGCCGCTACCCGCATCGCCGACCCTTTGACCGCCCGCGAACGGGAGGTACACGACCTCGTCGCGGCGGGCGCGACCAACCGTGAGATCGCCCATCGCCTGGTGCTTTCCGAGCGGACCGTCGAAACGCACGTCCGACATATCCTCGCCAAACTCGGCATCACCACCCGCACCGAGATCCCTCGCCGCCCCGCCGAGCGCCCGCATTCCGGATAACCTCGCGAGGTAGTTCGTTCGAAGGGGACCTCACGCGATGCAGCCGTTGAACGCCGACGACCCGCGCCGGATCGGGGACTACCGGCTACTCGGTGTCCTCGGTGCGGGCGGTATGGGCAAGGTGTATCTGGGCCGTAATTCCGGTGGTCGCACGGTGGCGGTGAAGGTGATCCGGCCGGACCTGCTCGGCGATCCGGAACTGCGCGCGAGGTTCCGCCGGGAGGTCGCGGCCGCCCGGCGCGTGGCAGGCGCTTTCACCGCACCCGTCCTGGACGCCGAAGTCGACGCTCATCCACCCTGGCTGGCAACGGGTTACGTGGCCGGTATCTCCCTGTCGGACGCCGTCACCGAGTACGGCCCTTTCCCCGAGCGTTCCTTGCTCGCCCTCGCGCACGGTCTGGCCGAGGCGCTGGTCGCGGTACATTCGGTCGGCATCGTGCATCGCGACCTGAAACCGTCGAACGTGCTGCTCGCCGTCGACGGCCCCAAGGTGATCGACTTCGGTATCGCCCGCGCCACGGAGGACACGGCGCTCACCACCACCGGAAGAGTCATCGGCTCACCGGGTTTCATGTGTCCCGAACAGATCACCGGCGAACCGCTCGGTCCCGCCTGCGATGTCTTCGCCCTCGGCGGCGTCCTGACCTTCGCCGCCTGCGGGCACGGCCCGTTCGGCGCGGCCGACATGGTGCAACTGCTCTACCGCATCGTCTACGAGCAGCCGAGCCTCGACGCCGTGCCACCGAGCTTCCGGCCGCTGATCGAAGCGTGCCTGGCCAAGAACCCCGCCGACCGCCCGACTCCACAACAGGCGCTTGCCGAGCTGAGGAAGATCGGCGCCCCCGACGGCGCGGGCTGGCTCCCACCCCTGGTCATGCAGGACGTGAGCATGCGCGCGGTGCGACTGCTCGACCTCGACACCGACCCAGGCGCCCGCCCCACAGCGGTTCCCCCGAGCCACCGCACGGACCCGACTGCCCTCGCGGGCATCACCACGCCCGGTCGACCGCAGACCGTGTCGTACCCGCCTCCGGACGCACGGACAACGACGCAAGGCGGCCACGCGCCGCCCCCGGGTCACCACGCCCAGCCCCCGGGCGGGCACACCTTCCCACCGGGCGGTCATACCTCGCCACCGGGCGGGCACACCTTCCCACCGGGCGGTCATACCTCGCCACCGGGCGGGCATACCGGACCACCTAGCGGGCACACCTCGGCGCCGCATGGGCACGCCGCGTCACCGAGGAACGCCCCTCATCGCACCCGAACCCGCACCCTTCTGATCGCGGCCGTCTCCGTGACAGCGGTCGTCGCGGCCGTCATGGCCTCGTTGATCGGCATCCGGCTCGGCGATCAATCGGGCACCGCCACGCTGACGATCCCACCGGGCACGCCGCCGACCGGCACCGAGACCAGCAACCGATCGATATCGACCGTCCCGGATTCCTTCATCGGCACCTGGACCGGACAGGCTGCCGACGGCCTCGTCACCTTCGACATCGTGCTGACCATCCGTCCGGGCGAGGTCGGCCAGGAGCTGGCCACGGCGTCCAATACGGGCCAGATCTCGCAGACGCGCTGCGAACGGGCCGAGACGCTCACCCAGGCGACCGCCGACCGCCTCGTCTTCCGCGCTCGCCTCACGGGCGATACCCACGGCGACTGCGTCGACGACGGCAACACCTCCACCGTCACCCGTCAGCCGGACGGCACCCTTCGGTACAGCACGCCGGGAGTGTTCGGCGGTTCCATCGCGGGCACCCTGCACAAGAAGTAGGTAGAACAGGTTGCTGTTCAATTGCCAGAAGTCCGCCGAACGCGCCCCTAATCGGGCGACTGACCAGTAACCTGAGGCCCTGTCGGACGTCCTCGAATGGCCGATATCGCGATAGTGACAATCTACAAACGCACAGGTGATACCCGTCTCAGAAATTCTGCCGTTGCGACCTGAGTCACTCCTGTGCCAGACTCTCGTCCCACACTGTGAAGCCGTTCGGTCTCACAATGTCCGGAAAGGGAGTTGATTGAGTAGGCGGCAGGCGCACGTATTTGCCACCCTCTCGTCGGCTGCGCGCGAATCAATCGAAATCGACAAGTGCCAAGGCGGCACCGGTCAGCAGATCCACCAGTTCGCTGACCGGCGGCCGGGACTCGCGCAACAGCCACTCGTGAGCGACTCCCGTCACCGCACCGGTGAGCAGGGCGGTGGTGAGTTCGGCGTCGCCACGCAGGCGCAAACCGATATCCACGAGCGCCGAACCGATGAGTACCGACCACGCGTGTCTGCGCGAGCGTCGGTGGTTCTCCATCCGATCGCTCACCCCGACCACCTCGATCAGCGCGACCTGGGCCCGGTACGGGTCGGAGCCGAGCGATTCGAGGTACGCGCCGAACCCCGCGTGCAGCGCGAGTTTGGGATCGTTCGGCGTGGTGAGTTCGGCCAGCGCGGCGGCAACCGCCGCGGCGGCGTCGTCCTGGATGCGGTCGTAGGCCGCGACCAGCACGTCTTCGCGGGTCTCGAACTCCTCGTAGAACTGCCGCTTGGACAGCCCGGCGGCCGCGCACACCTCGGCAAGCGAGCACGTGGCGTACCCGCGTTCGGCGAAGATTCGCGTCGCTGCTTCCAGGAACCGCTGTCGGCGCTCGGCTTTACGCGCGACGACCGTACGACCCCCATACCGTCTGTCCGCTGTAGTCACCTCTCCAAAGTATCTGAAACTCCGGATAACACAGACATTCCTGTGAATTCCGGGTCGCTCCATTTATCCACCGAACGAAGGACGGCCGACCAGTGCTGAGCACCCGAGGATCGCGGACCGCAGTGTCTGCTTTCGTACTAGCGGCGAGTGCTGTACTCGTGGCGCCCACGCCAACCCTGGCCGCACCGCAGCACGCGGCGCAGCAGAGCGTTCCCGCCATCGCGGAGAACGTGCCCTCCGAGACGCTGGCAGCGCTGGCACCGACGATCGTAGGCGCCATCTCCGGCCCCGGCCTCATCGCCGACGGCGGACAGGCCGCGATCCTGGCCCAGGCGCGCCTGCTGCTGGCGACCCCCGGCATCCCCGCGCAGGTCAAGTCGACCCTCGAGCGGATCATCAAGTTCCTCGACGGCAGCGGCGGTGGCGGCCCCGAGTTGCCGCCCGCGGACGGCCCGCGCATCGCGCAGTTCCTGTACCCGACCATCGGCAAGGGCTGCATCGGCCCCACCTCCGATTCGGTCGGTACCGCGCTCGCGGTCCCCGGACCGGCCGAACTGCCCCCGCCCGGACCGGGCGCGGGCCAGACCGGCTTCGTGTTCACCGCGCTCGGCACCAAAACCCCCACGGTCGAGCAGAACCCGCCGATGACCGTGCAGTGGGTCAACCTGGACAACCGCCGCACCGGCACCCAGGTGCTCACCAACGCGGCGGGCATCAACCCCGACGGCCCCGCCACCCTCTCGGCCATCGCCGACACCGGTGCGGGACGGGTCGTCGCGGTCGTCACCGGCTCGCTCACCACCGAAACCGCCGACGGTAACCGGACCTGCTCGTTCGCCCCGACCATCGGGTTCTTCTCCGTCGCCTGAACCGGCACAACGCAATTGGAGTTCGATCTATGAAGTTTGCCGTCCCCGGCCTGATCAGCGGGCTAGCGGGCGCGATTCTCGGGGTGATTGCCGTGTTGGGCATCACCGCTGGCGCGCAACAGAATTCGATTCCCGAGCCGGAGACGACCGGTGATCCGGGTTCGTCGCTGCTCGGTAACGTCACGTACGGCAGCCGATGAGCAACGTGCGCAGGATCATCGCCTGCATCCTCGTCGGTCTCGGTGCGCTGCTGCTCGCGTGCGCCGCCATGATTCCCACCTACACCGTCGGCAAGGTGGCCAAGACGCCACTGGACCTGCGGATCACCACCATCGCCAAGAGCGTCCCCGGCGAGGAAAGCCTCGTGCTCGACGCGAAGTCGCTCACCTCGCCCGAGGGTGCGGCGACGGTGCACACCAATGTGCCGCTCTTCTCGCAGCGCTTCCTGACGGTCGAGGAGCCCTCGGACGCCGATCAGATGACCGTCCAGGCCGGTCAGACGCTGCGTCGCGACGACCTCGATCCGCAAGCCGGCCTGCTCACCGCCTCGGTCGACCGCGTC
Organism: Nocardia sp. NPDC003979; assembly: GCF_053605015.1. NCBI lineage: Bacteria > Bacillati > Actinomycetota > Actinomycetes > Mycobacteriales > Nocardiaceae > Nocardia > Nocardia sp. NPDC003979. The sequence goes on from NZ_JBSGIJ010000028.1 coordinate 53,728, forward strand.
ACCATCGACCGCGTCACCGGCGAGCCGATCGACGCCTCGCCCAACGGGTCGATCGCCGTGGCTCAGGACCCCAAGTCGGGCGGCGACATTCCCACCGAGTTGCAGCGTCGTGGCCTGCAGTACCGCTTCCCGATCGGCACCGAGAAGAAGTCGTACCCGTACTTCGACCTCAACGCCCGCGCCACCTACGACATCGATTTCGTCGAGGAGTCGGAGATCAAGGGCGTGCCGGTTTACCACTTCCGGCAGACCATCCCGGTGACGAACATGTGGGACGTCGTCAAGCACCCCTCGTATCAGCTCGCCCTGCCCGCCGCCAAGTGGGGCCTCGAGGGCACCGATCCGGTCACCATGACCCGCTACTACACCAACACCCGCGACGTGTGGGTGGAGCCGAGGACCGGAGCCGTCCTCAAGGGTGGTGAGAGCATCCACATGTTCTACGGCCGCAGCGCGGACAAGGTCGACGTCACCGTGCTGAAGTCGCACCTGGTCTTCGACGAGGAGACCATCGACGCCCAGCTCGCCGTCACCCAGGAGAGCCTCGACAAGCTCGACCTCTTCGGTAAGACCCTGCCGGTGATCCTCGGCATCCTCGGCGCGATCTTCGTGATCGCGGGCATCGTCCTCGGTGTGTTGAGCAGCCGTGGCCGCACGATTGATCCTCCGACCGAAAGGCTCCGGCGCAACCTCTAGAACCCTCGAAACACCATCAACGCACGAACGCCCTCGGCTCCCACCTACCCCTCGGGAGCCGGGGGCGTTCGGCGTTTCGTTCGCCGTGAGTGAACGGTTGCCGAGGTCGGAACAAAGTGCGATCTTCTGTAGTTGAGTCAGCAAAGCTCAACTTTTGGAAGGGTCGATATGACTACAGCTCAGAACCTGCCGGTTCTGTTCCTGACCGATCCGATCGTGCTGCCGGGCATGGTCGTGCCCATCGAACTGGACGAGTCCGCGCAGGCCGCCATCGACGCCGCGCAGGCAGGCAAGACCGGCGCCGTGCTCGTGGCGCCGCGGCTGGACGAGGGCTACGCCTCCTACGGCGTGGTCGCCACCATCGAACAGATCGGCCGGATGCGCGGTGGCGCGCCCGCGGCCGTGCTCAAGGCCGAGCGCCGGGCGCGGATCGGGCACGGTGTCACCGGGCCGGGTGCTGCGCTGTGGGTCGAGGCCGAACCCGTCGAGGCGCCCGCGCCCGACGAACGGACCACCGAACTCGCCGCCGAGTACCGCAAGCTGGTGATCGCCGTCCTGCAGCGCCGTGAGGCCTGGCAGATCATCGACATCGTCAACCAGCTCGACAACCCTGAAACCATCTCCGACACAGCCGGTTACGCGCCGTACCTGTCCAACGAGCAGAAGCGCGAACTGCTCGAGACCCCTGATGTCGCGCAGCGGCTGACCAAGCAGATCGAGTGGATCAAGGCGCATATCGCCGAGGTCGAGGTCACCGAGAAGATCAGCGAAGAAGTGCGCGACGGCATGGAGAAGAGCCAGCGCGAATTCCTGCTCCGCCAGCAGCTCAACGCCATTCGCAAGGAACTCGGCGAGGACGAACCCGATGGCGCCGACGACTACCGCACCCGCGTGGAGAACGCCGACCTGCCCGAGAACGTGCGTGCCGAGGCGCTGCGCGAGGTCGGCAGGCTCGAACGCGCCAGCGACCAGAGCCCCGAGTCGGGCTGGATCCGCACCTGGCTCGACACCGTCCTCGACCTGCCGTGGACGGTGAAAACCGAGGACAACACCGATGTTTCGGGTGCCCGCGCGATCCTCGACGCCGATCACCACGGGCTCGACGAGGTGAAGGACCGCATGGTCGAGTACCTCGCGGTGCGTTCGCGTCGCGCGGCGCGTGGGCTCGAGGTCGTCGGTGGCCGCGGCTCGGGTGCGGTGATGGTGCTCGTCGGCCCGCCCGGTGTCGGTAAGACCTCGCTCGGTGAGTCGGTCGCGAAGGCCTTGGGCCGCAAGTTCGTTCGCGTCGCCCTCGGTGGTGTGCGCGACGAGGCCGAGATCCGTGGCCACCGGCGCACCTACGTCGGTGCCATGCCGGGCCGCATCGTGCGCGCGGTGAAGGAGGCGGGGTCTATGAATCCCGTTGTCCTGCTGGACGAGATCGACAAGGTCGGCTCCGACTTCCGCGGTGATCCGGCGGCGGCGCTGCTCGAGGTGCTCGACCCCGCGCAGAACCACACCTTCCGCGATCACTACCTCGACCTGGACCTCGACCTGTCCAACGTGCTGTTCATCGCGACCGCCAACGTCATGGACACCATCCCCGGCCCGCTGCTCGACCGCATGGAACTCATCACGGTCGACGGCTACACCGAGGCCGACAAGGTGGCCATCGCGCGCGACTTCCTCGTCCCGCGGCAGTTGGAGCGCAATGCGCTGACGGCGCAGGAGGTCTCGATCACCGAAGAGGCGCTGCGGGAGGTCGCGGCGAACTACACCCGGGAGGCCGGGGTTCGCCAGATGGAGCGTTTGGTCGCGAAAGCCCTGCGCAAGGCGGCAACCCGCCTGGTGACCGGTGATGCGGAGCCGAGCAGTGCGGCGTCCACGGACAAGGCGCAGGTCAGCGCTGCGACGGACGGCGAGGCGACGCTCGGGTACGACCCCGAACTCGGCTACGACAATGTCATCGACATCAGCACCGGTCCGCAGCCGGCAGGCCAGGCGCAGAGCCTGGTGATCGATGTGGACAACTTGACCGACTACCTCGGCCGCCCACGCTTCACCCCGGACTCGGTGGAACGCACCGCCGTCCCCGGAGTGGCGACGGGCCTCGCGGTGACCGGCGCCGGTGGCGATGTCCTCTACATCGAGGCCAATGCCGCCGAGGGCGAGCGTTCGCTCACCCTCACCGGCCAGTTGGGTGACGTGATGAAGGAGTCGGCGCAGATCGCCCTCACCTACGTGCGTTCGCACCTGGAGGAGATCGGGATCGAGCCGAAGGTGCTCGACCGCAACATCCACATCCACTTCCCGGCGGGCGCGGTCCCCAAGGACGGTCCGTCGGCGGGTGTCACCATGGTCACCGCCCTGGTGTCGTTGGCGCTGGATCGTCAGGTGCGTGCCGATGTGGGGATGACCGGCGAGGTCACCCTCAACGGCCGGGTGCTGCCGATCGGCGGCGTGAAGCAGAAGCTGCTCGCCGCGCAGCGAGCCGGCCTGAAGACGGTCTTCATCCCGGCCCGCAACGAACCGGACCTGGACGAGGTGCCCGCCGAGGTGCTCGAGGCCCTGGACGTGCGCCCCGTCGCCGACGTGGCCGACATCCTGGCCTACGCCATCGAGCCCATCGCCGAACCGGCCGCCGACGGTACGTTCGCCGTCAGCGCCTGATCGAAAAAGGGGGGCCGTGCATTCGCGCACGGCCCCCCTTTTCGTGCGCCGGGTTACCGGCTGACGGTCGGTGGTAGCTCGGCCATGTCGGCGGTGACGACGGTGAGCTGGTCGGTCTCGTACTCGTCCTCGTCGTCCTCGAATTCGGTGTCCTCGTCCGTTTCGGCCGTGGGGGTGAGGTCCTTCTCGACGCGGCGGGTCGTGCCCTGGGCCACGGCGCAGTGGATCGGTTCCTCGCCCTCGGTCTCGGCGTAGACGTCGCAGTGGGTGACGGCCTGGCGGCGGGTGGCGCCGAGCACGGTGGCGTGCACGCGCAGCCGCTCCCCCTTGGCGGGACGCAGGTAGGTGATGGTGAAGCCGCCGGTGAGGACATTGGGGCCGAGTACGGTTCCGGCGGCGAAGGTGAGTGCGTTGTCGGCGGCGTAGGCGAGCACCCCACCGTGCACGAAACCGAACTGCTGGCCGTGCTCGGGCTGGATCTCGATCACCAATGTGGCTGCGCCGTCGCCGAATTCGGTCAGTTCGGTACCGACGAGACGAGCGAAGGGTTGCGCGGCGAGTACCTGCCGGGCCAGGTCGAGGTCGAGGGAGGTGGCTTCGGTCGGCATCGGGTGTTCCGTTCTTCGAGTGGCGGTGCTCGGTGACTATTCGGCGCCCTCGACCCGCAGGGTCGCCCAAGCGGCTGCGGCGAGTTCGGGAGCGACATCGGTTGGCGCGGTACGGATATTGCCACCAAGCCATTGGCGGCTGTATTCCTGTGCCGCCCCGAGCCACAGGGCGTAGACGAGGTCGAGTTCGAGGTCGCGCACCGTGCCGTACGCGACATGGGTCCGCCACCAGCGGCGGACCGAGGTGAAGAACTCCAGATTGCGCTCGCTCTCGCGCACACCCGGCGGGCGTGCGGCGGTGAGAACGGTTGCGCGGTACTGGTTTTCCTGCACCCAGCGCAGATGCGCGTGCACGCCCGCGACGACGCCGGTCTCGGCGTCGGCACAGTCGGCGACAACGGCGTAGAAATGCTGTTGATAGTCGGTGAGCGCATTGACCCAGACCTGCCGGTACAGGTCGGCCTTGTCGGGGAAGTGGTGGTAGAGCGCGCCGACGCTGGCTTCGGCGGCGGCGCGGATGTCGTTGAGCGTGGCATCGAGGACACCGTGTTCGGCGAACTGCCGCTCCGCGGCGAGCAACAACCGATCTCGGATCTTCATGGCCAGAATTTAGTTCTGTTCTGCGCCGTGCGCAAGAGCTGGGCTCCCTCGCGGCGGTGATGCGCTAGAACGGAACAGTGCCCCAGTGGCTCCTGCATGTCGATCTCGACCAGTTCCAGGCGGCGGTGGAATTCCGGCGCCGTCCCGAGCTGCGCGGACAGCCCGTCATCGTGGGCGGTGAGGGCGACCCTTCCCAGCCCCGCAAGGTGGTGACCTGCGCTTCCTATCCGGCCAGGGCTTTCGGCGTGCGCGCGGGGATGCCGCTGAGAGCCGCGCAGCGCAAATGTCCCGCAGGCGTGTTCCTGCCGCTGGACATGGCGACCTACGAGGCCGCCTCCGCGGAGATCATGGCCACGCTCGCCCGCGTGGCCGGTGCGGTGGAGGTGTGGGGCATGGACGAGGCCTTCGTCGCCACCGACGGTGACCCCTGGCAGCTCGCCGCCGAAATCCGGAGTGCTGTCACCGAACTGGACCTGACCTGCTCCGTCGGCATCGGGGACAACAAGCTCACCGCCAAATTGGCCACCGGTTTCGCCAAATCCGCCGGCAAGACATCCGCCGAACCCGAACACGACCGAGGTGCCGCCGGGGGTATTTTCCAGCTCACCGCCGCGAACTGGACCGAACTCATGGGCCACCGCCCCACCGATGCGCTCTGGGGTGTCGGGGCACGCATCGCCAAACGCCTGGCCGAACTCGACATCGCCACCGTCGCCGACCTCATGGCCGCCGACCGCCAACGCCTCGCCGTTGAGTTCGGCCCCAACACCGGCCCGTACCTGTGGGTCCTCGGCCACGGGAAGGGCGACACCGAACTGACCACAACCCCGCGAATCCCGGTCGGCCGCAGTAAGTCCGAGACCTTCCCGCACGACCTCACCGACCCCGACGAAATCCGGCGCGAAGTCGCCCGCATCGCCACCGAGGTCGCCGAGGAGATGCTCGCCCATCACCGCGTGAGCACCCGCGTCTCGGTCACCGTGCGAACCAAAACCTTCTACACCCGCAGCAAGCAGCGCAAACTCCCCCAGCCGACCACCGACATCGCCACCATCGTCGACACGGCCCTGGCCGTCATCGACCGCTTCGAGCTCGACCGCCCCGTCCGCCTCCTCGGCGTCCGCCTCGAACTCCTGCCGCTGGACGAGTGAGCGTGGTGGTCGAATGTCCAGGATTTGATTCGTCGCTGGACGGGTGGATGACTCGTATGCTCGGCTCATGAACTTCTCCGCGATGGTGGCCCGTGAGTCGGATGGTGGGATCGTGCTCGGTCGGGAGGAGGTAGGGGACGACTTCCTCGGCACCGGCGATGTGACGATCAAGATCCACTACTCGAGTGCGAACTACAAAGACCTGCTGGCGATCACGCCGCGCGGCGGGGTCGTCCGCAACTACCCGATCGTCCCCGGCATCGACCTCACCGGCGAGGTGACCGCCTCGGAGTCCGAGGACTTCGCCGTCGGTGACCAGGTGATCGCGCACGGCTACGACCTCGGCGTCGCCCGCAACGGCGGCTTCGCCGAATACACCAGGGTGCCCGCCGAATGGGTGGTGAAACTCGACGGCCTCGACACCCGCGACGCCGCGACCATCGGCACCGCGGGCTTCACCGCCGCGATGAGCGTGCAGGCCCTGCTCGACCACGGCCTCACCCCCGACGACGGCGCGGTGCTCGTCACCGGCGCCACCGGTGGCGTCGGCACCGTCGCCATCGACATCCTGTCCGGCCTCGGCTTCGAGGTGATCGCCTCCACCGGCAAGACCGATGCGGGCGACCTGCTCGCCGAACTCGGCGCCAACGAGGTGATCGGTCGTCTTCCCCTCGACCCCGAGGCCAAGCCGCGCCCGCTGAACAAGGCGAACTGGGCGGCCGCGGTCGACAGCGTCGGTGGCAAGTCCCTCGCGTTCGTCCTGAGCTCCATCGGTTACGGCGGCGCGGTCGCGGCCAGTGGTCTCACCGGTGGCTCCGACCTGCCGGCCACGGTGCTGCCGTTCATCCTGCGTGGGGTGAGTCTGCTGGGTATCGACTCGGTGTTCCTGCCTATCGAGAAGCGGCGTGCTCTGTGGGCTGCGCTCGGTAAAGAGCTTCGGCCTCAGCATCTTTCGTCGCTGGAGTCGTTCGCTCCGATCAGCGAAGTGGGTAACGTCCTGCAGTCGATCAAGGAGGGTGCGCACTCCGGTCGCACGGTGATCGGGGTCGCAGGCGAGTTCTGACGTCGGGGGCGCTAGTTGGGGCGCGGCACTGCCTTGGTGTTTTGTGCACCATAAAGGTATTGGGCTGTGTTTTTTGGAGCGCTGGCGCGCTCGAGCGCGGCCCCTGGGGGGCCGCGCGAACAGCGCTCGAGACTCGCGCTTCGCGCATGCGCTTCGAGCGCTGTT
>NZ_JBSGIJ010000029.1:0-54134 GCF_053605015.1 Nocardia sp. NPDC003979
TCCTTCTTCCCTCTTCCCTCCCCCTTCTCGCTCTTTTTTGCTTACTACCCCCCCCCCCCCCCCCCCCCCCCCCCCGCGGCAGCGGCCCCGACCCCGGCCATCGTCTGCAATTCCGCGACCGCTCGACGGTGCCCGCGCAACAGGGTGTCGCGATCGATCGCTTCAGTGCTCAACAATGGTTGGCCGGGTGCCCAGCGATGTCCGCGTTCGCCGCAGGCGCGGGTGTAGTCGATCACCGATTTCGGCACTCCGACCGCGGTGGCGATCGCTTCCAGGTTTTCCCGGGTGCGGCGCCCGATATCCAGATGAGCCAATGCCATCGGTGACAAGTCCTGATTGTCGCCGGTGCGAGATTGGTCGATCAGGTGCTGGTTGTCGCTGGCCAGGTTCTGCATGGCCTTGAGCAGCTTGGCCTGCACCGGATTCGGCTCGAACATCTCACCGGCCCCGTCCCATGTCGGCATCGCCGCGCCATATTTCGAGCTCGGTGCCTGTGGCGCGGGCAGGTGAGGGGTCTGCTCCCCCACTGGCCAAGCCAGGATCAGCAGCGGTGGGATCGACGTCGTGAACCGCAGTCGCCGAAACCGCGGCCTCGATCCATTCACCGTCCTCGACGATCTCCGCGTCGATAATCGCCTCAGCGGCCCGGCCGCTGGTCGGAGCGAGATAGCCCGCGAGGTAACCGAACTCGTGGTGCAGGTGCGCGTCCATGGTGAGATCGGCGGCTAGCCCGCTCACGTCGTCGACGCCGCGCGGTCTGCGTTGGGACTGATTCGCGGCGTTGCCAGCGAAGTACTCTTCGGGGTCCAAACCGGTGTCATCGATGAACCGCTCTTCATAGGCCCGGCTCGCGGCTTCGGCATCCGGGGACAGGTCGCGGGTGGCGTCGGCTGCGGCGAACTGGGTTGCGGCGGCCTTGGCGGCGCCGGTTCGTTCATCCGTGTGGTGCAGGGTGTCGGTGAATCCCGCTGCGCGGCGGCGAATCTCGATCATCAGCTCCTTGAGCTCGACATCGAGCTCGTGCAACGCCACCTCGCGGGCTTCGCGGTTGGTGTAGCCGGCGATACGCGCGGCATGCACCTCGCTGCACTGCTGCCGGGACAACTCACCGTCAAGCTCACGACGCGCCAAATCTTGTTCAGCCCTGCTGATCTGGCCCTCTTTGTGGCGAACGTCGACCTCGGTGATCTTGGCCGCGTTGTCGATGCGGGCGCGGACCTCGGCGATCTTGGCCATGGCCAGTTGTTGCTCGGTCCCCAGGTTGCCGAGGCGGGCCTGGTGCTCGATCCATGACCGTTGGTTCTTGGCCGCTTCGTTCGCAATCCGCTGGTCGGACTCCGCGCGTGAGCGCGACTCCCCTCCCCTGCTGCGGAACAACGCGTTGGTCGTGTGCGCGGTCTGCAACGCCTGCAGAAACCCCTGCCGGACCGCTTGCCCACCTTCCTCGACAGGATCCCCGCTCATCACAACACCCGCATTTCGGTGACCAACCATGCACGTTCGGCCCCCGCGCGAGTCGACCGCGCGAACACCGAGAAGACGATCGGTGCCCGGTCAGCCGGGGTAGGGGAGACAGAGAAGACCCGGCTCGACGCGGTTGCGGTATCCGGCGGATGGCCGTCGTCAATCGAGTAGGCGTCGGTGCGCAGCGACACTCGGGACTCGACCCAGTCCTGCCACACCTCGGGGGTGATCGGCGCCCACAGCGAGACCCCGATCCGGGCGTCGGTGGAGTACGCAGCCCACATCAGCGGTCGCGCGGCCTCGAACGTCGAACGTGCGTCCACTCCAGCATCCGGATCCAGCCGATACAGCATGGTCACCACGGCCTGGAGAACCGCGGACGCCGAACAGGGCTCGACCTCGGTGTGTGATGGTGGGAACGCCTCGGCGCGACAGCCCGGTTCGACCACCGGTGCATGAGCGGTCGAGCACCAACTCACCATCGTTGTAGTCGCTGTCAGCACGCTGAGGGCAATGCAGGTGAACAGGGCGGGTTTCATGACGCTGCGTCCCAGAGTTCGTGCAGGTCGACGGTGCGCCACCGGACTTGGTCGGGCCAGGTGCATTGCTCGGCGGCGGGGTTGCGCACCGGCACGGTCGCGATGTCGAGGACCAGGCTCGCGGTGGTAGCGATGCTGCGGAGACGCGCAAAGTCCAGGCCGCGGCTGCGCGCCAGATTCAGCCGCAAGACCCCAGCGTCGCCACCCCACTCGACCAGGGCGTGCGCGGCCAACTCGATCGCCTTCTCCGCCGAGAGGGTGGCCGCCTCGACCCCATCGACCATCTCGGCGCCGAAGCGTTCGTGCCAGATCATGCGGCCGGAGGCCCCGCACACGGTGAAGGCGTCCAGGGTCGCCGCCGACCACACCGTCAGCGCCGGGCCGGTCGCGGCCTTGCGCACAAGGTTGGCACCCGATGTGGCCCAGAGGATTTCAGACTGGCGCAGACCGTCGTAATCGATCCCGGCGACATCGAGCAACGCTTGAACGTATCGGTCCGACAAGTCCTCGGTGGTGAAACCGTATTCGGCTGCGAGACTGTCGAATTCGCTGGTGGTGGCGAAGGTCTGTAGTTCGGCTGTCCGGGCGCGGACCATGTCTTCGGGGGCGATGGGGGCGGTCGAGCCGCAGGTGGGCTTGGTCGTCATTGGGGTCTCCTCGCAGCGATCGGGTCAGAAATCTGGTTCGAGCTGGGGGTGCGCGCCCTCTCTGGGCGGGGGAAGGTCGAATAGGTCACCGTCTGCGATGCCGTAGCTGTCCTCGATGCCGGTGGCGGCGATCGCCGCGTCGATCCCGGCGCCACTGTCGGGTTCTAAAGGGGCGGTGTGCCAGGCGTTTTCGGCGGTGGTTTCGAGCAGGTGCGGGGCCGGGGGCAGTTGATGGGGTGCGCTGTCGGTGAGGTCGATGCCGACCATCCGCATCGACGCAACCCGGATCCGTCCTTCCCGCACCCGGCCCACGTGGGTGAGTTCGCGCCATTGACGCCCCTGATCGGGTGCCGACTGTCGCGAGACTTGGTCCAGGCGGGCTCGCCAGTCGGCAGCCTCGAGCGACCACCAACCGATGGTTTCGGCCTCGGTGACGTCCAGGGCGGTAGCGACCATCGCCACCCGCAACCACTGCAACCGCAGATGCTCGGCCAACTTGTCAGCGGCCTGCGGGGTCACCGTGGCATGGTCGCGGCGGACCGGTCGAACCGCGGCCAGGGCCGAGAGTGTGTCGATCTGGTGGTGGAGCTGGGCGATCAGCAGCGACCGTGCCACCGGACGGCGTGGCGGCAGCGAGGCTGCGTCGGTTGCTCGCCGTCCTTGCTGACCAGCCTTCTTCGCGTGAGCGATCCAGTCGGCGGGCACACCGATCGCCACCGCCTGTTCATGCACGACGCGACCGACGACCGACAGATCCCGAAAGGTCTTGGTGCGGTTGTGGGGTTCCCGCGCCAACTGCCTCAGATCGACACTGACGTTATGGATGAGCGCCGCCATCCGACGATGCAGCAGCACCGCACCCCGGCCATCAAGGTGGTGAGACGCCGGAGCCAGCACAGGACGGACCGGGTCGCGGGGTGTTGTGCGCTCAACCATGATCGGTCACCGAGGTGATGCGGTAGCTCGACATCCGCCACCCCTGCGGGGTTTCAGTAACCGTGACGGTCACCCGCATCCGCTGGTACATGGTGGTGGACCCGTCTCGGTGGAGCACCTGTTGGGTCACCGTCGCTGCGACCGTCTGTCCGGACCCGCCGGTTTCCGCTTGCTCGGTGTCGACCAGGGCGCTGACGATGTCGTTGCTGTCGCGCCAGCCCGCCCATTCCGGTAGCGGCGCCAGCACGCTCGCGGGACCGCTGCTCGCCGCCGAGGCGGCCAGTTCGCCGGTAAGCCACGGTGCGGCACGAACCAACCCGGCACCTGGGCCGGGATCGGTGCGAGGCTGCCAGGAGAACATTGCCGCCAAACCCATCTGGGTGACGGTCACTGCGTCGGCGTCCTGCGGCTCGGGTCCCTGCACGTGGGCGGCACCAGGGGTGTGCGTATCGGGCGCGGGCCCGGATTCCTCGGCGCCGCCTGTCAGTACCGTGCTGAGCGCAATCAGGACGGCCGCAATACCGACGATCACAGCGGCGAGAGGGAGACGCTTCATCATGGTGACCTCAGCTCAGCGTCGTCGACATTTCGGTGGCCAACGCGAGAATGCGGGCCACATACGGGCGGGTCTGAATCTCGTAATCCGGTGAGCCCGCAGGGAATCCACCCGAGCGCAGCACCGCGTGTTCGCCGGCGTTGTAGCCGGCGAGATAGAGCTCGGCGGGCCCGTTCGGGGCCACGACCTTGCCCTCTCTGATCCAGGTGTCGACCTTGTCGGCGATGTCGTACATGTAGCGGGCTTGGCCGATGATCGCGTCGCCGTCGTCCCACACCGACGCCACACCATTGCCGTCGGCGTCGATCACATACGGTTGCCCGTCCGAGGCGAGCGCGGTCGCGGTACCAGGCAGGAACTGGGCCAACCCTTGCGCACCAGCCGGGGAGGTCAGCCCTCGCCGGAACCCGGATTCCTGTTTGCCCTGCGCCGCCAGCAACGACGAGGAGATCTGCGGACACACGGTCCCACCCAGCTGATACCAGGCCAGCAGTTCCTCGGGGACCGTGCCGGGGTCCAGGTCGGTGTCGCCGAGGGCGGGCCCGCACACCGTCGCGGTCGCCGCCCCTGCGGAGTCCGTGGTGACCGGGCCGATCGGTGTGCCGTCGGGGTATCCGCCGCCCAGCGTGGTGACATGAACGTGATCGAAGTGGTTCGCCGTCACACTGCCGCGGTCCTCCATCAGGTTGGACTCGCCGGTGGCCGAACGGTAGGTCTGACGCCAGATCAGGTAATCGACGCGCAACGCGGCAGCGTTGGTGATCACGAAGTCGGCGATCCGATCACCGAGCGCTTTGCCCTGCCCCGACAGCGCGTCGGGGATCATGATGTCGATCGCCCGCCCGCTCGGGTGATCGGGCAACGGGTCCTCACGCTGCCCACCGATCTCACGCACCTGCGGAAACTGCTGAACGATGGTGCGGGCCAACCGGATCGTGTCGACCTGCAAACCGCGTTCGGACCCGATCGCCACGGGCATCGCGGGCAGTTCAGACCCTGCCTGTGTTGCGGCTTCGATCACCGAGCTCCCGCTCGGGCCCGGCGTCGTCGATGGGGCGGGGTCGGTCGATCCGACGGAGCTGGTCGGCGCCGACCCACTGTGCAGCCACGGCATCGGATCGACCGCGGTGCCGCCGCCGAATCGTCCTCCGCCGGTCCAGATTTCCAGGTGTAGATGCGCACCGTCCGGGCCTGCGGGGACGGTCTGACCGTTGTAGCCGACTCCGGCGATCAGCTGCCCGATCCGAACGGTTTGGCCTTGTTCGACCTCGATGTCGTCGGCGAACATGTGCCCGTAGACCGAGGACACGGTCTCGCCGTCGATGTTGTGGTCGATGACCACCCAGATCCCGAACCCACTGGCCTCGCCCACCCGCACGACGACCCCGTCGGCGACCGCGTAGATCGGGGTCTTGGGTGCGGCGGCGAAGTCTTGGCCTTGATGCATTGTGTCCCAACGCATTCCGAAACCCGAGGTCAGGGTGTAGGTGCCCTCAGTCATCGGCATCGTCCTCGCCGTACCGGATGAGGGCGCTTGATTCGTCGCTGTGGACGGTGCGCAGCCGCGCTCCTGGGCACTGCCGGCGAACAACAGCAGCACAACCAGCAACACGACTGCGCCGAGGACCGCAGTCGTTGCCCGCGCGGCGCCACTCATCGGCCCTCCAGGTCAGAGCGCGTGGCGCAAGTGCGGGCGGCGGGGGCGCGGTATCGACATGAGCCACGTTCAACGGTGCTCATCGCGAATTCTGTCAGCGTCGCCCGGACGGGATGTTCCACGCGGTGTTTCGTGCGCGAACCATGCCGTTCTCGCTGATGTGTCGAAATTTGGTTTCATTGATTTCTCACCTATCAATGGGTGTGCGAGAATTACTCGTCTACGGTGGCGAAGTGCCAGTTGGATTTCGTCAGGCGAAATCTGGGCCGATTGCGGTGTCGTGGGTAGATCCGGGCGGTGCTATGTCGGCCTCGGTGTGGTCGGGGGACTCGAAATCTGGGCCACCGTCGCCGAGTGCGGCATTCACGGCCTCCGCGATCTCCGGTTGGGGGTCGATAGCGTCAGCGGCGTCGGCTGGCCGGTCGCGTGCGCTCACCACGATGCTCGTGTGGGCCCTCACGGTCGGGCTCGTCTCCGAGGCTGTGGCGTAGGTGACCTCCCCACCGGCGGTGGTGACCACCTCGTTCACCAGCTCACGCACGTCGTCTGCGAAAGGTGCAGCGGTGTCGAATGGTTCGGTGCGTGTCGTGAGGGCGATCGGCCCGGTCCAGCCGGTCGGATCGCGGTATCCGAGGCGGGTCAGGATCTGCTCGCTGAGCGGGTTCGGCCCGTCCGCGTCCGGGACGTACCAGACCTGGGCCCGGTCGGCCAGGGACCATCGCATGCGCAGCCGGTCGACCTCGAGCACATCCATCATGTCCTCGACATCACCTCGCCCGTAAACGGCTGTGCGGTCTGTCTGCAATACGACGAAATCAACTGGCTCGTTCATCGAATTACCTCGTATGTAGTCGGGACGGTGTCGTACTCGTTGTGTGGGCGAAACAAACTGTCCTCCAATGTATTTGAAGTCGGGTAAACGATTTCGTGGCGCTGATATGCCAACCCGGGCCTGCGCCGAACTCGCGGGGCGACAAATGGAGGCCGGTGAATTGCCAGGTCGCCGCGAATCGTCGGACCGGTACTCATGGCGGGTTCACCGACCCGGCGGAGGTTTGGCCGAGGTTGTCGAAGCGGCGGTTGGTGTTGTGGATCTCGGAGTCGCGTTCGGTGGGGGTGAACACCATCCGGAACGGGATGCCGGGCTGTTCGGCTTCTCCGGTCTTGAGCAGGTAACACCCGGTGCCCGGCGGTATCTCGCGCCGAGAGGTGTCGAGGTCGTCGTCACTCGGTGGGCGCGGCGCCGCCCAGGAGGTGACCAGCAGTTTCTCAGTGTCGGTCATCCCCGCCACCGCGGCGATACGGTTCGCTTCTTCGGGGCCGACCGGGCCGATGATCTTCGCCCGGGCACGTTCGAAGAACCCGAGCGCCTTGGCTTGTGCGGCAGGGGAATCGAAGGCAGCGAGGTCTTTGATGGTGTGCGAGCACATGATCAGCCCCGTCGCCAGACCACGATTGAGCCGGGTCAGCGCGTCGACGCGGTCGACCATGAATTCCCCGACGCCGAGCACCCGCCAGATCTCATCCATCACCACCTCGAACGTCCGCGCAGGGGCCAGCCCAGCGTCGGCCAGGGCGTGGGCGGCGGCGACCGCGCCGAAACCGTCGGACCAGCAGGTCATCAGGACCGCGGCCAGCAGTTTGGTGTCGCCTTCGGGGATGCGGGAGATGTCGATGCAGATCGCGGGACTCGACACATCCAGCCGCGTCGAGGTGGGTCCGTTGAAGATCGCCCCGAAAGGGCCTTCGACCAAAGCCCGCATCGACCGGCGCAACGGTTTCGTCGCGGCCCGGTAAGCGAGTTCGTCATCTTCTTCGGCGAACGCACGCAACCGCTCCCCGCCCGCCGAGATCACCGCCAGCAGGTCTTCCAGCAGCGGCGGGTTCTGCTGGGTGAAACCACCGGCCGAGCTGTAGAGCTCGCGCAGACCGGCGGCGAGCAGCACTTCCTCGTAGTCCTCGACCCGCGCACCGCGCACCAGCTCGATCAACCCGGCGACGATGTTGATCTGTCCCGCTTCGACCCGGGCCATCACCTGACGGCGCTGATCGGCATCAGTCAGTGCGGCGATGACGGCGCCGAGGGCGCCGACGTCGAGGGGGTTGATGGTGCCGTGGCCGTAGCCGACATCGACGACTTGTCCGTCGAGGCGCTCGACGAGGTCGCGGTACTCGCCTTTGGTGTCGCCCATGCACAGCACGGTCTCCCCCGCCGCGACCGCGCCCGTCATGATGCGCCGGATCAGCGAGGACTTGCCGAACCCGTTGAGCGCCAACACGAACGCGATCGGCGCGGTGATGAACCCCCGCAGGAACCATGACATCGGGTCGAAATGCACCGGGGCACCGGTGATGTAGTGGCTGCCGACGGGCACACCCGCGGTCGGGGCGCTGGCCCCGACACAGAACGGCCACAAACCCGCCACCTGCACAGTCGTGCCGCGCCACTCCGGGGTGCGCGGCACCACCGACGCACGACCACCACCGGCACCGGCGTAGCCGCGGTCGGTCAACATCGGCGCGGTCAGATCGAACCCATCCCCGGCGTTACCGTCACGCCGCCGTGCCGCGGTCGCACGGCGATGATCGTCACTGGACAGCAGCATCCGTGCCCGCCGACCCCGCAATCCGGCCTGTGTGGCCGCGGCCTTGAGTTCTGCTCGGCGGGTTCTGCTCAGAACCCTGATGCCCTCGATGATTTCGGTTCTCGCGGGCTTGCCTCGGTCGGGCGAGCTGTTCGTGTGCTCGTTCATCCCGAGACCCGTTCGGAGATGGAGGCGTGTTCAGGCAGGATCAGCCCGATCCCGAGCGAGGCGGCGAAACCGGCGGCCTGATAGCCGTAGCAGCGGCGCACCGTCAACCGTGACGCCGCCGCCATCCCTTTGACCGAGGCCTCGATGCCCGGCAGGTCCGCGTCGAGGTGATCGGTCACCGTCACCAACACCCCGAACCGGGTCAACCCCGCCCCGCGAGCTTGCTCCTCCCGGGCGGCGGAGGTGTTGCCGACCCGGATGCGGGCCGCTGCCGAGGAAATCCCCCGTTCGGTCTGTTCGGCGGCGACCGCGTCACGGAAGTCCGAATCGACCAGGGAGGTCGCCTCCGCTGCCGAATGCAGGCGGTAGACGATCGCGACCCGTTTACGTGGGACGTCCGGGCGCGGACGTAGCAGTTCCTCGAGGACGGTTTCCATCACCGCACCGCGCGGTGCGCCGTCCATTTCCCAGGTGATCGAACGGGCACCGTCGTGGACGTAGTGATCCCACCGATCGTGGTGGGCCAGCGGGCCGACCGAGTCCCACGACTGCGACTCCACGATCCGATCCCCGGCCGCCTCCACATCACGCTGCGCGGCCAGGTCGAACCGGCTGCGCACCAATCCCAGCACCTCCCACGCTTGCAGGGGTGTGGCGGGCAGGCCGGCGCGGGCGAGCTGGGACAACACCGATTGCAGGCGTTGCCCGATCTCACGGGCCTGCTCGGCCTGATCACGGCGGATACGGCCCTTGCCGATCGCCCGATAGGTGATCGCGATCCGCGCTTCGATCCGCACCCCGACCCCACCGCTGTCGGCAGCGGCTTCGGTCATCACCGTCTTGGCGAACTCGGGGGCACTCGGGCGGATCAGGCGGGTGACTTCCCGGGTTTGCTTCAACCGGGTTTCCACGACGTTGTCCAGCACCGCGGTCACCGCCACCACTTCTCCACCGCGGCTTTGCGAGGCCAGGAATTGGCCGTAGCCCTCGACCCAGGAATCGATCTGGGCCTGGTCGACGAGTTCTTTGCCGCGCGGGATCACCCGCACGACCACTGTGTAGTGATCGCTGCGCCGGATATGCAGCATCGCGAACCGCTTCCCACCCGGCGTCTCGTACTCGGTCAAACGCGAATCAGCCAGCAACCCCGGCAATTTCGCCAACCCCGGCAGGCGCGAGAACCGACCCGAACGGTAGGTCAGCTCACCGCGAGAACGCGCACGCGCGAACTGAACCCGCAACAGCAACAGTTCCCACCCCGTACGCCCGTTGCGGGTCACCGCCAACGGGATGAACATCACCGCCGACCCAGCCAGGACCGCGCCCGCGAATCCGAGGGAGCGGGTGATCATGAACGACACCATCACCGTGATCACCAGGCCGAGCCCGAGGAGCGACACACCCCAGGTCAATCCGAAGAACCCGGCCGAGCGCGGCTGTTCCCACCGCCCATACATCCGTGTGCTCATCGGCGAACCTCCCCAGGACCGAGCGAATCTGGATCTATTTGTGGCGATTCGGGGACCGAGCGTTCCGTGGCCGAAGCGGTGCCTTGCACCGCGCCGACGGCGAGCTGGGCACCCGCCGATGCCGCCGACGAACCCGCCCCCAGCCCCTCGGGCGCTGCGGGATTGCCCTCACCACCTGCAGTGGGGACCGAAGCACCCCCATTGCCCGAACCCGCTCCGACCGGTGGTGTGGGCGTTGGTGCACTGTTTCCGGACGAGGATGGTGTGCTTCCGGGCGGTGTGCCCGAAGGGGGCGATATCTGGCGGGCGCCTTCGGCTCCACCTGGCGGCGATGGAGGACCCCCTGAGCTGGGCGGGGTGCCCGACGAACCAGAGTTCTCTGCCTCGGACATCTTTCGGGCCTGAGACCCCCCGCTGCCGACTGCCGACATCGCGATACCCGCACCGGCACCGGCCAACGCCGCTGCTGCTCCGCCACCGCCGCCGAGGGTGGCCACTGCCGGGGCGATCAAGCGGATCAATG
The DNA here is from genome assembly GCF_053605015.1 of Nocardia sp. NPDC003979. Taxonomy (NCBI): domain Bacteria; kingdom Bacillati; phylum Actinomycetota; class Actinomycetes; order Mycobacteriales; family Nocardiaceae; genus Nocardia; species Nocardia sp. NPDC003979. Next base: position 10,545 of record NZ_JBSGIJ010000029.1, read on the forward strand.
CTGGTAGGACGATCACGCTCATCAACATCAAGATCATTCCCAGAAGGACCAACTGAGGATCTGGGTCGTCCTCAGTGCCGGTGACGGCGAACGCGATGGCATAGACCAATGCCCCCACCGGCTTCCACAGCACGAACGCCAGCGACCACGCCACCAGCCGTTTGTAGGCTTGTGAACCGGGCCCGGTGCCCGATGCTGCCGCCGCCATCGGAATCACTGCGACAACGACAACGAGAAGGGCCTGTCGGATCACCAGCATGACGAGTTGAACCAGCAGGCTGATCGCGCCGAGAACGCCGAGAACGAGCAGGATCCCGGAGCCGAGATTGCCTGTGATCCGTGGGTCGGCGATGCGACCGACAGCGGTGTCCAGGTCGCCGCGAGCGGCGTCGAAGACGACCCAGGAGGCGAACTCGTCCCCGGCCGTGGTCGCGACGGTGATCAGTACACCGAAGGTCATCGCCCCGAACGTCGCCCGTGCCAACATCAGGAAGCTTTCCTGCGCTTCCCCTGCCGCGGCGCCCCGCTTGGCCAATGCCAGCCGCGCGGCGGCGAACATGATCCCGGCGGTGAGCAGCACCACCTGTAGCCCACTGGTGTATTCACGTATTTGGGCGAGCACCGGGGCGGGCTGTCCCTGGGAGGTCGTCAGTTCCGGTGACGGGAAGGTCGTCCACCACGCCATCACTAACCGCAACCCGCTCACCAGGCTGTCGATGAGATCGGCAGCGATGCTGCCGATCACCGAGTCGCTCGCCGCCTCAGCCACCTCCCCAGCGAGGTCCGCGAGCCGGCATGCTTCCTGTACTCCGGGCACCGCCAGACAGGCGAGATCGGGAACAATTTGGGCATGAACACCGTCTCCCGGTGCGACCGGTGCGGCGAGGACACTCACGACTGCCTCCAGCGGCCGAACCCCGCCATCGAGGCGACGGGTGTGGCTGGACGCCACAGCGTCTCGATGACCTCGGGCGTGCGGATACGCCAATCACCATCGACCCAGACCATCGGCCAGGTCGCGATCGCGTACCCCGTCGTCGAACGGACCGCGAGCTGAACCACAGCGAGGTCGTCGCGGTAGCCGGGTTCAACCCGGACACCTTCAGGGACGGTGACGTAGCGTGCCATTCCTGGGGCGCTGGTTCGGGAGCGGGCGAACTGGTCGATCAATGTGTCCCCGCCGCCGTAAAAGCGCTCCCGTACGACCTTTTGCCAGATCGGCTCTGGTGCGGCGTAGGCCCGCCCGATGGCGTCCATCGCCGCCAGTGCGGCACCTTGCGGTGTGCGTGCGAACCCCTCGGCCACACCGGCGTCGATACGGGCAGGGCCGTCGCTTCCTGAGACCGGCACTGCCGCGCCGTCCCAAATTCGTTGCCACTGCAATCGAGCTGGTGGTGCGCTCAGATAGTCCGGTCGCGTCGGGTCGGTTCGCTCCTCGACGGTCTGCGGCAACGCCGCACCGGCTTGCTCGGCAGGGACTTCGAGCCGGTTGCCGAACATGTCGACCGTCGGCGGACGCGCTGCTGTCGGTGTCGTCGGTGACACCACGATCGTGATGGGTTGCCCGCTCTGACCACGGGGTTCGGTGGTGTTGGTCGGGTCGTCGCCTGTGACGGTCAGGACGAACACGACAATCACCACTGCGGCGATGATGCTGAGCAGTATGAGCAGGGTTCGCATCGAGCGCATCAGAAATTGATCCTCACGGTTTCGGCAGGGCAACCATGTCGTTGGGTATGGAATCCACTGCGGTGACCGGGCTTTCGGTCACCGTGTCGGGCAGTCGCAGTCGCCACCCGTCGGTGGCCCAGATGACGGTGGCGGTGTTGCGAGTGGTCGAGTTGTCCGGATAAATGGAGTAGGTCTGGATCTGGGCTTCTGTGTCGGTGTAGGCGGCGACGACGTAGCCGAGGATCTTGGGCACCGCGTCGGTGGCCGGGGTGGTGATCGAGATCTGGGCGCGTGCTGTGGCCCAGGCATCCCGGCCTGGGCCGGGGGCGATCATGCGCTGCCCGACCGCGGCCCACTGCCCGTCGGGTGCGACCGAGATGCGCACGGTCGTGTGGATGGCGGCCAGGGCGGCACCGGCCGGGGACCGGTCGAAGTCGGTGGCGGTCGCACCGTCTACCACGCGTGGGCCTTCTACCGCGGTGGGCAGGTCGATGCCCTGATAGGTCCGCCAGCTCAGCCCAGTGGGGACCAGCTGTTCTGCGGTGTTGGCGATTGGGAGACGCTGGTCCTCACCGGGCTCGGTGCCGCCACAGGCTGTCGCGGTGCCCGCCGCAGCGAGCATGATCCAGGCGGTGAGCGTCCGGCTGCCGAGTATCGAGAGTTTTTGTGGCATTGCGGTGTCCTGTGGTTTTAGGTGGGCAGGATGGCGATGGCCAGGGCGCTGGCCGAGCCGAGGAGTGCGGCGGCGAGCAGGGATCCGATGAACCCCTCGATCGCTTCTTCGCGGTAAATCCGCAGGGCGAGTTGGCCGCCGACGAAGGTCGCCCGCGCCACGCACAGCAGCAGCACGAACCAGGCCAGCCAGTTCAGCAGCTGTGTCAGCGGCGCCAAGACCTGCGCGGGCAGCGGTGCGGCGATCACCAGTGGCCTCCGAATCGATCGGCGTCGCGGGCCACCCGGATCGCGGAGGACACTGCGGCGGCGGGCAGCTGAGGAAAGGTTCGGGCCAGGTCATGGCCTCCGTCGGGCAGGCTGCTCAGTTCTGCCCACACCGTTTCCGCCAGTTCCGTGACCCGCCCGTAGCTTGCGACGGGGTCTGCGTGCCCGGCCACGATCCAGGTCGGTGTCGCGCGCAACAGGTCTTCGACCACCGCTAGGTCGGCCCCGCAGCGCCGATACGCACGCAGGGTGTGGCGGGCGGCCTCGAGTTCGGCGTCGGTGTGGAGGCGGTGCTCGCCCAGGGCTGTGGAAAGTTGGTGGATGAGACGTCGACCGGCTCGCAGGGCCGCCCCCGTGGGGTGTTCGGTGAGGGCTTTGTCGTGATCGGGTAGTTCTGACACCGGTGTGATCGCGACGATCGCATCGATGCGGGCGGGGTTTCGTCGGTGGTGGTACAGCCATTCCTGAGCGACGATCGCGGCCAGTGAATGCACGACCAGCACCACGCGACCGTCAACCTGGGAGAGGACGGTGTCCAGGTCCTCGACGAGTTGGGCCATTCCCGCCGGGCCGGGGTGCAGCGGCAGGTCGTTGCCGTGGCCACGCTGGTCGTAGACCAGCTGGGCGACCTCGGCGCGGAGGTGTCGGTCGATCAGCGTGATCATCGGCGCGAAATGCGTTGCGTCTGCCAGTGGTCCGGGCAGGTAGACGACGGTCAGCGCGGCGTCCGGTTTCCCGAATCGGGTTCCCATCAGCACTGTGCCATCGGCGGCGGTGATGGTCACAGCGTGTGAATCAGTTGTGGTGCGGCGGGTTTCGTGGCGGTACTGGGGTGCCTGCATGTCAGGACCCTCCGGTGACGGCGGCGTTCATGATGGCGCCGGCGGAAGTGGCGATGATGCCGCCGACCATGGCCGCGAACACGATCTTGGGTGATTCGACCGCGCCGCCGTGCCAGCGTTCCCACCCGAACTTGCCCCCGGCATAGATCAGGGCTGCTACCCCGGCCAAGATGACCAGCCAGGACAGGTAGCCGACCAGGTTGGTCAGCTTGTCTCCGCCCGGCGGGACGGTTGGGTTGATCTTGATCTCTTGGGCCAGCACCGTCACGCTGTCGCCCACGACGGATAGAACCGACATCGTCATTTCTCCGAATCGTGTTGGTCGATAGGGTTTTTGGTCGTGCGGGCGAGGGCGTCGATGAGCTCGCTGCCGACGTGATGAACATCCAGAGGCACCGCTTCGGTCAGACGGGCGCGGCGTTGCGGGACCGGGCCGAAGGGGCTGAACTCGGCGAGTTCGCTGAGTTCGCGTTCGATGAGCTCGTCATGCCAGCCGATCTCCCACACGTGCTCGGCCAGCTCTTCGACTACGGCCCGGTAGCGGCGCACCGATGCTGGGACTCGGCCCGGGCGGGCGGCACTGAGTACGACACCGACGACCTGGACACCTTCGGGTGCTGCTCCCGCGTGCCATTCACGCAACCGGTCCGCGCAAGCGATCAGCCCTGGCAGGCACAACCGTGCCGCCACAACGACACGTTGGGTGGTCTGCGGCGAGCCCGGCCAGGACTGCCCGCAGTCCGCAGCGGGCGCCCACCACCGTGCCAGCGTCGAGGTCCCCGCTCCCCCGTGAGCGCCGACGATCGCGACCGCCGGTGGATGCGCTCGGGTAGTCGGCAGGGGTTGTACGCGGATGCTGGCGACGCGCAGTGGCGGGGTCACCGTGGCCGGGTCCAACCGACAGCCGCCGATCACGGCGAGAGGATGCTCGTGAAGGATCAGCGCGGGCATCAGCTGCCTCGCTTCTGGATGTTGGTGATGACCAATTCGCCAGCAGCTGCGGCGGATACGTTGATCAGCTGCAGGTAGTCGAAGCGGCGGCCGTCGGGATGCAGTTCCACCAGGTGGACCTCGGCGGTGTTCTCCGCAATCGGAGTGATGCCGACGCAGTGGCTGGTGCCGATCGGCAGCGCCGTGATCGCAGCGGCCAACGGTTCAGGCACGATCCCGGCCTGCGGGGTCACCAACCGCAGCGCTTCCTCAGCGCTGCGTGTGACGTAATAGGCGAACTCGAACGCCGCGATCACACCGGCGACGGTCCTGGTGTCCCCGGCGCCCGCTGTCACCGTTTGCGCAGAGAGCCCGGCACAGGCCCGCTCGGTGGCGGCGACAGTAGAGGTAAGGGCGGTCAAGCTGGTTGCGGAGGTGGAGACAGAGGCGGCGGTGCCGGTGTGGTCGCTGCCCGACATGTCCACCGCGACGGCAGCGACCGAACCGGTAAGGATGCCGGCGGCGGCGCTCAGCGCAACGATGCGTGACCGCCGCGTCGGCGCGTGGCGCGGTATTGATCGGGCGTGGAGCTGTTCGCTGACCTGATGGGGTTCGTCGGGGTGGGGGTCCGGGTTGGCGGGCTTGTATAGCCAAGCGGCACCATGGTTATGGCTCAGGTCTTCGGTGGGCATGTTGTTCACCTCCTCGGTTCGGTTGGGTGGTGGTCGGGCCCTTCGGAGCACGCCGCTGGAAGAGCCGCTGACCAGGGGGAAGGCTGGCTGCTCGATTCGTGCTCCGAAGGGGTCTAGGGGTGCGCCGACGGCTCACTGGCCGTGGCCGAGGGCGAACCGGTCTGTGTGACACCGGGTTTCACTGCGGTAGGCGAGGGAGCCGGGTGCGGACTGGTCGGAGTCGTCGCGTTATTCGAGGGTGTCGGTTGCTTCGCCGACGGCGTCGCGGTGGCAGTGAGGTCGTGGGCAATCGCGGTGAACCAAGCGGTCGTCGCGGCCAGCGGGGTATCGCCACCTGCGGTGACCGAGACGGTGCTGTAGCTGCTGCGTCGCCCAGTGGCGTTGCTGTATTGGGCGGTCGCCGAGGTCGTGTAGAGGTCCTGGGGATCGGTGATGGTGGAGGTGATCGCCTCGAACGCGTCGTTGACCCAGGTACTGATCGACTGGGGCGGCACCAGATCCACCACCGCGTCAGCGACTTTCGTGCCGAGCACCGCGACCGCGGCGGCGGGGTTGGACAGACCGACTGCGGCGAGTTCGGCGATTGTCGTGGCGGTGAAGACCTTCTGTGCCACCGACACCACGGCGTTCAAACCGATCGTGCCGATCTTGAACAGCGCCGAGAGCGCGTCGGACTCGGTCGGTGTTGTAGCCGACGGTGAGGACGCGGCAGCGATGCGCTGGCCGAGGGTTTGGTCGGGGGTGTAGGCCAGTTGATCCAGGCTGGTGCCGGTGATGTCGTCGTTGATGACCCCGACCGCGGTGGTGAAGGCGGTGGAGGCCAGGGCTTGGGCGACGGTGGCGATCGCGGCGACCGGGTCCTTGCCCTCGGCTTGTCCGGTGATGTTGGCAACCGCCGTGAGCAACGGGCTCCCGAACTGGACGTCGCAGGTGGCATCACCGGCCACACACAGATCAGCCACCCGACCGACCAGGGACCCGAAATTGGCCGGTGTCTCGTCGGCGGCGATCCCGGCACCGGACAAGCCGATGTTGGTCAGCTTGATCTTCGACACCGCGGTTCCGTGCGTGCCGGAAGGCGCGGACGGGACTTCCGCTTTGTCGGTGCCTGGCAGAGCACCGGTCGCTGCGCGCCGCGACGGGTTGGCCAGCAACGCGATCCCTGCGACCTTCTCCGCAGGGACTCGAGACTGCCCCGACCCGGCCTTTTCCGCGAAAGCGGCTGCCGCAGCAGCACCTTGGGCATAGCCGGCGACCGCGATCTGTGTCGATGGGCACCGGTCGATGACCTCACCGGCGCGCTGTTCGATCTGATCGGCTGCCGCGGTCGCCGCTCCGGGGTAGTTCGTTGTGTTCACCTCGGCGCCAACGACGATGTATGACCGCTCGATCGCCGTGCCCGCGGCGGCACCCAACCTGCCGAAAGCCTGGCCCAGCATTCCGGTATCGCCGGTGTCGGCGGTGGTGGCGGCGCCTTCCTCACCGCTCCTGCACGCCCAGCACATACAAGGCAGGGCAGGCCGAGGTGCCAGGTTCGCCCGACGTCGGCGACGGGCCAGGTGCGCTGGCGGTGGGCTCGGCCAGGGCTGGTGCCGCACCGATGAAGATCACGGTCAGACATGCGGCCGCGATGGCGCAGGCCCTGCGCTGAGTTGTGTTGTGGTTCATCGGATTCGGCTTCCTTTCACCGTCGAGTCAGTGGGCTCGGCCTGCCCGCGCCGGAGGGGGTGGCGCGGGCAGGCGCGTCAGTTGGTCGGGTTCGGGCCTTGATGACGTGGTGGTCGGGCGAATCCCGTGCGGAAGGCGGTCAACACGTCGGGGACCCCGAGGTCGGCCGCGCCGAGATGGGTGACGTCGAATTCCGACCAGGACACGGCGACATCGCGGGCGGTGTACTCGGCGAACAGTTCGCGCCCGGACTCGATCGGGATCAGTCCGTCGAGCAACCCGTGGTAGAGGTGGATCGGCGCCAACGGTGTTGAGGTGCCGAGGGTTTCGTGGGCCAGCACGTATCGCCAGACCGGGTCGTTCCAGGGGTCTGGACGTTCACACCATGCCGAGAGCGGAGACAAGAACTCCACCATCAACGTCGCCAGATCGAGCTCGGAAGCCGTGCGGACCGCGCGCACGCCGGCGTCGGTGAGCACGTGATCGACCGGCAGATGCGCGTATGCCCGGGCCAGCCCGATCATGCCCGCGAACGCCAGTCCCGACCACGGTCCGCCGTCGAGGCTGTTGATCAACGCGCCGGGGTCGCGGATCACCGCACCGGCCGCGACAGCCCGTAGATCCAGTTCGGGAGCGTAGGCAGGCTGGAACTCCGCGGCAGCGGCGGCAACCCGGCCGCCATCGGCGTAGCCCCAGATCGCGACCGGAGCCTCGAGAGTGCCCTGGGCGGGCTGGGACGTGACTGCGCGAGCTATGTCCAGCACCGCATGTGCGCCCGCCTTCTTGGCCAGGAAATGGTGGGGTCCTGCGCCGTGGATGCCCAGCCCGATCCCGTCGGGAACCGCGACCGTCCATCCCTGTACGAGCGCGGCGGCGATGCTGCTCGTGTCGGGTTCGTTCCCGTCGACCAGCAGCTGCGAGGGGGCGCACCGACCACCCAGACCGTGAAAGGTTGGGCAGTACACCACCAGCGGGGTATTCATCACCGCGCCACCGGTCAGCGTGGCCGGTTCCAGCACGATGCCCGAGGCGGGGACCGGAACACCGAAGCTGGATTTGGTCGTGTAAATCACCTGCCAGGCGTTCCGGAGCCCGGCGATGTGGGGCACCATTACCTCACGGGTACGCAGGATGCGGCCGGGGGTGCCGGAGCCGATCGCGGTGTTCGCGCGAAACTCATCGGCCCCGGTGCTGGTCATGAGCGGGCTCCCGCGACGTCGTGGGCCAGCGCGATCATCCACGCGATGCCCGAGTCCAACTGCCCGGTCAGGGCATAGCCGTTGTGACGTCCGACGGTGTCGGCGAACCGCAACCAGGTCGCCGGGTTGACCAGCTCGGCGTTCTGCGCCGCGAGCTGCCCCCACGCGCCACTGAGTTGGGCGAGCAATTTCGGCACCTGCACCAGTGGGCTTGCCGCGACCGTCGCGGTGATCTCGTTCCAGCGCGCCGCCGCTGCCGCTGGATCCGTGACTGGTGTGCGGGGGTCACCGGCATCGACCAACCGCTGCCCCAAATCCGCCTGCGGCGCATAGTCGACACCTCCGGTACCGACCTGGAAGTCGTTGACGATCACGGTGTTCCAGGCCTCACCGAGCGCGTCGGAGAGTGCGGCGCCGAGAGTGGACAGCGCCGCGAGAGGGTTGGTGAGGTCGGCTTGGGCAAAGATCTGGGCTCCCAGTCGCAGGACCGATGCCTGGCCCGGGGCGGAGCAGGCGAGGTCGCCGTCGCTGCAGATGTCGGCGACCCGGCCGGTGAGATCGCCGTATCCGGCGCTGGTGGTCGCGAGTCCCGCACCACCTGCCGGGGCCGCGAGGACTTGCACGGTCGAAACCGCCGCACCCGAGGTGCCGGGTGCAGGGTCGGGCACGGTTTGGCCCGGTCGACCGGGGAAGACTGGTTCGAGTTCGCCACGATCAGGGTTGGCATACAACACGATTCCCGCGATGCGTTCGGCCGGGACGGGGCCGTTGCCGGCACCGGTGTCGCGCGCGAAGCTCGCCATTGCTTGGGCGCCCTGGCTGTAACCGACACCGGCCAGCATCGTGTCCGGGCACGCCTGCACGATTTGTTGCGCCGCAGCGTCGAGGTTGGCCCGGGCCCCCGAGACCGACGCGACGTACGGGGCGGAGCCCCCGCCGGGGACGATGCCGCCGAAGCCCGCGTCGTAGCCGATGTAGGCGCGCTGCACGAGCGATGGCACCGCACCCACGACCGGCCCGATCAGCGACCCGACAACACCGGTGTCCGCGAGGGGGTCCGCGGTCGGCGACGATTGGCCCGTTCCTTGGACACCGAGGATGAACAGCGCCGGGCATCCGTCGATCGGCACTGCGACCGCGGGAGCTGCCGGTGAGGCCGCGGTGATCGCCGCGGCTCCCACCATCGCGGCGGCCACGGCTGCGGCGGTACGGGCTGCGCTGATGGTCATTGACCGACTCCGACGCCGGCGCCGAACCCGGCGCCGATCGTTGCACCGACCGCCCCGCCGACAGCACCGGCCGGTACGCCGAGGATCGCCGCGCCCGCAGCGGCTCCGGCGGCGGCGCCCAAGGCGGTGCCTGCGACTCCGCTGGTGGCTTGTCCGATGATGGGGACCGGGATCATGATTCCGAGTGCGGCACCGGCGATTCCACCGACCGTGCCGCCGATCAGTCCTCCGGCTACCGCACCGACTGCCGCTGCCGGTGCCCCGAGCACGGTCGCACCGGCCGCACCACCCAGTGCGGCGCCACCCAGGGTCGCGCCACTGACGCGATCAGAGCGTCCTGCGGGGATACCGACCGAGTCCAGTGCGGTCGCGACCTGCGCCTCGGCACCTGCTGCGGTGTTGTTGATGGTGTCGCGGACTTCCACCGGGAGCCACTCCGGGCTCGGGGTCTGCCACTCGCCGATCCGAATCGTGTTCTCCGGCGGGGTGATTGGCGCGACGGGCTCGACCGGAACGGGGAGGTGCAGTTCTTCGATGCGCACGGGTTCGACCGGCTCGTCCACTTCGGGGGCAGGCCGGGCTGGGCCGGTGCGTACCTGTTGGGGCTGTTCGTAGTACACCGGCGGTGTCGGTTCAGGAGCCGGCTCCGGCTCCGGTTCTGGTTCGGGAGCTGGTGGGGGCGTGGGTGTTTCGGTGCCGGGTTGGGGCGGACTGGTCACGCCGCCTTGATCGGCAACGGTGGCTACGGCGCTGTTGGCGTGGGCAGGGCCGGCGGCGCCGACTGCCACAGCGACCGGAATGGCGGCAGCGAGCAGCAAGGTGCCGGTGCGACGTGCGCCGGAGATTCCGGATCGACGGCGAGCTGCGCTGCGGCGGGCGGTCGGAGTGTTTTCGGGCATGACTGGTCGACCTCTCTAGTCGAAAGGTGAAGCTGATACATGGGGGCCGCAGCGGGATTGGCTTCGCTTGCGCGGCGAGAATTCAGATCGGTGGGGCTGCCGCCCGGCACCGCCGATCGGTGTACCCGGTTCGGCGGTGCCGCTCGGCGGCTAGGTCAGAGCAAGGTCAGAGCCAGATACAGCACCTGATTGGCCAGGGCGGCGCCGTTGGCCAACAGCGACAGCCCGGCGTTGAGATAGCTCGCGATCACGATCGGATCCACAGGATTTCCTTTCTGGGAGGGAATTACTTTCGCTTTCCATCCAAACCTTGAAACCGACTGTGCCGCTAGAGCATTAACTGATCCAGTTTGGATATATCAAAAAGGATCAGTTAAGGGACCCATGTCAACGCAGGCAGCAACGGGACCGAAACTGACCCATCGGCGACGCGGCTACTCACCCCCGGACGAAGGCGAGCCGCGTCGAAATTGCCTCTGTTGCTGAATTTTTGACGAACGCCGTCGTTCCCAACTCGCCCGGCCGTCGGCAAACTTGCCGCATGAAATCCCTTCTGGTAAACAATGTCCCATCGCCAGCAGGTGACTCTCACTTCAAACCTCTCAGCCTGTGACTTACACCACTAGCTCCCGGGGGGGAGTATGAAAAACGAACGTCCTTCTAGGCGGTTGCCAGATCGTCCACGGCGACGGCGACGGCGCGATCCGACCCGACCCGATGTGTCCATTCCCGACCTCGGCACGACGTGCCGGTGGATCCGGGAGGATCTGGGTCTCACTCGCGAAGAGGCGGCCGACGCGGTCGGGTTCAGCGCGGTCCACCTCGGGCGCATCGAACGCGGCGAGCGCGAGCCATCGCTGAACACCCTCGAAGGGATCGTTCGAGGGTACCGACTCGACCAGGCGATGTCCGCACACCTGCACGACCTCGCCATCGCCGACATCCCGCTGGCCCCGACTCACCACCTGCGCACCTACGTCCAGGCCGAGCCCGCATTGGCTGCCAACCTCGAACGCTTCCAGACACGGGGCGTCCTGGCGGCATACATCGATCCGATGTCGAATGTGTTGTCGCGCAACGACTTGTTTGCCGACATCCTGATCGGCATCGATGACATCGGATCGGTACCAGTCTGGATGTTCAGCGAGCACGTCAACACCGTCCTCGTCGATCCCGATGGCGAACGTTCCTGGATGATCGCGAAGGTCAAAGCCGCACTCGGCAGACACCGCACGTCGGTACAGGCCAAAGAACTCGTTGCCGCCCTGTCCCCGAACAATGATGCTCAACGACTGTGGGCAGCGAGCGTGAAGGTCTCCCTCGGTCGCGACGCGCGGCGCCTGTTGCACGCCCACAGCACTGACCAGAACAGGGTCTCTTACCAACTGTCGCTGACCGACAGCATCGTCTCCAAACACATCCAACTGGTCACGGCCACACCAGAGACCTACTCGGGGCCCGTGCTCGACTGAGCGCCAGCAACATCGGAGCGGCCCAACGGTGACATATCCGCGCGCGTGGGTCGGACAATTGTGAGGCTAAACAATGGGTCGAACCCGAAACACCGTGAATCGCGCCTGATTTCACGGCTAGGGCGAGAAATGGGTGGAAAAAGTCGCGAAGTTCATGTCTTCTAGAAGTTGGAAGAGCCACTGATCGGGCAGAACGAGGTGCCCGATGAAGATTCACGCAGCAACCGCCCCCGCCTACGGGCGCGACCATTCTCCAGCGGAGACATCGCACGCCCCCGTCACCGATCGCCGGTGGACTCGTAGCGCCCGAAGTCGTCCTGGCCGTCGCTATGGCCCTGTCTCGGTCGGGTCATATTCGCACGATGTCCTACATCGCCTTCGTCGCCGACATTGTACGAAGACAGGACCACTTCTCGCCGGGTCCTGCCCACCGCTAGTGCGCGGCACCCGACATCGCGAACCCGGAATCGGCATCGACCACGACCGAGGGCACACCCATGCGCCATGACCCCTCTACTTCCCCTCCGCCGCTTCGCCGGTGGGTCAACACCAAAACGGCGGCCGACCACATCGGCATCCACCCTGAAGTACTACGGCGCTGGGCCCGCCAACCGGGCAAGCACCCGTGGCTACCCAGACCCATTCGAGTCGGAAGACAATTCCGATGGGACATCGACGAACTCGATATAGCCTTGGCGAACGCAGACCGCGAACCGCCCGGGCACCACGGTGAAACCCGGTAGACCACATCACGGCCGCGGGGCACGGCCAGGGCAGGGGCTCGAAGACGCGCCGAACTCCGCCGATCGGGGCCAGGATCCGGACGAGTCTGGCGCCTGCTCTGTGTCACAGCAGCGGCCAACGGTGCTTGGAACACGGCGCCGTCCAGGACACGACCGTGCCCACGGAGACGACCTACGGCTCCGCCCTCTACGCATTCGTCGTCGCCTAGGACTCCCCGACAACTGACTGCCACGTTGCGGGTGGCGCGATTCGCAGACTTGCTGTCTACCGGAATGTGGAAGAGCCGTTGATCGGGCAGAACAGGTGCCCGATGAAAAATCACGACCACCCTCACATTCCTCTCCTCTGGATTGTTCGCATTTCCCCGGTGGCCCGCCCCTCCGGCCTTGCTAGCACGGGCAATCCCCTGAGGAAGGGCAAAACACTCGCCGCGACTGGACCATGTGCAGCAGGTACTGGCAGGGGCGAGCGATGAGCGACCCCAACCACGAGATCGCACGGAAATTGCTGGACCAGCTGGGGATTCAGGTGCAGGATCTCTTGCCGAAGTCGGACCCAGCACCGGTGCCAACATTCGACGAGTACATCCCGCGGATCATCCCCTCAGTCTCGGCCGGAACACTGCGAACCTACGGGACTTACTGGCAGCACCTACAGAATGAGTGGGGAACACGGCGCCTCGACGACCCGACGAGTCTGGAGATGCAGGCACTCGTCGAGCGCATCCGCGCAGGCGCGGTCCAGCGCCGCAATTCCCGCGGCGGGAGGTCCGCCGCCGAGCACATGGTGAGCGCGCTGCGCTACCTGTATCGGTTCGCGGCCAACGACGGCTACGTCCGGACCTCCAACGCTGCTACGGAACTCATCAAGCCGCGTCGACTACCCAGCCCTCGTGGTGCCATCGCAGCCGAGCGGCTCCACGAGGTGATCGAAGTGGTCACCACTACCGGCGACGACGTCGAACTGGACACCCTGCTGCTGCGCCTGCATCTGGAAACCGCGTGCAGGACCGGCAGCGCACTGGCTATTCGGCCGACTGATCTCGATGCCAGGCAGCGCCTGGTCAAACTGCGTGGCAAAGGCGGAACCGTCCATTGGCAGCCGATCTCGACGGCTCTGCTCACCATGCTCACCGCCCACTGCGCGCGGCGATGATCCTGACGGGCAGCTGGCTGCGCTACCGCTACGGGCGCCCGATCACGCGCCGACGCTACGACCACCTGTGGATGCGTGCGGGCCGACAACTGCCATGGGTCGCGACCCAGCAGGTCAACACGCACTGGCTCCGCCATACCGTGCTGACCTGGGTCGAGCGAAACTTCGGCTATGCCGTCGCCCGCGCCTACGCCGCCCACGCTGTCCAGTACACACCCGGCGGTGCGACGCTGACCTACGTTCGAGCAAGCGTCCACGAGGTCGCGGATGCCCTATCGGCGCTCACCAGCGAACTACACCCACTCGCGGTAGGGCAATCCGCAACCAGCCGTGTCCTAACGCCACTGCCGCTGCCAGTCTGGACACCCCAGCATGGCCCGTCGATCCATCCCCCGGTTGACCAGTAACACAACCAGTTACCTGGCCCTGGGCAGGGCGTCACCGCGCATGCCGAGATGCGGGCCGACGGCCTCAAAACACCCACAGCGACGATGCCAGAACTGCGGAATGGGATACAGGTCTCGAACCGCCCACGGAATCGGAGGGTCACGATCCCGGCCAACTGCAATGTCACCAGCGGCGACACAATCGCCGGGCGGATCGGGCTGCGCCACTCAACCTCGTCGAAAGCCTCACTGGGTTCACCTACTGATCCTGCCAGCATGGCCTGGACACGACCGAGCGCACGCCGCGGCGCCAGGAGCAGCCGAAGGCCGCGCGAGCGGCCGGTCTGACTCGTCGCAAGGTCGGCCACGGGCTCGCACCCAGACAGCGCACCGACTCACTCGCTACCTGGACACATCAGCGATCCCATCCTGAGCAGATGAACGTGCTACAGACCTCAAGTGCCCATGGCAGCAGCAGCCAGCACGCCGGTTTCCCCCTGAACCGGAAGGCAATTACGCTCGCCAGCGACCGTGAACCACAGACACAGAGCGAACAGGACCCACATACATGGCGCGCAAAGTTGTTGTCACACTGATCGACGACTTCGACGGCACCTCCATTGCTGAGGAAACGGTCACCTTCGAAATCGACGGCACCGCATACGAAATCGACTTGTCCGCCGACAACGCGGCCACACTGCGCGCGACGTTCGACCAGTGGCTTCCCTACGCACGCCGCACCGGCCGAATCAAGGCATCCCTGCGCCGATCCGAGGCGAAGGCTTCCGCAGAGGCACCGCTACGCCGCACCGACCTCAATGCAATTCGGACTTGGGCCAACAACAACGGACTCTCTGTGTCCGCACGGGGCAGGATCGCCGCCGACGTCATCGCAGCCTACGACAAGGCATCCGCCTGAGCCTCACAACTACCAACCGTCGACCTGCTCCACCGACGACAGGGTCGAAGTCTGTGAACTGCTGAGATCACCGCCGGGCGCGCCAGGTCATATTTCCGGCGCGCCCGGAAGTCGCAGCGATGTCGTCCGCTTCGACAGAGGAGCAGTCGGTCGATCGTCCTGGGCCATCGGTACAGCCGTCTTCTGCGGCGCACTCTCCGCAGCCCGACGCCTGCTACCAGACCATGTTGAACATCTACTCCTGCCACGAACTCCCAAGTCACCGCGAGCAGCAGAACCCATGCCCTGGGTTCGCCTCGCCGTATCTCGAAATGCCGTGACGTCCCAGTAGATACGCCGTCGCGAAGCCAATGAGACCCGCGCCGACGATGAGCACCGAAGTGGGCTCGGACACGCTCAGGGTCGACGCACCAGATCCGCGAGCGGCTCGCCTGCGGCGAAACGGGCCACCAATTCATCGGCGTCGAAGTCGACCCCGATGGGATTGGTATCGAAGGCACCGGACTCGAAGAACTCGTTCAGCTCCGCGTCAGTACTGAAGTTGTCGATCTGCAACTCGATGTGGTTCCCATCGGGGTCCTCGTAGTACATCGAGGTAGTCGGACCGTGGTTGATCGACCAAAACGGCTGTACACCGGCGGCTTTCAACCGCTGGTAGGTGCCAAGCAGATCACCGAGCGAATCGTAGGTGAAGGCGACGTGATGCAGACCCGAATGCGCGTCGGTGGGCCGCTGAGACGCACCGGTCGCCAGAAATGCGACGCGATGATGCTCCTCGTCGTAGGTGATGAACGCCAACATGTCGTTACTGAAGACCAGGCGACCTTCGAGGACCTGCACGTACCAGTCGATCATTTCCGGAAGCTGACCGGTGCGCAGGACGACATGAGCAAGTTTTGCCGGTGATGCCATGAGCGAACTCTCCTTAAGCCGAGCACATCTCGTTAATGGGGTTAAGAGAAAAGCTAGGCGCAGATCCCGCCGAGCGCAGCCCAGAAGGTGACGGAGCGATCAGTTCTCACCGGCGCTGACGCCATCCATTGACGCGAGTCCCGCGATGCCGACCCTGGTCGTCCCCAACAACCGGTGAGGGCACCCGGGTCACCGCCACGAAGTCACCGGGTGACCGGCGCCCCGCCGATAGCTAAGGAGAGGTCCCATCCGTCGTGCCACCGCCGCCACGATTGCGACGGCGGTTTTGACCGCCCTTCTGCTGTGGCGACGTCCTATCGGCCATGACGATTTACCTCCGAACTCATCACGATGGGTCCCGATAGTCCGGAGAAAGTACGTCGACCACTACCGCATGTATCTCGAGACCGGGGTGACGATGACCGGGGAAACCGTCGGCGTCGGCAGCGTGTGCCGGCGCGGCTCCCAGTACGCCGTCGCCGAGGTCATCGCAACCCTCGCCCCGCTCGGCATGCGCCTGCACGGCTTCGGCCTCTCCCTCGGAGCGCTCCGGCTCGTCGGGCACCTGGTCTCGAGCAGCGACACCCAAGCCTGGTCCTACACCGCCCGCCGCCAACACATCCGGCTCCCCGGCTGCACCCACACCACCCGCCCCGACCCGATCACCGGCGCCAGCACCCCGACCGATTGCCGCAACTGCTTCAAATGGGCCCGCGCCTACCGCGAACGCGCACTCGACGCCGTCCGCCACGCGGCGCGCACGGCCGCTGCCAGCCCGGCGTCTGAACTCCCACCACGCTCCCGAGACCGGGCCCACCGCGCTGGCCAGAGACGTCCGCACGCGCCCCGGCGCGGCGGTCTCGCCCTGACCGGCCACCCCGGCGCACAACCGTCGACGACGAGGAGACATCATGCGACCCGAACAGCCATTCACCAGCGGAAACGACACGTCCCCCACCATCGCCGGGCCGGCGCTCGCCAGCTACGACCTCGTGGTCGTCTCGACCAGCGGCGGCAAGGACTCCCAGGCCGCACTCGACGTCACCGCCACCGCTGCGGCTGACGCCGGGGTCCTCGACCGAGTCGTCGCCGTGCACGCTGACCTCGGCCGCGTCGAATGGCCCGGCACCCGTGAACTGGCCGCCGAGCACGCGGCCCACTACGGCCTGCGGTTCGAGACGGTCTCGCGCACCGGTGCCGATCTGCTCGACCGGGTCGCCGAACGCGGCCGCTGGCCCGACGCCGCCCGACGCTGGTGCACCTCCGACTTCAAGCGGGGGCCGATCCGCACCGTGCTCACCCGACTCGTCGCCGAGCTCCGCGACGACGGCCTGGTTGAGCGGCCCGTGCGCGTGCTCTCGGTCATGGGCATGCGCGCCGAGGAATCCCCCGCGCGCCGACGCCTTACCCCCTTCAGCCACGACGCCGGCTGGACCTGCCGGTGCGCGCCGTGCCGAACCGCCCGCGCCAACGGCGGACCCCGCCGGACCGGTGCCTCCAACGGACGCCGCCACGTCGATTCCTGGCTGCCCCTGCATGACCTACCAGTCACCGCGGTCTGGGAACGCATCGCCGCCGCCGGCACCCGCCCCCACCCCGCCTACGCCGCCGGAATGCCGCGCCTGTCGTGCTCGTTCTGCGTCCTGGCCTCCCGCAGCGCACTGATCCGCGCCGCGCAACTACGCCCCGACCTCGCCGCCGACTACGCCACGGTCGAAGCCAGCATCGGCCACCGCTTCCGCCAGGACCTGCCCATCGACGACATCATCACCGCCGCCGCCGAAACCGCCACTCCCACAACAGCAGTCGCCGACTGGGCTGCCTGACCGAACGGAGACGCCCATGACGATCTACCTCCGACCACCCGAGCCGAACCCCGGCGGGCCCGACGGGCAGGGCTGGAACCGGCTCAGCCTCAACGCCCACACCAGCGTCCCGGCCCCGCAGTGCGCACTGCGGCCACGCACCTACGCCGCGCTCTGCGATATTCGCCGCGGCAGCCGCCTGGGGCCCCTATGACCGCTGTATCAGGCCCGCGGCTCGGGGCGACAACTCCAGCCCCGACTGCCACGCCTGCCCGATCCTCACCGCCCCGCCGCGCGAGCTCGTCACCGACGCCGACCACATCCGCGTCCTCGACCGGATCACCATTCGCACTGTCGGCGACGGCCTGTTCGCCACTCAGGTCGAGCAGACCCTGCAGCTCGAGCCGGTCGACGACGCGGCCGCCACCTGGACCTGGGCCGAGCTGGCTCGCCTCCCCGGCTGGGACATCGGGCGTGCTGTCATCGACCACCGCGGGCCCGGTTTTTGGCTGCACCGAAACAACGCTGACCAGTCCCAGCCAGGTACACCAGTCCACCCAGTAGCGCGGCGCCGACGACAAAGATCGCCACCACCTCGACGACGTGCCGAACCCGCCACCACACCCATCCGATGACCCACCCCAACACCCAGAACGGGCTGTACCACCGCAGCTTCCGGCGTCGGGAGGACGGAGCCGTCGTGCGTCGGGGTCGCCGGAACCGGTGCCACCGTGATTTCTGCTCGGGCACCGCGTCGTCCTTGTCAGGGTCGGCGGCAGGTTCGGAGGGCTCCCAGTCCGTGTCCGATACGACCAAGTCCCATGCGTCGAACTCTTCGCTTGCCTCGGTGTCGGGCGTTTCGACCTCCGGGGCGGGCGGGGCCGCCACCGGGACCACCGCGGCGCTCGCCGTGACCGCCGCTGGATCAGCCTTCTCCCAGGTGCTGTTCGCCCCTGGTGGTGTCATCACCCGGCTGGCCACGTGGACAACCTGCCGCCGGGGCGCGAGGCGCCCGGCTCGGTGCACGTGTGGGGAGGGACGGCGGCGCTGCGGCTTATGGGTCGGGGTCGGCGATTCGGGCTCGCTCGGGAACCCGTCGGCGAGAAGGGCGGCTTCGTCGATGTCGCCAGCGATGTTCAGAGCGCGCAGTGCGGCGACGACCTGGGAGGCTGACCAGCGTTTGGGCCCGGTCGACAGCTCCGATACCGCCGAGGCCAGTTTTGCGCCGTCCTCGGCGATCACCAGCCGCGTGCCCGTCAACGGTTCGCTTACCTCGACGCTCACCTGGTGGCCGGTCTTGGGGACAACGACCACCAGGCCCTCGACGAACTCCTTCCGGTCCAGGCGCCACTGCAACGCCCCCTGCAGCGACAAGGCTTCATTCTGAACCTGGTGGAACGCGTTGGGGTGCGAGGCGAGCCCGTACATCGGTGCCGGCTTGCCGTCCAGCGTCCACGCGCCGTTCGCGGTCGCCTTCAAGGCGCCGCCGCGGGCCTCGGTGAGCCCTTTGACCTCGAGCGCGGCAACCCGTTGCGAAGTCCACAGCACGGCGTCGATCTGGACCGGGTCCATGTCCTTCTTCTTGTGGGCGACGACGTTGAACACCACGACGACTGGTCCGTCGAGCTCGCTTAGCCAGCGAAACGCCGAACGTTCTGCGCCCGAACCGAATTCGCCCGCCACGACCGCCCGCACGATGACCCCTCAATGTCGACGACTCCCCTGACCGAATCAGAGTAGGTGTGCCCACCGACACATCGGGAACGAACGCCCGCGCCCTCCCATCCGCGGGCGAGCACCACTGAGAGACTGAAATCTGGGGACGTGTCATCTCCACTGGTCACGAGCATATTTGTGGCACGCTAGTCGGGTCGGGAGCCGTAATATTCGATGGATCCTTGTCGAAGCGCAGGCCTCGCCATGACGGATGGCGCAGCCGCCAGCGGTGCGCTCGCGATATTGAACGTCGCCCATGAGACGTGGGGCCACCCAGGAAGCTTCAGCAGTCACTGTGCGGGGCACGGGGACGTCGAGGGGCGGCTCGTCGATGACCAGTTCGTCGAGTTGTTGCTGCAATGCCCGCCGGGACGCCCCGCTGAATCCTAATCCGACAGCACCTAGCAGCACCAGAGATCCCTCGGCGTCGTGCGCGGCGACCAATAGTGAACCGAATTCGCCAGTCCCCCGCAAATTTTCGAGCCAGACGACGATGACGATCTCGGTCGACTTTCGCAGCGGAATCTTGCGCCACAGCCGTGATCTTCCGGCTTGGTAGACGGAGTTCAGGCGTTGGCGGCCACTCCCTCCGACTCCTTTTCCCCCCGCGACCGCGAGCATCGTGTCGATCGGGACGTCGCTGTAGTAGGGCAGCACGATCACTCTTCGCCCGCGCTCGCCGTTGTGGGACGCCCGAATCCCCCTGTTCGAATGCCTCGAACCGTCCACGCGCACCCGGCGTCTGACTGATCGCATCCTGGCCTTGCGGGCGTCGCCAGGTATACACAGTGCTGCAGATCATGAATCGCCTGGCATTACGGTTAGCACCCCTAAAATCAACGCTTCCGTACACGCACGAAGAGTGGGAATTAGGTTCGGAGAGAAGAACTGCGAGTGGTTGGTGTTGGTTGCGACACTAGGCCGATTCGAATCGCTCAACGACTCCGTGATATCCATCGCGCCGACAAGCCACATCACCGTGGGTAGCTGTTGACCCGTTTGGGGGAGCCCGAAAAGTCCGAAGTCCTCGCTCGCGGGCATGAGACCAGGCAGCACCGAGACGACGTCATCGCCGAAGTACGAACGATGCGTGGCAAGGATGCTTTGGGTCAGGCTCGGATCGTTCACCAGGACAGGTCCCTTCGATAAGCTGATGACTTCGGGTACTGCTGGCGCACGCGCAGAGACGGCCTCGCTGTGCACGATCCTCTCGACCGCATGTCGCAGGTCGGTTTGCAGGTCGTTATCGGATGCCCGTGTGCTGATTTCGAGCCGGGCTTCATCGGCAATGATGTTGCCGGCTGTTCCTGCGTGGAGCGATCCGACAGTGATCACGGCGGATTTGGAAGGATCAACTTCGCGCGCGATGACCGATTGGAGACGGCTGACGACGTTTGCCGCCATCGGGATGGGATCAATTGTCGTGTGCGGCATGCCGCCATGTCCTCCGACACCGAACAGTCGTACAGTCAGAAGCTCAGCCGCGGCAAACAGTTCGCCGCAGCGATGATGGATGGTCCCAGTGGAAAACGGGGCGACATGTTGTGCGAGTGCTACATCGGGTCGGCCGAATCGCTCATAGAGGCCGTCGGCGAGCATCGCTCTGGCTCCCGACAGCGTCTCTTCCGCCGGTTGTGCAATGACCATGAGCGTTCCACGCCATGTCGAGCGTGCGCGTGCGAGCAATGCCGCGGCTCCGATCAGGGCGGCGATATGGACATCGTGCCCGCAGGCGTGCATGACCGGAACCACGTTACCCAAGCCATCGGTAGAGAGGGCGGTACTGGCGTATGGCAACCCTGTTTCCTCCCGAACAGGCAGAGCATCGAGTTCTGCCCGTAGCAGCACTCGTGGGCCGGCCCCGTTAGGTAGTACGGCAACAACACCAGTCCCACCGATCCCGGTTTCGATTTTGTAACCCAAGTCCTCGAGCCGATCTGCCACAAGAGCGGAGGTGCGGACTTCCTGACCGGATAGTTCAGGGTTGCGATGCAGATCCTGGTACATCGACAGGAGTCGAGGAAGCAATCCATCCAGTCCGGACAGGACGATGTGACCTCGCTGTACCGATTCCGGTGAACAGGCAGGGACGATCTCGTTCATAGGCTTCCTCCGCCGGTGGCCGAGGCGCTGGGTTGCCGGATCGCCGCCTCTGTGCCTGTCCGACCATTGAGAAACTGCAGTATCGGTGCGGTCATGAATGTCGTAATGACGGCCATCAGGACCATCGCGGTGTAGACCGTCGAGGTGATGATGGCGAGTTCGAGCCCGACAGTGAGGATCACGATTTCGGTGATGCCGCGAGTGTTCATCAGAACCCCGATCCTCAGGGCGTCAGGCCAGCTTTCACCAGCGCACCGTGCAGCCACCGCGGATCCGCCGAGCTTGCCTGCTATCGCGATCGCCGTGGCACCAGCGAGAAGGACCAAACCTGCCATGGTCAGCTGATCAACTCTCGTAGCTACCCCCACCACCGCGAAAAAGATCGGCAGCAGGAATATGGAGACGACATGCCCCAACCGTTCCGTAATGTGATCTCGCCATTCGGCGCGGCGCGGCATCGCCAGGCCTGCCAAGAATCCGCCGATGATCGCATGAGCTCCGCTCTGTTCAGCGATCCACGCGCTCGACAGCGCCAGAACCAGAACCATCCATAGTGGTGGAGCATCCATCGCACGCACCAGCGGTCCGATAATCAGCAGCATCACCGCAACGAACGCCGCACAAAGGGCCGCGGTGAGCAACGCGTGCCCAGGACTCCCCGACAACACGGCAACGACCACACCGACCAGTAGCCATGCCGCAAGATCGTTGACTGCGGCACAAACGAGCGTGACCGATCCGATGCGATGTTTCGACAGCCCTGATTCGATGAGCAACCGGGCCAGCACGGGAAACGCCGTGACAGCCATGGCAGCACCGAAGAACACCGAGAACGCGATCTTGCTGGTGCCGTTACCGAATGTTGGGTAAACAGCCCATCCGAATCCTGCCGCTAGCAGGAACGGCACAAGCACAGATGTCGGCGCTACGATCGCGACGGTGCGACCGCTGCGCCGCAGCACTCCCGTATCGACGTCGAGTCCGATCAGGAACATGAAGATCACCAGCCCGAACTGCGCGACGGTCCGCAGACCGTCGACGACCGGATCGGGAAATAGGTACGCTTCGGCAGTCGGGATCAGTACGCCGAGAACGCTGGGCCCCAGCAGAATCCCCGCGACAATCTCGCCCACTACGCGTGGCTGTCCGAGTCGTCCGAAGACCCACCCGGCCATACGAACAGTGACGATAATGACGCCGGCGGCGAGAAGTATGCGGATGTTGATCTCAGCCGAAGTCACGCCGAATCCCCCAGTCTGCCGCTTCCTCGAAGGGACCGTAGTGATCACTCATTGTTTCTCGAACAGGAAGGCGCCCCATCTGTATCTGGCGTCGGTCCAGTAGTTCACCCTCTGACAGCCGAGTTCGCATATTTCGGCACTCAGCGCATCGATTTCGAATTTGCACGAGTAGTCCACGACGATGGAGTCGCCCTTTTTCAAGGTCAAAGTACGACCCACTCGACCCAAGTCGATGACCTGTTCCTCGGGACTGTACAAGTGGACGACAATTGCGTCCATGTCGGTGTCATAATGCGCGTATTCATAGAACCTGTCCGGCCGAAATGATGCGCCGAATATTCTATTTATATGAATGAGCCTGTTGAGTCTGAAGTCGGTATGTGTTCGGTCCGTAGGCGGGTCGTTATACGCGGCTTCCAGGAGCTGTTTCGATTTCGTCAGATCCGCCGTCACGAATAGGAGCTCTCCGCGATTTAGATTGGAACAGAGAAGTTCGAGGAGGCTCAGCCGCTCGTCTGGCAGCATGTTACCGATGTTGCTTCCGAGCGCGGTCACACACCGCCGGCCAACATCCTGATGCGAAATTATCGGGAAGGTCTTTTCGTATCGACCGACCACTCCGGTGACGCGGAGCCCGGGCACCAGCGAGGACAGCGTCTCATAGCTGTGCTGAATCATCGCCGCGTCGACATCCAGCGGCATGAAGTGTGGCGGGGCGTAAGTTGCGCATGCCCGCAGCAGGGTGCCGGTCTTTTTACCGCTACCACTGCCGAGCTCCACCAGCGTGCACTGCGAGATTTCTGGGGCGATTTCGCTTGCGATTTCTTCGAGCAATGCCTGTTCAACCCGCGTCGGGTAATATCGCGGCAATTTTGTCACCGCCTCGAAAAGCCAACTTCCTTGCGTGTCATACCCGTAGTATTCCGGAATGCGCGGTTGCGGCTGGAAGAGATACCTGGCGAGTTCTTCCGGATCATGCAACAGCGAGCCTTGAGATTCGATCGCCATAAGCGTGAACGAGGATGTGGACACAGGGGTTCTCCTGTTCAAATCAGTTTGTGATGCGAGGTGTCCCCGGATGGGTGCTGTCCAGCCGGTACTCAGTGGTGGGTGGGGTTCCGGATAGCCAGCAGTGGCCGTCGAGATCAGTCCAGTCGCTCAGACCAGCCAACTGCGCCGCGTATGCGATTGCCCGGGGCGGTTCCAGATAGCAGCCGAGCATCCTCGTTCGGGCACTGGCACCGAGCACTTCGAGCGCGTCTCGTGCGGCCAGCAGACCGCCGAACCGCATGAGTTTGATATTCGCGCCGTCAGCGAGACCTACAGCACGTTCGACATCGGCTGAGCCGACTATTCCTTCGTCGAGGATGACCGCGGTTTTCGGCAGCGCTGCCCTTATCTCCGGAAGCAACCGTTCGTCGCGAACCGGATCTTCCAGCACCGCCGGTGCAATCTTTTGCACCAGCGAGCGATACCGATGCCAGTCCCGTGCGGTCCAGGCGCAGTTCACGTCCAGAACCAGTGGTCCGGGTAGGCCTACGAGGCGTCGCAGCGTCGTCAGATCGTCGGAATCCCCGAGTTTTATCTTCAAGGGCCGCACCTGATCCGCGAGCGGCGCGCCCAGAGGCACAGTGTGCATCAGCTGAATGCGCCCTGGAGCCGGCAAACCCAACAGCTCCCACACCGGCAGCCTTGCACGTCGCGCTGCGAAGTCCAGGAACGCCATTTCGACGAGCATGCGAGCTGGACCCGATACTTGGTCAGCGCATTCTCTCAAGATGGAGTCGATCTGCCGAACGTCTTCGGCGGCATCCATCGATGCCACTCGATCGGCCAATGCCTTCGATTCGGCCACGATCGCGGTCGTATCTTGGCCGTGCTCGATGCCTGCGGCGATCTCTCCGGTGCCGTACTCACCGTCGTGCTCAATGTGCAGTTTGATGACGTCGACAGTCCGAATAGTGGCGTGTGCGAATCGGAATTCGCGGGCCAACGGCTGCGGTATAACGCTGACGGTGGTCGCGATGGAGTTCGCGCGCGGGGCGACCATCTCAATCCTCGCAGTTGGTGGCGTCATCACGCACCTGGTACACACTGGCCGACAGCTCACGCACGATGCGATAGTCGGCGTTCAGTCGCGCGGGATCAGGTGCTGTCATGAAGATGCGCACCGGGCTTGTCAGCAGGTCCACGGTCGGCCGGATACGTTGGCCTGGTGACAGTTTGACTTGCAGCGCATACACGCTGGAAACCGACGAGATCGACTCGACTGCTGTGTCTTCGACGGCGGTGATCACTCCGTCGTGGCTGGTCGCTGCGTTGTAGACGATGGCCGGTTGTTCTCGCTTGTAGGTATGGTCGCCGAATCGCTGCAAAAACTCGGCAGGACGTGCGTAGGCCAGCGCTGTGAGATCGGCCTGGTTGTGCCCGAGGCAGCGATGATGGAAGTCGGGATGCATGTTTCCGTTGAGACGGGCGCCGATCTCGACCAGCGCTGGCCCGTCAGGGGTCATGATGACTTCGGCATGAGCCGGGCCGTGCCGAATGCCCAGTGCGGCCAGTACCTCGTCGATGTATTCGATGAGGTCGGGGACAGGGGCCTCGTCGGGTGCGAGCAAGATGTCGCGGTTGTAGACGGGCCTTCCCTCCGGTGTCGTCGTCTTGTCGTATTGCCATACGCCGCAGACGTATCGGTGACCGTCGACGCTGACGGTATCGACTATGTACTCGACTCCGGGTAGATAGGTTTGCACCAGTACGTCCCGGTTGGTGCTGCCGAAGATATCGGTCGATCCCAGGATCGCGTCAGCTGCGGCGATGACTTCAGCCGAATCGCGGCATATCCATACATGGTCGGTCGAGGCTGAACTCAACGGCTTCACGACCACGGGAAAGGACTCGATGCCTTGCGCCCAGCCGACGGCCTCCTGTGTGGTAGCGCATTTGGCTTGACGTGCGCACCGCAGCCCGGCCGCATGCAACGTTGCGATCATGGCGAACTTGTCGCGACGCGCCGGTGACCCTGTCGAACCATTGGTGGCAAGACCCAAGCGCTCGCTGAGAAGGTCAGCCAACGGCACTCCCGGCTCCTGCCCGGCCAGGACCGCTAGGGGAGATAGAGCAGTCAGACGCGAGTAGGTGGTCTCGAGATCTGCCGACGTCGCCGCAATGAAGTTGTCGTCGTAGTCGTCCAGAGACGGTGCCAGTAGTCGCGACATCGGTTCGGCCGAACTCATGACATGGACTGTCCGGACACTCAAGCGGGCAAACGCCGCAGGAAGAAAGTTGCCGGTTGAATAGCCGTCGACGATTACCGCGGTGGGTTCGGTCGAAGGTGGGGGTGCACTCGACCCCGTGGTGGGCTGTGCTGAGGAGGGAGCAGGGTGATGCGGCATAGCGGCTGTCGGTGAACCGCGCATGGTGGATTCCTCTCGATTCCAGGTCAGAAAGAACAGCAGTCGACGAAGACCGTCGGAGAATCAGTTCGTGCGTGACTCAGGTGATCTCAGCGAGGAATGGGACCAGAACCGCCAGGACGGCACTGGGGTCTTCCTCCTGTGGAAAGTCGCCGCATTCAGGCACAATCACCAGGCGTGAATCGGGGATCAGCGACGCGAAGCGCTGTCCCGTCGTGGGTGGCACCAGCCTGTCCGCGGCACCGAACACGAGCAAAGTGGGGATAGCGAGCCCATTGAGCGGCTCGGCCAACGCGTCGAACGCGGTCCCGTAGCTCGACCTGATAGCCAGCGCGAACCGGGCCATCGCCGGGCCGCGAGTCCGCAGTTGCTGGTGGTAGTAGCGCGTCGGTGTGTGATCGAGCTGGTGTCCGGGACTGTGTGCGGCAGCCCATTTCGATGCGAACAGCCGGTAGGGAAACAGCCGCGCCAGTATCGGCCCGAGGATTGGTGCCGTGAGAGCGCGATACAGCACCATGTTCCCGGCGCTCTCCCCCAGCGCGCCGGCAGCCATCACGACCAGCCGGGAAACTCGGTCCGGATGTCGTGCGGCGAGCCAGGCTGCCAAGGAGCCGCCCATTTGCGTGCCCACGACAACCGGCGCCTCAAGTCCGAGGGCGTCGAACAACTCGATGATCAGATCCGTCGCCCGCTGGGCGCTCCAGCGCCGGGCTCGCGGCGGCGGCGAGTTGCCGCACCCTGGCAGGTCCACGACGATCAGTCGATATCGATCACGTAGTGCCGGGACAATTAATCGCCAGGTCATTGCCGAGGTCAGGAACCCGTGAAGGAGAACCACCGGTGCTCCGGAGGGGGATCCGAGCTCATAGACGTGCACGTCCGCGTCACACAGCTCTACTGCGCGGCCGGTGCCGAGTGTATCGAGCGCACGGCTGCTCATCGTCGGACTCCGAATGTGTCGATGACCAACTGGTTGAACGGCTTCGCCGCCTCGACCGGCGGTATGTGTGCAGCGGGCAGCAGCTCCGTCCGTGCCCCCGGCAGCAAGTCAGCGAGCGCATGTGTGAGCACGGGTGGGAACAAAATGTCTTCAGCCCCGCCGACAACCATTGTCGGACACACCAGCTTGCCGAGCCATTCGCGGCTGTCGTGCTCGAGTGCTTGGCCATAGATGCTGGACAAGGCGGAGACGTCGTATTGGTCGAACATTGCGCGCCGCAATGTGGTTTCGTGCCGCAGCATGGTCGGCGCGCCGGATGCGGAGAACAGCAAGCTCTTGAGCACCTCCCAGAACCCGGGCAGGTCACCACGTTCGAGGAACCCGTTCAGCATCTGCAGAAGCATCGACGTAGGGCCGTGTGGCGCGGCAAACGTTGCGACCAGACCGAGACCGGACAAGCGACCAGGGTGTCGTGCGGCGAAATGCTGAGCTACCAATCCGCCGTGGGACATCCCGACAACGATTGCGCGTTTGATGGATAGATGATCGAGCACGCCGACTAGATCGTCGGCATGCTGTGCGTTGGTGGGGTACCCCGCCGACGAGGGTGAGTTGCCGAACCCACGCATGTCATAAGTCAACACACTGAAATGTCGGCTGAGGATCGGTACCTGGCGCAGCCAACTGCCCATCAAGGTGCTCAGCAGGACCAGCGGTGGGCCTCCGTTACCTTTGAGGCGGTAACGGATAGTTCCGGTGGTCAGGTGGACTGTGCTTCCCGACCGAGGAAGACTGCCGCTTCGAGTCGAAGATTTCATCGCTGCCCCGATCCGTTGGTCGTGATCGCGCCACGTTGGCCGGGGATGAGCGAGTGCCACCGCGCTGCGGAGCCGTGCAAGGCTTCGATGGCGTGGCGGCGTGGTTTGCCTGTCTCGGTAACACACCCTTCTGCGACGGTGGGCAGTGCCGCGACTGTGGCATACACCTTGACTCGTTCCCACGGATGCAGCGCACGGTTGATTTCAACGAGTGCGGCGCTGACAGTGGTGTGATCGGGCATCGATCCATCGAAGAACAGAAGGGCTCCCAAGAGTCCGTCGGCGGTGCGCAGGATCTGACACAAACCTGCACTGATCGCCTCGGCCAGCATGGTCTCGATCGGTGCGGCGAAGACCTTTTCACCGCTGGGCAGCACGATGAAGTCGTGTAGTCGTCCGAGCACCGTCAGGTATCCGTGCGCGTCGAACTTTCCGACATCACCGGTCGGGGTGAACCGATCGGAGTCCCACGGGTAAGGCTCGATCCGGTCATCGACGAGGTGCCCGTGCAGGAACGGTGTGGGCGTGCGGACCTGCACTTCCCAGTTGTGGGGGTCGATGCGGACCTGCCCCCACGGGATCGGGTGACCCGCAGTGCCAGGGTTGCGGTGCTGCGGGGTGTTGAGACAAACCATGCCGAGCTCGGTGGTCCCATATACCTCGTAGATCGGAACCCCGGCGTCTAGGAGCTCCGACATCAGCGTTTTGTCCGTGGGGGCGCTGCCGACGAAGACAGACCGAATGCCGGCACCGAACATGCTGCGGTATGCCTCGGTTTTCGAAATCGCGTCGTTGCCGCGGATCGTCGCGCCGACCCGCCAACGCAGGTGCTCGAGGACCCGAGGAACAGTCACGTGCAGAGTCGGTTCGAACGCGGCGCTGTCGGCGACCATATGTACCGGGGAGGAAAGTATAAAATCCATGCCAGCCCGCAAACCCCAGTACAGCATCATTCGCTGAGGCAGATGCGAGAGCGGTAGGTACAGAAGTAGCCGATCATCGGCGCCGAAATCGTAGAGCTCGGCAAATCGATCCATCGTGAAGAGCAACGGTTCGGCGATCACCGAGAACAGTTTCGGTTCGGAGAGAGTTCCGCTGGTGGAAACGACGGTGAATGGCCCCTGCCTCGACAGCGCGGCGCCGATCGGAGCGCTCAGTTCGGCACGTTCGATCAGCACAGACACCGAGTCGGTGCCGACTGGGCTGTCTGTGGCGCCACCAAGAAAGATCACGTCACATCCGGACTCGCGCAGTGGCGCGACGGCGGATGCGACATCGGTCAACACCGTCGTGCAGCGGCTCTGCTCCGCCACCGAGACTACTCGAGGTATCGGTGCACTGGGATACAACGCGACCGATATCGCCCCGATGGAGAGGCAGGCCAGATCGGCGAGGACCCACTCGTAGCTTGTCGATCCATGGATGGCGACTCGCGATCCTGGTCCGACACCGCGGGCGTGCAGAGCCCTTGCCAGTGCCTCGGCCTCTGCGCGGCACCGCGCATGGGTAATCCGGTGAGTCACAGCGCTACCAGCTGGTCGGCAGATGATCGCCGAGGAGTGGTTTTCGGCCATCGCGTCGAGCACAGCGGGCAGTGGACAGCTCTGGGAAATGATGGCCGCGTTCATGCGCTCGGCCTGGCGCGGTCGATGGCGTCGGAGAACAGCTGGCCGTAGGCCCGCAGGGTGTATCCCCAAGTCGTGACCATCAGCTCATAACGGTTCTGGTCGACCGCGGCTCGGTCGAAAGCGGTGCGGACCAGGTTGATGTGTTCTTGATCCTCCTCCGAGTGCACCTTGAGGAAGTTGAGGGCGCGCTGAGCGAAGGGGTAGCGCGCCATGGCGGCGGCGACCTTGGGACCGAGGGAAGCACCAAGTCCTTCGGTTGCGGCAGCGAATCCGAGTAGCGCGGCCGGGTCTTTCATCGTCACTGCCCAGTGGTTCTGTCCGATCATCGTCCATGCTCCGAGTCCGGGCTGGCTCGTCAAATATGTACCGGTGTCGTAGCCGAGTCGTTTCAGGTCTTGAATGCATAGCCGGTCGTGGTGGCGTTCTTCGATCGCGAGGTTCAGGAAGAAGTCTTGGAGCCACCCGTCCTTGCTCCGAGATGCCGCCGCCGACAGGAAGTAGGGGGTTTGGTTCACCAAATGGTAGGTTTCGCGGAGGTAGGCGGCGTAGACGGCCTCGGTGAGTTCGCCGTCGACGATCGAGTCGATGAATGGGTGACCGACGACATCGGCCTGCAGAATCGAATCTGTCGCCTCGAGTGCTTTTTCGTAGAAGCTGCTCATGCTGCACCGTCCTGAATACCGATCTTGGCCATGACGTCGTCGAATCGTTGGCGTGTCCGTTCGGTGTAATCGGTAGACACGAAGCCGGCATCCATCGCCCAGGCGATGGACTCTTTGAGTTGGCCACCGAGGTAGCGTTCCATGTGGTCGCGGTACCACTTGCTGTGCTCTACCGCACGCTTGCGTGCTTCTGCGTTGGCGTCGAGCACCTGATTGGCGACGGTGATTCCGAATGCGACGTGGCGGCGTTCTTCTCGTTCGATTCGGTCGAACTGATAGAAATATGGTGATTCGCTGCGCGCCAATTGGAATAATTCTTCCATGGCGAGCACGCCTTCGGCATAGAGGTTCAGGCCGATAAGGACCTCTATTTCGTCGTCGCTGTAGAAGAGCTTGGCGAAGCGTTCACCGATATCGTCGATACGATACTGGTCGTGGTCGAATTCATGCCACGGTTGACCGAGGCGTTCGACCCCTTCTCGGAAGAGCCTTGCATGGACTACCTCATCTGCTGCATGCCTGATCAAGTAGTTCTTCTCGCGCAATCCGGACCGCCTGGGTAGCCAACGTGCACAGAGGTCGATGATGTCGAGTTCGGAGTAGTAGAAGTTCACATACACGGTCAGGACGAGGTCCCACGCATTTCGGCCGTATCGTTCGATCAGGTCGTATTTGAGAGTTGTCGTAGAATCCGAATCTACCGTCATGTCTGTCATTGTTCTATTCCTTTTCGGTGACCGAAGCGCTCGCCGGTTCAGCATCGAAGATGTTTTCGACTTCGATGGAAAGCGCTTTCAGGAATCGGCTGGTAAGGTTGTACATTCCGATAGCCAGGATGATGGTGACAATCTCGTCGGCTGCGAATTCCTTCACGAGCCGGACGCGTAGTTCGTCCGTGATGCCGTCCGGATCGCGGGTCAGCGTGTCAGCGGTTTCCAGAATCAGCGCTTCGCGCTGATCGAAGACCGTAGACACGATGGCGGGGCTTCCGACGGCGAAGATTTGTTCGTCGGCTATTCCGGCGCGCCGTGCCGACGCTGTCATGTGCGCGACGCAGTAGGTGCATTCCTGCGCTTTGGCCGTACCCAGAGCCGCTAGGGCCCTCAGCCTCGGTCCGATCGCCGGTGATTTGTAGACCTGTGCCCACAGGGGCACGAACACGGTGAGCAGATCGGGCGAGTGCGCCATCGCGCGCAGGATGTTCGGTACGAAACCGTATTCCTGTGCTACCACGTCGAGTAGGTGCGCAGCTTCTGGTGAGACGTCTGCGGGGTCGAGCAGGTCGATCATTGCCATGACTTGACTCCCTTGATTCGGGTTGTCGATCAACGAGCCGGTAGCAGCAAGCCGTAGCTGAGCGCTTCGTGGACCAGACTCTGTGCCGCATCGCGGCCGCCGATCGCGTGGCCGGCGAATTCGTCGATCAGCGAAGCACTGCTCTTCGTGCCGTCCGCAAGCTCGAGCAGGGTCTCCAGTTGTGGTGTGACGGCGATCGTCACCCCACTCGAAGTGACAACGGACCGACCGTGGCGTAGGTGAGCTCCGTCGATAGCGAGGTCGTCGATGTATTGGGTGTCGGCGGCACGTTCGACGAGAGCGCTAGGATCAATCCCGAGTCCCGC
Source organism: Nocardia sp. NPDC003979 (assembly GCF_053605015.1). Classification (NCBI taxonomy): domain Bacteria; kingdom Bacillati; phylum Actinomycetota; class Actinomycetes; order Mycobacteriales; family Nocardiaceae; genus Nocardia; species Nocardia sp. NPDC003979. The sequence goes on from NZ_JBSGIJ010000029.1 coordinate 42,153, forward strand.
TGTTTTTCCCTCGAAGATGCCCTCGATAGTGGAGCGCAATTCCGAGGGAACATCGAGGCGCTCCAGGTATCGGCTGTACCATGAGCGATGCTGGAAGGCGCCGGCGATAAGCGAAATGAACGCCTTCTCCGGGTCGATATCAGGTACCTCGAATTGGCTTCGCGCATGCCAAAAATAGGAGTCCTTACTTCCGCCGTGGCCGCCGTATAGGAAATATACTTGCGCCCGTAGACGGGCAAATTCTTTGCGGTAGGCCGACTCGTAGAATTCCAGCGCATCGGCGGTGCCGACATCCGACCGGTCGAGCAAAGTGTTGATAGTGACTGCGGCCAGGAATCCGCTCAGCATGGCCAGATGCACCCCGGTCGAGAACAGGGGATCGATGAAACACGCCGCGTCACCGACAGCGATGTAACCGTCGCCGCTGAACTTGTCATAGGTATAGGACCAGTCGCGCGCGGCGTGGACCTCGCCTGTTCGTGTGGCCCCGTTCAGCCTCGCGGCGAGCTCTGGTGTGCGCGCGAGGCATTCCGAATAGTACTTTTCAAGCCCTTCGGCCTTGTGCTGACGGTAGACCTCGCTGTCGACGACCATCCCGATACTGGTGCGGTCGTCACGAAGGGGGATGAACCACCACCAGCCGTCTTCGAACGCCGGCAGGAATGTGTTGCCCGAATCCAGGCCTGGCGGACGCTCCGCTCCAGTCCAGTAGCTCCAAACGGCCAGGTTCTTGAGGTAGGGATCCCACTGTTGCTGGTGTAGCCTCTTGGTGACGAGCCCACCCTGGCCCGACGCGTCGATGATCCATCGTGTGTTGACTGTGGTCCGAGTCCCCTCGACGCCTTGGAAGGTCACTGTGGTCGCGGCATCGCTGCCGATCTCGAAGTCGACAACCCGGTGTTCCTCGAGAACCTCGACGCCATGTGACCGTGCGTTGTCGAGCAAAAGCTTGTCGAACTCAGCGCGCTCTACTTGATACCCGTAGTCGTAGGGCATCGCGAGCGCATCCTTGAAATACACGGTCCAGGGTTCACGGTTCTCACCCCACACCCATTCGACACCGTGCTTCTTGATGTACCCATCGCCCTCCAGTCGGTCCAGAACTCCGACCTTCTTCAAAAGATCAGCCGTGCCTGATAGGAGGGACTCGCCTATGTGATATCTGGGGAACTTGGCCGATTCGATTATCAGCACTCGCTTGCCGGAATCAGCCAGGAGCGTTCCCGACATGGATCCACCTGGACCACCTCCGATAACAACTACATCGTAGATTTCACTACTGGCAGACATACTTCTCCCTAGTTCGAAATTCATGGTGCCGGCGAGACCGTGGCGGTCAGCTATAAACTGCGATCGACCGGTCGGGTTTCATCAGATACTGATAGAAGGGACTGTCACTTCGGAAGGAACGCGAAAAGAGCTCTCCTACATCAAGGATCAGCGCGGTGCTGACGCACGGTTCGTCGAGTTCGGTATCGACGAACTCGATTCCGGTCTCCGAGAAGCCGAGCGCTAGGAGCGGGTCGATCGGCGTGGTCGGCGTTTCCCTAAAAAGGTCAGCGATGATGTGTGAGTAGTTGTTTCGTATGCACCAATGCAGGCAGCCTTTGACGAGAGCACCGAATACGCCGTACGGCATTTCTGGTTGCACCTGATTACGATAGTGACCCAAGACCATGAGGCGTTGACACTCCACGAGCCGACGCGATGGTTCACGAAAGGCATCAATCGAGGCAAATTGCTCAACCGGAAGCTTATCTTCTGAATCTCGAACAAGTCGCATCGTGCCTACTATGTGGCCGCGCACAACCGCAAGCAAGAAACTGCCGTGTTTGAAGTATCGGTCTCTAGCAGTAGGAATATTTTCGGATGACAGCCAGCCAAGCTCTTTTCCATATACAGCCAGCCAGACTCGATCTACATTGTCGATGTCCGCATCTGATTCCGCCAGATAGACTCCGGTGTCATGCGGCCGAACGGATTCGAACTCGTTGAAATGCCAGTTCAAGCATCCCCCTAGAATGCCTCATTTCAAAGGTGCCCCACTCCCCCGTTGAGCGTGGCCTTCCCCTTAGACGATACCAGTCGGATTACAGCTTCGCTAGTTCTATTTAGAAGTTTCATCTATGTTAATTGCCGCAGCCGATTGCACATTCCCACCGTCTGAGCGCAGGCGTCATCCATGCACATCCAAAATAGCTAAACCTTCCAGTCGGTATCTTCGAGGCGAAGCTCTACCCCTCCGCGCCTACGATGCCGAAATCTTCATGATCGTCCCATACAGCTTCGTTGTTGGCCCGTAGAAATTCCTCGATGTCGACAGCGACCGCAGTGGTCCAGTCGTCGCGGATCCGATACAGGTTGCCCGAGTGCGGCGGGTCGACGAAGGCGGCAAATGAAACCCGGTCCCCGTCCGGGTTTTCGGAGGGGAACGTCCTCACACGATGCATTGAGGCGTCTACCTTGTACGCGAGTGACGAGGTAAGGACATCCATCGACTGGCCAAAGTTCACGATAAAGTGCCCAGGGAGAGGATCGACAGACACCCATTTCCCCGCCCGGTAGACCTCGAGCCCAGGTTGATCGGCGTAGAGTACCGTGACAAATCCTGTGTCCTTGTGAGGCGCGCACCCCATTTGATCACGGTTACCCCGATAGTGGTGCGCAACGAACCAATGGGCACCGTGCCCATCCACAGCGCCACTCGTCGCGCCGGCCCACACACGCTCGGGAATACCCAGTTCAGACAATGTCGACCTGAATATCAGAAGTGCAATATCCGTCATCATTTCAGCCATCGCACACACGTCGGCTGGTAGATACTTCTTGCGATTTGAGCCTTCGGTGAGTACGTGCTCAATTTGGAAGTTCTGACGAGAGAAATACACTTCAGATCGTTCCCGAAAGCCCCTATAGGCATCATTACAGCTATTTCCCTGTAGTGGCAGATGGAACTGTCGACAGAACCTCTTGCCGGGGTCGACATCCAGATTGTCCGGTATCGCCAGGGCGAAGAATCCGTCCGAAAGCGCGGTCTTGAATCCGTCGACGGTATCGAACATGATCCGATCCGGGGTTGCAATTGCCCGCTGTAGCTGTATTGACGATGTCATAACTTCCCTTTCGGGATCGTAATTTTCTATGTTTCCATTTGCGCCTTTTCGGCGCAGCGATCTGCGTCCTCGGCGGTGCCCCTCCCCAATATTTCCGCAGCGACAGTAGCTACAATCATGCCCGCACCGATGAGGACGATCAGATGAAAAGGTTCCCCGAGAACACACACCCCGAAGAAGTAGGCGACGACCGGTACCGCGTAGGCGTAGGTACTCACCAACGACACAGGAGCACAGCGCAGCAACCAGTTATATAATGCGAATCCGGCCAGGGAATCTACCAGGACAAGGTAGAGCAGCGCCAACCAAGAACTTGTGTGCACCTCAGCTGCCGAGAGATCGCGTAGCTGTCCGCACGCAATCCCGATCAATAGAAGAGCCGAACCCCCGACGAGTAACTGCACTGCGGTCGCCGCACCCGGCGGCGGGAGATGGACGGAGCGTGAGGACCACATCGTGCCGACCGCCCAGCTCACCGCGGCAGCGACTACCGCCAGGCTCCACAGCGACCAGCCCATGCGTTGATCAGCATCGGCAAGTAGCACCACTGCGACGCCGGCGAACCCGAAAGCGATTCGGCTGATCCCAGCGAGAGACGGTCGGTCGCCGACGACGAGTCCGAGGAACAGGACCCATAGAGGCACGGCGGCTGCCAGCACGGCAGCAGTACTGGCGTAGACGTGCTGTACCGCAATAGATATGCCTCCCTGCGCCCCCAGAAATGTCACGCCTACTCCGGCGGCAGTTGCGGCTTGACGGCGAGTCAGCGCGCGCAAGTCCGAGGAACGCACAGTCGCCAGCACTGCACCGGCGATAAGGAATGCAGTGCCTGCCGCCAGCAGTGGCGGGAGCGTCCGCACCATGATCCGCATAGCCGGAAATGATGTACCCCAGCACAACCACAAAATCACCATCGCCGCAATAATTTTCGGCGTGGCGCCAAGGTCTGAGGTCTGTCGCGAAACCGACATGTACTGATCAAACCCAGAGCTCGGTCATAGGTCCAATGACGGCTGGTCATACCAACCATGCCGTGAGATCATGAGTCGATGGACGTCACCGTCGGGCAACTCGAAGCATTGCTCTCGGTAGATGAACACCGAAGCTTCACCCGTGCGGCAGATGCCCTCAATCTGACACAATCGGCGGTTAGCCGAGCGATCGCTACACTAGAGAAGCAGCTGGGTAGGCAACTTGTCCACCGTAGCCCGCGCGGGGCAACGCTGACCCGCGCAGGCCGTGAAGTCGCTGACCACGGCGCCAGCATTATTGCACGTCTAAGCATGATCGAAGCGCTCGCCGACAGCTCCGAACCACCGCAACTTCGAGTCGGGGCAGTCGGCAGCGCCATGGCGCGACTAGTCCCCCAAACACTCGAACGTCTCCGCCGCGATCATCCCGGCCTTCGGGTACTCACAGTTGAGGGTGACGACGACGAGCTCTCTGCATGGCTAGACGCGGGCACGATCGATATGAGTATCTCCACAATCGACCACATCGGAACCAACCCGACCACGACTCTTGAGGATCAGTTCGTCGCCGCGGTTCCGCACGACCACAGGCTCACTCGGGACGATCGGATCGACCTCGCCGACCTGTCCGCGGCAGGAATCGTCGATCCTGGTGGTACCTGCGGTCCTCTGCTCGCCCACCAGTTCGAAGATCACGGCGCACTATGGCGACCCGACCACACAGTCCGAGGCACATCTACAGCGCTGGCCATGGTTGCCCACGGCATCACTGCCGCCATAGTCCCTGCGATGGCCGTACCTGATCCCCTGCCCGAAGGGGTCGCGCTACGCGGACTGCGACCACCGCTCCACCGCAGGCTCTACGTTCGTCACGAACCGCACAACAAATACGCCACCGAACTGGCTCGCCTTCTCGACACCGCCAACAGCGTTCTAGCAGAACGATTCCTATAGTCATCCCAGCGGCTAGATGTTGTGATTCCTGCCGTATCGGACCCTGCTGGAATCGCACCGGGTTTGTCGCGCACCCGTTGTCAGCCTCCAACTCGCTGCTGGGACACTTTCGCATCGTAGTCGGCCTCGTACTCGACCGACGGGCTTCTCTCGAGTCGTTCCATCATCCGGTCTCGGTTGTACCAGCCCACCCAGTCGCATGTGAGTTGCCGCCCGGACCGACCTGTGGTCCTCGTCGTGGTGTGCGCCGAGGATGGTCGCATGACGTCTCGAACAGTGACTCCAGGCGATGGGTGAGATCCGGTGCGTGGTGTCCGTCGTTACCTGCCCGATGTTGTGCGCCGTGACGGCCGGCAAGAGCAGGGTGAGCGTGCCGCCGAAGCCTATGCCGCCGACTCGAACACTCACCGAACGGGAGACACCTCAGGCTTGGTGAGCACGGTTGCGGCAGTGCCAGTAGCAACGCACCCCCGGACTGGTCTCGGCCTGACCCACGAAGCACGCTGCGTTGGTAATCAGTGAACTCTCATGAGATGTATTGATCACCGCGGTGCCGGTTGAGACTCCGGCGAGTTGCGGGCGGGGTCCCGCTGTCCCGACCAGAAACATCAAGCTCTGTCGACCAGGTCGTAGCCGACACCTACCAGGATGACCCCGATATGCCGTAGGTCGAATCGCAGCTCCAGCCCAGGTGTCGGGCCCGACATCGTTGTCGAGCTCGAGACCATTTTCGTGCGCAACATTCGTCGGGCGGCACCCACGATTCGCGCCAGTGCCATAGCCGTGGACCACCGAGCAGATCCAACCACCGTCATCTTCTGGTGGAGGTGTGAATGCCGTTAGCACTAAAACGATACGATGCATGCACTCGCAGTTCCGCGAGACGTACCGCAAGCCGCTCAAGGCCGATACCCCAGCTGTGGTGCATGCTGGCTCGGCCCGCAACCTACGGGCCGAGCCAGCGCTACGACTGGCCGGACCCCTGCTCCACTTACTATCGCTTCCGCCGCAGAACGGTACATGAGACACCCTCACTCCGGATGTCAGCAGCGCGCTGGAATCGGTCCTCACGATCCTAATCCTGCATGAGCAGATCGTCCCGGCCACTCTGAATTCGACAACGCGCGCGCGATCGATCTCGACATCGTCGCCGGCGCACCACGGTCACACCGGATCGACCACGCCCTCAGCAACTCGTTCGGTTTCGGTGGCCGCACGTCGCACTCGCGTTCGGCAAAGCCTATTCAAGCGCACGCAGTAATACGGCCGAGAAAGCCGAAACCCTCGGTGGGATTCCAATATGTCGGGCCATCGATTTCGCCTGCTGGATAGCAGTAAGTGCGACGGGGTCTTGGCTTGGCTCGATGACTACCGATCAGCCCCCGGTGTGTGCGTTTCAGGTGCCGTGGTCGGGGTGGGGGTGCCGCGCTGCAGATTCTGACAAAGCCATCGCCTACTCCCGGCACGTTCGTGCTGTGCCGACCGGTGGATCTCGCGAATTGGCTCGACGGCTTGATAGCTGACCACGTGGGCTCGTGAACTCGGCACGAACTTGGTACTTCATAGGGCAGAAGCCAATCCGGAGATGGCATCGAATCCCATATGCCGAGCTCGGAACCTGCCGTGTTCGCTGGAGGGCGGCGTCGATCCGGGAGAGTTTTCGTCGACACCGCTTAGCTCACTTGCAGACCCCCGACTTCGCCGAGCCGACCTTCGCGTCGGCCACGATGATGCGGGCCTCGAGACTTCGAGGATGTCTTCGAGCCTGGCTCGTTCGCTCAATCGAGATCGCCGCGGCCGTGGATGGCAAACCACTCCGCACGACCGGTTCCACACCACGGGTGATCAGGCGGCTCCAGTACCGGCCGCGGTACCAGCGCTGCGGGCAACACATCTAAGTGGTTGGCATACAAGAGCTCCGCGACATCACGCCCATGTGAGTGCGATAACGCATACACAGTCACGAGTGTGCGTGCCCGGTCTCGGCACTCGGCGCTCACGCCCGCCTCCTTGCGCAGATCGACCATGCCACAGAGTATCTGTTGCGCGGGCAGCGCCACCCCAATCGACTCACAGTTTCCCGAGAGCGCCAATAAGCACATTTGACATGCTCGACGCCTGCGCTGGGTGACCAAACCTCTACCAAGTCCTACAGCCACGCATCGCCTGCAGCACAAAGGCATCCAGGTCAGCGAAGCGGTTGCGCGCATCCTGCTCGGCCAGCCAGCGCTCTACGGTACGCGCAACAGTGAAGCTGTCGGTACCCCAGCCTACGATCTGACAACCAGCCGGTTGCTCCGGCGCGGCTCGACCCATCCCGCGGCCCGAATCATGAAGGACACATCCGACGTGGCGATAATGGACAACGCCTTCAACAACGAAGAGTCCCGGTTGCGCCGACTCCTCACCACCATCGCGCACCTGATGCTGTACGCACTCGCGGCAGTCGCTGCAGCGCGCGTCGCGACCTATTTCGGCTACACAGGCATCCTCGTCGAACTCACACTCCTCATAGGCAACGTCATCCTGATCATCGGACTGACGCACAACGACTTCCAACGACTGTGCGTGCAGTGCATGCAGGAAGTGCCCGCCGACGCAGGCCCTCGCGCCGAACGCCAGCAGCGACTGCTGTGGCTGCGGCACTGGGCAAGCACTACCCCTCGGCTACTCATCGTCCTGGCGATGATCAGCGTGCCGGTGTTCCTCGTCCACTCCGTCGGCCTACCGCGGGTGGTATCACTGCCGGTCGATGCGCTCTGGGCGACCTTCATGTACTCGATCTGGTTGCATCACAGGCTGCGTCCGTGGTGCCCGTACTGCCGGGATTGGGACCAGGACGGTTCCCCCGAACCCGCGCCCGATCCGGTCAACAAGGCGACGCTGTGACAGCAAACCCGCACCGCACGCCGAAATCCGGCAAACGGCGTAGATCTGGGGTCCTGGGCGTCCGCAGTCTGCAGCACGACATCTTCGTCATCCCGGCATGCCTGCAAACGGTATCCGTTGTCGACCTCCAGGTTTCCAACCGAAGGCGCAGCCAGATTTCGCTGCGGATGGGCTGCGCGAGTAGCGTCGCCCGCGCAGAGCTCGGTCGGAGGGGATGCAGGCATGGTGGTGTCGCTGGGGCGGTGGTGGCGCTGTGTCACCTTCTGGCGCGTGGTGACCTTGATCTTGGTCGCAGTACCACAGGTGTTATATGCGGACTTTCCGGAGCTGCGCGACAGTGACGCCGGGGCGGACCACAGCGAGGCCACGGTGGTCGTCTCAGAGACCGTCGTCGGGGTGGGCTACCTGCCGGCGCGGCCGTTGCTCGAGCAATTGCTCGTATTCGTCGCAGAGTCCGGCCTCGTGGTGCTGCTGCCCGCAGTCGTCTTCGCGCTGCCGCGCAGGCATGTCCGGCGCGGAACACGCTGGGCCGCAGGAATTCTGGCCGTTCTCGGCACGGTAGACGGATATCTCGGGATGAAGACGCTCGAGCACAACGACACGGCGGGATGGGATTTGCTACTCCCGTCGCCGTTCTACCTGCTAGCAGCGGGCGCGCTCGTGCTGAGCCAACGGCAGCACCGGCCCGAGGCGAGTGAGCCCGCGACGAGCTAACGTGACAACGACACAACCGACAGCTGGGTATTGCCATGTTTGTGACAGCAACTCGGCGCCTCACGCGCCTTCGCCCCCGCTCGCGCGGGGAGCACACGTCGACCCACTTGTCCGCGGCCATCCAGGTGGCTCATCCCCGCTCGCGCGGGGAGCATGGCCGCTGGGGTACCTCCCGGCGGCCGAACTCGGCCGGAGGGTTTCGCTCTTTCGGAGAATCGACTCTTTCGGCCAGATCCCACAGAAAACCCAAGTTTTCGGACGTCGCGGCCTGCCGGGAACAGGCGGCGAGCGTCGGGACTCACGGAGGTAGCCTGCGAACGCGGATCCACTGATTTCACCGTCATGTAGTTCGGGTGCTGGCAAAGCCGCAGGGACAGCGAGGACCTGGCGCGTCGGCGGCCGACCTGCCACCAAAATCGCCTAGGGTCGAGGTTGCGCCCGCGACGTGGCGGCGGCGCGTGGTGCACGGGGAAGGACTCGCCTCGATCGGCCGGTCCGGTCGAGGCGAGCCTTATCAGACCTGACGTTTGGCGTCATCGCTCTTCGATGACTATGCGACGACAGTCCGGGTCGTTCCGATCCCTGTTCAGCCCATCGTGCCTTCGGATCTACGTGTGCCCGAGCCTGAAAACAAACCGGCCCAGAAGGATCTTGCGCGCACCATGGCCAATAGGCCAAGGACGGACAAGGTCTGATCGAGTACGACATTGAACCGTCACGGGTAAGGGACCGGCTTCTGATTCAGACCAGCGCCGGTCGGCGTGGTGGTTGTTGAGAGTAGTACGCGGCCTCGTATTCGGTCGGGGTCAGGTAGCCCAGCCGCGAGTGCAGGCGGGCATTGTTGTACCAGTCGGCCCATTCCATGAGCGCGAACTCAACCTCGGTGAGCGTCTTGAACGGGCCGTGGCGGTTGACGACCTCGGTCTTGAACAAGCCGATGATCGATTCCGCCAGAGCGTTATCATAGGCATCACCAACCGAACCTACGGACGCTGAGAGCCCTTGCAGAGCAAGGGATTCAGTGAATTTCACCGACGTGTATTGCTCAGGTTCAACCGGTGGAGGCAACACCCGAGGTAACGGAGGGTGTTATGGGAAGACCGTCGGACTGGATGCGGGAAATCACCGGACGAGCACCGATGCGCTCACCGGGAGCGCCCGGGACGCCCCGTTCAGTAGAGCGCCTGTTCTGGGACAAGATCTCTGAAGGTTTGCTGCCGACGGAAGCTGGTGTCGCAGTGGGGGTATCGCCCGTCAAGGGCAGTCGATGGTTCCGCGATGCTGGTGGGATGTCACCGTATTCCTGGCCTGCGCCCGGCAGCCGCTACCTGTCTTTTGCCGAGCGTGAGGAGATCGCCTTTCTGAAGGCCCAAGGCAGCGGTGTGCGGGTGATCGCGATGGCGCTCGGTCGTAGCCCGTCGACGATTTCGCGGGAGTTGCGGCGCAATGCCGCGACCAGGAGCGGGAAACTGCACTACCGGGCCTCGGTCGCGCAGTGGAAAGCCGATCTGTTCGCCCGCCGACCCAAGACCGCCAAACTCGTGGACAACCCACGACTACGCAACTACGTCCAGGCGCATCTGTCCGGCTCGATCACCGACGAGCGCGGCAACACCGTCAAAGGCCCGATGACCCACACGTGGACCGGCCGCAACAAGCCCCACCGCGCCGACCGCGCGTGGGTGCAGGCGTGGAGTCCCGAGCAGATCGCCAAGCGGCTGCGGATCGACTTCCCCGATGACGAGTCGATGCGGATCAGCCACGAAGCCATCTACCAGGCGCTATACATCGAAGACCGAGGCGCGCTCAGTCGGGAACTGATCTTGAACTTGCGGACCGGACGGGCGTTGCGGATGCCTCGGGCCCGCTCCGAACGCGTGGCCTGGGCACATGTAACCCCTGATGTGTTGATCAGCGAGCGCCCCGCCGAGGCCGACGATCGTGCGGTTGCCGGGCACTTCGAAGGCGACCTCATCATCGGTGCCGAACGCTCCGCGATCGCGACCCTCGTTGATCGGAGTACTCGATTCACGATGCTGGTTCACCTGCCCCGCGAACGAGGATGGCGCGAGAATGCCCCGGTGAAAAACGGTCCTGCGCTCAGCGGTTACGGAGCGACGTCGATGAACACCGCACTCGCGGTGGCGCTGGGGAAACTGCCCGTGCGGATGGTGAAGTCGCTGACCTGGGACCGGGGCAAGGAACTGTCGGCTCATGCGGCGTTGACCTCGCAGACCGGAGTCGCGGTCTTCTTCGCTGATCCGCATAGCCCGTGGCAGCGCGGGACAAATGAGAACACGAATGGACTGCTGCGCCAATACTTTCCGAAGGGGACTGACCTATCGCGGTGGAGCAAACGGGACCTGGCAGCGGTCGCTGACGCGCTCAACATGCGACCGCGGAAGGTCCTCGGGTGGCGCACGCCGGCCGAGGCGATGGAGCAACATCTACAATCGCTTCAACAACGAAACGTTGCGTCGACCAGTTGAATCCGCCCTTTGATCCGGAATCTGTATGCGAGTCCCCTCTTGCCCACCTTCGTCGCTTTTCGGGCGGTTTTTATTCCAAAAGCGGTAATATACGTAACTTGCGTCACTCATGCTTCGATTGGGCGTGCGCGAGTGGACTACGCAACTCCTCGCACACGAATCATGGTTCGCTGCACTCAGCCTTCCCCAGCCGCCGCTACGCGTGGGTGAATCGCGATCGGATCCGGCATTGCAACGAACGCTGTCGGATTCGGGAACCGAACCAGCCCAACCACATTCGGGAGCCCGCCACCACGGGCGTACCCACCCGAGGACCCCGAGCCGTGCGGCACTCGCGATGCCACGAGCGACTGTCAAGAGCACTCACATACCGTGTCCACGGATGCGGTCGGCTTCGAATACCTCCGCACAATCATCAGTCCGCGTCCCAACGCAGCTGCGGACACTCAGGATTCGGAGGCGTTGAGGTCATCCCACCGTCCTCTCGTCAAGATCCGCAGGCGACTCCTCTGGGGAATCAGGAGCGACGAAGTCGGCTCCATCGTTTTAGGAAAGTTGTAGCGGGTACAGTCCCCGGCAGATCCTGCAACTACCCGGGAAGTCGCAGCGATCGAGAACGCGCCGGTTTAGGCGAGTAGTCGGCGCGTTCGACCCCTACCTCTGTGACGCGGCCTCGGTACAGACCGCGACCGCGTTCGATCATCTGCTTCTGACCTGCCACGAACGATTACCAGCACCACCGAGGCGTGGGCCGGGGGCTTAGTACTGCAACGGCACTTAGGTCAGCAAGTACCCTCGTCGCCGGTAGTGGGATAACCGTGCTTGGTGTTGGCGTCGGCGGCGCCAGTCCGA
>NZ_JBSGIJ010000030.1:0-51175 GCF_053605015.1 Nocardia sp. NPDC003979
CGGCCGTCCCGACGATCAGGTGCCGTTGCGTACGCGACGAAGGAGCAAGCAACGGTGCCTGATCGTCGGGACCGGTGGGGCCGCGAACTCGAGCGCGCCAGCGCTCCTAAGACCGAGCTAGGGCCTGCTTCACCTGGGCGAGCGTGGGGTTGGTCGCCGTGGAACCGTCGCGGTATTTCACCGTCGGGACCACGTGGTTGCCGTTGTTGACGCTGCCGACGAAATCGGCCGAGGCGGGGTCCTCTTCGATGTCGATCACCGTGTAGGTGATGCCCGCCTCGTCGAGCTGGGTCTTGAGGCGGCGGCAGTAGCCGCACCAGGTGGTGGAGTACATCGTCAGGTCAGGGGTTGTTTCGCTCACGCGATGTGCAACGTCTCGACCGGCCCTGGTGTTCCGGCCGGGTTCTTGTCGGCGGGCGCTGTCATGATGGTGGCCGTGTCAGCACTCGATCTCGCCGCCCTCGACCCGGAACAGGCCGCCGCGGTGCGGGCACCGAGGGGACCGGTGTGTGTGCTCGCGGGGGCGGGTACCGGCAAGACCAGGACCATCACCCATCGCATCGCACACCTGATCGCGGGCGGTCACGTGAAGGCCGACCAGGTCCTGGCGGTGACGTTCACCGCGCGCGCCGCGGGGGAGATGCGCGGCAGGCTGCGGGCGATGGGCCTCGGCGGTGACGCCGGGCAGGTGCAGGCACGCACCTTCCACGCGGCGGCGCTGCGCCAGCTGCGGTACTTCTGGCCACAGGTCGTGGGCGATGTGCCGTGGCGGTTGCTCGACAGCAAGTTCCCCGTGGTCGCGCAGGCCGCCAACCGGGCGGGGCTGGGCAGCTCGACCGAACTGATCCGCGACCTGCTCAGCGAGATCGAGTGGGCCAAGGCCTCGCTGATCGCCCCGGAGGACTATCCGGCGGCCGCCGCGAAATACCACCGCGACGCCCCCGTCGAGGTCACCCGGGTGGCCCAGGTCTACGCCGGGTACGAGTCGGCGAAGACCTCCGCCGACGGCCTGCTGCTCGACTTCGACGACCTGCTGCTGCACACCGCCGCCGCGCTGGAGGACTACCCGGCTGTCGCCGACGAATTCCGCGGCCGGTACCGCAGTTTCGTCGTCGACGAGTACCAGGACGTCACGCCGCTGCAGCAGCGGGTGCTCGACGCCTGGCTCGGCGAGCGCGACGACCTCACCGTCGTCGGTGACGCCAACCAGACCATCTACTCCTTCACCGGCGCCACCCCCAACTACCTGCTCGACTTCTCCCGCCGCTTCCCCGACGCCACCGTCATCCGGCTCGAACGCGACTATCGCTCCACCCCGCAGGTGGTGTCGCTGGCCAATCGGGTGATCGGGGCCGCGCGCGGCCGCATCGCGGGCACGCGGCTGGCGCTCGTCGGGCAGCGACCCGACGGCCCGGAACCCGAATTCGCCGAGTACCCCGATGTGCCCGCCGAGGCCGCGGCCGTCGCGGGCAAGATCAAGAAGCTGATCGCCGCGGGCACACCGGCAGCCGAGATCGCGGTGCTCTACCGGATCAACGCCCAGTCCGAACCGTTCGAACAGGCGCTCAACGAGCGCGGTATCCCGTTCCAGGTGCGCGGCGGCGAAGGGTTCTTCCAGCGCCAAGAGGTGCGCCAGGCCGTACAGAAGCTGCGCCAGGCCGATACCCGCGACGACCTGCCCGACGAGGCGCGCAGCGGCGGCGGGCTCATCACGCTTGTCCGCGCGGAGCTGGCCTCGGTCGGACTCACCGCCGAGGAACCCGCCGGCGCCCAGGCCAAGGAACGCTGGTCGGCGCTGCTCGCGCTGGTACAGCTCACCGAGGAACTCGTCGGCCACGACCCCGAGATCGACCTCACCGGTCTGCTTCGCGAGCTCGCCACCCGCGCCGAGGCCAAACACCCGCCGACCGTCGAAGGCGTCACGCTGGCGTCGCTGCATGCCGCCAAGGGCCTGGAATGGGATGCGGTGTTCCTCGTCGGCGTCAGCGACGGCACGCTCCCGATCCAGCACGTGCTCGGCGACGACGGCAGCCCGGCCGACCAGGCAGGCCTGGAAGAGGAACGCCGGCTGCTCTACGTGGGTGTTACCCGCGCGCGCGAACACCTCATGGTCTCGTGGTCGCTGGCCCGCGCCGAGGGCGGCCGACGGGTGCGCAGGCGTTCCCGGTTCCTCAATGGCCTCGTCCCCGACGACTCGCCCGCCTCGCGCATCGCCGCGACGGCCACGGGTCCCAAGGACGCCGACGGCAAACGCCCGCTGTGCCGGGTCTGCGCGAAACCGCTGATCGGCACCTACGCCTCGATGCTCGGCCGCTGCAGGCGCTGCCCGGCCGAACTCGACGCCGACTTGCTCGCGGCCCTGCAGGAGTGGCGCGCGGAGAAGGCGGAGGTCCTGCGCGTGCGCGACTTCGTGGTGTTCACCGACACCACCCTCACCGCCATCGCCGAACAGCTCCCCGCCGACGACAAGGGGCTGGCGGCTATCGCGGGCATCGGCCCGAAGAAGATCGAGCAGTACGGCGCCGACGTGCTCGCGATTGTCGCGTCGCGGATGCGGGCAAAGACACAAAACCCCAGGTAGAAAATAGGTTGTTCGCTTATCGATCTTTGCCTATGGTGGACAGCACGCACCGAGAGTGATCTCGGCGCGCGGAAACTATCAGCACACGAGTTCAGGAGGGAGGCAGTCAGATGAACAGCAACACCGCATTCGTCGCGATGGGCAATCGCGACCTGGTGAACGAATTCATGGTGTCCGCCTCCCGGGGGGTCCTCGCTCTGCAGGGGACCGGTCTGTCCGGCGTCGATACCAACGCTGTCCCGATGACTGTCATGCATCAGCACAGCCCTGTTCGTCTCCAGGACAAGCCCATTGTGGGTTGGCAGCCGACCGCCGTTCCGGCATCGGCAGACACGTTCGCCGATGAGGCCGGATATGCACCGGCGATCTTCGGCGGCGCAACCCGCCTCCGCGTCCACCCAGCGACCGTGCTCAGGTCTCGACACAGATGTCGAACTAGGTAGGAATTCCTCCCTAGACCTCCTGGCCACGGATCGCGAGAAGCGAAATCCGTGGCCATTGTTTTCGGCTCCTCAGCCGCAGGCTCCGGGTTCGCACACCGAACACCACGACCGCTGCAACGAGCTGAAGGAGAACGACGTGTTCACCGCCCAGGACTGGCCGACGGCCACTACTGACGTGACATGCCGAACCGTGGCGCAGACCCCTCGCGTCCGTGAGGTCACCACCAAGACCCTGCCCTGCCGGGCCGGAAACCCCGATCTGTGGTTCGCCGAGAGCCCCACCGATCTCGAGCAGGCCAAGCAGCTGTGCGCCTCCTGCCCGATCCGTAAGGGCTGCCTGACGGCGGCCATCGACCGCGGTGAGCCGTGGGGTGTCTGGGGCGGTGAGATCTTCGACCAGGGTGTCGTGATCGCCCGCAAGCGCCCGCGCGGTCGCCCGCGCAAGGTCGCGATCCCGGCATGAGCGGTCAGCGGCCGGAGGCGGCAGCGGAGTGTAACCACGTAGGCCGCCCGAACATGCCGCATGAACACCGCATGAACCCGGGAAAAGGGTTGTACCGCAAGCGAACCGCTCACCGTGCGTCGGTGGGCGGTTCGTTTGTTCTGTGCGGCTAGGAGGCTTGCTCCGCCGGGAAGCCGGGCACCCAGGTGCGGACAAGCCGCATGAAACCCAGTTCCGCGTCGAGCTGGGCGAGGATGCCGACGGAGCCGCCGAGTACCCGGAAGACCATCACATATTCCGCCGGAAGTTGCAGCGCCCGAGCGGTTTTCATCTCCGGACTGGAGAATTCCGACGCCTTGCCCGCGACCCGCTGCATCCAGGCCCTGGTGAAGTGGAAGGTGTCGGTGCGGATCGGGTCGCTGAACGGGCGCAGGTAGGCCTCGATCTCCTCGTGCGTCACCTTGCGACCCGGAATCACCCAGCCGTGCTCGTAGAGCAGCCGGGTGAGGGCCTCGTGGTCCTCGGCGACCGCGAGCGCCAGCATCTCGCCGAGGATGCGGGGAAAGCCGTCGGGCATCGGAGCGCAGGCACCGAAGTCGAGGACCGCCAGCTTGCCGTCGGGGCGCACGAGGAAGTTACCCGGATGGGGGTCGCCGTGCAGCAGGCCGGCCAGCTCGGGGGAGGAGAAGTGGAAGGTGCCCATCAACTCGGCGATCCGATTGCGTTGCGCGCGGGTGCCTTCCGGGTCCTCGGCGCCCGCCTTGATCAGCGCCGAGACCGGTGTGCCGTCCAGCCATTCGGTGACGATCACCTTCGGCGCACCCGCCACGACCTTGGGGACCACGATGTGCGGGTGCCCGTCGAAGGCGGCGGCGAAGCGGCGCTGGTTGGCCGCCTCGATGCGATAGTCGAGCTCTTCCTCGGTGCGTTCGGTGATCTCGGCGAGCAGCGGCTTCACGTCCGCGCCGGGGATCACCGACGCCAGCAGACCCGACATCCGCGACAGTGTCTTCAGGTCGGCACGCAGCGCCTCGTCGGCACCGGGGTACTGCACCTTCACCGCCACCGCGCGCCCATCCGACCACACCGCCCGGTGCACCTGACCGATGCTGGCCGACGCGGCGGGGGTGTCGTCGAAGGACTGGAAACGATCACGCCACTTGGTGCCGAGCTGCTGGTCCAGGACCCGGTGCACCGTTTCGATCGGCATCGGCGGTGCGGCGGCCTGCAACTTGGTGAGGGCCTCGCGATAGTGCTCACCGAATTCCTCCGGCACGGCGGCTTCCATCACACTCAGGGCCTGGCCGAACTTCATCGCGCCACCCTTGAGTTCACCGAGCACGGCGAACAACTGCTCGGCGGCCTTCTGGTTCAATCCGGCGTTGATCTGCTGCTTGTCACCCCCGACGAGCTTCTTGCCGAACCCGACGGCGGCTCGCCCCGCGATGCCGAGCGGAATTTTGGCCAACTTGGCATTGCGGCTTGAGCTGCGGCGCACGATCTCGGACACGCTACCCATCATGGCCGAACCTGCGGCCGCTGTGCCATGGGAATGCTCACACCGGCGATCATCGGGCCACCTCCGCGCGATGACCGGCCAGTGTCCGGCAGCCGCACTCCGTGTGCGGTGGCCACGGTCTGCGGTGCAGTTCGTGCGAATCGAGGTCGAGTTCCATGGTGGCGTCCAGGGTCGCGGGTCGTCGTCGCGGTGAGCATTCGACGATGGCTTCCAGCTCGCCGAGCGCCAGTGCGGCGGTCGCCGCCACGCCGGCGGGGGAGGCGTGGCCGGTGCGGCCCAGCAGTTGCGCCGCCAGGTGCGGCCAGTCGTGGTCGAGGCCCGCACGGGTGAGGTCGGCACACCGCAGACAGCTGGTCTGACCGGGTAGGACGAGGGGACCGACGACGCCGATACCGTCGCGCACCCGCACCTGCAGGTGCGGCACCCGGCGCAACACCAGGTCGACCGACAGGCGCGGGTCGATCATCAGCGCGTCGGTGAGTACCACCAGATCGCAACCGGGGGCACCGACCACCACCTCGGGGCGGAACGTGCGCGATCGAGAGGGCCGCAAACCCATGCGGCGCAACCCGATCGTCACCGCGTCCGACAACGGGCCGAGCCCGTGCACGGTGATCGACCGGATCTTGGCCTGTTTGCGCTCGGGTTGCAGCAGCAGGCCCGCCCGGTCGATCGCGGTGAGCAACGCGACGGTGCGATCGGGGGAGATACCGAATTCTCCGGCGCGCCAGATGATCTGCGGCCGGGACTGCAGACCGTCGAGCAGCCGGAGGAAGGCGAGCACCGTGCCGGTGTCGAGCTCGGTGGTCTCGAGGACGAGCGCGCGTTCGGGGTCCCAGCCCAGTTGCACCGTGCCCGATGGCCGGACCAGGGTGGTCACCCTCGGGTGCAGCATCGGGCCGCGCAGTGGTGTTGTGGTCGTCATGCCAGAAGTATCGGCATCGCCTGGAATGCGACCAGGGCCCGAAAGCCCAGTTATCCACAGGTTTTGGGCGTGTCGTTTCGGCGATCTCACCTTGTGAACAGACGATGTTCCGCCCGTCGTCACGGCGATTCGAGACGACGCCACGCCGAAAAGCCGTGTCGCGCAACCGCCGACGGAAAGTTGTTCACCGCCGGTGGTCGCGCACCGTCACGAGTGGTCGGAGTCCGGGTCGTCGCCGGTGTCGTCGGACTTCTTCTCGTCCTGCTGCGCCTGGTCGCGCTCGCGGGCCTCGGTCTCGGCGAGCTGGGCCAGTGGATCGTCGAAAGCGCCTGTGCCGCCGCCGATCACGGAGTCGATGAACCCGGCGGGGGAGTCGAGGTCGGTGGAATCGGGCAGCAGGTCGGGGTGTGCCCACACTCCGTCGCGACGCTCCATGCCCGCGTCGTCGGTGAGCCTGCGCCACAGCGCCGAGGCCTCACGCACCTTGCGCGGTCGCAGCTCGAGACCGACCAGCGTCGCGAAGGTCTGCTCGGCGGGCCCACCGGTCGCGCGGCGACGACGCAGCGTCTCCGACAGCGCCGTCGCACCGGGCAAACGCTCGCCGACCGCGTCGGCGACCACCACGTCGACCCAGCCCTCGATCAGCGCCAGCAGCGTCTCCAGCCGTTCCAGCGCGGCCTTCTGCTCGGGCGTGGTCTGCGGTTCGAAGGTGCCCTGCGAGAGCAGTTCCTCCAGCTTGGACGGATCGCTGAGCATCATCGGATCGATGTTCTGCGCGGCGTCCTCCAGCGCGGAGAAGTCCATCTTGATGCCGCGCGCGTACGCCTCGACCGCCCCGAGCACCTGCTGACGCAGCCACGGCACATGCGCGAAGAGCCGCTGGTGCGCGGCCTCCCGCGCGGCGAGGAACACCATGATCTCGCTCTCGGGCTGCTCGAGTCCCTCGCTGAACGAGGCGATCGCGCTCGGCAGCAGCGCGGCGGTTCCGGCCGGTCCGAGGGGCAGACCGATATCGGTGGAGGTGAGCACCTCCTTGGCCAGCTGACCGAGCGCCTGGCCCAGCTGCGAACCGAACGCGAGCCCGCCCATCTGACCGAGCATGCCGACCATCGGACCGGCGAACTGCTTGGCCTCCTCGGGCAACTGCGCGGTCCACATGCCCGAGATCTGCTCGGCCACCGGGTCGCACAGGCGCTTCCAGGTGGGCAGCGTCTCCTCGATCCAGTCGTTGGCCGTCCAGGCCACGGTCTTGCTCGCACCTGCCGGAAGGACGGTCGAACCGTCGAGCCACAGCTCGGCCAGGTGCGCCGCGTCGGCGACGGCGGAGGAGGTCTTCGCGGCGATCGGTGCGACGGTGGCACCGAGTTGCTGACGCGCCAGCCGCTTGGCCACGTCGTAGTTGACCGGGCCGGACTGGGCGCCGCCGGGGGCGCCACCCTGGCTCATGCCGCTGATCATCTGGCCGAGCTGGGTCAGCATCTGACCCAGCTGCGACGGGTCGAAACCGCCCGTGCCGCCCGCCCCGAAACCGAACGGATCCGATCCGCCGGGTCCGTTCGCCTCGTCGCGACGCTTACCGGACTCGTCGTCGTCGCGGTTCGAGAAGCCGAAGGGGAGATCGCTCATGCCTCTTACGTTACGCGGGACCTGCCGGTCCACGGTGTTCGCGCATCGCGAAATCCTCGGCGGGCCCGACGGCGCAAAAGCGTGGCACTGCCGTCGCCCGGCGAAGGTGATCACTACTGTGGTCGGAGTGAATCGTCGGATCCTCACCCTGATCGTGGCCCTGGTACCCGTCCTCGTGCTCGGCGTGGTCGGCAGTGTGGTCACCGTCCCGTTCGTCGCACTCGGCCCCGGCCCCACCTTCGACACCCTCGGCCAGGTCGACGGTAAGCAGGTGGTCGACGTCACGGGCGCACCCCTCGATCCGACCACCGGTCAGCTCAATATGACCACCGTTTCGGTGCGCGACGAGCTGAACCTGTTCGAAGCGTTCGGCTTCTGGGTGAGCGGTGAGCACGGACTCGTCCCGCGCGCCGAGGTGTACCCGCCCGGCGTGTCGCGCGAAGAGGTGGACAAGTCCAACCAGCAGGACTTCAAGGACTCCGAGAGCAATGCCGAGGTCGCCGCGCTGCACCACCTGAAGCTGCCGACGGTGGTCCTGGTGCGCGGTGTCGTCGAGGACGGCCCGGCCAAGGACATCCTCGCCGCCGACGATCAGATCATCAGCATCGATGGCAAGCCCATCACCGCACCGCAGGAAGTGATCGACCTGGTCGGCACCAAGCGTCCCGGCGACGTCATCCGCGTGGTCTACCGCCGCGGCGACGTCGAACAGACCACTCCCATCACCCTGGCCGCGCGCCCCGACGACGGCGAAAAAGGCTACCTGGGCATCGGCCTGGGCGAGGGCGGGCGTCCGCCGCTGAAGGTGGAGTTCAACCTCGCCGACATCGGCGGTCCCTCGGCCGGGCTCATGTTCAGCCTCGCCCTGATCGACAAGCTGTCACCCGGTGAACTCAACGGCGGCAAGTTCGTCGCGGGCACCGGAACCATCGACCAGGAGGGCAAGGTCGGCCCGATCGGCGGCATCCAGTACAAGATGATCGCCGCGCGTGAGGCGGGCGCCGAAACCTTCCTCGTGCCCGCCGCCAACTGCAACGAGGCAGCTCAGCGCATCCCGGAGGGGCTGCGACTGGTGAAGGTCGACACCCTCGACACCGCGATCACCGCCCTGTCCGACATCGAAGCGGGCCGCGAACCCCTCAGCTGCAGTTGACATGGTGGCCGGCGCCGCGGTCGATCACTCGAGAGTGTGGTGCAGGGCCTCGACGAGGCCCGGTGCCAGGTTCGGGTAGGTGCGCAGGTCGAGGTCGCCGAAGCCGTCGTCGTCCTCGGGGCGGATCTGCAGCAGGCACAGCGACGCGCCCTGGCGCAACACGCCCGCGATGAGGCGGGCATCGCGGCGGCCCGGGTGGGCGTGGGCGGCGGCGCGCCCGGCGGCGTCGGCGGCTTCGTCGTCGGCGAGCAGCGGAACGAGCGCCTCGTCCAGATCGCTCTCCGCGTCCGGCGGCAGCACCACGATCTCCTGGACGAGCACGCAGCCCTCGACCGCGGGCGGCCAGGTGGTGGTGGCCAGGAATTCGTCGAGCGCCATCGAACCGCCGGTGATGTCGTCGGGGAAGGCTTCCTGGGCCACCGGTGTCAGTTCGCTGCCGTCGTCGAGCTGATCCTGCAGATCCGGTTCGGCCGCGGCCAGGTCGGCGGTCGGCACCAACGCGAACATCTGCGGCGGATTGCCCCAGCCCTCGGCGTCGGCGAACTCGACGACCTCGCGCACACAGCGGGCGAGGAGAACTTCGGCGTGCTCGTCATCGGTCACCCGACCATCCAATCATTTTCGGCCCTGCCGCTTGCACGGTGTCCGATTTCCGTAGAGTGGGCGCCAACGATCCCGAACAGGATCACCCGCAACATCGGACTGCGGTGTCCGCGCCCGGAATCGGTCGCGGAACCGCCGGAGCATGGAGAGTGGCACCGTGGGCATGCGGCCCCCCACCGGCTTACCTTCGTTGTCCCGACGCAGCCGTGTGCTGCTGGTGACGGCTGTCGTCCTCGCGGCGCTGCTGCTGCTCGGGCCCCGCCTCACCGACGCCTATACCAACTGGTTGTGGTTCGGCGAGGTCGGCTATCGCAGTGTGTATCTGGGCGTGTTGCGCACCAGATTCATCTTGTTCGTCGTGATCGGCCTGTTCGTCGGGCTCGTGGTGTGGGCGGCGCTGCTGCTCGCCTACCGTTCGCGTCCGGTGTTCGTGCCGGTCGCCGGGCCCAACGATCCGATCGCGCGC
This sequence comes from Nocardia sp. NPDC003979, assembly GCF_053605015.1. NCBI lineage: Bacteria > Bacillati > Actinomycetota > Actinomycetes > Mycobacteriales > Nocardiaceae > Nocardia > Nocardia sp. NPDC003979. The sequence goes on from NZ_JBSGIJ010000030.1 coordinate 9,759, forward strand.
TACCGCACCACCGTGATGGCGCGACTGCGCTGGTTCGGCATCGGCATCCCGGTGCTGCTCGGCCTGCTGTCGGGCCTGGTGGCGCAGTCGAATTGGGCGACGGTGCAGATGTTCCTGCACGGCGGCGACTTCGGTCAGCAGGACCCGCAGTTCCATCTCGACATCGGCTTCTACACCTTCGACCTGCCGTTCTACCGGATGGTGCTGAACTGGCTGTTCGTCGCGGTTGTCATCGCGTTCTTCGCGAACCTGGTGACCCACTACGTGTTCGGCGGGCTGCGCCTGGCCGGACGCGAGGGCGCGCTCACCCGTGCCGCGCGGGTGCAGCTGGCCGTGATCGCCGGGATCTTCGTGCTGCTCAAGGCCGTGGCGTACTGGTTCGACCGGTACGACCTGCTGTCGAGCACACGCAAGGAACCCACCTTCAGCGGTCCGTCGTTCACCGACATCAACGCGGTACTGCCTGCCAAGCTGATCCTGCTGTCCATCGCGGTGATCTGCGCGATCGCGTTCTTCGCCGGCATCGTGCTGCGCGATCTGCGGGTGCCGGCGATGGCGGCGGCGCTGCTTGTGCTCTCCTCGATCCTGGTCGGGGCGGTGTGGCCGATGGTCGTGGAGCAGTTCTCGGTGCGACCCAACGCCGCCGAGAAGGAAAGCCAGTACATCGAGCGCAATATCCAGGCCACGCGCGAGGCTTACGGCATCACCGACGACAAGGTCGAGTATCGCGACTACCAGGGTGTGAGCACGAAGAGCCCGCTCGAGGTCCCCGCCGACGCGGCGACCATCGGCAATGCCCGGCTGCTCGACCCGAACATCCTCTCGCCCACGTTCACCCAGCTGCAGCAGCGCAAGAACTTCTACGGCTTCCCGGAGTCGCTCGACATCGACCGCTACAACGTCAACGGAGAGTTGCAGGACTACATCGTCGCCGCGCGCGAGCTGCATCCGGCGGCACTGTCGGGTAACCAGAAGGACTGGATCAACCAGCACACCGTCTACACCCACGGCAACGGTTTCGTCGCCGCACCCGCCAACCGCGTGAACAAGCCGCAGTCCGACGCGCAGAGCGCATCGGGTGGCAGCGACTCGGGGTATCCGCTGTTCACGGTGAGCGACCTGTTCACCGAGAAGGACAAGCAGCAGATCAAGGTCGACCAGCCGCGCATCTACTTCGGCGAACTGATCTCCCAGACCGACCCCGACTACGCCATCGTCGGCGCGGCCGAGGGTGAGGCGCCGCGCGAATACGATTCCGACACCGCGCAATTCACCTACGACGGCAGCGGCGGCGTGCCGGTGGGCAACTGGTTCAACCGGTTGGCCTTCGCCGCCAAGTACGCCGAGCGCAACATCCTGTTCTCCTCGGCGATCAGCGACGACTCCAAGATCCTGTTCAACCGGTCGCCGCGCGACCGGGTGCAGAAGGTGGCGCCGTGGTTGACCACCGACGGCAACGCCTACCCGGCGGTCGTCGGTGAGCGCATCGTGTGGATCGTCGATGCCTACACCACCCTCGACAAGTACCCCTACGCGCAGTCGACCTCGCTCGACGGCGCGGTCGAGGACAGCATCGACAAGAAGACCGGCCGGGCTATCCCGCGCAAGGAGGTCAGCTACATCCGCAACTCGGTGAAGGCCACCGTCGACGCCTACGACGGCACCGTCACCCTGTACGAGACCGACACCAACGACCCGGTGCTCAACGCCTGGCAGGGTGTCTTCCCGGACGCGGTGAAGCCCGAGAGCGAGATCTCGGCGGAACTGCGCGCCCACTTCCGCTACCCGGAAGACCTGTTCAAGGTGCAGCGCGAGATGCTCACCAAGTACCACGTGGACAACCCGCGCGAGTTCTTCACCAACAACGCCTTCTGGTCGGTGCCGAGCGATCCCACGATCGAGGGCGGCAACTTCAAACAGCCGCCGTACTACGTGCTGCTGGGCGACCCGAAGACGAACCGGCCGGTGTTCAATCTGACCTCGCCGATGGTCGGCTACAACCGTGAATACCTCTCGGCCTACATCTCGGTGCGGTCGGATCCGGAGGGTTACGGCAAGTTCACGGTGCTGCAGCTACCGGGCGAGACGCAGACGCAGGGTCCGCAGCAGACGCAGAACTCGATGACCACCGCCGACGCGGTGTCACGGGAGAAGACGCTGTTGTCGAACTCGAACAAGATCCGCTACGGCAATCTGCTCACCCTGCCGGTGGCCGACGGCGGCATCCTGTACGTGGAACCGTTCTACAACGAACGCAACACCGGTTCGTCGACGTTCCCGCAGCTGCTGCGCGTGCTGGTGAGCTACCGCGACTCCGGTGGCGGTGTGAAGGTGGGTTACGCGGCGACCCTGGCCGATGCGCTCAATCAGGTGATCCCGGGCGCCGGTTCGCTGGCGACACCGTTCGGCGGCGACCCGTCGGTGAAGCCGAAACCGGGGGCGACCCCGCCGGTCGACCAGGGCTCGACTCCGCCCGCCGGTGGCGTCGTTCCGCCGCCGCCCGCGACGGGCACCCCGTCGACGCCGACTCAGGAAGCCGCTGCGGCCGAGCTGAGCCGCAAGATCGAGGCGGTGCGCACCGCGATGCGCACGGGCAACTTCGCCGATTTCGGTAAGGCGCTCGAGGAACTGGACAAGGCCGTGCAGGCCTACCAGGACGCGGGCGGCCGGTAACGGTCCGCGACACAAGAAGGCCCCGCCGGACTCGGCGGGGCCTTCTTGCTGCAGGGGGAAACGAGTGGATCAGCCGGCGATCTGTGCGATCAGCGGGGCGTTGGCGTTGAGCAGGTCCTGGTACTGACCGGCGACACCGTACTGCTCGGCCAGGGCGCGGCCCGCGGCGGTCGCCTGGTCGACGGCGGCGCGCACCTCGCTGGGGGCCTCGGCGGGCAGCTCGACCGGCAGCTCGACGGCAGGCTCTTCGATCGGGGCCGGGATGTGCTCGGGCTCGGCGGCCTGGAGGTACTTGCCGCAGTGCGGCCATGCGCCGACACCCTGGGTGGCGAGCACGTTCTCCGCGACGCGGATCTGCTCTTCCTTGCTCGCGGTGTGGGCCGAGCCCTGTCCGCCGTTGGCAGCCCAGGTGCTCTGCGAGAACTGCAGGCCACCGTAGTAACCGTTGCCGGTGTTGATGCCCCAGTTGCCGCCGCTCTCGCACTGGGCGACGCCGTCCCAGTTGTGGGCGGCGGCGGAGGCGGTGCCGGTGGCGAGGCTGAACGGAACGGCAACCAGGGCGCCGGTGACGGCGGCGACGCCGAGGGCACGGGTGCGGAATTTCCGGGTTTCAGTCATGGGGGAGACGCTAACCAAGAATTGCGCGCCGATCACATCTTGATAACGGACACATTGTGTGATTGGAACAGTTGTCTTTTCGAGGTTTATGCCGCGTATCCGGCGGGAATACATAAGTGCCGAGTGGTTTGTGATCGCACCGTTATGTGCCCGAGATCACGGCGAAATAGTGATCCCGGTCACCGATCCAGATGTCCGGTCCGGGTTTGACCAGATTCGGGTGATGGTCATCACAATTGAGCGCTCTGTCGACGACCCCATGTTCGCGAAGATCGCTCCGCAACCGCGAAAAACCCGGCCTGACCTGACGATTTGGCATCTACGCTAACCCCTGTGTAATGTTGTATTCACCGACGCGGGGTGGAGCAGCTCGGTAGCTCGCTGGGCTCATAACCCAGAGGTCGCAGGTTCAAATCCTGTCCCCGCTACAAACGAAGACGGTCCTGACCAAACGGTCAGGACCGTCTTCTTTTTTTGTCCAGGCGCCGGACGGCTGAGTCTTGCGACCCTGTTGACCGTCACCGTTCCCGCTGTTCACCGTCGGTGACATGTACAAGGGCGCAGCCGACACCGTGTTCCCCAGGGATTCCCCGGCATAGGTTCGAGACGGCCTCGATGGCCGCGTGGGGTCGACCGCCCCGCGCTTCGGCTGATGCTCCTGGGGAGGGACCACATGTCGCGGCCCGGTAGTTTGCGAACCTGCGCGATCACCGCGCTCGCCGTCGCGGCGGCGATCACGGCAGCCCCGGCCTGGGCAGGGCCGTCGCTGGTCGACGACGTCCTGCCGGCCCCCTCGCTGCCCGCGGCGTCCACACAGCTGGTCAAGGACATGCCCGCCGACGTCGCCGCCCTGTGGCAAGCCACCCGCGCGACCCCCACCGGCGACCCCCTGTTCGACGCGTGGCCCGCCGACCTCGCGGACCGGCGCCCGGGCGAGATCATCGAACAGCGCGATGTGACGGCCACGGCGGCGCCGTTCGCGGTCGTGCCGATCCAGCAGGCCGTGCTGCTGAAGTTCCGCACGACCGACTCGCGCGGTGCGCCGTCCTTCGCGACCGCGACCCTGCTCATTCCCACCGCTGCGCCCCCGTCCGGAACGACCAGACAGGTGGTGGTCAACGCACTGCCGATCAACTCGCTCGGCGCGTCCTGCACGCCGGGATACGGGCTCGCCCACGGTGCACACCCGAAATTCAACATGGGCGACCTCTTCCCACCGACGATGGCCTGGGCGCTGGACCGGGGCCATGCGGTACTCGTGCCCGATCACGAGGGACCGTTGATGGCGTACGCGGAACCCACGGTCGCCGGGCACGCGGTGCTCGACGCGATCCGCGCGGTGCGCGCGGTGCGCCCCGAGGTATTCGGCGACAGCCGGTTCGCCGTCGGCGGATACTCCGGCGGCGCGATCGCCGCCTACGGCGCCGCCGTGCTGCAACCCGAATACGCGCCCGAACTGGGCGACGCGCTCGCCGGGGTCGCCATGGGTGGGCTGATCAGCGACTACCCCGCCATCGCCGCCCGCTTCAACGGCAGCTTCGCCTCCGGAATCCTGATGGCCGCGGGCTTCGCCGTCGCCCGCGAACACCCCGCCCTGCTCGCCCAGCTGAACCATCTCGGTCAGTGGGTGGCGACCTCGCCGATCCGCGACCTCTGCGGCGACAGCAACGGTCCGCTCGGTCTGCTCGGCCTGCCGGTGGACGTCGGGATGTCACCACCGAACCCGCTCGCCTCCGACGCGATCCGGGAGATCTTCACACGCACCGACCTGAGCGGCCGCACCGCCGACGCGCCGCTGTACATCTATCACGGCCAATTCGATTTCGGCGTACCACCGGAGCAGGGCCTCGCCGTCGCCAGGCGGCACTGCGCCGGCGATACGCAGGTGGTCTTCCGGTCGTTGCCCACCGAACACAGCCTCGGGATGATGGCAGGTTGGCCCGGTGCGATGGAGTGGATGGATGCCCGGCTGACCGGGACACCGGCGCCGCGGGAGTGCCCCTGACCGTGGCCGTGCGGCAAAAGCCGACGGCGCCGCCCCTGGTGGGAGTCGGCGCCGTCGGCGGTAGGGCGGGTGGTCAGGCGTCGAGGTCGCTGGCCACCAGTTCCGCGATCTTGTCGAGCGTCGGCTGATCGTCGGAGCTGATGACGACCTCCGCGCCCTGACCCGCGCCGAGGGTCATGATCATCAGCGCCGACCCGGCATCGACCGGATCACCGCCCGCGAGCGCGATGGTGACGGGCACACCCGCCGCGCCGACCGCTTCCGCGATCAGGGCGGCGGGGCGCGCGTGCAGGCCGACCGAGGAGCCGACGGTGACGGTGGTGCTTGGCATGGTTTCTCCTTGTTGTCCGAGGTGACGTTGTGCGAGGGGGACTTACGCGGTGGCCAGAGCGGGTGACTTCTTGCCGGTGAACTCCTTGGCGAGGGTGACGCAGGCGGCGCCGACGACGGTGCCCGCCAGCACCGACACGATGAACCACAGCACGTGGCCGATGGCGAAGAACACGAAGATCCCGCCGTGCGGTGCGCTCAAAGTGACCTCGGTGGCCATGACCATGCCGCCGGTCACCGCGCCGCCGACCATCATCGACGGCAGCACGCGCAGCGGGTCGGCCGCGGCGAACGGGATGGCGCCCTCGGAGATGAACGAGGCGCCGAGCAGCCAGGCCGCCTTGCCGTTCTCCCGCTCGGCCTCGGTGTAGAGCCGGGGCCGCAGCGTGGTCGACAGCGCCATCGCGAGCGGCGGAACCATGCCCGCCGCCATCACCGCGGCCATGATCCGCAAGGTGGTGTTGTCGGTGACCGACAGGCCCGCGGCGGCGAACGAGTAGGCCGCCTTGTTCACCGGGCCGCCGAGGTCGAAGCACATCATCACGCCGAGGATCACCCCGAGCGCGATCGCCGAACTACCCGAAAGACCGCCGAGCCAGTCGGTGAGCGCGTCGGTGACCGCCGCCAGCGGCTTGCCGAGCAGCACGAACATCAGCACACCGACGATCAGCGAGGCCAGCAGCGGAATCACCACCACGGGCATCAGTCCGCGCGCCCACGTGGGGACGGGCAGTTTGCTCACCCACAGCGCCGCGAAACCACCGATCAGACCGCCGACGAGGCCGCCGAGGAAGCCCGCGCCGACGACGAGGGCGATCGCGCCCGCCGTGAAACCCGGCGCCAGACCCGGCCGGTCGGCGATGGCGAAGGCGATGTACCCGGCCAGCGCCGGAACGAGGAAGCCGAACGCGAGCACACCGATCTGGTTGAGCACGGCGGCGAAATAGGTGGCCAGACCGCCGTCGGGCAGGTCGGTGAGCGAATTGTTCAGCACGATGTCTTTGGCGCTGTCGGAGATCTCGTAACCGCCGAGCAGGAAACTCAACGCGATCAGCAGACCGCCCGCCGCGACGAACGGGATCATGTAGCTCACGCCGGTCAGCAGGATCTGCCGCAGCCGCGTACCCCACCCGATGCCCTTGGCCGCCGTCTCACCCGTCGCGGGTGACGCCCCGCCGACCATGGTGGCGCCGGGGGTTCGTGCGGCCGCGACCGCCTCGGCGATCATGGTGTCCGGTTCGTTGATGGCTCGTTTCACGCCGGATTCGATGACCGGTTTCCCCGCGAACCGGCTCCGATCCTTCACTCCCACATCGGTGGCGAAGATGACCGCGTCGGCGCCGGTGATGGTTCCCGGATCGAGTTTGTCCCCACCGCTGGATCCCTGCGTCTCCACCGCGAGGTCGACGCCTGCCCGTTCTGCGGCGGCGGCGAGGGAATCGGCGGCCATATAGGTGTGGGCGATGCCGGTCGGGCAGGCCGTGACCGCCACGATCTTCATCGGTGTTCCTGCGCCGGCGGTCTCACTCGCGTCGCCTCGACGAGTCGTGCCGTCGGCACCCACCGCACCACCCGTCGCCGCTTTATTCAGGTCCGTCGCGTCAGCTGGGGTAACCGCGTCACCGCTCGATGCCGCATGACCGGCGGCATCGGATGAGTCATCTCCACCGGACGCGGAAGTCGCTCCCGCACCGGTCGCTCCCGCGTCGGACGATGAGGCAGTGGCCGTACCCGCACCGACAGCATCGGTCGTGCCGGCTGCCGCTGATGCTGCGGCAGAGCTCGCACCGGTGGCACTGGTCGCACCCGCTGCCGAATCTGCCGCGCCCGCGGCTGTGGGAGCGCCGGACGCAGGCTTGGGATTGATCACCCCGTCGACCAGCGCGACAACCTCGGCGGGCGTGACAGCCGAGCGAAGGTCGTTGACGAAGGCAGGGCGGACCAGCGCCCGGGCCAGGGACGACAGCAGCTTCATGTGGTCCGCGCCCGCGCCTTCGGGGGCGGCGATGAGGAACACCAGGTCGGCCGGTCCGTCGGGTGCGCCGAAGTCGACCCCGGGAGAGAGACGGGCGAAGGCGAGCGAGGGGGCGGTGACGGCAGCGGCCCGGCAGTGCGGGATCGCGATGCCGCCGGGTAATCCGGTCGCCGATTGGGCCTCCCGGTTCAGCGCGGCTTCGCTGACGGCGCCCGCGTCGGTGGCCCGGCCCTGCGCGGCCAGCGTGCCTGCCAGTGCGGTGATGACCGATTGCTTGTCGGCGCCGAAGTCGGCGTCGAGCGTGACCAGGTCTTGGGTGATGATCGAATCGGCCATCGTCGTGTCTTTCCGGTGTCGGGTGGAGCGGGATCGAACGGGAGGTCAGCTGGTCGCGGTGTCGCCCAGTGCCTTCGGCAGCGCGTCCGGGAGCGGGTGGGCCATGACGGCTTCGAGCAGGATGTCGGCGGGGCCCGGCAGTTCCGTCCCGGGCAGCGCGGTGGCGGCGCTGCCGTAGGCGACGGCGGCGCGCAGCCGATCGGCCGGGTCGAGGCCCGCCAGATCGGCGAGCAGGTACCCGGCCAGTGCGGAATCGCCGGCGCCGACCGTGCTGCGCGCGACGATCGGCGGCGCACCGGCGAACCAGGCGCCCTCGGCGGTGACCAGCACTGCTCCCGCCGCACCGAGGGTGGCGAGCACGGCACCGACGCCGTGCTCGATCAGTGACGTGGCGGCCTGCGCCGCGGCCGTGGGATTCTCGAGGTCGACAGCGTCGAGCCCCGTGAGCTGGGCCAGCTCCTCGCTGTTCGGTTTGATGAGATCCGGTGCGGCAGAGCCCGGTTCGTCGAACAGGGCGAGCAAGGGCGCCTCGGAGGTGTCGACCGCGATCCTGGCCGAGCCGGTGGCGGACAGCTCACCCACGAGCCGCGCGTACCAATCCACGGGCACACCGGGCGGCAAGGAACCGGACAGCACGATCCACGAAGCGCCCGCGGCTGCCTCTGCCAGCGCACTGGCGAGCGCGTCGAGTTCCGGTGCTCGCAGCGGATGACCGGGTTCGTTGATTTTCGTTGTGGTGCCGTCTATTTCGGCGATCGTGAGATTGGTCCGTGGGGCGCCGACGGTCGGCACGGCACGGAACGCGATGCCCGCGCCGCGCAGTCCGCTCACCACCGGGTCGTCCTCGGTGCCCGGCAGGACGGCGAGCGCGGACACTCCGCCCGAGGTGAGCACGCGTGCCACGTTGACGCCCTTGCCGCCGGGCTGGGAGGTGACGTTCGCCGCGCGGTGCACCTGCCCTGGGCGCAGCGGTTCGGTGAGTGTCACCGTCCGGTCGACACTCGGGTTCGCGGTCAGTGTGACGATCATGCGAGCACCACTTCGATTCCCTCGGCGATCAGTTCGTCGTGTGCGGCGGGCGGTATGTCGGTGTCGGTGACCAGCACGTCGATATCGGCGGTGGTACCGAAGCTCACGAAGTCCTCGCGTCCGATCTTGGAGGCGTCGGCGACGACGACCACGCGGTCGGCGGCCGCGATCATGGCCCGTTTCACGGCGGCCTCCTCCGGGTCGGGGGTGGACAGGCCGTGCCGAACGGTGAGCGCGTTGGTGCCGACGAACGCGACGTCGACGCGTAATTCACCGAGTACGCGCAGGGTTTCGGCCCCGACGGCGGCTTGGGTGACACCGCGCACGCGCCCACCGAGCAGATGCGTCCGCACCCCGGCGTACCCGGTGAGGCGCGTGGCGACGGGCAGCGAGTTGGTGACGGCCACCAGATCCAGATCGACCGGCAGGGCGGCTGCGACCCGCGAGGTCGTCGTGCCCGCGTCGAACAGCACGCTGCCACCGGACGCGGGCAGGTAGCGCTGGGCGAGTTCGGCGATGCGGTCCTTCTCGGCGGCGCGGGTGCTGTCGCGTTCGACGGTGCCCAGCTCGATGGTGGTGAGCGCGCCCGCCCCGACCGCTCCGCCGTGCACTCGGCGGATCAGCCCGAGCCGGTCGAGTACGGCCAGGTCGCGGCGGACGGTTTCGGTGGTCACCCCGTATTTGTCGGCGAGTTCGGCGACGGAGACGCGACCGCGCTGCCCGACGAGGGTCGCGATGGCCTGTTGCCGTTCCTCGGCGTACATGGTTCCTCCGGTTCCTGAATGTGTACTCATGTTGTTTTATGCCCACTTGTGTGGCTTTGTCAACGATTTTTGGTGAGCCGAGTCACAATCGTTGCTGAAGGGTATGACGGTGCCGTGGCAGCCGGGCGAGAGAGACATCCGCATAACGCGGGCAGAACGGAAGGCGGCCGCACAGTCGGGGCCGGGACGGGGCCGCGCGATGGGGCCTGCGCACGGCTGCGCGCTCTACGGCGCGGAGCCGAAATTGTCGAGCGTCGAGCGCTCGGAATTCAGGGGGAGTTGTCAGTCGAAGCCGAGGTCGCTGGTGAGCGGATCGCGTAACGCGCCTTCGGCGGCGCGTAGTCGATCGGTGACAGAGGTGAGCAGATCCATCGAATCCTGGGACAGGCCGAGGGCGAGCCGGGTCAGGTGGCGCACGCGGTCGCAGTTGATGCGTTCGGCCAGTGCTACATCCGGATCGGCGGGAGCGGCCGAGTGTTCGACGACGGTCACGACAGGGGCACTCACAATCTCGGAACGCGCTGCTGGGGGTAGGTGCTGCCTACGTTGGAGTATGACGCACCTTACATGGCCCCGGCGGCGCGCGAGGGCGGGTCGCGTGCGAAAGTTCAGCGATGAGTCAGTTCGCCGACTATCAGAACGAGATCTATCTCACCGCGCTCGGGGGTGTTCTGCCCGAATTCCCCATGGACTACGCCACTCTCGAGCGTAAAGCCACCGCCGCCCTGCCCGATACGCTGCTGCATTACATCGCCGGGGGCGCCGGTGACGAGCTCACCCAGCGCCGCAATGCCGAAGCCTTCGCCGATTGGGGGCTGCTGCCGCGCATGCTGGTGGGCGCGACCGAACGCGACCTCACCGTCAGCGCGTTCGGGCACACCTTCGCCAGTCCGTTGTTCCTGGCGCCGGTCGGCGTGATCGGTCTGGTCGGTGAACAGGGACACGGTGACATCGCGATCGCCAAGGCTTCGGCGGAAACCGGTGTGCCCGCGATGTATTCGACGCTGATGGAAGACCCCCTGGAAGAGGTGCGCCCGCACGCGGGTGATACCCCGTCGTTCTTCCAGCTCTACACCCCCAAGAACCGTGAACTCGCGGAAAGCCTCGTGCACCGCGCCGAAGCCGCGGGTTACGCGGGCATCACCGTCACCCTCGACACCTGGGTGCCCGGCTGGCGCCCCCGCGACCTGTCGAGCGGCAACTTCCCGCAGCTGCGTGGCCATGTGCTGAAGAACTACACCAGCGACCCGGTGTTCCAGGCGATGGTCGGTTCCGACGACCCGAAGATGATTGTGCTGCACTGGGTTTCGACCTTCGGCCACTCGCTGACCTGGGACGACCTGACCTGGCTGCGCTCACTCACCGACCTGCCGCTGATCCTCAAGGGCATCTCCCATCCCGACGACGCGCGCCGGGCCATCGACCTCGGCGCCGACGGCATCTACTGCTCCAATCACGGTGGCCGCCAGGCCAACGGCGGGCTCAGCGCGCTGGAAACCCTGCCCGAGGTCGCCGCCGCGTGTGACGGCCGGGTGCCGGTGCTGTTCGACTCCGGCGTGCGTTCGGGAGCCGACGTGGTGAAGGCGCTCGGACTCGGTGCGACGATGGTCGGTATCGGCAGGCCCTACGTCTACGCGCTGGCTCTGGGCGGGGTACGCGGTCTGGTGCATCTGCTGCGGGCCTACGCCGCCGAGGCCGACCTGCTGCTGGCCGTCAACGGCTACCCCGATGTGGCCGCCGTGCGCGCCAACATCCGTCCGAGCATCCACGGCAACGCCACCCGCGGCTGAGGTCCTCGGCCTCCAGAATCCGCTCCCGGGGCTGGTTTTGGGGGCCGGTCCACGGCCTCGGCCGGAACTTGTCGGTGGGGTGCGGCATCATCAGGGGCACACCACGCTCTAGCACGCACCAACCTCCCGGAGTCCACGATGTCCTCGCCGAGCACCAAGTCCGCATCCCGTCGATCAGCTCCTCCGGTACTGTCCGAGGCCGAGCTCGCGCGCATCGCAGGCGAGCTGGCCGAGGGCAAACCTCCGATGGTGTGGTTCACCTCTGCGGCCGTCGGCATCGAGGAGGGCAAGTCCGGCAAGATCGTCGCGCTCGGTGACCCGGCCGACGGCGACTTCCTGCAGGTGCGCCCGACCGGTTCCAAAGACGTGCTCTCGTTCGGCCCGAGCGAGGTGACGCTGACCAAGCCGGCCCGCGGGACTACCGTTGCGCCCGGCGGCGCCAAGCCCGCCACGCACCACGTTCCCGAGCCGAGCAACCGAAAGGACACCCCCGTGACCCAGCCCTCGTCTCCGCCGAGTGCCGCGCCGAAGCCCGCCGCGCCGCGTTCGCTCGCGCCCGTGCCCGACGAGGCCACCGCCGCAGCGAAACCGGCGGCGCCGCGTCCGGCCAAGGCCACGGCGGCGCGCAAGCCCAAGGCGCCCGAGGTCACCGTCACGCTCACCGGCACCGCCGACGGCGAATGGACCGTCGACGTCGTGAACGGCAAGAAGCGCAGCGTCAAGGGGCTCGCGGTGAACAGCGGCGCGGTCGCCCAGGCCGCCAAGATCCTGCACCCGGAGGTCGAGGAAGTGGTCGCCGGGATCCTGGAAGCCGCGCGGGAGGTGCAGCAGGCCAAGGTGGCTCAGCTGCAGGCCGAACTGGAGGCGGCCAAAAGGCTGCTCGCCGAACTAGGGGACTGACACCTCACACCGCCGTACTCGTCGGGTCGGCGGCGCGGCGCAGCGCCCGCCGGAAGCCCGGCCGGTGCATGTCGTCGTGAAAAGTCAGGCCGAGGCGGTGTTCCTTGGCGTGATACATGGCTGCGTCGGCCTCGCGGATCAGGTCGTAGACGGTGGTGTCGCTGGGCCGGGTGCGCACGCACGCCACCCCGATACTGGCGGTGATGGGGATTTCCCCGCAGCTCAGCTCGAAGGGTCGCACGAACGCGCCGAGCAGATGTTCGGCCAGGACCGCCGCCTCGGCGCGGGTGCGCGGAGACAGGACGACGAATTCGTCGCCGCCGTAGCGGGCGGTCACATCGGTGCGCCGCGCCGTGCGACGGATGCGGGACGCGGCCCGCGCGATCAGCTCGTCGCCGATCGCGTGGCCGTAACTGTCGTTGACCATCTTGAAGCCGTCGAGGTCGATGAACAACAGGCACAACGGCTTTCCCGCCCACTGCGCGCGCAGCCGCTGCGGTGCGCGCAGCAGTGCGGCCCGGTTGAGCAGTCCGGTGAGCACATCGTGGTCGGCCCGGTACTGGGCGCGGCGCTCGCTGAACTGACTGCGGGCGATGGCGCGTTCGCTGCGCACGAGCACCCCGACCAGCAGCGACGTGAGCAGCAGGCAGATCACCATCCGGTCGCCCATGCCGAGGTCGGTGCCGACCACGCTCATCAGCGAGGCACCGACCAACGCCACCGCGATCACGCCCGCCCGCCTGCGCGACCGGTGCGGATGGGCTTCGGCGCCGTCGCGGCTCACGCCCATCGTCGGGTGCAGCGCGGCCAGCCCCGCCAGCAGATAGGCCAGCTGGTGCGGCACCAGACCGAATGGGTTCTGGGCTGCGAGAAAGCCTGCCGCCGAGAGACTTTCGACCGCTCCCGAGACCAGCACCGCGAGCAGTGCCACATGCAGCAGCCGCAGGGCGATATCCGACCGGGCGACGGTGACGAGCGAATGCGCCAGCGCCGTGAGCAGCAGCGCGTCGATCACCGGGTAGCTCGCGGCGATCACCGCGTCGACACCGGTGTTGTGGCGCAGAATCGGCGAGATCAGGAACGTCCACGAGGTCAGGAGCGCGCTGATCCCGATGAGGGTCGAGTCGAGCCAGGAGTCGCACGCCCCGGCGAGCCTGCGCGGCTGCAACCAGCCGACGGCGGCCAGCGCGAGGCACACGTAGGCGGCCAGGGTGCTCAGATCGTCGGCCGGGTGCCAGGTGGTGTGCGTGTCCAGTTCCCGGATCGTGGTGCCTGCGGCGAAAAGGGGGATGGACGTGGCGAGCAGGCACCACGGCAGCCGGTTGGCGGGCCGGAACCGGCGCAGGCCGACGCCGATCATCGTCAGACTGCCCGCGGCCACGATCAGGAGCAGCAGGAACGACAGGCGCCGCCCGCCGAGTAGTGGTGCGATCGCGATGACCCCCACCGCGCCGAGCGAAGGCGTCCACCAGCGCGTACCACTCCGATGTGCTGTGCCGACCTTCATCAGATCCCCCTCGATCCGCCGCGGCGCGCCGATGAAACGTGGAGCCGGGAATTCGGTTCGGGGTGTCGGCCGAGGAGCACCGAGTGTCGTTGTCCGAGTGGAATTCCCGGCCGGCGGGCGCGCCGACGCTGAAAAACCTTTACAACTGAGTCGATCATGACACGTCCCGCGCCGTCGCGATGGGGATTCGGCTGCCGCATGGGTAGACGGTGTTTGATGGTCTGCAGGGGTGGTGATCGGGGGCGGTGAGAAGGGAGTGTGGGTGGACAGGTGGATCGCGCCGGGCCGGGTCAACATCATCGGCGAGCACACCGACTACAACGACGGGTTCGTGCTGCCGATCGCGTTGTCGCTGGGGGTGGTGTGCGCGGCCGGGGCGCGCACGGACGGCCGGGTGCGGGTCGGGTCGGCGCAGCGGCCGGGTGAGGACGTCGAACTGGCCCTCGACGATCTTGCCGGGCAACGGGATCAGCTGCCCGGCTGGGCGCGTTATCCGCTCGGTGTGGTGGGCGAGTTCGTCGCTGGTGGGCGCCCGATCACCGGGGTCGATCTCCAACTCGACGGCGCGGTGCCGATCGGTGCGGGCCTGTCGAGTTCGGCGGCGTTGTGTTGCGCGGTGACCATAGCCCTGCGTGACCTGTTCGCGCCCGGCCTCGACGACCGGGCGATGGTGCGGATCGCGCGGGCGGCCGAGAACGGTTTCGCCGGTGTGCCGACCGGCATCCTCGACCAGTCCGCCGCCATCCTGTGTACCGAGGGCCATGCCCTGTTCCTCGATGTGCGTGCCTACCTGAACGCCGAAGCCGGTGCGGTGGAACAGATCCCGTTCGACCTGCGGGCCGCGGGGCTGGCGCTGATCGTCGCCGACACCGGTCACCCACACGACCTGGCCGACGGCGGCTACGCCGAGCGCCGCAACGAATGCGCGGCCGCCGCCGCCGTCCTCGGCGTCCACGCGCTGCGTGACGCCACCGAGCTGAACATGGCCCGGCTGCACGATCCGGTGCTGCGCCGCAGGGCGACCCACGTCGTCACCGAGAACGATCGCGTCCTCGACGTGGTCTCGCGGTTGCGTTCCGGCGCCGACCCGCGCGCCATCGGCCCGCTGCTCACCGCCTCCCACCGGTCACTGCGCGACGACTTCGAAGTCTCGACACCGGCGCTCGACCTCGCCGTGGACGCGGCGCTCGACGCGGGCGCCTACGGTGCGCGGATGGTCGGCGGCGGTTTCGGCGGCAGCGTGCTCGCCCTGGTCGAACGCGCCGATGCCGACCGGATCGGCGCCGCGATCGGTCGGCGCTTCGCGGCGGCGGGCCTGGCCGCGCCACGGGTGATCACGGCCGAACCGGGGGCGGGCGCGCGCAAACTGGATTGAACGGTTGCCCAATTGTTCACCCGTTTCGGGTGTGACGCGGGGCACAATCGCGCACAGTGGTACCAACCGAAAACAGTTCGGCGGGCGTCGCAGCCCGCGCCGTGTGAACGACGCTCTACGCCGCCCGGTTCCCAGTCCAGGAGGGATCCACTGTGCCGCTTGCTCATTCGCCCTCGGTCGTGCTCGATGCCTCGTCGTCGCTGCGGCTGGACGCGGCTCCGGTCGATTACGCGCTTGTCGCCCTGTACTTCGTCTTCGTCCTCGGTATCGGCCTGATCGCGCGCAGCCGCGTGTCCTCGAGCGTCGACTTCTTCCTGTCCGGACGGTCGCTACCCGCCTGGGTGACAGGCCTCGCCTTCATCTCCGCCAACCTGGGCGCGGTGGAGATCATGGGCATGTCGGCCAACGGGGCCCAGTACGGCTTCCCCACGTTCAACTACTTCTGGATCGGCGCCGTGCCCGCCATGCTGTTCCTCGGCGTGGTGATGATGCCGTTCTACTACGGCTCGAAGGTGCGTTCGGTACCGGAGTTCATGCGCAGGCGCTTCGGCACCGGTGCGCACCTGGTGAACGCGCTGAGTTTCGCCGTGGCGCAGGTGCTGATCGCCGGGGTGAACCTCTACCTGCTCGGCACCATCCTGAACGTGCTGCTCGGCTGGCCGCTGTGGATCTCGGTGGCGGTCGCCGCGGTGATCGTGCTGTCGTATGTCACCCTCGGTGGGCTGTCGGCCGCGATCTACAACGAGGTGCTGCAGTTCTTCGTGATCGTCGCCGCGCTGTTGCCGCTCACCCTCGTCGGGCTGCATCGGGTCGGTGGTTGGGACGGGTTGCAGGACAAGGTGAGTGCCTCACCGGGCGGCGCCGACCAGCTGCACACCTGGCCGGGCAACGTGATGAGCGGGTTCACCGACAATTTCGCCTCGATCATGGGCATCGTGTTCGGTCTCGGCTTCGTGCTGTCGTTCGGCTACTGGACAACCAATTTCGTGGAGGTCCAGCGAGCCCTCGCCACACATTCGATCGCGGCCGCGCAGCGCACGCCGATCATCGGCGCCTACCCGAAGATGTTCATCCCGCTGATCGTGGTGATCCCCGGCATGATCAGCGCGGTCCTCGTCCCGCAGATGATCGAGTACAAGCAGCAGGTCGCCGCGAACCCGGACTTCGAGGGCGATGTCACCTACAACCAGGCGCTGCTGTTCCTGATGAAAGAGGTGCTGCCCAACGGGTTGCTCGGGGTGGGGCTGGCCGGTCTGCTCGCGGCGTTCATGGCGGGCATGGCGGCCAATATCTCCGCGTTCAACACCGTGTTCAGCTTCGACCTGTGGCAGCAGTACGTGCGCAAGGACCGGTCCGACGGCTACTACCTGCGGGTCGGCAGGCTGGCCACGATCGGTGCGACGGTGGCGGCGATCTTCACCGCGTTCATCGCGGGCGGGTTCAGCAACATGATGGACTACCTGCAGACGCTGTTCAGCTTCTTCAACGCGCCGCTGTTCGCCACCTTCATCCTCGGCATGCTGTGGAAGCGGATGACCGCGGCAGCGGGCTGGATCGGCCTGGTCAGCGGCACGCTGGCCGCCATCGTGGTGTTCGTGCTCAACGAGACGGGGGTGACCTCGCTGTCGGGACAGGGCGCCAGTTTCGTCGCCGCGGGTGTGGCCTTCGTCGTCGATATCGTCGTCAGCGTGGCGGTGACGATGGTGACCCGGCCGAAGCCGGCCGCCGAGCTGGTGGGCCTGGTGTATTCGGAGACCCCCAAGGCGCTGCGCACCGACGCCGACGCCGACTCGCTGCCCTGGTATCAGCGACCCGTTCTGCTCGCCGGGATCGCGCTCGTGCTGGTGGTCGCGCTCAATATCGTCATCGGATAAGGAGTCGTCGCAATGCTTTTCGATATCCGTACCATCATCGGTGCCCTGCTCGGTCTCTACGGTGTCGTGCTCGTGGTCACCTCACTGCTGCAGGACTCCGCCGCCCAGGAGGCGAAAACCGGTGGGGTCGACGTGAATCTGTGGGCGGGGCTCGGAATGGCCGGAGTGGCAGTGGTATTCGTCGGCTGGGCGCTGCTACGTCCCGTGCAGGTGCCCGAAGTGCCCGAACAGACGCTGGAGGACTTCACCCACTAGGCCTCGATCGTGCCGGGAATGCCGTCCTGCACGACGAAACTGGCACGGGTGCTGATGGGCGCGCCCGGCGAACGCACGTACGGTAGGACCCGGAAGTCGTTGCGCCACAGCTCGTGGTCGAGTTCGACCCGCACATAGCCGCGTTGCTTGTTGTAGAACCGCATGTGCGGATTGGCGGCCAGCAGGGCGCGGCCGGTGTCGGGGAAGTCCTCGCCGTCCCCGCCCGTGCTGATCGAGGTGCCCGTGAACTCGGTGGCCACCACCGGTGATGCGGGATCGGTGTAGTCGCGGTGCAGGTCGGCGACGTAGTTCTCGTGCCGGTCACCGGTGATCACCACCAGGTTGGCCACGTCGTGGTCGACCGCGGCGCCGAGCACGGCATTGCGGTCGGCGATGTAGCCGTCCCAGGCGTCGGTGCCCAGCAACAGATCCGGGCCGGGATCGTAGTCGGATTCGGCCATGGCGACCTGGTTGCCGAGGATATGCCAGCGCGCGGTGGACGCGGCGAAACCGTCGACGAGCCAGTCACGCTGGGCCGCACCGAGAATCGAGCGGCCGGTGGAGTACCGGTCGGTGCAGTCGAGTACCGCTTTGCCGTCGCCGCAGGCCTGTTCGTCGCGGTACTGCCTGGTGTCGATCATGGTGAATTCGGCCAGGTCGCCGAAGCGGTAGCGGCGATGCAGGCGGATCGAGGCACCAGACGGGAGCTGTGCCAGGCGCATCGGCTGATGCTCGTACATCGCCTGGAACGCGGCGGCCTTGCGGCGCCGGAACAGGAACGGCAGGCGGTGCACGTCGTTGCCGAGGCCGGGGTGCTCACCGGCCCAGTTGTTGTCGAGTTCGTGGTCGTCGAAGGTGACCAGCCAGGGGAACGCGGCGTGGGCGGCTTGCAGTGGCGCTTCGGCCTTGGCCTGGGCGTAGCGCAGCCGGTATCCGGCGAGGTCGACCGCCTCGCCCTCGAGCTGCGGCGGCAGCTTCACGCCGCGCCGGGCGACCACCCACGAGGACTCGTAGATGTAGTCGCCCAGGTGGACGACTAGATCGAGGTCCTCGGCGGCCATGTGCTCATAGGCGGTGTAGTAGCCCGAGCTCCACGACTGGCACGAGGCGAACGCGAATCGCATCCGCTGCGTCGGCCGGTCCGGCGGCGGCGCGGTGCGGGTGCGTCCGACCGGTGAGATGGCCGAGCCCGCGCGGAAGCGGTAGTAGTACCAGCGATCCGGCGCCAGGCCGGTCACCTCGGGATGCACGCTGTGGCCGAGCGCGCGGGTGGCCACCGCCGAACCCCGGACGACGACCTTGGTGAATCGTTCGTCCTCGGCGACCTCGTAGTCGACCGTCACCGGGTCGACCGGCATCCCGCCGTACCCGTCGGGAGCCAGCGGGTCGGGGGCGAGCCGGGTCCACAGCACCACACCGTCGGATGTCGGTTCGCCCGAGGCCACGCCGAGGGAGAACGGTTCGCCCAGGAAACGGGGTGCGGGAAAGGGGGCGCTGCTCGCCGCCGACACCCCGACCGCCGCCACGATCGACCCGGCCGCGCCGTATCGGAGGAACTGCCGCCGGTCGATCGCCATGCCCCGATCCTAAGCATCCCGCGCCGGACGGACCGGGCACGCGGGGAAAGCACTGGTTGCCGGGCCGAAAGCGGCTGTCGGCGAGGCGGTTTCACCTCGCCGACAGCGCGCTCAGCTGTTCGGGTAGGCGCGGGCGGCCAGGCCGAGCGCCACGTCGATCAGGAAGAACCCGAGCAGGCTGAGCCCGAGCAAGGGTACGAACCACCCGATCACCACGGCCGCCGCGACGAGCGGAACCGTGATCCACAGCGACGTCTTGCGCAGTACTCCGCGCCGCGGCGGCATCGGCAACGAGCCCGCGCGGGTGGGTCGCCGCTGCCACCACATCCGGTAGCCGAGGACGATCATGACCACGAGACCGAGCATGATCGCCAGCAGCAACAGCTGGTTGACCAGGCCGAACAGCAGCCCCATGTGGAAGGCGATACCCCAGTTGGTGAGCTTGGCCATCAGCGGCCAGTCGGCGTAGGCGAGTCGATCGGTGACTGTGCCGTTGCCGTCGACCGCGACCGAGTCGATCGTGTAGGTGCCCGGCTTGCGTAGCTCCTTGACACCGAAAGCGGCGTCCGATTCCGCCGGAACAGTGATCTCGGCGGCCTGGGTGATGCCGTTGGCCCGCGCGACTTCGTACACCCGGTCGAGTTGTGCGATCCGGAGGTGCTGATCGGCCGGTGCGGCTGTGGTGCTACCGCCGCCGTGGTGGTCGCCGCCGGTCGTCACCGGTGCGGCCGCGCCGGGGAGTGCCACGCTCACCGCCGGGGTGGTCCAGCTCATTTCCTCGCGCAGCTTCGTCACGTTCTCACCGGCATACGCCGACCAGGTCAGACCCGTCGCCGACAGCAACAGGATCACCGGAAGCGTCCACACACCGATCGCACCGTGCCAGTTCATCTTCCGGCGTTTCGGTTGCGAGAGATCCGGTGCCACCAGCCACCGCGCACCGTTGCGTGCACGGCGCTTGCGCACCCGGTTCACCCACAGCACCAGCCCGAACAAGGCGATCACCCACAGCCACGAGGCCGCGAGCTCGCTGTAGAGCCGACCGGGTTCGCCCAGGTGCAGGCTCCGGTGGAACTCGCTGAGCCAGGCCCGCAACGGCAGCGCGCCACCACTGCCGTAGACGACGGCCTCGCCCACCGGCCGGGCGGTGTGCGGGTCGACGAACACCGAGAGGCGTTCGGAATCACCCAGCGCGGGATCGTCGAACAGCACCCGCGTGGTTTCCCCGTCGGCCGCAGCCGGGGCGACGGCCACCAACGCGAGGTCGGGCTTGCCTGCGACCGCCGCGCCCACCTGCGCCGACAATGCTCGATCCGGCCCGGAGGTCTGCACCTGAAGCAGATCCCGCGACACGAACCCTTCGACCGTCGGCGCGATCGCATACAGCGCGCCGGTGAGCGCCGCGATCAGGATGAACGGGGCGACGAAGAACCCCGCGTAGAAATGCAGCCGCATGGCCAAGGGAGCGACCCGCATCCCGCGCCGTGCGCGAGGTGTCCGCTCACCGTCCCCGACCGAACTCTCGGCCGGACGAATATCGGTAATACTCATCATCATTCGTTTCTGAAGTAGTGAAACCCGGTGCTCACCATCGCGAGCGGCAGCCACCGCACGAGCTTTCGCCGAAGCAGACATGGGCAGTCGCACGGAATCAGCCACGACATCCGCGCCGGAAGACACGAGCTACCGTGGCTTTCGCCGGCGTGCTCCGCGAACACGAGGTCCGTGTTGTCGGGCACGAGCCCACCGAACCGCTTCGAGCGGTATGCCTCGGCCGCCGCTGCGTGAGCCACAGTGGCCGACATCGCGAGGCGAACTGCCAGCCGCCGGCACGATGAACCGCCAGATAGGAGTCGCTCGAGTGCACCGACCACCGCGATCACAGCGAGCGGGTGCGCACGAAGCCGGTCGGCCGACGAGACTCACAGCCGCCGAGCACGGGTGCATGCATTGGTGACCAGTGCGCGAGATCGCGCGCACCGGGAGAAAGGTCAGAAGGCGAAGGCGAGAGGCGGGGCTCGGGTGCGCAGTGATCGCGCGGTGAGGACGCGCAGGATGACGCGGTCGCGGTGGGTCAGGCGCAGCGGCCCGCGACCGGGAATGCGCGGGGTGCGGTAGCGCTGGGGGAGCGCGCGGGCCAGCAGGGCGCCCGCGGCGCGGTAGGCGGCTTCGGCGCCGATGACGACCACCGCGGCGAGGACGGCCGCGACGGTGTGGGCCGTGAGCATGCCGAGGCCGAGCGAATCCTCCACGTGGTGTCCGTGACCGGACCAGCTCATCGTGGTGTGACCCACGAGCTGGCCACCCAGCAGCACCACCGCGAGTCCGAGCGCACCGTGACGCACCGGCCCGGCCACCAGCGCGCCGACCACGGCCGACACGGCCGCCAGCAGCACGACCGTTGTGCTGCCGGGCATCGCGCTCCCGGCGGCCAGCCCGTGGGCGGCCAGCGACAAAGCACCCGACATCGAGCCCGCACAGGCACCGCGCACGCGCGCGCCGAGGGCACGCGACGGCGCGGACGCCTGCCGGAACTCGATGATCACCGGCCGATGATAAAGCACCGCCGAGACGGGGCCCGACGGTGCGACGGGATCACTGCCCGTCGATGTCCATCTCGATCAGCGGCTTGCGCAGCAGTTTCCCGGTCGCGTTGCGGGGGAGTTCGTCGAGGAAGATCACTTCGCGCGGCACCTTGTAGCGGGCCAGGTTCTGGCGCACGAAGTCCTTGATCTCGTCGGCATCTCGGGCGGAATCGGGCCCGGGCACGACGAAGGCGCGCAGACGCTTCCCGTAGTCGCGGTCGTCGACACCGACCACGGCCGCTTCGAACACGTCGTGACGGCCCGCGATGAGGTTCTCCACCTCGAGTGGGAAGACGTTCTCACCGCCGGACACGATCATGTCGTCGTCGCGGCCGTCGATGTAGAGCAGGCCGTCTTCGTCGAAATGGCCCACGTCGCCGCTGGACATCATGCCGTCGACCATTTCCTTGGTCCGGCCGTCGGTGTAGCCGGTGAAGGCGAAACCGTTGTCCACGAAGATGGTCCCGGTGACGTTCGGCTCGGTGATGGGCTTGCGGTTCTCGTCGAGCAGCACGATGCGGATACCGACCGGCGGCTTGCCCGCGGTGGTCGGCGACTTGCGCAGGTCCTCGGGGGTTGCCACGGTCATCACCGCGCATTCGGTGGAACCGTAGAGGTTGTAGAGGCTGTCGCCGAAGTAGTCCAGGCAGCGGGTCACCACATCGGGTGCGATGGCCGAGCCGGCCGCGAAGATCACCTTGATCGTGGACGGGTCGTACTTCGCCAGGATCTTCTCGTCCAGGTCGAGGATGCGCTGCAGCATCGTCGGGACGACGACCAGCGAATCCGCCCGGTACTTCACGATATTGGCCAGGGTCTGTTCGGGGTCGAACTTGCGCTGCTGGAAGATCACCCGGTTGCCCAATGCCAGCCCGAGGGTGAACTGCGACAGACCGGTGCCGTGGAAGATCGGCGCCGCCATGATCATCGTGCCGTTGTAGGGCAGCGGCACCCGGTCGACGAACTGGGCCGACGCGAACGGGCTCACCTTGTCGCGCGGCGCGCCCTTGGGAGTGCCGGTGGTGCCGCTGGTCAGGATCACCATGCCGCCCGGCTTGCTCGGCGGCGTCAGCGGTTCGACCGAGCGCCCCGAGATCAGCGATTCGACCGTCGGGATCGACGGATCCACACCGTGCGCCTCGTCGACCCAGGTCAGGATGCGCGGGATCTCGGCGGGAATGGCGCTCATGAGGTCCATGAATTCGCTGTCGTGCAGCACCGCCTTGACCTTCTCGCGGGTGGCCACATCGGCGAACTGCGGTTTGGCGAAACCGGTGTTCATCAGGACCGCGCGCACGCCGAGCTTGCCCGCCGCGAGCAGGCTCAGCACCATGCCACGGTGGTCGCGCGCCAGCACCGCGATGACATCGCCCTCGCTGATGCCGCTGGCGCGCAGCCCGCGGGCCAACGCGCTCGACTGCTCGTCGAGCAGTCCGAAGGTGAGCTCACCGCGTTCGTCGACGATCGCGCCCGCACCGGGGCGAGTCTGGGCGGCGTGCATGACCACACCGGCGAACGGGCCGAATTTCGACACATTGCGGAACGAGCGCGCGGCATGGTCGAGGCGCAGGGGGTTGAACAGCTTGCGGTCGACCATGACCTTGACGCCGAGGGCGAAATCGCCCGCACGCCGAGCCGTGCCGCCTAGCGCGGGCAGAGACAGAGACATCGAACAGCCTTTCGGCAGACCGAGCCCGCGTCACCGCGGGGCCGGACCGCGTCTTCGAGATCCAGTGCTGGTGCTAACAATAGCAAGCACGGGCCTCTTACTGTGTCGCCCGTCTCAGCCCTGAGACATCACTGTGACACCTCATAGTCGATGAGCACCCGGCGCAGGATCTTGCCGGTGGCATTACGGGGCAGTTCCTCGACGAACACCACCTCGCGCGGCACCTTGAAGCGGGCCAGGTTCTCCTTCACGTGGGCCTGCAGCGCGGCGGCGTCGGGAGTCTGGCCGGGTTCGGGCACGACGAAGGCGCGCAGGCGTTTTCCGAACTCGGGGTCGTCGACGCCGACCACCGCCACATCGAACACCTGCGGGTGCTCGATCAGCAGGTTCTCCACCTCCTGCGGGTAGACGTTCTCGCCGCCGGAGACGATCATGTCGTCGTCGCGGCCGTCGACCATGAGCAGGCCGGACTCGGTGAAATGGCCCATGTCGCCGCTGGACATGAAGCCGTCGATGATCTGCTTGTGCCTGCCGTCGGTGTAGCCCTCGAACGGGGCACCGCTGCGCACGAAGATCCGGCCCTTGGCGCCGGGTTCGCGGACCGGCTGGTCGTTCTCGTCGTAGAGGCGGACCTCGCAGGTGATGGGGGAGCGGCCGACCGTGCCCGGCGCCTCCGCCAGCTCGGCGGGGTTGGCGATGGAGGCGATGGCCACCTCGGTGGAGCCGTAGAGGTTGTAGAGCACCGGCCCGAACACCTCGGTGGCCCGGATGCACAGCTCCGGGGTGAGCGCCGACCCGGCGAACAGGATGACCTTCAGCGACGACAGGTCGTACTTCGCCCGGACCTCGGCGGGCAGTTCGGTCATCCGGTGCAGCATCGTCGGCACGCAGACCAGCATCTCCACCTTGTGCTCGGCGATCGAGGCCAACGTGGCCTCGGCGTCGAAACGGCGCCGCATCACGATCTTGTTCGACAGGATGGTGCCGACCAGCCAGGTACCGAGGCCCGTGCTGTGGAAGATCGGCGAGACGATCATCATCACGCCGCGCTTGGGGAAGGGCACCCGGTCGACGAACTGCGCGGTGGCCATCGGCGTCACCTTGGTGCGCGGCGCGCCCTTGGGCAGGCCGGTGGTGCCGCTGGTGAGGATGATGAAACCGCCCGGCTTGCTCGGCGCGGGCAGCGACTCGGCGGAGTTGGCGGCGATCAGGTCGTCGAAAGTTGTCGCACCGGCGGGGATCTCGGTGCCCTCGTCGACCCAGGTGAGGTAGCGCGGCAGGTCGGCGGGCAGGGCGTCGAGCAGGCCGAGGAACTCGCTGTCGTGCAGGACCGCGCGCACCTTCTCGCGCTCGCACACCTCGGCGAACTGCGGTTTGGCGAACCCGGTGTTCATCAGGGCGATGCGCGCTCCGAGCTTGCCCGCCGCGATCATCGACATGATGAGACCGCGATGGTCGCGAGCCAGGACCGCGATCACCATACCCTCGCTGATCCCGGCCGCCTGCAGACCACGAGCCACCGCCGTGGACTGATCGTCGAGTTCGCGGTAGGTGAGTTCCCCGCGTTCGTCGGCCAGGGCGACCTGTTCGGGGGCGACGCGGGCGGAGTGCCGGACCAGGGTGGCCTGCGGGCCGTAGATCTTGGACTCTTTCATCGTCCGCAGGGTCTCGAGCGGCTTCGTGGGATCGGAGACGCCACGCGAACGCAGAACACCGAGGGCTTTCACCGTTTCGAGAAGATGGGCCACGCTCACTCGTCTACCTCCACACATCGTTGGTCTTCGCTGCTCACGGTAGCAGTGTGGTGGCCTGCGTCACAGTGCCAAATTGGGACAATTGGGACAATTCCCAATCATCGCTGAGCGCTGGCCAGCGCGGCGAGCAGCGGAACAAGCCTGCCCTCGGGCACCTCGAAGCGGCCGAGGCCCGCGGTCTGCAACCAGCCGACCGCCGCCAGCTGACGCAGATGCTGATAGATCTCGGCCGAGGTGCCCAGTTCGGCGATGGCCGCCAGGTCCGCGGCGGTGCGGCGACCGTACACGATCTCGCGCAGCAGCCGCAGGCGAACCGGATCGGCAAGGGCGGCAAGGCAATTGGCTGCTTCGATGGTCCAGATGTCGCCGACGATGGCGTCGGTGGCGTACTGCGCCTGCCAGTCCACCCGCTCACCCGTGGGCAGCTTCAGCGCGCCTGCCAGCAGGACGCCGCCGTTGCGGTCGCCCGCGTCGTCGAATTCCGCGCGCAACCGCGCAACCACCCAGGGCAGCCGCTCGTCGGTGTGCGGGGTGCCTTCGAGGGCGGCGACCCGCCGCTCCAATGCCTCGAGTCGCTCGTCCAGATCCACGCGGTCAACCTACGCCACCGCCGGATCCGTTGTTGCCCCGACAACGACACCCCGGGACCATGCGGACCCGGGGTGTCGTTGTCGGTGCGAATCAGCGCGTGACGGCGCCGAACGACGGCTGCTGGATGTGGCCGAGCCGGTAGGCGTAACCGTCGGGCTGGCCGGCGTCGGGCCAGCGGTGCCACAGGCTGCCGTACACCGCGGCGACGATCAGGCCGCCGCCGGTGTTCAGCGGCGCGGTGCGGATGGTGGTGTCGACGGGAACGTCCATGTGCTCGGTGAGCACGGCGGTCCCGCTCTGCCCGTTCGACAGGTTCAGCCACATCACCTCGAGCTTGGCGCCGTTCTGATTCGGCGAGATGGTGCCCGGTCCGCCGAAGAAGCCGAAGCGGAAACCGTCGACATCGAGCGCGATACCCGAGCCGTACACGCCGGGTCCGCCACCGTTCTGGCCGATATCGGAGGTGGCGGGGATCTGGAACGGCTGGGCGGGCAGGGCGACATCGACCGTGCCGTCGGCGACGAGCTGGTCGAGGGCGGCGAGCGCGCCGGGGTTGTCCGCGACGGAGGTGCGCAGCTGGGACACGGCGGCAGCCACGTCGACGGTCTGGGTCTCGGTGGGCTCGGCGACGGCGGGGCCGGCGAAAACAATGGCGGCGGCGACCGAGGTCGCGGCTACCGCGGTGGTGAAACGACGCATGAAACTCTGCATAACCAGCTCTCCTAGAGTGTTCCTGGTACAGCTTTTCCTGTCGCTGGCACCGTAACGGAGACCTGGATCACGTTTATCGCCCGCCCCCGCGAAAATAGAGTTCAGGGCATGGGGGCGACGTTCACCTTGTATCCGCGATACAACTCGGGTTTCGCGGTGAGCACCGGCATGTCGAGATTCTGCGCGGTGAAGACAACCGGGGCGATGAGCGGCCAATCGGTGTGATTGTCGGCGATGGGAACGGTGGTTCCCGTGCGAATGGCGCCCGCCGCGTCGAGATCGGCCCAGCGCACCGCGACCCGGTTGTCGAGCAGGCGGCCGAGTTCGTCGACGTTGTCGACCGCGCGCATGGCGGCCATCAGGCTCACCGTCGGCACCACCATGATGCGGCGCTGCTGGGTGAACTGGCGCATGATGACCTGCCCGAACAGCGGGGACAAGGCAAGCGAGGTGAGGGCGGTGTGGTCGGCGACGCTCACCGGCGGCTCGCGCTCGTGCCGTCGAGCGCGCCCATCACCTTGCTCAGTTTCGCCTCCGCCTCGGCGATGTCTTCGGCGGAATGCTGTCGGATCCGGTCGTCGAGCCTGCCGAGGATCTGTTCGCGCAGGTCGTCGTTGAAATAGGCGGGCGGCAATGCGGCGTGCCGCAACACTTCCGCCGGTACCACTGCGACCAATTCTTTCCCCTCCCTGGTGACGATCACCGGTCGTCCGCTCGCGGACACCCCGTCGAAAACACTACCGAGCTGACCGCGTAATTCGGTCAGCGGAACACTCTCGTAATCGGCCATATCCCACTGTACATCGCTGTGTACAGTGGGATATGGCGAATTCGACTCAGGCGGCCTTGCGGGCCGGTTCGCTGCGGTACCGGGTAACGGGGCCGTCGATACCGAGCAGTCGCCACGCCAGGCGCGAAACCGGGTTCATCAGGCCGCTGTTGGTGGCCAACGCGCGCACATCGCCGAAGATGTTGCGCATCATGGTCTGCGATTCCGGGTTCGACCAGTAGGCGTCACGCATCACCTCGGCGGGGATGTCGAACTTCTCGACGAACTCCTTGGGCGGGGTCATGATCATGTCGAGCATGATCCGCATCGCGACCGGGAACAGCACCGACAGCAGGGATTTGGTGACCACGTTCATGCCCGGCACGTTGCGGCGCAGGTACTCGTGGGCGAAGGAGATGTGGCGGGCTTCCTCGGCCACGTGGATCTGCATCACCCGGTGCACCATCGGATGCAGGTCCACACCGCCGCGCAGCAGCGACTTCTGCAGGTGATCGATCGGTTCCTCGCCGCCGAGAATCATCGTGAAGAACAGCTCGGGGAAGTACTTGACCGCGGGCCAGATGATCATCGTGAGCTTGCGGTCGATCGTGCCCATGCCGATCACATCGCGGTAGCCGATGCGGTTGATCATCTCCTGGAACATCATCGTGTGGTTGCACTCTTCGGCGGCCTCGTGCGTGACGTACCGGAATTCCGGATCACCGTTGGGTACCGAGATCAGGTACTGCATCAGGCCGCGGATGAGCAGCTGCTCGAAATCCAGGCCGACCTTGGCGATACCGGCCTGGCGCCACATCCCGATGGCGATCTGCTTCTCGAGCGGTTGCGCCTTGTACCAGGGGTGACGGCCGAGGGGGTCCTCGTCGGGCATGATCCAGCGCGGGTCGTCGCTGTGCACGGCGAACTCGGGCGAATCCCAATCGATGTCGACATAGGGATCGAAGTGCCGGTTCACCGAGCCTTCGGACAGGTTGCGCAGGATCTCGTGGTACTCGGGATCGGTCGCGGTGTTCTTGACTGTCGACAGCATCAGCGGTGTCTCCTTCGTGTGGCGCAGCTCGCACGTTATATGAGACCCGGGGTCTCAGACAAGTGCCGACTCGCCGTAGGATGAAGCTGCTCCACGGAATCCGACCGCCCGCCGCGTACCGAAGGAGTGAGAACCCGATGGCTCGACTGACACCGGAGAAGGCCCGCTGGCCCGCACTGAAGGTCGACACCTGGTCCGATACCCGCGACACCCTGCACATGTGGTCGCAGATCGTCGGCAAGCTGAAGATGGCCGGTACGCCGCTGATCAACCATTGGTGGAACGTCACGTTCACGGTCAGCGCGCGGGGGTTGGCCACCGGCGCCATCCCGGTCGACGGCCGCATTCTCGACATCGAATTCGATTTCGCCGCACACGAACTCGTGCTGCGCACCAGCGACGGACGCCGGGCCACACTCGCGCTGCGACCACGCACGGTCGCCGATTTCTACGCCGAACTCGTAGACGTGCTCGGACGCTTGGACATCACGGTCGATATCGAGGCCTCACCGAACGAGGTCGACCCCGCGATCCCGTTCGCCGAGGACACCGTTCATCAGTCCTACGACGCCGATGCGGTCGGCGTCTACTGGCAGCAACTGGTGCAGGCGAATCGGGTGTTCCAGCTGTGGCGAGCAGGCTTCGCCGGAAAATCCAGCCCGGTGCATCTGTTCTGGGGCTCGCTCGACCTGGCCTGTACCCGATTCTCCGGGCGTAGCGCGCCGACGCATCCGGGCGGGGCGCCCAACTGCGCGAACTGGGTGATGGAGGAGGCGTATTCGCGTGAATGCGCCAGCGCGGGTTTCTGGCCCGGCGGCACCGAAGGCATGTTCTACGCCTACAGCTATCCGGCCCCCGACGGATATTCGTCGCGGCCCGCGGGACCCGACGGCGCGCACTGGGACGCGGCACTCGGCGAGTTCGTCCTGCCGTACGAGGTGGTTCGTGAGTCGGACGACCCCGACGCCACCCTCCTGCGCTTCCTCGATACGACCTACGCCGCCGCTGCCGACCTGGCCGAGTGGGATCGGGCGCTGCTCGACGTGAACCCGCACCGCCTGGACCGCCGCCTCCACGCCGACGACACGGCAACCATCTGAGGTCACTCCCGTTCGGTGGTCTTCTCCGCTGTTTCCCGGCGCTGCCGATAGAGCAGAATCCCCGCCGCGACCAGCCAGATCACCGCGTAGACGACCCCGCATCGCACTCCAGTTCGCGGCGAGCAATCCGATCGCCACGCCACCGGCCACGCCGAGGATCATCACGGCATTCGGCTTCGAGTTCTTCCCCACGGTGGGAATCATCGCACGTCGATGAGTTTCGGGCCGCCGCATCGTCGGTACCGGTAGCGAACGACGAATGGGAGACGTGGTCATGGACGAGGCGCAGGTGCAGAACTGGGTGCGAGCCGAACGGCTCGCCCTCGCCGACTTTCTCGAAGACCTCACCCCCGGCGAATGGGCCACCCCGTCACTGTGCCCGGGCTGGACGATTCACGACGTCCTCGCCCACGTCAGCACCACCGACACCCTGCGCGAGACCCTCGTGGCCGTTCTGCGCGCCAAGGGCAACTGGAACCGGATGAACGCCGACCTGGCCACCACCCGCGCCGCCCGCCACACCCCGGCCGAACTGCTCACCGAACTCCGCGCCTTCGCCGACTCCACCCGCCGCGCACCCGGCGCGGGCGTCCTCGACCCCCTGGTCGACATCATCGTCCACGGCCAAGACATCGCCCGCCCCCTCGCCCGCCCCTACGAAACCCCCGTCGACCGCGTCGTCCCCGCCCTCGACTACACCATCGCCAGCCGCTTCTACGGCGCCAAGAAACGTTTCCGCGCAACCCGATTGACCGCAACCGACACCGACTGGACCTACGGCGAAGGCCCCGAAGACATCAAAGCCCCCGCCATCGACCTGCTACTTCTCGCCACCGGTCGCACTGCCTGACACAACGAAAAATCGGTGCGAATCAGCTGACTCGCACCGATTTTCGCGCTAACCGATCACTTCAGTTCGGCGCTGGTCTTGCCGAGGACGCGGCGGGCGACGATGAGCTGCTGGATCTGCTGGGTGCCTTCGAAGATGTCGAGGATCTTCGAGTCGCGGCCCCACTTCTCCAGGAGCAGGCGCTGCGAATAGCCGAGCGCGCCTGCGAGTTCCACAGCCTTGAGGGTGACGTCGGTGCCGGTGCGGCCCGCCTTGGCCTTCGACATCGAGGCCTCTAGCGAGTTCGGCTTCTTGTTGTCGGCCATCCACGCAGCGCGCAGGGCGAGCAGGTAGGCCGCCTCGTAATCGGCTTCCATCCGCAGGAATTCGGCCGCCGCGGCGTGCTGGTTCATCGCGGGGGTGTCGTAGGAGATGTCGACGCCTGCCTCGGTGAGGATGGTGCGCAGTTCCTCGAGCGCGGCGCGGGCGACACCGATGGCCATCGCGGCCACCAGCGGGCGGGTGTTGTCGAAGGTCTGCATGACCCCGGCAAAACCCTTCTCCACGTTCACTTCCGGCGAACCGAGGATGTTGTCCTTCGGAATGCGGCAGTCCTGCAGCAGCAGCACCGCGGTGTCGGAGGCCTTGATGCCGAGCTTGTGCTCGAGTCGCGCCACCGAAAGGCCCGGAGCGTCACGCGGGACGACGAACGACTTGATCGCCGCCCGCCCGAGGCTCTTGTCCACCGTCGCCCAAACCACGATGTGGGTGGACCGCTCACCGGCGGTGACGAAGATCTTCTCGCCGTTGAGCACCCACTCGTCGCCGTCGAGGACGGCGGTGGTCGACACGGCGGCCGAGTCGGAGCCGAACGACGGCTCGGTGATGGCCATCGAGGCCCACACCTTGCCGAACCGCTCCAGCTGCTCGTCGGTGGCCACCGCGGCGATCGCGGCATTGCCGAGGCCCTGGTAGGGGATGGTCAGCAGCAGGCCGACATCGCCCCACGCGGTTTCGAGGGTGTTCATCAGCGACGACATGTTGCCGCCGTTGGCGTTGGCTGTCAGCAGGTCGGTCGCGGTGTCGCCACGGCCGCCGGAGGCGCCGCCGATCTGCTGGGTGCCCGAGTCGGCGAGGCCCTCGACCATGGCCGACATGGTGTCGAGTTCGACCGGGTACGCGTGCTCGGCGAGGTCGTACTTGCGCGAGATCGGGCGGAAGATCTGGGCGGCGACCTGGTGGGCCTGGTTGGCGCTCGCCTTCAGCTTCTTGGGGAGTTCGAGATTGATCATGGGAAGTCTCCTGGAAGGTAAGAAAAGCGGCCGCTACACCAGCACGATGCCCTCGGCGACGCCGATGGCACGAAGATCGCGATACCAGCGCTCGACCGGGTGCTCCTTGGTGAAGCCGTGGCCGCCGAGCAGCTGCACACCGTCGAGGCCGATCTGCATGCCCTTGTCGGTGGCGAGCTTGCGCGCCAGCGCCGCCTCACGGGCGAACGACAGGCCCTGCTCCGCACGCGAGGCGCCGCGCAGGGTGACCAGGCGCAGACCGTCGAGCTCGATCGCGATATTGGCGACCATGAACGCCACCGCCTGGCGGTGCGAGATCGGCTCGCCGAACGCCTCACGCTCGTTGACGTAGGGGATCACGTAGTCGAGCACGGCCTGACCGGTGCCGACCGCGAGCGAGGCCCAGCCGAGGCGGGCCAGCTGCACGGCGTCGGCGTACTCGGCCGCGCGGGCGGCGGCGTCACCGTCGCCGAGGATCGCGTCGGTGCCGACCGCGACGTTGTCCAGGATCAGCCGACCCAGACCGGCGGCGCGCAGACCCATGCTCGGGTCGGCCTCCACCACCAGGCCCGCCGCGTCGGACTCGACGATGAACAGTGCCGGACGCCCGTCGAGCTCGGCCGCCACCAGGAACAGTTCGGCGTCGGCGGCCGCCGGGACCAGGCTCTTCACGCCGTTGAGGCGGTAGCCGCTGGGAGAGCGGGTGGCCTTGGTCTGCAGGGCGAACGGGTCGAACAGGGCGCGCGGCTCGCTGATGACCACCGAGGCCTGCGGTACGTTCTCGCCGGTGAAGGCGGGCAGGTAGGTGCGCTGCTGGGCGTCGGTGCCCCACTGCGACAGCGCGACGGCCACACCGCTCGGCGCGAGGATCGGCAGCGCGAGACCCATGTCGCCGTAGGCGAGGGCCTCGGCCACCAGCGAATTGGTGACCGCGCCGCGCTCGGCGGCCGCGCCCTCGAGCTCCTCGGGAACGTTGATCAGGGTGATGCCGAGTTCGGCGGCGCGGTCGAGCAGATCGCGCGGGGCCTTGGCGGCCGCGTCGGCCTCGTAGGCGGCCGGGCGCAGGATCTCACCGGCGAAATCCTTCACCGTCTCGACGATCATCTTCTGGTCGTCGGTGGGGGTGAGGTCGAAGTAGTCCTTGGTCTTGGCCTCGTTGTCGGGTAGTCGCTTGGGCTCGCCGCCGCCGGTGACCTTGCCGAAGGTGCGGGTCGCCGCGCCGAGAGTCCGGAACCCGGTCTTGGTGCCCTCGTAGGTGATGCGTTCGATGGGCTTGCGCAGCTTGTACTTGCCGGCGAACTCCGACCCGGTCACCGTCGTCAAAGCGCGCATCGCAGCGCCCATCCAGTCCCGTTTGGGCTGGTTGAGGCCGACCGCGGACGTGTCGTTCGGACGTCGCTTCGTCGCGCTGTCTCGAGTGCTCATCATCACCTGATTTCCTCGGCTGTCGGGACGCTCCGTGGCCCCACTATCTTACTCTCCGGTAAGACTATCTTACTCCGGAGTAAGAAGTGCAAGGGTGAACCGGGAAATCGCCGGATTCTGTCACGCTGCACAGGTGCGCGTCCTGGTATCGGTGTTCGCGCTCGTCTTGCTGGTGACCTCGGGCCGCTACGGCTATCACCGCGACGAGCTGTACTTCCTCGCGGCGGGTAGGCGGCTGGCCTGGGGCTATCCGGACCAACCACCCTTCGTGCCGCTTCTCGCGCGGGTGATGTCGGCGATCGACCCCGACGCGCTGTGGGTGCTCCGGCTGCCCTCGGTCGTCGCGGCGGCGGTGGTTGTCGTCTGCGCGGGCTGGATGGCGGGGGAGTTGGGTGGTGGGCGTGGTGCGCGGGCGCTGGCGGCCGCGGCGGTCGCGAGCGCGGCGCTGGTGCAGGGCGTCGGGCACTTGCTCACCACGACCGTGTTCGACCTCGCAGTGTGGTCGGTGGTGTGCTTGCTCGTGCTGAAACTGCTTCGGACGAAGGGGGACTCGTCGTCCTCGTCGGTAGCGGTCGACGGCGACACCATCGGTGATCCTCGCTGGTGGCTGTTGATCGGCGTGCTGGTCGGTGTCGGCTTGCTGAACAAGGTGCTGTTGATCGTGCCGGTCGTGGCGCTCGTGGTGGCCCTACTGCTCACCGGGCAGCGAAAGGTGTTCGTCACCAGGTTCTTTCCGTGTGCCGTCGGTGTCGGCGCGCTGCTGACCCTGCCCTATCTGTGGTGGCAAGCGCGCAACGGCTGGCCGCAGTGGGAGCTGAGCCGGGCCATCGCGGACGGTTCGTCGGGGACCTCGGATTCGCCGATCATGTTCGTGCTCTTGCAGTTCGGCTTGTTCGGTCCGCTGCTGGTACCGCTGTGGGTCTACGGGCTGTGGCGGCTGTGGCATTCGCGGTACCGCGCGTTCGCGGTGGCCTACGTCCTGCTTTTCGTGCTGTTCCTCGTGACCGGCGGCAAGGCCTACTACCTCGGCGGGATGTATCCCGTGCTGCTCGCGGCCGGATCGGTCGGCCTGGCCGGATGGCTCGGGCAGGCCGGAAGACGCTGGTTCGCGGTGGCTTCCGTGATCGCGCTCAACGCGGTCATGTCCGCCTCCCTGTTCCTTCCGGTGCTACCCGTCGAGGCGATCCCACACTCGCCGACCCTGGCGATCAACTACGACGCGGGCGAAACCATCGGCTGGCCACGCTATGTCGAACAGATCGCCGCCGCCCATCCGCCCGGCGCTTCGATCCTCACCGCCAACTACGGCGAAGCGGGCGCCATCGAACACTTCGGCACCGAATACGACCTGCCCACACCGCATTCCGGCCACAACGCGTACTGGTGGTGGGGTCCGCCGCCCGATACGGCGACGGAAGTCCTCACCGTCGGGATCGATCGCGAGCGGCTCACCGCGCTCTGTGCGAGCGTCGAACCCCGGGGCGTTCTCGACAACGGCCTGGGGATCGACAACGACGAACAGGGCGCACCGATGTTCCTCTGCGGCAATCCACTTCGTCCCTGGTCACAGGTGTGGCCGGAGCTGCGGAATCTCGGCTGAGTCGCTCAGGTCGTGGGATTCAGAGCCCGTGCCGTTCCAGGAAGTCGGTCAGCAGTTTCTGCCACTCCTCGGGCCGCTCGACCATGACCACATGCCCGGCTGCGATCTCCGCGTATTCCGCGCCCGGGATCGCGGCGGCGAGGGTTCGTGAGTTCGCCGGGTCGACGAGCAGGTCGGCGGTGGTCGCCACGACGAGCGTCGGCACCGCGATCGCGGCGAGATCGGCGGTGGTATCGACGGTTTCGACCAGCGCGGCCTGCGCGCGGGTACCGCCGGGGATCGCGGCGGCGGTCTGGCGGGCGACATCGTCGACGACGGCGGCGGGCAGACCGTTCACGAAGTCGGTGGAAAAGCCGGTGAGCAGGACCAGGCGGGCGAACGCCTCGTGGGCGCCCCGGTCGAGGAGGTCCTGCCAGGCTTGGACGGCGAGGCGGGCGCGATGGTCAGGTGTGGCCAGGCCCGCGGTGAGCAGCAGCCCGGTGACTCGCTCGGGATGGTGGGCGGCGGCACGCACGGCCACCGCGGTGCCGAGGGAGAAGCCGACGATGGTGAAGGTCTCGACGCCCGCGTCGACGGCGGCCGCGACGAGCGCGTCGGCGAGCGCGTCGAGGGTCAACGGGGTGTCGTCGCCGGGGTAATCCGAGGCGACCACGGTGTGACCGGCGGCGAGCGCGGGGATCACGGGGCCGAAATTGCTCTCGATGCCACCGCCCGCGCCGTGGGCGAGCACGATGCCGGGGCCGGAGCCGTGAACGGTGGTGTGCAGTGGAATTGTCGTCATGACGGCGACGTTAGGGATTGACATGGGTGTGAAGGTCAAGCCGAACGTGCCGGTGATCACATGCTGATCGGCGAACTCGCGCACCGCACCGGGGTCGCCACCCGGCTGCTGCGCTACTACGAGGAACAGGGTCTGCTGCGTCCGCGCCGCGACCGCAACGGCTATCGCAGCTATCCCGAGGCAGCGGTCGCCCGAGTCGCCCGAATCCGGGACCTGCTGGCGGCGGGCCTGAACACCGAGGAGATCGCCGACCTGCTCCCGTGCGCCGAGCACGACGGACCGGTCCAGGCCTGCGAGAAATCGGTGCGCATCATGGCCGATCGGACCGCCGAGCTGGACCGCCGCATCGCGGACCTCGACCGTCAGCGCTCGCACCTCGCAGCCCAGCTCGACGCCAGCCTGGCGAACAGCGGCGCACCGATCCCGAGTGCGAGCCGCTAGGCCGACACGCCTCGGGCGGCACCGCCGACCGTTCTCGCACCGCCCCGGACGTCGAGGGCGGCGCAGTACTCATTCGCGTACGTAGAACCGCAGCGTGAGATAAGCGGTGACGGCCGCGAAGACGATGCCGACCGGTGCGATCGTCAGGGCGACCACCGCGATGTCGTCACCGGTGATGCGCGGGAACACATTGCTGTCGAACAGCGGGCCGAGCGCCCGGTCGATCACCAGCGGACGCGCGATCACCAAGCCGAGGACCGCCAGCACCGAACCGACAAAGGCAGCCGCGACCGCCTCGAGCAGGAACGGTAGCTGCGTATACCAGCGCGTCGCGCCGACCAGGCGCATGATGCCGACTTCCGTGCGCCGGGTGAACGCCGCGATCTGCACCATGTTCAGCACCAGCAGCATCGCGGCCAGCGCCATCACCAGCGCCAGACCGAACGCGGCATTGCGCAAACCGTCGAACAGGCTCACGAGCCGGTCGACGAACTCCTTGTCGTTGGCGACGATCCGCACGCCCTCCCGCGTCGCGAACGCGTCGTAGATGTGCTGGTACTGGTCGGCGTCGGTCATCTTCACCCGCAGCGAGGCGGGCAGGGGGGAGTCGGCGATGTACTGCACCATCTCCGGCTGATCCTCGAACAGCTTCTTGGCCTCCTCGAGCGCGTCGGCGCGGTTGAGGAACTGCACGCTCTCCACCCCGGAGGTCTGCTTCATGTCGGACAGCAGGGACTTGCACGGCTCGGCAGCGCAGTCGGGGTCGGTCTCGGAGACCGAGTCGTCGAGGTAGAAGCGCACCTCGAGGCGGCCGATGAAGAAGTTCTCGGTCTTGTCGGCCATCCGCACCGACAGCATGCCGCCGCCGAGCATCATCAACGACACCGCGGTGGTCAGGATCATCGCGACGGTCATCGTCAGGTTGCGGCGCAGGCCGTCGGCGACCTCGGTGAACAGGAAACTCAGTCGCATTATCGCCCCACCCCGTAGACACCGGTCGCCTCGTCGCGCACGAGTCTGCCGTGGTCGAGTTCCACCACCCGCCTGCGCATCGCGTCGACGATGTGATTGTCGTGGGTGGCCATCAGCACCGTGGTGCCCACCCGGTTGATCCGCTCCAGCAGCGCCATGATGTCGGCGCTGGTCTCGGGATCGAGGTTGCCGGTCGGCTCGTCGGCGAGCAGCACCAGCGGCCGGTTGACGAACGCGCGCGCGATCGCCACGCGCTGCTGCTCACCACCGGACAGCTCCGAGGGCAACCGGTTGCCCTTGCCGCCGAGCCCGACCATGTCGAGCACCTCCGGCACGGTCCGCTCGATGAACTGACGGCGCTTGCCGATCACCTCCAGCGCGAACGCCACGTTCTGTTCCACGGTCTTCTGCTGCAACAACCGGAAATCCTGGAACACGCACCCGATGCGCTGGCGCAACTTCGGTACCTTGCGCCCCGGTAACCGGTCGACCCGGAAATCGGCCACCCGGATCTCCCCGGAGGTCGGCGCCTCCTCCTTGAGCAGCAGCCGCATGAACGTCGACTTGCCGGAACCGGACGGGCCGATGATGAAGACGAACTCGCCCTTGTCCACCTCGACGGAGACGTTGTCCAGCGCCGGCCGCGTCGACGTTTTGTACGACTTGGAAACGTTGCGCATGGTGATCACGAGGAGCCAGTGTAGCCAGCGGGCTGCTCGTGACGGGTGCCCCGACGACGTCGGCGGGGCGCTACTGGGTGGGATTCACCCAGGACGGGACGGAATTGATCAGGGTCACCGGCTCGGTGGTCGTGCCGTCGGCCGGCTTCACGAACAGGTAGACGACGAAGGTCGATACCCAGGTGGCGATCAAGATCGCCGTGGACTTACGCGGTTTCACTGATTCCTTCCTTACGCAGGGCGGCGGCCACACGCACGCGCAGCTCACGCCCCACCTCGAATTGTTTGCCTGGCAATGTGCGGGCAACCATCCGAATGTTCATCTCGTCGAGCGACAGATCCTCCACGCCCATCACCGAAGGCTCGTCGAGCAGCAGCGGTTTCAGGCGGGCGTCCTGGTAGGCCTTGGTGCACACCTCGTGCAGCACCTCGTTGATCTTGTTGATATCGGCTTGCGCCGACACCGGCACATCGATCGCGGCGCGTGCCCAGTCCTTGGACAGGTTGGTCACCTTCACGATCTGGCCGTTGGGGATGGTGATCACCTCGCCGTCGGCGTTGCGCAGCGTGGTGATGCGCAGGGTCACGTCCTCGACGGTGCCCTCGGCCGGGTCGGCCGAGCCGGTGACCGCGATCTGCACCACGTCACCGAACCCGTATTGGCGTTCGGTGATGAGGAAGAACCCGGCGAGGATGTCCTGCACGATGCGCTGGGCACCGAAACCGAGCGCCGCACCGAGCACCGCCGCGGGGGCGACGAGGCCGGTCACCGAAAAGCCCAGGCGCCGAAGCACTTCCATGCCGACCAGCACATACACGATGGTCAGCACAACCCAGGTGATGACCTGGGCGAGCGCGTGCCGGTGCTTGGCCGCCTCGGTGCGGACAAGGGCGTCGCTCGAGTGGAACGAGGCATCGATCTTGCTGGTCACCCGGTCGCGCACGAACGCCGCGAACCGGCCGAACAGCATCGCGCCCACGACTAGCAGGACGATCTCCAGGCCGCTGGAGCGCAGCCAGGCGGTGATCTCCGTACCGCCGTTCATCGCGAGCACAGCGTTCATCGCGTCGCCCCGTGGGACGCGCGCAGGCACAGTTCCGGTCCGTTCGAACACACACCAGAAAGGTTACAGGCCGGTCACGGCGCGTCGTCAAACGTGAACAACGACACCATCGGCGAGCGAATCGCTGGCTATGCGTCGGCCTGTTCGCGCATGCGCCAACGGATTCCGGATTCGATGAATCCGTCGATGTCACCGTCGAGCACCGCCGAGGGGTTGTTGACCTCGTAGTTGGTGCGCAGATCCTTGACCATCTGGTACGGATGCAGCACGTAGGAGCGCATCTGGTTGCCCCACGAGGCGCCCTCGTTGGTCTTGAGCGCGTCCATCTGGGCCCGCTCCTCCTGGCGCTTGCGCTCGAGCAGCTTGGCCTGCAGCACGCGCATGGCCGAGATCTTGTTCTGCAGCTGCGACTTCTCGTTCTGGCAGGTCACCACGATGCCGGTGGGGATGTGGGTCAGGCGAACCGCTGAGTCGGTGGTGTTGACGCTCTGTCCACCGGGGCCCGAGGAGCGGTACACGTCCACCCGGATGTCACCGTCGGGGATCTCGATGTGGTCGGTGGTCTCCACCACGGGCAGCACCTCGACCTCGGCGAAGGAGGTCTGGCGGCGGCCCTGGTTGTCGAACGGGCTGATCCGCACCAGGCGGTGGGTGCCCATCTCGACCGACAGCGTGCCGTAGGCATACGGCGACTTCACCGCGAAGGTCGCGCTCTTGATGCCCGCTTCCTCGGCGTAGGAGGTGTCGTAGACCTCCACGCTGTACTTGTGCCGCTCCGCCCAGCGGATGTACATGCGCATCAGCATCATCGCCCAGTCGGCGGCATCGACACCACCGGCACCGGAGCGGATGTTGACCAGCGCGTCACGCTTGTCGTACTCGCCCGAGAGCAGGGTGCGCACTTCCATCGCCTCGATGTCCTCGCGCAGCGACGCCCGTTCGGCGTCGGCGTCGGCGAGTGCCTCGGTGGCGGCTGCGCCCTCCTCGGCCTCGGCGAGTTCGTAGAGCACCGGCATGTCCTCGAGCCGCTGGCGCAGGTCTTCCACCCGGCGCAGTTCGCTCTGGGCATGCGACAGCTCGCTGGTCACCAGCTGGGCGTGCTCCTGGTTGTTCCAGAGTTCGGGATCGGCGGCCTGGTGCTCGAGTTCATCGATGCGGCGGCGCAGTTCCTCGACATCGAGGACCGACTCGACCGTCTTGAGCGTGGTGTCGAGTTCGGCGAGGTCGGCGATAACGTCAGGATGCACGATGTCCAAGGTTACCGGTCGGCACCGACACGGCGAAACACGCGTACCACCACGTCAGCCAGCGACGGCGCGCAGACCACCCGGGCGGCGGCCGACGAGGTCGTCCAGGGCCGCTGCGCTCGCCGCGTCGGCGGGCAGCAGAACGTAGAGCGACTGATCGTCGTCGATCGACAGATCCAGCGACTCATAGGCCAGCCGCAGCTCACCGGCCTCGGGGTGGCTGATGCGGTTGATCCCACCCGATGGCGGCAGGCCCGGCAGGCGCGCGAGGCGGTCGGTGAAGGCGGAGCCCGTGGTGACGGTGAGCTCGTCGACCAGCGCGGCGACCATCGGATCGGCGCGGAACGGGCCCTGCTTGAGCGACGCGACCAGCTTGTCGGCCGCCTGATCCCAGTCCGGGTACAGCTCGCGCGCGCCGGGATGGGTGAAGACGAAACGCGCGATATTGGCGGGTTCGCCCTGGTCGAACAGGCCGCTGGGCCCCATGAGTCTGCGGTAGCCCGCCGTGCAGGCGAGCACTTCGGTGAACCGGTTGGTGATCGCGGCGGGTGCGGGTTCGAGCTGGTCGAGGATCGCGCGGACAGTCGGGCGCACCGTGCGGTTGGGTCCGTTCTCCGCCGCTCCGCAGCTGAAACCGGACATGCCCTTGGTGAGCTGATGCAGATGCACCCGTTCGCGCGGGGTCAACCGCAGCGTCTCGGCCAGCGCCGACAGCACCGGCGGCGAGGGATGCCGGTCGCGTCCCTGCTCGAGCCGGATCAGGTACTCCACGCTCACACCCGACAGCATCGCCACCTCGGCACGGCGCAGACCGGGCGTCCGCCTGCGCGCACCCGCCGGCAGACCGACCTCCGCGGGGGAGACCGACTCGCGTTTGGTGCGCAGGAACAGACCGAGTTCGTTGTCGCTCACCGCACCGACGGTACCGAGCCTCGCGGCGGCGAGAGTGGCCGTGCCACTACCACTCTCAGCGTGGTCTCCCTGCCCGGTCGCCCAGCGAGGAAATTGGGTTGCACCGGCCGATCGGGGCCGGCACCGAAGATTCGAGGAGCACACCGTGTCCGCATTGAAACTCGCGATCATCATCGGCAGCGTCCGCGACGGGCGGTTCGGCCCTGTCGTCGCCGAGTGGTTCGCCGCGCAGGTCGACGATCGGTTCGATGTCGATGTGATCGATCTGGCGGAGTTCGATCTTCCGGCCGAACTGCCCGCCGTTCCGCCTGCGATGGACCCTGATCCCGCGCGGCCTGCCGGGATGGTGGCGTTGTCCGATCGGCTTGCTGCTGCCGACGCTTATGTTGTTCTCACGCCCGAGTACAACCGGAGTTATCCGTCGGCTCTGAAGACTGCTATCGACTGGCACTTCACTCAGTGGGATCGCAAGACGATCGGGTTCGTCGGGTACAGCGGGGGGACCGGGGGTGTGCTCGCTATCGAACATCTGCGTCAGGTTTTCAACGAACTCAACGCACATACTGTTCGGGATTATGTGTCGTTCCCTCGTTATTACCTGTTGTTCGACGAGGATGGTCGGCTGCGTGAGCCCGAGGGGTTCGAGGCTGCGGCGAAAGTGATGCTGGATCAACTGTTTTGGTGGGCGACGGCGTTGGCGGGTGCTCGGTCCGTGGCGGTTTCTGCTTGATCTTTTTTTGGGGGGCGTTTGACGGGTGCTCAGCTGCATGGAGCTACTCGAGGCCGCTGCCTGCCGCACTTCCCGCCGCGTGGAACCACTGCGGTGTTTTGTGCACCACAAAGGTATTGGGCTGTGTTTTTGGAGCGCTGGCGCGCTCGAGCGCGGCCCCTGGGGGGCCGCGCGAACAGCGCTCGAGACTTGCGCTTCGCGCGTGC
>NZ_JBSGIJ010000031.1:0-49449 GCF_053605015.1 Nocardia sp. NPDC003979
CAAGACGAGGTGTCTATGTAGCAGGAACTACCGACCAAATACAAACCGTACGGACGTTATGGACAGCGGCGAAAGAGGTCTACTTAACGCTGACCCGGGGAGCGCGTGTCATCGTCAGCGGCCGTCTCAAGCAACGGTCCTACCAGACCCGAGAAGGCGACAAGCGCACCGTCGTGGAACTCGAGGTCGACGAGGTCGGGCCCTCGCTGCGCTATGCGACTGCCAAGGTCAACAAGCGAAACGGCAAGCGTAACAGTGTAAACACTAGCCCCGATCGTTCCGGAGAACTTGTCGGGGCAGCTATTGGTGCCCCGACCGGCGGTGGCGACGATGTTTGGGCTACCGCACCCGGTAACGGATCCGGTGCAGGGTTCGGCGGCGGATTCAGCGACGAGCCCCCGTTCTAGAAACCGGTCCCGCGCTAGTGCCAAATCCGGGGTCCGCGTCAGTGACACTCACCGGTATCGGCGGGGGTGCACCCGATGTTCCGGTCGGGTGCACCCCCGAACGGTTTCACCGCCGCCCGGCCCCTGCGTCGACGACGTTCGCCCTCCGATGGTGCGCCTTCCCGAATACCGGCCAGACCAGTCGCGGTACGCCGAATCAACATGGCGAAAGGCCGATGACCGCGTGAACGAACCCGAGAACTCGACCTACGCCCGCGACCAGGGCGACTGGGAGCCGACCCGCTGGTACACCGTGCACCGTCCCAACGGGCAACTCTGGGCCGAGACCAGCGACCGCGCCGGGGCAGTCACGGCCCTGCGCCCCGGCGATCGGTCCCACGCACCTGGCAGCGGATCTGGCGCGAGTCGCAGATGCGTGAAGAACAGCACTGAACGAACCCATCATCTCGACAGCGGTGGATCCATCCCCTCGGGCGTGAACCCATCACTGCCTCAACCGAACCCAGGAGACCCCTGATGAGCGAGCCTGTCTCTACCGAACCACCCGCACTCACCGCGTCAGCTGCGGCGGCGTCCGCGCTGATCGCACTCGCCGAGCACGCACCCACGCGAGCACGCGCCGCGATGGCCGCAGCACTGGACGAGCTGGCACCCGCGGACTGGGCGTGGCTGGGGCTACTCCACAGCGGCCACGCCCACTCACCCAACGCTGCCCTGTCCAGAGTCCTCGCCCTCGCCGCAGCCCGCCTGTCCACCACCGACACCGATGCGCTCGAACATCAGGCCCGCCCGGCCATCGGCGTCGAGGTCGTCGAGGTCCCGATCGAGGTCGAGATCGGTGAATGGGCGCGTCACCCGGTCCGCGAGGACTGCTACGACCTGCGCCTGCACGCCGAACCGAGCCCGGCCACCGACGCGATGCGCACCACCAGCGCGGCGATCGCCGCCCGTGCCCGCCACCGCCCGGCCCGCCACCCCGGTTTCGCAAGCGTCACCACCGCAGCGACTGGAAACAGCACCGACGTGCACCGCCAGTTGGTGGCCTGACCCGGGCAAGGGTGTGCCATGAGCGCCAACGACCCCGCCAGAGACGGCCACGATCCAGATCCGGTTTCTGCACCACCTGCTCGACCGCCTCGAAACCCTGGCCGGTGAGACCAGCCCGTGGGAAGAGATTCGTCGCCTGCGCACAGTCATCGCCCAACGCCTCACTGTCATCACCGAGGCAGAACCGGGCGACCCGGCAGACGGCGTCACCGGCGGGCACGATCGGCAGGCGTTGATCGTCGTGGAGTTGCACCGGCTGCGCCGCGCCGCGATTTCGGCCGCGATCACAACCCGCGGCGGGCAGCGCCACCGTGTCCGCGTCCTGGCGGTCCGTCACCGCCACACTGTCGTCGACACCCACAGCGGCTTCGGGCTCGCCCCGGTGCTGGTACCGCTGCAATTCATCGAATCGGTGGATCCGCTGGAATCCGCCGCGCAGCCCTGACCTCGTATCAACGTCGGTTCCTGCACCGCATGTGCGACCGCCTCGACACCCTCGCCGACGAGACCACACCGTGGGAGGCAATCGCCGGTTCACGCACTGTGCGGCCCTCGCTCACCATGTGTCCGACCGCGAGGCCAGAACCTCGTCCTGGGCCCATCGTCGTACTCCCACATGCATTGCCTTCGAACCAGAAAGGAATCAGTGGTGGAACCCAACGACGAAGCCAGCTCACCCGCTTTCGATGCGTGCGCCCTCGACCCGACTGAGGACTCCACACGCCTGCGCGT
Organism: Nocardia sp. NPDC003979; assembly: GCF_053605015.1. Lineage (NCBI taxonomy): Bacteria > Bacillati > Actinomycetota > Actinomycetes > Mycobacteriales > Nocardiaceae > Nocardia > Nocardia sp. NPDC003979. The sequence goes on from NZ_JBSGIJ010000031.1 coordinate 2,187, forward strand.
CGACACTCCCGGCGAGTTGATCGCCGCGATACCCGCGATGCTCGGGTTCTTCCCGACCCGGTCGTTGGTGGTGGCCTTGTTCAGCACCGACTCCCTGCCCCCTGGCATGGAAACGTTCCAGGCGGTGATCCGATTCGACATCGACGACGCCACCACCCGCCACCTGGCCCGGCAGGTGGCCGACAGCGTCGACACGATATGCCTGCGCGAGAACCTTGCCTCGCCGATGCTGATCGCCGTCGACGACCGGGACGACGCGGCCACGACTGCCGTTGACGTTGTGTTTGCGCTCCTCGAGGCCGGGCTCGAGCCCAGGCACGCTTGGTGGGTCGAGAACATAGCGACCGATGAGGAGTACCACGATCTGCTCAGGTTCGGCCGGGTCGGCCGCGTGAGCGACCCTCGCGCGTCGACGGTGGCGCTCGACCACGTCCTCAAGGGCCGCCAGATCCATGGCTCCCGTGCCGAACTCGTCGACTTCCTCGCCCCGAACCCCGCACTGGCAACCCAGGTTCGCCCTCTCATCGACCCCGCCGCGACCAAGTACCGTGATCGCCTCGCCGCGACCAATACGACGGACTGCGCGATCCACCACCGACGCGAGGCCACCGGATGGGTTCTCGCCCAGATCGGCGTCGCCGACGAAACACTCCACACCGCACGGGATCTGGCAAGGATCGTCGTGCTGCTGCGTGACAGGACAATCCGCGACATCATGTACAGCCTCGCCGCGACCCGCTGGCACGGCGAAGCCGAGGCACTGTGGCGACAGATCGCGTCGGTGACCGACGGCTCCGATCACGCCCAGGCCGCCACGCTGTTCGGCTACAGCGCCTACTGCCGCGACAACACCGTTCTCGCCGCGATCGCCATCGACGCAGCGCTACAGGCCGACCCCGACCACACGATGGCGCAGCTGTTCGAAGTTTCGTTGTCTGGGGGTATTCGACCTGATCAGATCCGCAGGCTCGCCCAAGCCGGAGCCGAGATCGCCTCAGACCTAGGCATCGACACCACCGACTGAACTGCGACTCAGCAGTGCCCGCTCGGTCTCGGCGTCGGTCGAGAACCCCGCCCTGATTCACACAACGGCCGCGAAACCCTGTCGCCGGCCACGACCGGGCGTGGCCTCACCGGGTCGCCGGTGATCTGAAGTGGCAGCAACCGGACGCGCCGAGACCTTGCCCTGTCACCAGCGGGGTCGGGTTGGGCGGTGGGAAGGGCTGAGCGTCTGGCCGTCTGCCCCGCCTTCCCGAGTGCTACCAGGGCGTGAGCCCGCCACGGCTGCGAGCCCGCGCCCGGCCCTCACCGAATTCGACCAGCGCGCCGACCCGTTCGCATCCATCGGTCGTGTTGCTACAGCGCAGACGGCTGGCGCCGCGAATTCGGCGCTGGCCGCATCGGCGCGTTCTCTCCGCCGTGTCGGGCTCCCACCCTGGTCGGCCGCACTCAGGCGGGTCAGACGACCAGCCACCCAGCCCCGTGCCGGGGTGCGTGCTCGAGTTGGCGCGTCCGGTGCGGGGCTGTGCCGTTTCCACGACTGACAGGAACCTCGCGATGACCGCTACCTTGAACTCACCCGATACCACAACCGTCGCACCCGACGTCACCGATCCTGTGTCGCCTTTCGCCATTGCGCTCGGCGAGATCGAGTACTTGCTCGAGGTCGATCCCGACCGCGCCCGTGAGCGTTTCGCTGCTGTGCTGGCCCAGGCGTCGCCGACCGAGCGCATGGTGCTCGACCGTGCCGCTGACATCATGACCCGGTCTCCGTGGAAAGTCGCTGCCCGCCAACTGGGGTGGATGGCCAAGAGCCGCCCGGAGTTGCGGGCCATGATCATCGAGAACACCGCCGAAGGCGATCCCGGCCTGTGGCGCCCTGAGCTGCCTGCCCAGTCCGACACCTCGATCGAGGCCGCCGAATGGGTTCGCCGCTCGATCCGCGACCGCCGACACCGCGACCGGCTCACCGCCACCCCCAGTGCCGAGACCGACGCTGCCCGCTATTCCGCGACGGCGATCGCCGCGCGCCGTGCCCGCGTCCCCGCACCGGCTTCCAGTGGGGTGAGTCTGCGCCACCGTGCGCGTGACCTGCGGGTAGCCCAGCGACGGGAGCGCGAGTACGCCAGCTACGCCGCACAGCGGCTGTACGCGATCGACCCCGTCGGCGACGAGGACCGCACCCCGCCGGTGCCGGACCCGCGCAAGCGCCCCGATCTGCTCTGGGCGCATGTGCAGGCCGACTTGTGGGACCGCAGCTATTTCCTCCACGTGGCCGACTGCTACACCGAAGCCGACCGCCATCTGCTCGCGCCCACGATCCCCGAGCGCCACAGCGGTCACGCCGACCGCCACACCGCACTCGACGACGCGGCCCGGGAGTTGCTGGGTGAGCACGACACCGAATCCGAAGGGTCCTCTCGTGGTCGGCGCACGCGGGCCCGCCGGAGCCGCCCTCAGCTGCCGCCGCGGATCAGCGCCGCCGACCAGAGCCGGTTCGCGGCTCGACGCACCGGGATCCCGGTTCCCTCCGACTACGAAATCTTGGTGCCCTACAGCGAACTCGACATTCGTGAGTCCACTTGGCAGGGCTCGGGATTGGACTACGACCTCGTCGCGATGACGCCGTATCTGGGGTGGCCGTGTGTGGTGTGCTGGATCGACCGCACCGCGCTCGACCACCGTCCACTTCACGTCCGCGACGGGCGACTGGTCAGCGACGACGGACTCTGCGATGTCTGCCGCGCTGACGGCCACACCGGTATCCCCGCGTTGCCTTCTGATTTCCGGTTGGGCGATTTCGTCGAGTCCCGGTGCGACCATATCGCCGCCGTCTATCCCGCGCAGGCGCGCGGGCTGCTGGATCGTATCCGGGCGGCTGCTGCGAACACCGGTCTCACGTGGCGGTTGATCACCCGCTGGATGGCTCTCAATCTCGACCAGCCCGACCGCCCTGTCCGATCTGCGCCCACGGTTCGACGCCCCCGCCGTACGTCGGCGCTGGGGGCCGGGCAGCGGATCGGCCGTTGCGACGCCTGCGCCCGCAACGGCGTCGTGCACGCCGACAACTACTGCACCAGCTGCCGCGTCGATCTCGGACTCGTCCCCGCTACCCGCCGTAAGAAGTCGGTGGCCTGACCCTTCCTCGCTTGCATCCCTGTTCGCCGGTCCGCCGCGGTGTCGACTTGCCCGCGGCGGGCCGGTCCACCACCGCACCCACCGAGTAGGAGCTCTGCTGTGCACCGACTACCCACCCGAGCGCGCCGCGCCTTTCGCCTGCTGCGCGAGGCGCTGTTCGCGTCCGGACCGAACCAGGTCCAGGTGCGGGTCTACCTCAACACCGACCTGACCGCGATGCTGACCGGGCACCAGCCCGGCGCACCGATGACACTGGCCTACACCTACCGAGTGCGCGCCGACCGCGCCGATACCGACGAGATTCTGCTCGAGCGCGTGTTCGCCGCGTTCAACGACCACCCCGAGCACGACGACGACCATCCTCACACCCGTGCCTGGTACACCAACGGGTTCCGGTCGCTCTCGGTCGGCGACGTCGTCGGACTCGATGACCGCCACTACGCGTGCCGCAGTTCCGGATGGACCGCCGCCCCCGCCCCACCGACCTGACTTCCGCGCCCGACACCCCGAGCCGGCGCTCACGACCGTCGCAGGGACCGGATCATCTTCTCCGGTCCCTGCACGCCCTCCTACCGGCCTCTTCTACCGGTCCAATTCTCCCCGGCCCTCACTACCTGATCTGTCCCCACCCATCCACACCCCCCAAATCTCACCTCACACACCCCCTGTGCTCACTCCTCCTCTCACTCCGCCCACACCCACTCACCTCTACCCCTGTTCTCTCCTCACTTTCTTAAGCACACCTCTTGCATTCAGGTTTGAACATCTTGAATTTCAGATTCCGATCGGGTAACGACCAGGAACTTCGCGTCAAGTGCCGACAACTGCATAACTCGAATCCATCGACTTTTCACGCCACGGAGCGCTCGATGGAATTATGACCGCGACGATCCACAAAGTGGTCGCAGGCAATGGCTACCAGTACTACCTGCGAAATATAGCCGCGCACGATGCAGACTCCCGCGGCCGATCGTCGCTGTCTGACTACTACTCCGCCCACGGCGAAGCACCCGGTACCTGGTCCGGTACCGGGTTGGCATCCCTCGGCATCGACGCAGGCGCCGAAGTGACCGAGTCGCAGATGAAGTCACTGTTCGGGCTGGGACGCCATCCCAACGCCGAAGTGGTCGAAGACCAGGTCTACAACCACACGATCGCGGCAGGATCGACGCCGAAACAAGCCGACGACGCTGCCGACAAAGCGTCCAGGTTAGGCAATCCATTTCGGGTCTATGCGATCAGCTCCGATTTCCGAAAAAGGTGTCTGGAGGCGTTTACCCAGCACAATCTTGCGCACGGTAAGGCGGCGGATGAGGCTGTTTCCGATGGCGATCGCGCGCGTATCCGCACCCATATCGCGTTCGATATGTTCACCGATGAATACTTCCGGCCACCTCTAGATGAGCGTGAATTGTCGGGCTGGATCGCGAAGAACTCACGACCAGCCGCGACCGCGGTCGCGGGTTTCGACATCACCTTCAGCCCCGTGAAGTCGGTATCCGTGCTCTGGGCGCTCGCGCCGCTCTCGGTTGCGACGCAGATCGAGACCGCCCACCAAGCCGCAGCGGCTGACGCGTTGGGATGGTTGGAACGGCATGGGATCTTCACCCGGTTGGGGCGCAACGGCATTCGCCAGGTCGATGTCGAAGGCATCGTCGCGGCCGGTTTCACCCACCGCGACAGTCGCGCCGGCGACCCTGACCTGCACACTCATGTGCTGATCGCGAATCGATCGCGCACCCTGGACGGTCGCTGGCGGACCCTGGACGGGGCGTCGTTGTACCGGGTCGTGGTGACCGTGAGCGAGATCTATAACACCCGCCTCGAACACCACCTCGAGACCGCCATCGGTGTCGAGTTCACCGAACGTCCCGGCACCGACCCCACCAAACGCCCGATCCGCGAGATCGTCGGCATCCCTGTGCCCTTGATCGAGGCGTGGTCGCGGCGCGAAACCGCGATCCGCTCCCGCGTCGGTGAACTCGCCGCCGACTTTCAACACATCCACGGTCGCGAGCCCACCCCGACCGAACTACGCAGCCTCGCCCAACAAGCCACGCTGGAAACTCGCCCCGCCAAGCACAGTTTCCGCTCGCACGCTCAGCAACGACGCAGCTGGCTCGGTGAGGCCACCTCACTGCTCGGTTCCGCCCAGGCCGTCGCCGCCATGGTGTCCGCGGCGTTGAATCCGTTGCGCTCGGCGAGAGTCCAGGTCACCGGTGCGTGGGTCGCGCGCGCCGCCGACCACGTCCTACAGGTCGTAGCCGAGCACCGTTCGACCTGGCGGGCAGCGAACGTGCGCGCCGAGATCGAACGCCACATCCGCGGCAAGATCCACGCCCGAGACTGGGAAACAGCCGCCGAAGCCGTACTCACCGCCGCTCTCGACCCCACCCGGTCCATCGCCCTCGGTGACCCCGCTGTCACGGCGGAACCTGAACTCGCCACGGTCCCCGACACACTGCGCCGCCGCGACCACTCCAGCGCGTACACCCCGGCCGGTGCGCAGATCTACACCTCCACACGACTCCTCGATGCCGAGAATGCCCTGATCACGTTGTCGGTGCAGCCGGGCGCGCGTCGACTCCGCCCCGAGGTCGTGACTGCGGCGATCCGTGACCACGACATCGCTCACCCGGATAGACCATTGAATGCGGGGCAGCGCAACGTGATCGAGGGTTTCGCAAGCTCCGGTTTACGCGTACACACCGCCAACGCACCCGCCGGAACCGGGAAAACCACCGGAATGTCAGTGCTGACCGCAGCCTGGCACACCCAGGGCGGTACTGTGCTCGGTCTCGCGCCTACCGCCGCCGCCGCAGCGGTCTTGGGCGAATCGATCGGTGCGCGCTGCGAAACCGTCGACAAGCTTCTCACCGTCATCGACCTGCACGCCCCCGGCCCCGACAGCCCCACCCTGCAGCGAGATCAGCCACCACCGTTGCCGCAGTGGGTCCTCGACATCGACGCCGACACCCTCGCCATCGTCGACGAACACGTCAAGATCGGCACCTTCAAACGCTTGAAACTGCTTCGATTCCTGGCTGATCGCGGCGCGACGATCCGCTGCCTCGGCGACAACCACCAACTACCCGCCATCGACGCAGGCGGTGTCGATGACGACATGGCTGTAGCCGCACCCGAGCACCAGCTCACCCTCACCCACGTCGTGCGGTTCGCCTCCACCGCCGAAGCATCCGCGAGTTTGATGCTGCGCGAGGGCGATCCCGCCGCCTTGGGTTGGTACCTCGACAACGCCCGAATCCACGGCGGGCACACCGGCTCAACCCACGACGACGCCTACGCCGCCTGGGCCGCCGACCATGCCACGGGCCTCGAGGCGATCATGTTGGCCGCCAACCACGACACCGTCACCGCCCTCAACACCCGCGCGCGGGCCGACCGCCTCACCCGCGACAGCGGGTTCGACGGGGTGGCAGTGGGGCTCGTCGACCACACCGCAGCGTCGGTGGGCGACACGATCCGCACCCGCCAGAACAATCAGAAGTTGCGCTTGGGTGCCCGCGACTGGGTGCGCAACGGCTACACCTGGACTGTCACCGCCGTCCATCCCGATGGCAGCATCACCGCGCGACACCACGGAAGAACCGCGGCGAGTGTGCGCCTACCCGCGGACTACGTCGACCAGTTCGTGCGGCTGGGATACGCGGCGACGATCGATTCCGCGCAGGGAATCACCGCCGACACTTGCCACGTCGCGCTCACCGGCAACGAATCACGCCAGCAGTTCTACGTCGCGATGACCCGAGGGATCCACGCCAACCACACCTATATTCCGTCCGCCCTCAGCGGCGAGGAAGGCTCGTTCTGGACCGAAGCCGCAGCGTTTCCGCGCACCGCCGTTGAACATCTCGTGCAGATTCTGGCGCGCGACGGGGCCCAGAAATCTGCCCACACCCACCTGCGTGATGTCCTCGACCCGTACCGGCGGATCGGACGCGCACTCGATATCTACCTCGACAGCCTCGGTCTTGCCGCGGAGGCCGCACTCGGTGACAGCGGCCTGGCACGCCTGGACGCCGCCGCCGAGACCCTGCACCCGGGACTGACCGACAGCCCCGCCTACCCCGTACTTCGTCAGCATCTGGCCACCATCGCAGCCTCTGGCACCGATTCGGTCACCGCATTGCGCGCCGCCGCCGACGTGCGCGAACTCGATACCGCCGCCGATCCGGCCGCGGTCCTGGACTGGCGCCTGGACCCGACCGGTGCACATTCGGCCCCCGCCGGGCCGCTGGCCTGGGCACCCGGCATCCCGTCAGGGCTCGACACCACCTCCACCCACACCGATGCGCGCGCCCGCATCCTGACCGACATCGTCACCCAGATCCGACGCGACGCCGCCGACTGGACACCACTCGACGCACCCGTGTGGGCGCGACCTCTACTCGGCACCGACCCCGACCTGCTCGCCGATCTGGCCGTCTGGCGCGCGAGTGTGCATGTCGAGGACACCGACCTGCGCCTGACCGGGCCGCGCCGATACCCCGTCCTCGAACGCGACCACCAAAAGGTGCTCGACACTCGGATCGAATCCGCGTTGGGTGATCCCGCGCGCCCGGTTCACCAGTGGGCCGAGACCGTCCGTGCCATCGAACCCCGCATCGTCGACGACCCGTACTGGCCTGCCGTCGCCGACCGCGTCGACCTCGCCGCCCACGCCGGGATCGACATCACCACCCGTCTTCGTGCCGCTGCCGGTCTGCGGCCATTGCCCGGCGAAATGCCCGCCGCCGCACTCTGGTCGCGCCTGGCACTCGACCCCTCCGCACTGGACAGCCGCGACCACAACCTGCGCCCGGACTGGGTCACCGAACTCCCCGACATCCTCGGCATCGATACCGCCGAGCGCGTCATCGACGACCCCGCATGGCCGCGCGTCGTCGCTGCCGTCGACCGCGCCGCCGGCACCGGGTGGACGCCTCACCAACTCCTGGCCACCGCACACGAACTACTCACCGCCGCAACCCCAGACGACGGCACCGGACTACGCCCCGACCAGATCGCCGCCGCACTCGCCTGGCGCATCGACGCACTCGTGCACCACACACCCGACACCGAGCCCACCGGACACACGCCGATGACCGAACACGATCACACCAGCACTGCCCCGACACCCGAACCCGCCGAGTACGAACACCCGACCGACACCGACCGCGGACATCACAACCTCGACACAACCGGGCCGACACCACTGGGGCCACTGCCGAGCGCTCCACACGACGAACCTGCCCAAGGCACCGGTGCGGAGATCGCGATGGTCGCCGACCTGTTCGGACAAGGCCGCATCAGCGCCGCGGTGTCGCGGTTCCGCGAATTCGAGGACCGTCTCACCGCCGAGCAACGCTGGGTCGTGGGCGCGGTGACCGAGACCCTCTACCGCTACGCCTACCCCGTCGCCACCGCACGCCTCGCTAACGCCGCCCAACGCTTCCCCGAACATCGAGCGCTCATCGAAGCCTGCACCCCTGCTGCCGACCCCGGCGTCTACCAGCCACCGACCGACACAACAACATCGCCGGTCTATGACCGCGAACGCCGCGAACAGGTACCACGTGATCACACCACCCGACATAACCCGGACCTGATCAGCGACCCGTTACCTGACTCACAGGTTCGCGCGCGCCGCCAGGAACAGGACTATCACGACACCCGCGCCGGGATCGACGACCAACCCTGGGCACGCCCTGATGCCCACGAAGCGCGCCGATTGACCGATGATCCCGACTTGCCCGCCTCACATCTACCGCCGCTGCCCCGCCCGTCCACAGCGCCGCCGCGCGAATCCGACCCGCTCGCCGCCCGCGGATACCTCCGCGACGAAGCCAAAGACCCCACTCCCGCCGCCTACTCAGTCGATTACGACGAAGCTGCCATGCGGCGCCAACGCGGCCTGGAATGCGTCGTGTGCAGCATCGAACGCCGCCCGCTCGACGCCACGCCCATCCCACCTCGCCGCAGCGACGACGGGCTCTGCGAAGACTGCCGCGACACCAACCAGCCCGCCATTCCCGACCACGACCCCGTCCACCACATGACCGCCCGCGCAAACCATCTCGCCGCCACCAAACCCTTACCCACCGTCCATGCCATCCTTCGCCGCGACTGGAAGGCCACCCCCGACCCACACCTCCGCAGCCACATCGAAACCTGGGTCCGCGAACACCCTCTCCCTGACACCACCCAGCCCGTCGATGATCCTCTGTCCACGCTCACCGACACCGAACTCGCGCAGCAGATCACCGAACGCCAGCAACAAATCGCCCTCGCCGATACCTACGCCGCCGCCTTCGCTCCTGCCCCGCCTGACCCCGACGACCAACCCGACATCAACCAACTCACCGCCCGCCACCACGCAGCCCAAAACGCGATCCGCGCAGCACTGTCCGCCGACGAGCACTTTCAGCACGCCACTCGCGCGCTCCACGCGACCCGCACCGAACTGGCCACGCTCCGACAAACACTCGACCAATCCCCCACCCGGAAACGACACACCCGCCACATATTGCGCACCCGCATCGAGGAACTCGTCAAACAACAAGCCAGCCACGAAAGCGAACACACCCGCGCCCGCACCGACGTCCGGGAAGCCCGACGCAACGCCGTCAACCACGCGGGAACACCCAGGCACTGGAACGACATCCTTACCTCCAGCACCACCGACGTTCACATCCCCGGGGACCAAACCCGCCCCGACCGCGCCCCGACGCGCGCCCAAATCGACGATTTCACAGCCGAGCAACACCACAAGATCGGCCACCTTCGTGCGGAACAACAACGCCGACACAACCTCAAGCCCGCCCAGTACGAGCGCGAAAAGGCACTCCGTTACACCAACGATCTCGACACCGCCCCCGACCACACATCCCTGGATCAGTCGCAACGCACCCCGATCTCCGAGGCTGATGTCGAACCCTGAGCTCGACAGACGCCGACAACGCCGCTAGTGCGATTGGTGTCTGATTCCTGACCACGAGACTACTTCCGCTGGAGGCACCTTCGGCCACCACCGCCATGACGCCGAGGCCACCTAGTGGCGTCGGATCGGTGAGTAGGCGGCCGAGGTCACGGGGCATGCTCGGCTCGGAATGCGAATCATTCCTGCCTTGACTCATCGTTCACGGACGTCCAATATCTGGGGGCCGCGCAGTAATTCGGCTGGCACTCCGATGGCAGCACACTCGGCGATGAACACTTCGGTCTGGGCGAGGCTGTAACTGCGCGTCGGGTCGGGGACGCCGAACATGTACGACAGCCAGGGTTCCAGGCCCATGGCGTAGATGTAGACCTGTCGAGGCTGGAGTGCGTGGACGAGCGCCATGCCGCTGGCCGCGTCGGATGCTCTCGTGCGTCGATTTTGCGACATTTCCTCGGTGTACTGCCCTGCTGGCAGGTACGGGCCGACAGCCATGGCCATCGGTGAGCCTTCACACTCCATACCTATGAAGAGGGAGTCCACTGGGCCGAGTTGTTCGCGCGCCACCTCGTAGACCCGTTGTTCCAGGCACCGGGAGTCCGCGACTAGCACGCTGGTCGAATTGTCGAGCGTAACCGCATAGCCAGTCTTCCCGCGTACGGTGAGGTCCGAATGTTCCCCGAGGAATGGGAGCGCCGTAATCGAGCCGTTCGGCAGCGCAAGTGTGGCGTAGTCGTCCAGTTCCACGACATCGTCGAATCCGATGGCCGACAGGACGAGGGCGAGGTTCGGGTCCAGCAGATCACCAGCGTTTGTCCGGGGCACGACGACCCGGTCCACCATATGCCTGATTTGCAGCAAGGTTTCGATGTCGAGATGGTCCAGGTGGGCGTGTGTGATCGCGAGGCAGGTGATTCGGTCGGGCAGGTCGGCGACGGAAATGCGATCTGTCGCGAAATGACGCCGGTAGGCGACGAGTGGATCGACCAAAACGCAGCTACGTGGCGATTCGAACAGCACACAGGCGTGATTCAGAAACAGCGCCCCGCCGTGTGGCCGTGTGGTGAGCGCATGACAGCTGGGTGGCTCGGTGGTCAGGAAGGGCCGCAGTTCCTCGACATCGACCCCGAGGCCGTGGGCGAGATCGTGGGCCCGCACCGGCGTGTGGCGGGCGCGTCCGATCAGATCCCAGATCTCGGAGCCGAATGGAGCGGACCGAATCATTCGCCCAGGCTTCGGCAATCGAGGTACCGCGAGCCCTTCGCCGGGTTCGTCGGGGTCGACCCGTTCCAGGCGCACCGCCTGCAACCCTGGATCGTAGTAGGGACCGCGGTAGAGGATGCCCTCGAGGAAGCGCACGCCAGCCTGGTTGTAGCGGTTGTAAACCAGCTCCACCTGCCCTCTCAACGGCTCGGGCACCTTCGCATACAGCGGTTCCAGATCCTGGCCATCGACCTCCCCGAGCATCAGTTGGTCCAGCTGCGTGATGGCTTCGCCGAGGGCGATCAGATGCGGGCGCTGGCCGGTGACTGCGTCGAGCCACTCACGGGCGCCGACGACACCGGAAGCATCGCCACGTCCAAGTGCGTCGCGGAGGGCTTCGCGCAGCCGCGGCACGTGCCGGGCAACCAGGTTGCGCGCATAGGTGTGCGGCGCGAGCAGATGTGCCCAGGCCCGAAAACCGTTGACGAGAGGTTCTGCGCGCACATCCGGACGGAGAAACACCATCGCGTCATGAGTCATCATCTGTCCTTGCCGAGGCCAGAGGGCCACTGTTTCTGGGGACGTTGCAACAAAGGCGGTGTTCGACTCGATACCGGCAGTCTGCAGAACCTTTTTCTGCCGCAGATCAATTCCCGTGCTGCACCCTTTACTGATTCAGCTGCCACGAACCGGTGCTCTGAAATTCGCGTGCCGCAGCCCGCAAGACGTTGCGCCGCAGCTTTCCGGTGTCGGTGCGTGGCACCTCGGCCACGACAACCACGGTGTGCGGGACCTTGAATCCGGCGATTCGATGTCGCAGATCGTTCTGGATGCGCGTCGTGAGCTCGGCCAGCTCACCGGGTGGTGTCGCCGAAACGACGTAGGCGACCAGCCGCGAGATGCCGGACTCGTCTGTAACGGCGCAGACAGCCACGTCGGAGATTGTCGGAAAATCTAGGAGCGCTTGCTCGATTTCGGTGGGGTGCACATTGATTCCGCCGACTATCTCCACGTCGTCGACTCGACCCATCACAGTCAGATAGCCGTCCGCGTCCACGATCGCCACGTCGCCGGTCGGATGCCACAGGCTCGGTGGTCCCGGAACGCCGATCGACCTGAGTCCTTGTGCCATCGTCGGTCCCGCTACCTCCAGCGATCCCTCGACCTCTGCCGGGACCTGCTCCCGAGCGCGGTCCACGACCCGGACCTGGTAGGGCGGAAGGGCTCGACCGACGCTGCCGAATTTGTGTGCACGCGGGGAATTGGATGCGAATGCTTGCCCGACCTCGGTGGAGCCGATGCTGTTGAGCAGCACCGGGCCGTTCAGCGCCATGATTCGCCGTTCGATGGCCGGTGGTAGTACTTCACCGGCGCTGACAGCGATCCGCAGCTGGGCCAGCGCGGCGCTGTCGGGGTGCGCGAGCAGTTTGGCGTAGAAGCTGGGCACCGCGAATAGAATGTCCACCTGGTGCGCGGATATGATGTCGAGCACGCGCTCCGCAGTAGGATGGGTCGCTTCCAGGATTGCGGTGGCCCCGTTGAGCAGCGGAAACCAGACGGAATTGCCCAAGCCGTACGCGAAGTTCAATTTGGACACCGAATGGACCGTATCGCCGGGACTCAAGCCGAGCACGGGTTTGCCGTATGCGCGGTTGTGGACCAGCGGATCTGCGTGGGAGTGCAAACACAGCTTCGGATCACCTGTAGTTCCCGAGGTGAACAGGCCATATCCGGGTTGGCCGTCGACAATCGTCTCGGGCGGGGGTGTTGTTTGGCTGCTTGCGGACAGATGCTCGGGCAGCAGTTGTCTCACCCCGGGCAACACCTGAGCTGTTTCGTCGGCGCACACCGCAACGGTGGGCTCCGCGCGGTGAACCAACCTGGAAAGTTCCTGTCGGGGAAGGCGCGGGTTGCCCAGCACCGGGACTGCTCCGATCCACATCGCGCCCAGTAACGTTGTGACACAGTCGAATCCGTCGGGCATGAGAATCAGGATGCGGTCGCCGGATCGTACTCCGGCCGCGTTGAGCCCGGCAGCGTATGTCTGAGTCATGGCGAACACTTCGGCGTAGCTTCGTGTGTGCCCGGAAGCGATGATCGCGGGGCGGTCCAGCCAGCCATGTTGAGCGGCGAGTGTAGCCAGGGCAACGGCAAGGTTCGTGTGGTGTCGCAGCATCAGTTCCTCTGAAAGCGTTTCAGCACAACGGGAACCGCTCTTCCACCATGGCGATCGGACGGCCGCCCGAGATCAGTCGGTAGCAACGCGCTATCGCTTCGAGGGCGTGGGGTTGGGTGTCGGTGGCTGGCACCGGGTCGAACGCTCCTTGTCCGTACCACAGCAATTCACGTCGATACTCGAGCGCGAGTCGCGATAGGGCCGCACCCAAACCTTTGTCGGCCAAGGCTATTGCCGCGCCGAACGTGGCGGGTAGCCGCTCCGGCAGCAGGATCGTTTGCGCTTGGACCAGTAGGTGGTCGGTATGGCGCTCGCGGATGATCGCTCGTCGCCGAATGGCGCTGTGGCCAGGTAACGCGGTCATCAGGTGTGCTTGTGACCGATCGAGCCTGACCGGCTCTTCCGACTGTACGTCGACAACCACAGGTGTGAGCGAGCGCGCTTCGAGTGCGCTGGTCAGCGTGCCGTCGTGGCAGATCAGCATTCGCATTTCGGGTGACAGCGATGCCAGATCGATGTCGGCGAATCGTGCTGGCCGTTCAGCTAGTGCGATGAACTCATTCGGCGCTACCTGAACGGCCTGGCCACGACCGTCGTCCCTAATCCCCGTCAGGAGAATCCCCCCTAGCTCTCATGGCTTATCCGATATGTCCGTTACCAGCGGGCAGGACGACATCCAGGTCGATCTGCGGGTACAGCGGGTACCGGTCCAGGAGATCGGCGATCCGCTTGTTGGCTGCGTCGCGCACATGCGCGGGCAAGTTGAATTTGGCCTTGCTGGGCACCGAGGCGCCGTCCGCTCGGACGCTGGACACGACGGTCACCGAACTGAGCACCGACACGATGACGTCCGCGATCTCGGCCATCTCATCCACGCCCATACCCAGGGTGGTCACCGCAGGGGTTCCCAGTCGCAGACCGCTGGTGTACCAGGGCCCATTGGCGTCGAAGGGCAGGCTGTTGCGGTTGAGCGTCAGGCCGCACTCACGCAGAGCCGACTCGGCCTGGCGGCCGGTGAGGCCGTAGGAGGCCGTGACGTCGACCAACACGATGTGGTTGTCGGTGCCGCCGGTCACCACGACACTCCCGCGCCGTTGCAGTTCTTCGGCCAGCGCGCGGGAATTATCGACGATCGCGGCTGCGTAGTCGCGGAAGTTCGGGCTCAACGCTTCTCGCAGTGCGACGGCCTTGGCAGCCATCACGTGTGGCAGCGGTCCGCCGAGCACCATGGGACAACCCTTGTCGACAGCGTCGGCGAATTCACTGGTAGCCAGCACCATGCCGCCGCGGGGGCCGCGCAGGGTTTTGTGGGTGGTACTGGTCACGATGTGGGCATGCGCCACCGGATCGAAGTCACCGGTGAACACCTTGCCCGCGACCAAGCCCGCGAAGTGGGCCATGTCCACCATGAATGTGGCACCGATCTCGTCAGCAAGTTCGCGGAACTGCGCGAAATTGATCTTGCGGGTGTAGGCGCTGTAGCCCGCGAGCAGGATCCGCGGTCGCAACTCGTGCGCCTGCCGGCGGATGGCGTCGAAGTCCAGCAAGTTGGTTTCGCGGTCGACCGTGTAGTTGTGGGCGTCGAAGAGGCGGCTCGAGACGTTATGCCGGTAGCCGTGGGTCAGGTGCCCACCGGAGTAGTAGTCCATCCCGAGCAGACGCTGACCGACGAACGCTTGGCGCAGCTGCTCCCAGTCGGCGTCGCCGAGCTTGGCGGGGTTGGTCTCGCCCAGCCGCTCCAGGTGGGGGATCTCCACGGTTTGAGCCAAGACGGCCAGGAAGGCGACCAGGTTGGCGTCCGCCCCCGAGTGCGGCTGCACGTATACGTGGTCCGCACCGAACAGTTGCCGTCCGAGATCGGCGGCTTCCTTTTCGATATTGTCGACGTTGTCGCAGCCGGAGTAAAAGCGGTGTGCGGCGATACCTTCGGCGTATTTATCGGTAAGAAGGTTGCCCATTGCCTGCTGCACTGCGAGGCTACTGAAATTCTCGCTGGCGATAAGTTTGACGTTCGATCGCTGGTCGAGCAATTCCTGCACGATGGATGCCGCCACGGTGGGGGAAACCGAGCTGACGGTCTCGAGCCCCGCGATGAAGGACACCGCGCTGGGATCGATACGATCGGCGGGCACGGTCGCGAGGTATCGCTCGAGCGCGCCAGCAAACGCGGGCGGGTTCGTGGTGGTGTGCGTTGCGGGACCGGGATCGATAGTTGGCATTGGCATAGTTTATCTGCTGATTTCTCACGTCGAACCGACGGGCAGCACCCGCTCGAATGCGGTGAGCGTCTCACTGATGTCTTGGTCGTCCCAGCGCAGATCCAGCGCGATCACCACGGTGGAGCTGAGCTGCTCGCGCGTATCGGCGACCAGGTCCTCGGGTGCGGGCGGGAGCCCGCATTGTGTGAGCAACGGCCCCCAGTCGCCGGCGAAGTGCCTATTCATACCGACCGGTCCGAGTAGATTGCCCGCATTCACTCCCTCGGTCCGTAGCCCGTTGACGATCTGCGCGGCAGAGCCCGGATCCGGGGCCTGGAATATCAACGTGGTCCCGATGTCACCGGACGGGTCCGGAATTGGCCTGAGCGTTAGTCCGGTAACGCGGGCGACGTGTTCGACAAGGGACCTCTTCATCGTCCCGAGTCGGTCGATCCACCCCGGTAGTTGCGCCAACTGGGCGCGCCCGAGCGCTCCCTCCAGCTCCGACATGCGCAGGTTGGACGGCGCCATCCGCAAGCGCGGAACCCGGGCGAACACGTCTGGGGTGACCCATCGCGATGCCGCGTCGTGCAGGCATTGGGCCCGGTCCATCACAGCGTCGTTCGGACTGCTCACCAAGCCGCCCTCGCCGGTGCTGAGAAGTTTGAAGTGCTGAAAGCTGAACGCGGCGACGGTGCCGTACGTTCCCAGCGGGCGACCGGCGAATGTGCCGCCGCACGCTTGGGCCACGTCCTCCACAACATGGATGGCTGCCGTTAATGCCAACTCCCCGACTGCGGCAAGGTCGCACGCGGCACCCATCATGTGCACGGCCAACACCGCTCGGGTGCGATCGGTGATCGCTGCTCGTGCCGCGGCGACGTCGATACCCAACGAGGCATCGACAGCGACGAATCGCGGTACTCCTCCCGCCGCCGCGACTGCGGTCGCGGCGGAAGCGAAACCCAGAACGGGCACCAAAACCTCGAAGCCGGGTTCCTCGTCCAACGCCGCGAAGGCGACCTGGAGCGCGGAACTGCCCGAGTTCACCGCCAGCGCCCGCTGTCCCGCCAGGACATCGACGGCGAAGGCGTCCTCGAACTCGGTCACCGTGGATCCGTGGTAACGGTAGAACACCTGTCGGCTCAAGACGTCCTCGACCGCGGTGCGTTCGCGTGCGCCGGTCTGAGCGGAACCGAGGCGCATCACCCGGTCGGTATCGGGACGGGTACGGGCCGGGCCGAGACCGGTGGCCGACGGTGGAATTATCAACGGTCGCTTCCTTCGATACGGATGAAACGGTCCAGCGCGTCGAGCCAGTTCACGGCTTCAGTCGTCAATTCACCGGTCGGGTCTGCCACCGGAGCCGGGGACTGCACGATGTAGAGGGGATCCGTACCTTTAACGTCTGCCCCCACCGTCGCCATCGGCCACACCAGCGCCTGGTGCCCAGGGAGTGAGCCGAGCGGCGCTGCCTGACCGATACGGCGGCACTGCTGGTTCAGCACGTAGGTCCCAGCCTTCGGTAGCGCTGCCACCCGTCCATCGGTGTGGGCATACATCACGAGCTGGCCGTATGCGGGTGTCGGCACGTCGAACGGCGCCAAGTCGAACGGCTGGCGGGTGGTGAACGCCAGAGCCTGCAGCGCGGGCGCGGGCAGCATCCCCGCAGCCAGGTCGGCGGCGTTGCGCAGCGACGTCACGCTCTGCACCCGGGGATTGAGTTCCAACACAACCACGCCGCTGGCGGTGGCCAGCACGTCCAGACCGAACATGCCTCGAAACCCGCTCTCTCGCAGTACCTCTCCGATGCGCTGGCTCGCATCGTAGGACGCGGCGGCGATGCCGGGGGCAAGCGCCGAGTCGGCCACCAACTGGTTGCCGCAGTGCGCACCCCACAAGGGAGTCAGGCGAGAGTGACCGACGAGTTGGTAGGAGATTCCCGAGACCGCCACCGTGTGCGGCAGAACCACTCCGCTGACGGTGAGTGGTGTCCCGGCAACGTACTCGGCCAGTTTCACATCTCGGCCGGTCCACTCGACCAGGCACGCAACGAGTTCGGCGACGCTGTTGATCAGGCGGGTGCCCATGCCGGTCAGGTCGTTCTCGGCAAGCTGCGCCACCGCCCGAGTCGCGCGCAGTTCGCGCCACAGCGCTTCTGCGGCACGCTCGTCTGCCCGCCGCGCGACCACCGCCCGGGGCACCGTGACACCGGCGCGGTCGGCCAAACCCGGCAGCAGTGTCTTGTCTCCAGCGCGGTCGGTGAGCTCGATCGGCGGCATCGCGATGGTGGCGCCATTGCGCTGAGCCCACTCGTGCATAGCGGTGTCGGCCCGGAACCCCAGCACGACCTTGGGTGTGGGGGTGGCAGGCAGATCGTCAGTATCTACCGCTTGGAACCGCAGTCCAGGCAGGACATCGCAGCCCGCGCACAAGAACATCGAGCGGGCGAACCACCAGATCTCAGAGGCGTGTTCATGCAGCAGGCCGATGCCGCTGTTCAACGGCAGTCCGAGTGGCTCGACTCGAGTCGCGATCGGCGTCATGGCAGGCTGCCCACGCGGTCGATGGCTTCAGTGGGCACACCCGACCAATCGATCACCGCACCCACCACATCGGCTACCTCGGTCAGCCGAGTGCCGCGCGTGTGGGCTTCACCGCGCAGTGCTGCGACGAACTGTGCGTACGGCCCAACGGGATCCGATGATTCCGGTTCAAATTCGACAACGCGTTCTACATTGTCGGTGCGGACGCGCACAGCTGCCGTGTCGGGATGGAATGGCACCAGATCGAAATTCAACTCCCCTTCGGTGCCGGACACGGTTACTTCGAACCGTGGACTCGGCGCGTCCCAGCCGATTTCGACCACACCGGGGCTGTCACCCACGGCGATCGTTGCTCGCGCCCGTACCGGAGTCACACCGTCTGCTTTCAACAACACAGTGTCCACCGGTGCGCCGACATCACCGCCGAGCAAGTGTTTGGCGACGGCAAGCGCGTGCGGCCCGAGATCGGCGATCACTCCGCCCGGGGACGTGCGATACCAGGTTGCGCGGGGTGCCCACGCCGCCGGGCCGCTGTGCTCGAACACGATGGTCCAGCCACGAATCTCACCTATCACACGGTCTGCCAGCAGGCCCCGGGCATGCCCGACCACGACGTGGTATTGCCACGGCAGGTTGACCATCACCGTCAGCTCCGGGCTGTCGGCGATGGCCGCCAGCAGGCTAGCCAACTCCTGCCTGTTGGTGGCGGCCGGCTTCTCCACCAGTACGCTCACACCGCGCGCGAGGGCCGAAAGCACCAGCGACGCATGTGAATGCGGTGGCGTGCACACTACGACCCCCTCCAACGGCACCGTGTCCAACAGTGTCGCTGCATCGAGCAATGCGTGCGGGACGCCGTACCAGCGGGCTGCGGCGAGCAGACTCGTGACATCTGGATCAGCGACGCCGGTGACGCGCACGCCGTCCACGCGACCGAAGTGCAAGAAGGGCGCTGGATCCGGTGCCTCGCTGGTGGCTGGCGCGAATGCCGGAAGCGCACCACGCACGGCGGCCTGGCCGCAACCCAACACACCCACACGGACATCGGGGACCGTCGGGCTCCCGGTACTGACGAAGAACGACGTGTCCTGCTCCAGTCGCTCTTCCGGACCGATTTGGCGCACGGTCGGCGTCACCAAGTCTTGATAGTCCTTGCGCAGCGCCCGCCACGCCAGATCATCGGCTGTGTGGACTGGGCCACGCGCGAAGATATCCGACCAGCGCGCTCGCAGGACTCTCATGTGTTTCTGCCACACCGGGAATTTGTCGAAACCAAGGTGGTTGAAGGTCGTGCCTTCGTAGTGGCGCAGCGATGCACGGCCGACGTAGCCGATTCGCTCGCCCGCCGCGCGGATGCGGCAACACAGATCGACGTCCTCGCACAGCGCGATGGGGTCAAACGCTGTGTCGAATCCACCAGCGCGTGCGAAGGAACTGTGCCGCACCATCAATGCTGCGGTAGGTGCCCATGTCTGTTCCCTTTCTGCGTAGTGGCTCGCGTTCGGCACCTGGCCGCGGCCGACGAGACCGATCCTGCCGCGCGCTGTTGAACCGCCTCCAGCGCATTGCACGAGCGTCTCCTCGCCCGGGAACATCAGCAACGGCGATACCGCGCCGAGGGTGTGGTCGCCGACAAGAGCAGCGACAAGGGAGCCCACCAGCATCGGATCGTCGGCGATGACATCGTTGTCGACGAAGAACAGGTACTGGCCGCGCGTCGCCGACGCGCCGATGTTGCGGCGCACGCTGCCCCCGGCGTCATCACCGAACCTCAGCACCTGGGCGGCTCGATCGGTGCGGGTGCACCAGTCGTGCAGGAACTCGGCAGTATCGGAGGATGAGCCGTTGTCGACAATCACGAATTCCATTGCTGGGTAGTCGACTTCGGTCAGCGACTGCAGAGCCTGGCGGGTGTAGTCGAGCCGATCACGCACTAGCATGACCACCGAGACCAGCCCCGGAGTCGGTGTGTTCACTTGTTGTCCTTGGTGATTCGGTGTTGCTCCAGGTACAGCACATCGATCCCGGTGCCGAGGAAGCACCGCAACGCATCTCGTGGATGCTCCACGATCGGCTCCTGATCGTTGAACGAGGTGTTGAGCAGTACCGGCACCCCGGTGAGGTCTGCGAAATGCCCGATTGCGCTGTGCAGGAACGGTTCCTGCTCAGTGCTGACCGTTTGCACTCTCGCCGAACCGTCGACGTGGGTGATCGCTGGTACCAGGTCGGGTCGGAGCACGTCGGAGGCCAGCAGCATGTACGGGCTGGGTACGGTCAGGTCGAAGAAGTGGGGGTAGTCCTCTTGCCTGACCATTGGCGCGAAAGGCCGGAACGCCTCACGGTGCTTGACCCGGCGGTTCACCGAGTCCTTCATCTCTGCCTGCCGGGGGTCACACAGGATGCTGCGGTGCCCTAGCGCGCGTGGCCCGAATTCGGAGCCTTGTCGGAACAGCGCGACGATCTTGCCGTCAGCGATATCGGTGGCCAGGTCGAGTGCGGGGTCGTCCGCGATGCGCACACGGACCTTGCCCTGCACCTCGGATAGAGCCTTCTCGATCTCCGCCGGCTGGTAGGTCCGCCCCAAGTAGGGCGATTCGAAATTCCACTGCGGCCAGTGACCGTCGAGCCGGTGCGCGCCCAGAAGCGCGTTGCCCAGCGCGGTGCCGTCGTCTCCGGCCGCAGGCTGCACGAACAGGTCGAGGAAGGGGGTTTCGCGCAGGATCCTGGCGTTGGCGACGCAGTTGAGCGCTACACCACCGGCCAGGCAGAGTCGATGTTCCCCGGTCAGCCGGTGGGCGATATGCGCCAGCTGCAGGATCGCTTCCTCCAACGCCCATTGGGCGGACGCCGCGATGTGGCGGTCGAGTGGTTCGTCGGGAGTGGGGTGTTGCCTTGGTTCACCGAACGCGGCGACTAGCTCAGGATGAAAGCCGCCATCCTCGGTGAACTGGAAGATGTCGGAGACACGGTGGGTGCCATCGGGTCGAACGTCGATCGCATCCACGAATTCCTTGAGCGGTCCCCACGTGGTGGCTGGCGGGTCCGTGTCGCGATACCCTGCCAAACCCATTGTCTTGCCCTCTTCGCCGGAGCGAAACCCCAGAAACATCGTGATCGCTTGGTAGAAATCGCCGAGCGAGTTGCCGTACGCGGGCGGCCCGCCAACGGACTGGACCAGCCGCGTGAGATCGCCGTCGCGGTAGTGCAACAGTGTCGTTCGTTCGAACTCGGCCGCGACATCGTCCGCAAAGCGCACGATGCTGCCGCCGCCGTCCACGACGATCACCGCCGCGCTGGGAAATCCCGAGCACGGGGCCGTGCTCGCCGCGTGCGAGAGGTGATGGGGCGCTACGTGAATGGGGTGATCAGCTAGTTCAGGACACCCCCGCCGCACATCTGCTTCGGTCAGGTTGCGGCGGCTGCCGGTCACCGTGTCCAACACGTACGTGGTGCTGGCGACCACCAGGTCGATATCGCCGTAATCGAGGCCGCAAGCCTGCAGGCAGTAGGTCACGGCCTGCTCCGGGAAGGTGTTGTAGCGTTCGTGAAATTCGTTGATCGGGATGTCATGTTTGCGTCGGGACAACCGCTCCTCCGCGATCGCCACGACCGGCTGCCCGCCGATCGCGATACACGCCGAGCGGTCGTGGCCGACATTGATGCCCAGCACGATTTTGACCACAGTGCTTCCCCTTTCGAAGCTGGTCGAACGATCGGATTCACACCACAGTGAGCGGAAGCATCGGCCGACGATTGCCCAGCCAATGCGAGGGGTACTCGTCGACCGAGCCGGATTCGTTGAATCCGCAGCAGTTGCGACATTCGGGCCATTGGTTGCCGTCGACCAGGCTTTTGCGCAGGTCCGTGTAGTGGTCGCCGTGCCAGATCTGTTCGAGGCTGCGCTCTCGGATGTTGCCGAGGGTGCGGTCCATGTACGGGCAAGGCAGGACTTCACCGTCTGGCCGCACATAGGTGGTAGACCAAGCCTCGGTGCAGCGTTGTCCCTGCGTGGTGGGCAGAGATGTTCGCTGGTCGGTGTTGGTCCGCATCTCGGCGATCTGGAACGGCGGAGGCAGGCTGGCTCGCACACCGAGAGCGGCCGCGTGCGTGGCGGCGGCGCGCAGGAGTTCATTGCTGCGCTGCGGTTGATGCCACGGCGATTCCGGGGCCAATACATCGTCGTTGATCATCAGATAGATGCCTTGGATCTCTTCGACACCCAGCTCTGCGGCGATCGTGGCGAGCTGCGCGGTCTCACCGACTGTCGTATTCATCAGCACCATCGACAGGCACAGGCGCAGGTCGCCGCGGTTCATCGCCGCGCGACGCCGCACGAGGGTCTCGATCCCGTTGAGTACGACCTGGAATCCTTTGCCGACGAACTTCTCATAGGTCGCTGTCGTCGCGGCGTTGAGAGATACGGTGATGTTCTTGATGGGGTATTCCAGAAGTCGATCTGCGTTGCGGGCCAGGGTGACCCCAGAAGTGTTCATCTTGTAGACGACGCCGGGCAGCCGCTCTTGGAGCAGATCGAGTATTTCCCAGAATCGAGGGTGGGTCATCGCTTCACCTGCACCGGTCAGCGCGACAACCTGCACTTTGCCGGCCAATTCGTCGCACAGCTTGTTGACTTGGTCGATCGATAGCAGATCGAAGTCGAACGTGCGCGACACACAGAAGGTGCACGACCGGTTGCAGCGCTGGGTCAGTCCGAGGTAGATCTGTCGGGGCATCGGAACGTCCGAGATCATGCCGTGAGCTCGGTAGTCTGCTCCTGCGGTGTAGGCACCCACGTCGGCCTGCGAGTCCCCCGACATGTAGAACAGCGACAACGGTTCCGGGCCTACCCTGTGAATAACCAGACCGGCGACGTCGGAGAGAATGCCAAACCGACCGGTCGAGGAACTCGAAATCATGTCGGCAGCATGTGCGGAATCGAGGCTGCGATTGTCGGGCACATACAACAGATCGGTGACTTCAGGTGGGGCCGGGTGGGCCAAATGCCGGGCCTCAGTGACTATCCGGTATGCGGACCCGACCGTTTCGAGTGTGTTGATCGCGTGTGGTGACAGGGCGGTCGTCGGTGTGAAGATTCGAAATGAGTTACCCATGTGGGCCAACCTTCTTCGATGGTCAACGGCGCAACGCAGCAAGCATACCGCTAGAAGCGCGCGGTCGGAATGTGTTGGGCTAAACAAACTTTGGTGGATTTCACTTGACAACTGCGACCCTTGATCGGTCGGTCTGAGCGGCCTGTCGAGGTCACGGCGATCGGTAAGCTGGCATGACAGCACCCC
This sequence comes from Nocardia sp. NPDC003979, assembly GCF_053605015.1. Classification (NCBI taxonomy): domain Bacteria; kingdom Bacillati; phylum Actinomycetota; class Actinomycetes; order Mycobacteriales; family Nocardiaceae; genus Nocardia; species Nocardia sp. NPDC003979. Next base: position 25,682 of record NZ_JBSGIJ010000031.1, read on the forward strand.
GGCGAGCCCAACCGCAAAGTGCGGCTTCGTGATACGAACCGATGAACTGTAGTCCCAACATGCAAACGCGTCATTTCGGTTGTGATGCAGCAGAACCCGGTGTGTTCGTCGAGGTCCTCCCATGGTCGGTCGACCATGCCGCTGGGGAGCGTTCAGTAGTACCTCCCGGCCGGTCGTATTTCGGGCACCGCCCCTCAGTCTTGAGCAGCGACTCCTCGGTCTCCGTGCCAGGAACGATCACGACCGACGACTCTCGGCAGGCAGGGCCGTGCTGGCTGACGCGCCGCACAGGCGGTTGTTGCCGTGTCCATCCGACGTAATGCATTACGGCGTTATGGGTGTCGGCGTCGCGAAGCTTGGCTGGCTTCTCGAAACAAACATGTAGACGTGGTCGCTGTGGCTTCGGCAGTCGTTCGGGCATCGGTCCCGCGCAAGTAATGGACGGTCATTGTCTACGGGAGCGGTTGATGGACGATTTGCCAGGACAGGCAGTTTCGGGAGACTCGACAACGGTGCACCGCCCCAGACGTCGTGGGGGTCGGGGCCACGGGTCGACACATCTCTGATCAGGGTTTCGAACCGTTCCTGGTTCGTCAGGCAGAGTTCAGTATGTTCTGTCCGATCGAGGTACTGCGCTGTCGCAGCCAAGATCCACGGATTCCATTCGGAATCGTTGGTCGATCGGCATCGACACAACGAGTAGAAGTGCATTTCGTCGCCGTACGAGCCCTCGTAGATAGCAACTCGCTGCTTACAGAATCGGCACAGAAGCCCGCGCGGCCTTCGGTCCTCTGTTCGTGTCATCGCGTCGATCACCATTGCATGGCAGTGCGGGAACACCATGCAACGTCCGTCGAGTAACTGCAGCATTCGATCGAGCTGCTGTGGCGCGAGTCTGTACTTTGACTCACGCTTCGCCAGGGCGGCGTGCGGCGTCTGTAGCATGTATCCCCCGATGCAGAGCGCACGACTATCGACCTCGCCTGCCACCTCATGGTCCTGCCGGATCTGCCAGGTCAGCAACGAGTTCGGCGGCGTGTCGTACTGTCGGCTCGAACGCTGGTGCTGAATGGAATTGGGGATCGTTGAGGTCTTTCGAGCAGCAGAACAGAGCCATGATCTTGCCGGATCTGGTGTTCAAGTCGGCACACCTTGCCCGGTATACCTTGTCGGCTAGGGCGGGAACCATCAGCGAGGCAACCCAGAGCGTCGCGGCGTCGAGGCCACGTGGAGCAACGCCGAGGTCTTCCCAATCGAGTATCCAACAGTCTGGTGCGGTGAGGTTGGACCAATTAAGATCCGCGTGGGCGGGCACCCATTGATGATCGGTGATCGTCGTGTCCACTCGGTCAGGGAAAGCTCGCTCGATCGTCTCGGTGACCAACGCCTGGGTGATCGTTTCAGTGTCTGGAGTCGCTACCCGCGTCACGTGCTGGCGGGCAAGGCTGTCCAGAGAGCTTTTGAGTGTGTGCCACCAGTCCTGTGACAGTTCGGGTTCGGTGAGCGGGTATCCGATCGCTGTCGCGGACGGCTCGGTGATCATTGCGCATTCGTCGGCCCGCCAAAGTAGCCCTGCCGATTCGTCGAGCCAGGACACCGCTTGGTGCCACCGGGGCTTGGCGATGCCATCCAGCAGGGCCGAGGCTTCGATGCCGTTGTTGATCTGCCCTTGGGCGGCGGCCTTGTCTAGTGCTCGGGCCTCGATCCGTACCCACGTGCCTCGATCGCTGCGCACACCGATGGTGCGCCGTTTCCGCACTATGGTGGATGCATCGAAACCTGTTCCGAGGCGGGCTTGCACATCGTTGATCAGTTGGTCGATCGGTAGTTGGCGCAGGTCGCCGATATCGGACACTCGCGGCTGACCTGTCAGAGCTTCTGCCACAACTCCAGCTCCTTGGCGGTAGATGTGTTGGCTGAACCCGAGGACGTTTGTATCGTGACCGGTCTGGTTGGCCGTCGTCAGGTGTCGGCTCGGATGAGTTCGCGGTACTGGGTGATGGTGTCGGCCCCGATTTCGACGTCGGTCGCATCAACCAGTTCCGTGAGGTGTTCTGTGTCGCCCGTTCCGACCGCGATCCGTGCGACGGACGGTAGTTCATACGCGACCCGAAAAGCGGATTGCGATGTGGAACACGGCCGATGTGATGTCAGGAACGCGGACAGATTCGCCGTTCTCCACACATTGTCGGCCGTGCTGCCCCCGAACGGGCTCATACCCCACCGCCCAGCAGCCGCGATGCCGAGCGCCCTACTCATCGCTTCCGCCGCGGCCAACGCCGAGTCGGGCACGGTTAGTCCGGCGCGGACGAGCAGAACGGTTGGAAGCTGATCGGGTGTGCTAGCCGCGAGCACGTCGACCAACGGGCGGGGATCCCACGACGAAATCCCCCACGCTGCACAAAGACCCGACGCCACCGCTTCGTCGAGATAGGCACAGGCACCCGACAACCGGTCGCCGCCCTCCTCGGTGGATAGATCAGCGAGGGTGCGCTCCGGGTTGTGCAGGAACACCACATCCGGTGTCTGGCCGAGGTCCTCGCTGGATTGTTCGACGGCGGCGCGCAGCCGTTCGGGCTCAAGGGAATGAACGGTGTGCCCGTCCGAGCCCGGGAAGAATCCGACCTTGGTCGACACGGTGAATTCTGCGAGCAGGTCACCGGCGGTCTGGGCGAGTTTCCGGTGTGAGGTGAAACCGCGGTAGTTGTATGCGGTATCCACGCCACACACACCGAGTTTCAGGGCATGTTCGAGCAGGTGCCGGTCGGGATCATGCCGGTATAGCCCGAGCACAACGCCTCGGTCAGTTCGGCGCACACACCCTCCTTGATCAGGCTCTCCGCGAGGACGGCGGCGTCGATGCCCGTCATCGCGGTCACGGTGGCGAGGTCGATCGGATGCCCGGTCAGTAACAGTCGAAGCGCCGGTTCAGCCCGGACGGCGAAGGTCAACTTCTTTCCGGCGGCCAGTACATCGACCTCTTGGTCCCGGATTTCCATGCGTGGAGGGAAGTCGGTCACGCACACGATCGCTTGCGTCGGCCCGAATACTGCACCGGTGGCGACATGGCGTGGTGGCTGCCGTTCGAGCTCACGGGCAGCGAGATACGCCGAAGTCGGGTAGTCAGCGAGTAACTGCGCCATCCCGGCTACAAGCTCACCCTCTTGCTTGGCACGCTCGGCTGCTGTTCCCCATCGGTGCAAGTCACGTCGGAATGGCTCGCGCTCCCTGCTTCGATCCGCGACCCACGACATCCAATCGACCCCGGTCCGCTTCACGAATCCGAAAGTCACGTGCAGGCTGTAGCCCGACCCGCGGTCCCCGCGAGTCGCCTGGTGCCAGAACCCGCGAGGAATATGCATCACGTCGCCGGTCCTCATCGTGCCCGACCACACGATCTCCTCTGGTGGAACTGTGTTCGGCTCCGCGTCCCGGTACATCGGAACCGGCCTGGATGCCGCGCGCACTTCCCACGACTTCTCACCGCCGATCTGGACGATAACGACGTCGTGGTCGTCCCAGTGGAGTCCGAACCCAGCGGCATCGTTGGTGGTCAGGTAGGTATTCACTTGGACCAATTCTCTGGACCACCATTGCAACGCCCGGCATGCGATCTCCATCGTCGGATCGAAGGAGTCCAAAGAGTCCAACACCAACGAACAGCCCGACTGTATGAGCTGATTCAAACGGTCCATGTTGGCTACGGAAAGAACCTGTGACCGACGGGTCACGAGCTGTGTCAGGTACGCATCAGGGTGCAGCTCAGTCCCGTTCTCGAAGCAACGGAACTGAGGAGGCGCCACGGCACGGCGCATGATCACGCCGAGCAGCTTCTGCGGAGTCAGCAATCTGGCGCACAGGTCCGCGTCGGGAACGGTGCCGCGCGCGAACGCGGCACCGAGCCCGTCGGACCCACTCCAACCCAGCGCCTTCTCGATTGCTTGGGTCAAGTAGTGGTCCATAGATCGCGTCCTACGACTCGGGGATGTTCAGGCCGTCGCCACCCGAGCTACCGTGGCCGTCGCTGTTGGTGTCCGAATGCGTGCCGTCCATGCGTCCACGAACGCTCTCCAACTGTTCCACCGCGATCAGCAGGTCATTCTTCGCATCCATGCGCCGCTCCATTCTCGATTATGTGTGCGCAACTAAGCGCCCACTGTCGTCACGCCCGTCCGCCCTCTGGCGGTCGCGGTCGACGCCATACATAGAGAATGCGCCTCCGACCCGGCAATACACCCGGTCGAAAGTGAGGAACTTCCCCTCGGTCGGCTCCCGGCTGTGACCAGCAGAAACTGGCTCCATACCAGCGGAAGTCCGCAGGCTTGAGTACATCCATCGACTCGGGCCGGGCATCACGATCACCTTGCGGCGACCGCACCAAACACGCACCCCCGCGCGCGGATTCGCTGGATGGTACCGCCGCGCCGAGGCCGTCACTTTCCCCAGCCGCAGCGAGGCGTAGGTCCGTGACGAGGGGCCTCTAGACCGCCGCTGTCTTCGGCTGGTTTCGCGTCCGGAATTCGCTCAGAGGGACACACTCGGCATCGACGAGCCAGCCGAGGTACGTCACCGAGGCGTCCTTGTCTTCGCGGAACGACTCGATCCCGTCGTAAACCAGAGATACCGCATAGCCACGGTTGTAGGCGTCGACGGAGGTGAATCGGAGGCAGACGTCGGCGGAGTACCCGATGAGATAGAGGTGATCGCAGTCGAGGCTACGTAGGAGATCGTCGAGGTTGGTGTTGTAGAACGCGCTGAAGCGCTTCTTCTCAACGACGAAATCATCTGGCTCGATAGACAATTGGTCGACGACCTTCGCCAACTCGCCGCCCCGCACCAGATTCGCACACCAGCTCTCCCCGGTACTCCACGCCTTCGGCCAGTCGACCCGGTCTTCCCGATATAGCGTGACGACGTGGACAACCGGCATACCCGCCTGCCTAGCGATGTCGATGATCTCGTTGCAGCGCTTCCCCAAATCCAGGCGGTCGACGTTCGGGTTCTCCACGAAGAAGAACTCCTGCATGTCGATAACCACCAGTGCGCTCTTCTTCATTCTGTGCCGTCCCTCGGTTGATGGTGCATCTGAATCGCCGTGCCGATGAGCCGCAACGCGGGCTCCAGGACATCGAGTATCGCGACCGATCGCTGCGGCTCAAGCGTGTCGCCGTCCCCGATGGGGTTTTCGAATCTGAAGTTGAGATTGAGAACGCCGATGATGGCTGACGTTCCGGGTTCCGGAGATCGGATCGCCGCGGCCAGCAACGCGCCGAAGTAGCACTCATCGCGCCAATAGTCGTACCTGGCCTCGATTTCCGACGCTACATCCGGGGCCAGATCGTACTCGGGCGCGGTATACAGTCCGCGAAACGATCCGACGTAGTCGATGCCTCGCGACAGGAACGCATTCCCGCTTCCGCGCCACGGAGTCCCGTTCACCTGGATCGGAATCAGAGTTGGTCGTGTGGTCCGACGGACACCGCTGGCCCACACTTGCAACCATCCGTGCTCGCTCACCAACCCCTTGACCAGTGGGGCCGCCACGAGGGGTGCGTCCGAGTGCGTCGGCACCACAACGTCGAGCCATGCGGCGTCCTGACACACCAACGTGGTGACAACCCGGTTCAACACCACTAACAGCTCGTCGATCTCTTCGCGGTAGAACGTTCCACTTTCGATGATCGACAAACAACACTTCACGTAGGCCGCACAGCCGTTCGCGACCTCGGCGGTCGTACCTGCGGCCGCGGTGGGGACTCCCCGGTCCCCAGGCACCGTGAGGTGGTCGTGTGCGCGAAGCGCGGTCCGCTCGGTGCGGGTCATCGCCTCGTAGTCCGCGAAATCAACGAGGTGATGCGGCTGCGTGTCGTAGAGCTGCGCCAGCACCGACAACGTATGCAGAGTCGGCTTGACCCCACCTTTCGGCCACGCCTCGAAGTCCGAGATCCGCTTGCTACTCATCGGCGCTTGAGGGTCCCCTATCAACGCGTTGTACTCGGCAGCGACCTCATCCTGGGTCATGCCACGCCCGTGCCTCCATGCCTGTCGCGGACGAAATCCCCACCGCACCGCAAACTCACCGACGATCTGCTCCAACGAGAACTCTTCCCGTTGCATCGCACGCCTAAGACGCTCTCGCGCGGGCCTGCCACCGGTCTCAAACCCCACCATGCCACCCCAACTTCACGAACCATCCCCAACCGACGTCAACTACAGTAGGCCGCACTCCATCACACGTCCCCCGCAGCTGAGGTGGACCGCAGTAGCCCGATCGCTCGGACGGGGTTGTTGTCACACCTACTGTTGGGTGCCGCGCTTGAACCGAAACACTCCGCAGGGAGCCGGCCGCCCGCTTCCAGCGCGGACAGGGGCGGCGGCGAGGTGGTCGGGCAGAAAGAGGCCGATGAGGCCGGCGTGAAACGCGCGGCGATCCACGTCGGCCCCGGACGGATATGGTCGCTGGCCTGCGCCGTAGGCTACATCGCCGCAGCCTGCGGCGACGGCCAGGTCCACATGCGATCGACTGTCGATCCCGAGTGGAAGCTTGTTCTCAATCGTGAAGCGCGCAGGACATGGGCAGTCGCGATCGCTGGCTCCGGGACTCGGATCGCTGCCAGCGATCGCGATGGAAATGTCCGAGTCTGGAGTCTGCCGTCCGGTGACCTCCTCTGGGAGACCTGCACAGATGCTGGGCGAATCCGTTCACTGTCATTCGACGACGGTGGCACGATTCTGGCGGCGGCATGCGGGGACGGCACAGCTCGACTTTGGAATGGCCAGGGCGACCTGCTGTCGGTCGTACCCGCAGCTGGCGGATGGAGCCGAACCGTCTCCCTCGACTCTGCCGGGTCACGTCTGGCTGTCGGAGCGGGGACCGGCGCGATCATGGTGCGCGACACTCGGACCGGCAATACCTTGGCAGAGCTCTCCGGCCACACCGGCCGCGTCTTGATGCTCGGATTCCTCGGCGACCATGTCGTCTCGGTCGCTGCGAACGGCACTGCCCGCTGGTGGTCGCTCACCGACGCCCGCCACTCCGAGGTCCGTGTCGACGCCTCCTGTCAGGCCGCAAGCTTCACCCGACCCGAGGCCATGTCACGATTGCTAGCGCGGGCGGTATGACCACCTTGACCATTCCCCAGCCCGCGATGGGAGCCTGATGTCCAACAGCACCACCTCCGCTCAGCCGATCCTGTCCAGCGAGAAGGACTCGTTCTCGTGGAAGGTCCTGACCCAGCGCCACCCCACTCTGATCGACCAGATCGAATCCGCCCACCCCTACCCGCCCGAGATTCGGCGACGACTCGACTCGCTGCGCGAGGAAATCACCAGCACGATCCAGCCGCTACCGGACGGCGCGGCAGGCAAGCATGCATGGGACTGCTGGGGTGAGGGAATCTACGGCCGCGACTGGCTCGACGCGCCGTTCCTATGGGCGGAAAGCTATTTCTATCGGCTGCTGCTAGAAGCAGTCGGCTACTACGAACACGGCCCCTGGCACGGAATCGACCCCTTCATCCAGAAGAACACCGAACTCCACGTCGCAGAACTCGCAGCGGAACTCGCAGCGATGAACCCCGACCACGACGAATCATCGACAGAAACCGCTGCTCTGATCCACACCGCCCTCTGGGGCAACAGAGCCGACCTCGGATTCCGGATATCAGACCCCACCTCCGCGGCGCGCGAGCACGACGACGCCAACATCATCGCCGACCAGACCACGCAAGCAGTGGAACTCCTCCGCGGTGTCACCGACGGCACCATAGCGCTGATCGCGGACAACTCCGGTCGTGAACTGATCCCCGATCTACTGCTGATCGACCATCTCCTGCGTGTCAACACCGGACTCAATGTCGAACTCCATCTCAAGCCACACCCGTACTACGTCTCCGACGCCACCACAGCGGACTTCCTCTCGACACTGCGTCTCCTGGCATCCATCCCCGGCCGTGCCTCCGACACTGCCGAATACCTCGACGCGGCGATTCGCGACGACAGGCTGCGCCTGTCGAGTCATGAATTCTATTGCGCACCATTGTCCTTTCACGAAATGCCAAGCGATCTCAACGACCAACTGGCTGCCACCGATGCCGTGATCTTGAAGGGCGACCTCAACTACCGGCGCCTGACAGGCGACCAACACTGGCCCACAGCAACTCCGTTCAACCGGCTCACCGAATACTTCCCGTCCGCAGTCATCGCACTTCGAACCCTCAAGTCCGACTTGGCAATCGGAATCGACGGCTCTACATCAGACCGCCTGGAGTCATCGGACCCGGCCTGGCGAATCTCCGGCCACTACGGCGTCGTTCAAACACGGCCGTGAGAATCCCGCTCGCATTCGGACGACGCTAGCCATTTTATGGAATTCGCGCGTCCGATCTCGACCACGGCACGCTAAAGGTCGACAGCCGAGACACGCACAGCCCACGCACACGAGCAACGTTGACTTCAACGGTGCGCGTGTGGGTCCGACCTGCACAACGCAGCGCTGTATCGGCTGATCCCGATAGTCGGCCGGTCAGGCGCAGAGGTCGCTGGGCTGTTTCCTCTCGGTCGTTCCTACGCTCGACACCAATGGAATTCAGGTTCTGTGCGGTCGCGGCCCCCCGTTACCGTGTTCGTGGGTCTGAGACCAGGCCCACGGTCGCCGGACCCGGTATGACTACTTCCCCCAGTCGAACGCATGATCCGGGGGGTGGTGTCGCCGGGCACCGGTGGCGTCGACGGACCGCTAATGGGGACAGGGCCGCAACTGAGGTCTCTTCGTAACGTGGGTGCCGGGCGTTGACGCCAGATCGGGCGACCGTTTCCACCAGCGTTTTCTGACCTGACGAGGAAACACGAAGTGACACAGGCATATGCCGTGTTCTGCGGCATCGACGTCGGAAAAGGCGAGCACCACGCAGTCGGCCTCGACCCGAACGGCAAACGGCTCTTCGACAAAGCGTTGCCCAATGACGAAGCCCGGCTACGGGCGGTGTTCGACCAGCTCGCCGACCGCGGACGGTTGTTGATCGTGGTCGATCAACCCAACACCATCGGCGCACTACCGGTCACCGTCGCTCGGGCCTGCGGTCACGACATCGCCTACCTGCCCGGGTTGTCGATGCGTCGTATCGCCGACCTCTACCCAGGTCAATCCAAGACCGATGCCCGAGACGCCCACATCATCGCCGACGCCGCGCGCACCATGCCGCACACGTTGCGCCAGGTCGACACCGGCGACGAAACCCTCACCGAGCTCGGTGTTCTCGTCGGGTTCGACGACGACCTCGCAGGAGAAGCGACCCGCACCAGCAACCGCATCCGCGGCCTGCTCACCAGCATCCATCCCGCTCTCGAACGGGTCCTCGGCCCCCGCGTCGCGCACCCGGCCGTGCTGGAAATCCTGTCCCGCTGCGGCGGCCCGGAAGGAATCCGAGCCGCCGGGCGACGCAAACTCACCGCCATCGCCACCAAACACGCGCCCCGCATGGGCGCCCGCCTGGTCGAGGAAGTCCTCGCCGCGTTGCCCGCCCAAACCGTCGTCGTTCCCGGCTCTCACGCCGCCGAGACCGTTCTGCCGAAACTCGCGGACTCGTTGAAAACTGTTCTGCTGCAACGCAAACAGATGGCCATCGATATCGAGGAGATGTTGGCCGATCACCCTCTTTCCCAGGTCCTGACCTCGATGCCGGGCATCGGAGTCAGGACCGGCGCCCGCATCCTGCTCGAAGTCGGCGACGGCACCGCTTTCGCCTCGGCCGGCCACCTGGCCTCCTACGCGGGCATCGCCCCGATCACCCACCGATCAGGCAGCTCGATCCGCGGCGAGTTCCCGTCCCGATCAGGCAACCACAAGCTCAAACGGGCGTTGTTCCTCTCCGCTTTCGCCGCCCTACACGATCCCGCCTCGCGCACCTACTACGACCGGAAACGAGCCGAGGGCAAGAAACACAACGCCGCCCTCATATGCCTGGCCCGCCGCCGCTGCGATGTCCTCTACGCAATGCTGAAAAACAAAGAAAGCTACCGTGATCCGGCCAGACAGGCCGCGTGAATTCTACGTCGGTGTTCGGCAGCGCCGGGCTACAAGTGCCAGACTCAACGAGTGCCTACATCGACCGGAGTAACCGTCGTCGCGCACCGAGGACTCGCGCCTGGTCTCCCGGAGAACACGCTGGCCGCCTTTCGCGGCGCGATCACACTCGACGTCGACGCAATCGAGATCGATCTTCGAGTCACTGCCGACGGGCATCTCGTCGTTATGCACGACGACACAGTAGATCGGACCACCAACGGTCACGGCCGAGTCGCCGACCTGACATTGGCCGAGATCAAGACTCTCGACGCTGGCTCGCTCGCCGGTTCGGCCTTCAGCGGAGAGCGGATACCGACTTACCGCGAAGCGCTCGAGGTGCTGCAGGGACATCGGATGCAGCTGCTGCTCGACATCAAGGACTGCCCACCCGAAGCCAAGGAGGAAATCGTTGGGCTGACCGATCACTTCGACGCCTCACACAAGGTGATCCTCGGTCCGCGCATGGTCACCGACCTGCACGAATTCAAACAACTGGATCCACGCCTGCGGACGTTGGCGCTCGTGCCCGGACGAACGGACCTCCCGCCGGACCCATCGGAGATCGCGGCGTTCCTTGCCGCCGGCGCAGACATCGTCCGTCTCTGGCCAGCCTGGCTGCTGGCCGACCCCAACACCGGCGCTCAGCTAATCGAAAGCGTCGTCGCGCGCGGAGCACCGGTATGGACCTGCGCAGACACCCTCTACGGCGACATCAGCGCCGACGCCCCCGAGAACGATCTCAAGCGACTCGTCGACATCGGCGTAACAGGCATCCTCACCAACCTGCCGGAACTACTGATGGACATCGTGCGCTGAGACCGAACCCGATCGCCCGGTCACTACATCACCTCGCGCAGCACCATCGACTCCGAGCGCCAACCCGCCTCCGACACCAGGGTTGACGAAAACATAGGGAGACCCCCCCGCAACGAGTCGACGGTCGGATCAGGGGGCGAGGAAGACGCCGTGCGTACCCAATGGGGGCCTGCGAGAATCCCGGGTACATCTACTGTGGTCATGGCAGAGCTCTCCAAGTGTCTGCATCTGCTCTGTGGGCGGTGGCAACCGCTTCGCAGAGTTCCTTCGGGTGTCTCCCCGTGCTCGCGGGGAGACACCCGTTCCGGTATCCGAGGCGCATACGCGTTCTTATTGCGACGCCACCTCGGTTCTTTTTGCGAGCAGAACGGTCCGCAACGACCGCCCTACTTTCGGCAGCGCAGGTGGCCCGCGACCAGGTGCCGGTTGTGATGACCACCGTGTTCGAGCACCCGAAACCTTCACAAGGACAGGCGAATTGCGCCATCCCATGCGGCCAGCATTTTCGTCGCTCCGAACACGGTCGAACGTGAATCGCCTGTCTCCGGGCTCGCGGGTTGATCTCCGACCGGCATGCTCGCAACATCTCCGCGCCCACCTGCAACGACTGTCACCCAGCTGCCGCTTTGTTCGACGCGTGCTCTGGCAGTCATGTCGGGGTGTCGTCATGTTTCGTGCCCCGGCGGGAAGGGTCAGCTGCCTTCCCTGCCGCCGGATTTCTTGGGCAGGTTCGGTCTTCCCGTCGAAATGTTCAGCGGAGGCCATGTGTGAAGACTCGGTCTTCGGGGTCTGGGGTGAGGGTCAGGTCGATGCCGGCGAGTTCGCTGAACTCGATCGCTGTGTCGGGGTGATGCACGGTCAACCCGGCTGCCCGATAGAAGCTCGTCAGTGTCGGGGTGTTTGGGAACTCGCCGTAGACCATGTGGGCCTTCATCGTTCGGGCGGCAGCGGTGGCCGCGTGGACGAGTGCGGTGCCGACACCGAGGCGGCGGTGGTTTTCCTCGACAGCGAGGACCTGTATTTCCGCGATGCGCAGCAAGGCGAGCAGGAGGTGGTCGGGGTTGCTGACGATGGCGCGGGTCAGCGACCACATGGTGGGTCCGGTGAGGATGCCACCGACGATGCTGCCGTCGGCGACTGCAACCAACGCGGTGGTGCGGGTCGCCGCGGCGGCGGGGACACCGTGGGTGTCAAGTGTGTCGTGGACTGTGGCGCGGTCACTGCCGAGCAGTCCGTCCCGGTGGAAGCCGAGCAGCTGCTCGACGAGCAGGTCTGGGTCGCCGAATCCGCACATGGCCGCCCAGCGCCTGAACTGGTGTAGCTCGGATTCGCTGTCGATCTCACGCACCGCGACACGGCTGGGCGAAGGCGTAGCGGCGGTACTGGTACGGGTGGTCTGTCGTCCGGTCATCGTTGTCCTCCTGGTAGTGATGAGATGGGTGGCCGGTGATCTGGCTTTCGCATGGTTCAGTGGGTGGTCTGGATGGGTTGCCAGTGGTGAGTGCCGTTCAGGGATGCGACGCGGCCGAATTGGATGTCGGCGAAGTGCATGCCGAATCCGAGGATGTTTGGCTGGGTGAGTTGGTCGATGAGCCATCGGGCGCTTTCGCGGGATCGGTGAGGGTCTTCGTCGTCGACGCTGGTCAGGTCCGGGTGGGTGATTTGAGCGGGGGTGGTGAGGGCGTCGCCGAAGGCCAGCAGTTGTTGGTCACCGCTGGTGAGTCGGTAGCTGGTGTGGCCCAGGGTGTGGCCGGGAGTGGGGACCGGGCGAACACCAGGGAAGATCTCGTCCTCGCCGACGGTGCGGAGAACTTGGGCGGCGATGAGGTCGAGGACTTCGGGTGGGGTGCCAGCGGCGATGGCGCGCTCAGGCTGTTGCCACTCGGTGTCGGCGACCAGGATGGGGATGTCGGCGAAGATATTGGTGGTGGTGTCGGGGTGGGACTGCCACAGCCAGCCGAGGTGGTCCATGTGCAGGTGGGTCAGCGCGACGAGTTCTATGTCGGTGACGCTGCGCCCGGCGGCTGTGAGGCTGTCAAGTAGCCGCCCCCCGCGAAGGAGTCCGACTGGGGTGGGGACTGCCAGGGGTCCGAATCCGGCGTCGATGAGCATGGCGCGGTTGCCGTATTCGATCAGCAGGGCGCCGACGCTGGCGGCAAGGTAGCCGTCCTCGTCGATGAGGTCGGCGAATTGCCGCCAGATCTGTTCGTCGGCGTCGGGAAACCAACGGCGGGGGTCGATACGGGCGACACCGTCTGGGAGGTAGGTGACGCGGTGCTCGCCCAACTCGATGCTGCGCAGGTCGAGGGCTTGGCGGTGCAGACGTTCACGGGTGATCGTCATGTCAGGTTCTCCTGGTGAGGGTTGGGCCCGCGACCGGATGTCTCGGGCGACCACGGTGGGTCGCCGTCGGTGGCGGCGGTTGTTCGGTCGGCTGGGGTCACCCCGCCCGCGTGGGCGGGTCATGACCGGCACTCGAATTTCACTGCGCGGCGGGGTGTTCGGCGTGTGGTCATGGGTCCCGTCCGCCCTCGATCACCACATCCGCACCCGCGACTACGTCATCTCCGTAGCCGAGGTCGTGGCTAGGCTCCTCGTGGCGGATCGGTCCGGTGATCGCGGCGGCGATGGCCTGGTCGAGAGCGTGGTTGGGCTCCGGGGACCGTCCGCCGGCCAGGCTCGCACGGGCTTGGTCGACCCAGTGCTGTGGGGTGGGCAGCGACGGGCTCGGGTGGTGACCGGACGGAGTGTTGGCGGTGATGGATTTGCGGTACGTGTCCGCGATAGCGCCGCCGGTGTAGGCGCCCCAGAGGGTTTGGACATCGTCGAGACTCATGGCGCGGTAGAGACTGATCCGCCGCGTGAGGTCGGCAGTCGCGGCGTCGGTGACCTGGGTCAGTTCTGTCTTGTCGAGGTTGATGGTGTCGGCGGTGATCACGCTGCGCCGCCAGACCGCGCCCATATTGCGGCGGAACTGGACCGCCGGTGCCGAGTCGGTGTCCGCGGGGCTGCGGTGATGGCTGAGAAGGTGCTCACGGACCACGCTCACTGCGGCCATGTCGACCACCAAGTGGGTATCAGCCGCGACCCGGCTGCTGCTGCGACGCCCGGAATCGGTACGCACCGGGGGCAGGATCTGGTCCGGCGACCACGGTCGCTGCGACGACCCCAGCCGTCGAGCGACGTCGAGCCACACCGCCGGGACACCGTTGCCACGCAGGTCGATCTCGAGCAGTGCGCGCTCACGGTCCACGGCGGTACTCTGCTGACTCAGCTCCGGCCGGTCCGCGGTGAATAGCCCTACGGCATTGAGAGTCCGGTGCAGCCGGGCGCTTTCGGCAGTGAGCTGGTGTACCCGGCGCAGCCCTTCGGCGTAGTCAGGACGAATATCGCGGACACGTTGCGGCATCGGGACCCGGCTCACCAACCTGCTCCGTCCACGTTCGACAACACCAGCGCCGCCTCGGCGTGTTCGACAACCCCGGTCCACGGCCGGTCGGGCTCCGACGGGGCACTGAACACCACCTCTGCGGGCACATCGGCAGGTGGTGAGATCGCTGCCTCTACCGCGCTGCCGATAGCGGCTCCGGCGGAGACGAACTGTGCTTGTACGCTGCCCAATTCGGTGTTGATGGCAGCGCGCAGGTCCGATGTCGTGGGGAGCGCTGCGGCGTCGTCGACGGGTATTGCGGCGTCGGTGGCCAGGGCTGCGGCTTGTCCGGCGTAGGAGCGGGTGTCGGTTTCGGTTGCTGCGTGCCAGCGGTGCACGATCTGTTCGCCGCAAACACCATCGAGTGTCGCGGCGGCGTAGTGCGCCCAGTCCGAGACGTCGCCCCACAGCTCCACCGACAGCTCGGACGTCAGGCCGAGGATGTTGGTGACTCCGGCAGTGCGCATCCGCACAGCGTCGAGTTTGGTGCGCAAGCCTGCCGACGCGGTCTCGCCGGTCGGGTGCTCGAGTTGGTGGTAGGCCGCGTCGAGCGCTTCCCATTCCTGGATGCGGGCGACGTCGGTGGTGAGATCGGTCAGTATTCGGTCCCAGTCTGTCGGGCCGGGATCGACGAGAGCTGACCTTGGATCCCAGGGGACGCCGCTTTCCCCGCGAGCTTGGACTTGCTCGATCCACACTCGCGGAACCCCACCGGCACGCGCGGCGGCG
The DNA here is from genome assembly GCF_053605015.1 of Nocardia sp. NPDC003979. Classification (NCBI taxonomy): domain Bacteria; kingdom Bacillati; phylum Actinomycetota; class Actinomycetes; order Mycobacteriales; family Nocardiaceae; genus Nocardia; species Nocardia sp. NPDC003979. The sequence continues at coordinate 40,723 of NZ_JBSGIJ010000031.1, forward strand.
GCCAGATCCGCACACGCCACCGCTTGGTGGTGATAGGTCACCAGCCATTCTTGCGGTGCGAGACCGTCGAAGGTTTGCGCTTGGGTGAGCAATCCCACGACTGCCACACTGCGGTTTTGCAGGGCTTCCAAAACGCGGGCCTGGGCCCGAGTCGGTTCGGTCATGGGGTTCGCCCTTCTTCCGTGGGCGCGTAGGCGCGGAAGTCGGGGCCGAACCCTGCCCGTTCGACCGGGGTCCGGGAGCCGAGCGGGCCGAACCAGTTGCGGGGTACCCGGGTGCTGGCCAATCCGGGCAGGTGCTGGTGATCGTAGGGTGTGCAGCGGTGCAAGGGCCCGTGAGCGGCGTCGAGGACGATGCGCATGGTCGGATCGATGTTGCGCACGAACAGGTTCGACATCGCGGTGTTGTCCTTGGAGATCACCGCGGCCTCGAAGGCGGCGTGCAGCAGCGCGAACCGGACCGCCACACTGTGGTGGTCGAACCACCGCGTGCACCAGGTGTAGGTCCCCTCACGTTGCTGGGCGGCGATTCTCACCGCGGTCACCGGAAGCAACCACTGCTGCACCCACAGCGCGTAGTGGTGAAATCGCGGCGGGGGCGGCGACTTGTTCTCGGCGGTGTCGCTGTCTTCGGACGTGGTGGCGGGATCTGCATCCTGGACCGACTCGCTGTCGTCATCGCCTGCGTCGGGTGCGGTGATTCTGTCGGTGGGAAAGGGTTGGAACGGCAGCGATGGGGCGCTGACATGCTCGGTCGGGGTGCAGCGGTGCAGAGGCCCGCGTGCGGCGTCGAGGATCACGCGCATGTGGGGGTCGATGTGACCGGTGACGAAACTGCTGGCGCCGCTGCCTCGGTAGGCTTCGAACGCCGAATGCAGATGCGCGATCCGCACCGCTACCGGTCGATGTAGCCACCACTGCGCGCACCACGTGCGAGTCTCGTCGCGCTGCCCCTGGGAGAGGCGGACACTGATCAGCGGCAGCAGCCACGTCTCGGCGAACGCCACGAAATCCGGATACGCGGGCTGGGGCGGTGGCTTCTTCTTCCCCGTTCCTCCACCGCTGGTTGCGGCAGGAGCCGGGCCGGTCACCGTGAGCTCCCCTGCGAGCCCGGATCGTCGTCACCGTTCGCGACGGTGATCATCGATTCCGTGTTCGTGGCGAACCGTTTGAGGGACTCGTGGATGATCGGTGCGTATTCGGTGTTCTGCCACCAGATCTTCTCGACCACTACTGGGCCATGCCCGGGAATGCGTACCAATGCACGATCTTTGGGCAGCGCCGCCAGGGGTGCGATGTCGAGGATGGGTTCGGCTCGCCAAGACAGTGTCCGGTTGGTTCCTCCCGCGCCGCGACTGCGGGAGCGGTCGGCCACATCGTGTTGGCCCGCCATCTGCGACCAGTGCTGCAGGTAGTCCACTGCGGCGATTCCTCCGCCGTAGACCTCGATCGACTGGGCCCGCATGGTCTTCAAACCGTTTGCGCCCCACAGGTCTTCGCCTTGTTCGAGGACTTGCAGGATCGTCATGAGGATGATCCCGCAACCGCCGGCATAGGTGTAGTAGGAGGGAAGCTCGGCCAGGCGAGCACAGTTGGCGGCCTCGTCGAGCACGCCCAGCAGCGGTACCCGCAGCCGCCCGTCGGCGCGGGCCCTGGCTGCGGCCAGAGCTGCCTCGATGATCTGCCCGACCAGCGCCGAAGTCAGCGGCGTAGCGCCGTCGGGGCCCGCCATGCTCAGCGCGTAGACGGTGTCGGTGGAGTTGACGAAGTCCTGGGGTGTGAATTCAGGCAGATCGTGCGTGCGCCCCAACGCGGTTTCTTCGATCGCGATGGACGTGGCACCGCGGCGTTTGTCGGTCTGCTCCCGCACTCGCAACCGCGTGCGTGACGGTGGAGTGACCATGCGCGCGTAGTCGGCGTCAGCCAAGACGTTCAAAAATCGTCGGGCCATGTCATACAGGCCATCGCGCTGACGGGAGTAGAGGGCCTGGGATTCGCGGATCCGATCCGCGGGTCGACCCTGGCCGTGAGCATCGAGAATCATTGCCGGGGTCTGGTCTTGGTCTTTGCCGAGCCATTCGGCCACATGCAGCAGATCCCCGCCCGCGCGGGCAGCAGCCAAGATATAGAGCGCCAGCAATTCTTGCGCGCCGCCGTCGAAGTAGCTGTCCACCTTGGCATTTGCCGCTTGTGCCGCGGTTCCCGAGGAGGCGGAAACGAAGAAGGAAGCCAGTTTGCGCGCCGTAGGTAGGTTGGTGATCTGGGTCAGCAGGTTCACCCAGAAGCCGCATGTCGGTGTGCCGGTGACTCCTTGCAGGTCCGACAGCCAGATACGGCCCTGTTGTTCGCGCCCGGCGAGGGTGTGCCGGTAGAGGTCGGGTTTGTTGGAGGTGGCCAGGCACGGCCCCCACGCGGCGAGCACGGCCGGGATCGCCCATGCCATGGTCTTTCCGGTGCGGGTGCCCGCCGCGATCGTCACGCCCAGCTCGGCGGGCACGAACAACTCGATGCCACCGACGACGGTCCTGCCCAACGGAGGGCCTTTCAACGCCCGGATCTCTACAGGTGCGTCGGCCAGTAGTCGCTCGTTGGCGGCGACGTTGTCACTGGCGCGGGCCACGCGAATCTGGTTGGGACGCTGCATGGTTTTCGCGGCAGCATCGATCTCGCTCGGCGCGCGGAACCGATGGCGAGCCGCGACGACAATTGCGGCTTCGACCGTGTAGAACAGCACGGCCATTACGCTGGCTTGCCACGGCCACGCGAGCGCACCGAGAGCTACCCCCGCCAGCGCCGCTCCGGGATGGAGGGTGACCGGTAGCCCTGCGGCCCAGCTGCCCACCGCGAGGGCTGCCCAGGCGGTAAGCCCGGCCGCGAGCGCGGCGAGAAACAGCAGCAGCAGAGTGGTTTCCTCTCCAAGACCGCCTTTGGTGCGGCGGCGCGTCTCGCGGTTCGAGATCATGGGCGAACTCCTTCTGCGGTGGCAGTGACTGATTTCGGCTCGGGGACAGCGGATTTCATCGCGACACTCCGATCTCGCGGTGGCTGCTGGCGTCGAGTTCGTCGACCGGCTCGGGTTCCGGCACCGATCCCTGGCCGGGCTGCGGTTCGCCGATCGCCGCGGCCACGGCCGCCTCGATCCGGGCGGCGGGCTCGGCTTCGGCCCACCGGGGTTCCGGAGGCGGATCGATGGGTGTGGTGTCGTGGACGTAGCTGCCGTCGCGTCCGGCCAGATAGGCGGTGTGGATCTGTTCCGGTGTGGCACCGGACAGTTCGGCGGTGTCGCGCGCGGTGCGGGTCTGCGCAAGCAGGTTGTCCAGCTGTGCGATCAGGTTTTGGTCGTCGCTGTGGATGCCGGTGAAATGCGTGCTCGTATGGGTGTGCTCGGCCGTGAGGTCTTGTACCTGTCGCAGCGCGCTCGCACGCGCCACCGCGCGTTCGTCGGTGCCGGTGTCGAGGTCGCCGTGTAGTTCTTCGGTGTCGAGCAGGGCGTCGGTGGCGGCGATGATCGCGTCGATCTCGTCCATGGAGACGATCTCGGGGCCGCGTCCGCCCAGGGCGCGATCGAGTAGGTTGGCTGGGTCGGCCTGCGCACCCAGGGCTCTGTCCTGGGGGCGTGAGCGGGCGCCGTCTTGAACCGAACCGGTGATGCCGGGTTCGATGCGTCCGGTGATGACGGCGGCTTGACTGAGCGTCCGCCATGCCAGGTCATCGACCGGCAGGTCACCGGCGGCTTTGGCTTGGGCGAGCCGGAAGTACTCGGCGCGGGTGGTTTCCGGTCGCGCCTGCCACACCGCGGTGGCGGCATCGAGCTGCGACCACAGGCTGCGTTGCTCTACCGGCCCCGACCGCCGCCACTGGGTATCCAATACTTCGGCGCGGCTGGTGAGGTCGGCGATCTCTGCGGGGGTTTCCCCGTACGGCGCGATTTCGCGCAGGTAGTGGTAGCGGGTGAAGTCGGCGCGAAGCTTCGCTTCTCGAGGGCTCGCGGCGTCGCGGTAGTAGTCGGGGTCGGTGGGTGAGCCGGGTTGGGTCTGATGCCAGGTCATCGCTGTGTCCTGGCGGGGTGTCGGTGGCGGGGTGCTCGGTTGGTGATGGAAGGGGGAAGTGGTGACATCGCACGGCCTCTGGTTCAGCAGAAGGTGTTCGGTGTCCCTGGTGAGCAGGTTCGAATGTCGCGGTCAGTACCCGTGACCGGACATCGACGTAATCAGCTGTGGCTGTTGCTGATCCGCGCGTTCTAAGGGTCATTGCCGTAGTCGAGGTGGTGGCCGGGATCGGGGTCGATGTCGATGCGGTGGTCGGTGCCGACACCGGGCGCTGTGCTGGTGAAGCCGGCGGGTAGCGCGTCGTCGACGGCGGCGGAGATAGCGGCGAGAGCGGTAGTGGCGTCGGTGCCGAGTTCGGTGTCGGCCCCGGCCAGCGCGGCGTCGAGGAATTCCGCGCGCATCGATGCTTGTGCGGCGAGGATCATCTGTTTCGGGGTCGGCGGCGAAACGGATGTCGCAACGGCACGGGTGCCGGTAGCGGGGTCGGGGGCAACGTAGAACGGCCTGGTGGGTTCGTCCGTCGGGCGGGCGTAGGTCTTCCACTTCTGAATGAGATCGAGCTCGTTGTCCCTTTCCAGGTCGATGGCATGGTGGCGACGTACCGGCTCCGCGCCCGAGCCCCACAGTTCCTGCGCCTCCTGAGCCGTGATGCGGGCCGCGCCAGCGAGCACCGTGGCCCGCTGGTGGAAGAGCTCCATGTTGGCAATGAATTTCGCCTCGGTTTCCGGGTCGCCGCCGAAGCTGTAGCGGCCGGAGGCGATGCGTTCGCTGCGCTCGGCGTGGATGGCGGCCATCCGTTCGAGCCGCCACAACTCCACCGCGAGCATGTCGACGTGAAAGCTCGCCGCTGCGTCGTCGCGAGCGGGTGAGGACAGCGCCCGGGTAGTGGCATCGACACGAGGACGGCTGCGCTGTTGCCCGAGCGCGGCGGCGTCAGCGATCTGCCCGGCGTCGACACCCGCGCTCAGTGCCGTTTGCTCCCAGCCCTCACGTTCCCCGTCGAGAGCCTCGAGATGCTGTTGCCACGCAGCCTCGGGGCCGCCGTCATCGACGGCGTCGAAGCCGGTCCAGCCCGCGTCCAGGATCCGGGCGTGCTCAGCTGCCAAATGCCCGATCGTCAGCAGCATTCGCATCTGCCACTGCGGCACCGTCTCAGGCGGCTCATTCGGTGCGGTCATGAAGATCTCCCGGTTCGGAGTTCGGTCGCGGTTTCGATGGCGGTGTCGACCAGCACCGGTCATGCCGGGACCGCTGCGGTCCGGCCGCGGATGCTGGCGATGTCGGTGACAAAGCTGGCGAGGGTGCGTATCGGTGTCGGTCATCGCTCGACTCCTTGGTTCGGGTCGGCGTCGACGAAGACGGCGACAGGATCGGAGTTCGGCAGGTCCGTCTGCTCGGGTGCGGGGTGTGTTGGCGCATCGGCAGCGAGGGCGGTCTCGATCGCGATCGCCGCATCATCGAGGGACTGATCAGCACTGGTGGGTGCGTGTTGGGCGGTGAGTGCGTCGGCCACCTGGGCGACCATGCGGTCCGGGGAGATCGGCATCGCCGCGGCCGTGTCCTCGGCGGTGATCCCGGCCGCTTGCAACACGACCACCGGGATCGTCGCGGCACTGAAGTCGGTGGCGACGATCCTGTTCCACTGCTGCGCCACCACTTTCAGGTCCGCAGAACGTAGCTGGTCGGTCACCTCGGTGGACCAATGTCGGTGCCCGCGTGACCAGACCTGATGCTGTTCTTCGGTGCTCAGCCCCAGCGCGTGCGAGATCGCGCCCAGACGCTGCCAGGTGATCCCCGTGATGCGGCGGAATCGGGCGAGGACGTCGCCGTCAAGGCCGCCCTGCCCGATGTAGACCGCGCCGACCCCCGCCATATCCTGCAAACCGCGGACCTCGCGACCCAATGCCGATACCAGCTGCTCACGCTCGACCAGGCCCGAGCCCAACATCGCCTGCCCTGGTTGCCAGCGCACACCACGCTGCCCGGCCGCACGGGCGTAGTCGACCCACGGTTTCGGTACCCCGACTGCGAGTGCGACCTTTTCGAGCTGGGCCAGTGAACGCTGCCCTATCCCCCACAGCTCTGCCGCGTCCTCGGCCTCGGCCAGTGGTAGGGGTCGATATTGTTCGTTGTCGCGTGCCAAGTTCTGGATGCCCTTGAGCAGATGCTGCTGCAGCGCGGTCGCAGTGGCCATCACGACACCGCGATTCGGCACACAGCCCGCGCGTACCGACGCCGTGGCCCGCTCATAGGTCCGGCTCCGACACCGTCACCGAGGAGATATCGAGGCCGCCCGGATCGAGGTCGATCACGTCCACTGACACCGCACTCTCACCGCTGCCGCCATCGAGTGCAGCATCCATCGCGTCGGTGATGGTGGCGGCGGGGTCGGGGTCCGGTTCCAGCAGCCTTGCGGCGGCGTGCGCGAAGTGGATCTCGGCGGTCAGTTCCTCGGCCAGTCCGCGCACCGCATCCAATGAGACGTGGTGTGAGTACTCGGGTTCGGCGACCTCGTCCGAATTCCCGTCGAGGCTGTTGTCCGAGGGGGCATCGAGGTCGCCGTCGAAGTCGATGTCGACGGTCTCGACGTCAATCACGTCGGTGACGTCATGACCGGAGTCCTCGGTGAACCGCGCCTCGAAGGCATCGGCGTCGAGGCCGTGGTCCTCGGAAAGGTCTCGCGCGGCGTCGGCCGCCGCGAATGCCGCCGACGACGCTGCGGTCTGTCCGACGTCGCCTTCACCAGACAAGGTCTCGGTGAAACCCGCCGCGCGGCGGCGGACATTGATCAGCAGTTCCTTGTACTCGACGTCGAGCTCGTGGAGTTCACCGGCGCGGGTCTCGCGGCCCTCGTAGCCTCCGATTTTGGCGTCGTGGACTTGCTGATTGTGTTGGTACTGCTGTTCGCCTAGCCGATCGCGGCGCGCCAGGTCCTGATCCGAGCGCCCCATCCTGGCTTCAGTTTCCCGTTGCGAAAGTTGCTGTGCTTCGTGGTTGATGGTGATCCGTTCACGGATCTCCTCGATGCGGGCTTCGTTGACTGCCACCTTGGATTCGGCTTCGGCGATCGTCGTGTCGACCCGCACCGAATGCTCACGCTCCGAGCGCCCCTTCCTGGCTTCGGTTTCCTGTCGGGAAAGTTGCTGTGCTTCTTCGTTGATCGTGATCCGTCCCCGGATCTCATCGACGCGGGCTTCGTTGACCGCCGCCTTGGATTCCGCTTCGGAGATCGTCGTGTCGACCCGCACCGAATGCTCACGCTGCGAGCGTGCTTCGCGATTCTCGGCGTGCGCGACCCGCTGGTCGTGTTCACTACGGGAACGGCTATCGCCTCCGCGGCCCCGCATGAGTGCGGCGGTAGTGTGCGCGGTTTGCAGCGCTTGCACTATCCCCTGGCGTGCTTGCTGGCCGCTCTCCTCGAGCGGATCCCCGCTCATAGCGGCACCTGTAATCCGGCCAGACTCCACGCGTGCCCGTATCCAGGGGCTCGGCAGAAATCTCGGTCCACCGTTTCGTCGGATGTTTGCCTCGCGCACAAAGCCATCGAGGCCGTGCCCACTGCACTCACCGTTGGTGCGATCAGGTGGGCGATCATGGCTTGTCCTCGTCGGAGTCGATCAGGGTCGCCGGGTCGGTGCCGTGCCATTCCACGATCGGCGCACCCGAGGCGCGCCCTGCCGGGTTGCGCAGCGGGTCGGTGACCACCTCTAGGAGCAGATTCGCCGCGAGCGCGCTGTGGTGCAGCCCGACCAGGTCGACTCCGTGCGTGCGGGCCATGATCAGTCGTAGCCGGGCCGCCTGTGCTCCCCACTCGGCGCGGGCCAGTCCAGCGACCCAGATCGCTTGCTGCGCACCCGATTCCGAGGCCCGTGCGACGGTGATGGTTCGCGCGCCTGGGTGGCGTTCCCGCCAGATGAGGTCGCCTCCGGTGCGCGCGACGGTGAAATGGGTAGGAGTGCCCGCGCTCCACAGCACCAGCCGAGGACCCCGCCCTGCTTGAGCGGCGAAGAGCGGTTCGACGCGCTGTTGGGCCTGATTCAGCGCGCAGACCGCGGCGAAGTCTACGCCGGCGACTCGGCGCAGAGCACGGACGAACCGACTGAAATCGGCGGTGCCACGCAATCCGTGTTCCACGGCGAACCCTTCGAGGGCTACGACATCGGTGATGCGGCGCAGGTGCACGGCATTGTCGTCGATCAAGTCGTTGATCTCGAGTTGTGTCATTCGCGCCCTGCTGGTTCGGCTTTCGGTCACGGCTCGACCTCCGATCCCCCGCGTACGGGTTCGTGTTCGGGATAGGTGTGAGCTCGTTGGTCCTGCCCAGCCGTATTCGAATCGGTGTCGATTGCGATCTCGAATTCTGTTGTCGCAGAAGTGCTCTGGGGCAGAGATACGTCGAATTCGTCGGCGCCCAGTGGTGGGCGGTCGGGACGTCGGTCGGCCGCGATGTGGTTCCCTACCCGCTCCGTCAGCGCATCGTCGATGACACCTGCGAGGGTGTCGGCAAGGCGGACTTGGATCGCGAATTCCCTGCGTTCGCCGGAGTCACCGGAGGCGTTGGGGTTGGGGTCGGGTGTCATGGGTTCCTTACCTTTCTTCGTGGGTGCTGTAAGCCACTGGCTGCCATAGGCTTTCCAGCACCCGGGAGTGCCGGGTATGGCTTTCATGGAGTTGCCCCT
>NZ_JBSGIJ010000032.1:0-43650 GCF_053605015.1 Nocardia sp. NPDC003979
CCCACGACCGGGGGGTACGCGAAGGCTGGAACCAATAAAAATATTGGCACTGACATTCATCGACACACTATTGAGTTCTCAAAGAACACACGCACCAGCAGATCACTGAATATCTTCAGATCTTCCGTTGGGCAACTGTTCCAGCCTAACCACGCTCCCAGGCGATGTCAATCGTTACCCTGGTCACTTGATCTTGGCCTGTCAGGCGCTCTCCGGCTCTTGCGTCCGTGTCGCTCTGACTTCCAATAAGTTACGCGCCGGATAACGCAACGTCAAATCGCCTGGACACCACTGGATCCCCGCAGGTCAGCGCCTCGATGGACGCCGCGGAACCGGCCTGAATCACACGAATGTGATTCAGGCCTCCGCTCCTGGGTCAGGCTATCCGACGGACACCCGCAATGTTCTTCTTTCCACGACGCAGCACCAGCCACTGCCCGTGCAGGTAGTCGGCGTCCGACGGGGTCCAGTCGATGTCGCTGATGCGCTCGTTGTTCACCGAGGCACCGCCTTCGTTCACCGCGCGCCGTGCCGCTCCCCTGCTCTCGCACAGGCCCGAGGCCACGAGCAGGTCGACGATGGTGTCGGGCTTGCCGGGCGCGACTTCGGCGACCTTGCCGTCGATTGCGGTCTCGCGCAGGGCCGCGCCGAGCATCGACTCGGGCAGTTCGCGCAGATCACCACGACCGAACAGGGCCTGGCTCGCCAGTTCCACCGCCCGGGTCTCGGCTTCGCCGTGCACCAGAGTCGTCATTTCGGCGGCCAGCCGCTTCTGGGCCTCGCGTGCGAAGGGCCGTTCGGCGGTGGCCTGTTCCAGCTCGTCGAGTTCTTCGCGGCTCAGGAAGGTGAACCAGCGCAGGTAACGGACGACATCGGCGTCGGCGGTGTTCACGAAGTACTGGTACCAGGCGTAGGGGCTGGTGAGTTCCGGGTCGAGCCAGAGGCTGCCGCCACCGGTGGACTTGCCGAACTTCTTGCCGTCGGCCGAGGTCACCAGGGGGACGGTGAGCGCGTGCACGTGCGCCCCGTCGACTCGCCGGTTGAGTTCGACGCCGGCGATGATGTTGCCCCACTGATCCGAGCCACCGACCTGCAGTGTGCAGCCGTGTTCACGGCGCAGCTGCAGGTAGTCGTTGGCTTGCAGCAGCATGTAGCTGAACTCGGTGTAGGAGATGCCTTCGCCTTCGAGACGCCGTTTGACGGTGTCGCGGGCGAGCATGACGTTCACGGAGAAGTGCTTACCGATATCGCGCAGGAAGTCGACGGTAGTGAGCGGCCCGGTCCAGTCCATGTTGTTCACGATCACCGCGCCGGTCGGCGAATCGTCGAGGTCGACGAACCGCTCGAGCTGGCCGCGAATGCGCTGAGCCCATTCGGCGACCGTGTCCGTCGAGTTCATGGTGCGCTCGCCCACGTCGCGAGGGTCGCCGATGAGGCCGGTCGCGCCGCCGGCGAGCACGATCGGGCGGTGGCCCGCGCGCTGGAAGCGCTTGAGCGCGAGCAGCGGGACGAGGTGGCCCGCGTGCAGGCTGGCGGCGGTGGGGTCGAAGCCGGCATACAGCGTCAACGGCTGCGCGGCCGCGGCTGCGCGCAACTCGTCGAGGTCGGTGGACTGCGCGATCAGGCCGCGCCAGGTCAGTTCGTCGAAGATGTCGCCGGTCACGAGGATCTATCTTTGCGCATCGCGTCGGCCGGGCGCACCCCGGTTATCTCCTCAGGTCCGGACGCGGGTGATCCAGGCGATCAGCTCGGCTTCGACTTCGTCGCGGTCGACTTCGTTGAGGACCTCGTGCCTGGCACCGGCGTAGACCCGGTAGGTGAGGTCGGTCAGGCCCGCGTCGCGGTAGCGCTGGACCAGCAGATCGCTCAGTCGCAGTCCGGCGTTGAGCGGGTCCTGGTCGCCGACCATCACATAGATGGGCAGATCGGGACGCACGACCGGCTTCGCCAACCGCTCGGTGGCGACGGTGGCCAGCTCGCCCAGGTTCGTCGGGTCGATGGCGAAGCCACACCAGGGATCGGCGATGTAGGCGTCGACCTGGGTTTCGTCGCGGCTGATCCAGTCGGCGTCGGTCCGGGTCGGCTGGAATCGGGCGTTGAAGAAGGCGGTCAGGTCCCCGCCCGCCGCGGCCATCTCGGCGAACAGCCCGTCGACGGCAGTCGACCCGCAGAGCACGACCTCGTCGACGAGGTCGGCGTGATCGAGGATGTATTGCTGCACGGCGAAAGATCCGAGACTGTGCCCGAAGAGGGTCACCGGCAGGCCGGGATGACGTTCGCGCAGGATCTCGGTAAGCGCGACCAGGTCGGCGACGAGCAGGTTCCAGCCGTCGGGGCCCAGCTCGCCCGGTACCTCCCCCATGCTGAGGCCGTGGCCCCGGTGGTCGTCGGCGTAGACGGCGAAGCCGAGAGCGGACAACCGCTCGGCGAGATGGCCGTAGCGCTCGGAGTGTTCGCCCATGCCGTGCGCGATCTGCACGATGCCCTGCGGTTCGGTGTCCGACGGCAGCCAACTGCGCACATGGATCTCGGTGCCGTCGGTGCTGGAAAAACTGAACACGGGCGCTCCTGGGATGCGATCTCGAACCGGTCCCTGATCGTCGCACCTGCGTGGCGCGCGCCACAGTGGCTTCGCAGACGAGATCCGCGCCGACACTTTGTCTCCCGCGACCGAACCCACCGTTCGGTCGCGGGACTGCCCCGAACACGCCGAGATCACCGGACTCGGTGTCCGGTGATCGTCAGCGTGCCGGGTTGTGGCTCATCGCGTCAGCGCGGTGATGGTGGCGCGGCGTTCGTAGGCGATCCAGGCGAAGATCGCGGCGAGCACCAGCGGGAAGATCGCCATTCGGGGCAGGTCGGCGATGAAGGCCTGGGTGGCGGCGGCGAGCACGGTGAGCACGGAGAGGCCGACGGCAGCGAGACCGCTGAGTCGCGGCACCATCAGGCCGATACCGCCCGCCACCTCGACCACGCCGATGAAGATCAACAGGCCGAAGGGGATGGTGAAGTTCGCGGCGCCGTTCTCCATCAGGGTGTTCGGGATGACGAGCTTGGGGCCGCCCGAGGCGATGACGAAGAACAGGCCGAGCACGATCTGCAGGGTCCACAGGACGCGGTTGCGGGTCTTGCCGGGGCGGTAGGTGGCGGCGGAGGTGGAGTTCGCGGAAATCGTGGCGGTGGTCATCTTCTCGTCCTTCTGGTCGGTCGCGCTCGGTGGGTAGCGCGTTCAACAGATAGGACGGACCGTCGCCGCAGAACTCATCGCTGTCGGCGAAGAATTTCGAAATCCCTGCTAGATCGCGGGTTTGGTGGCACGCGGACTGCGCCGGTAGGTCGAGACGGCCGACGAGCCGGGCAACCAGAACCGCCACGGCACCTCGGCGGCCAGGCTCACCCCCACGCGCGGACCCGAGGCGATCTCGACGAGCGGCACCGGGGGATTCAGCTCGAGCCGCACCTGCGAGAACGGGTCGAACAGCTCGGTTCCGTAGTCGGACAGGCTGATTCCCAGCGCACTGCCCACATTGCCCGGTCCCCGCGCGAGGTCGGCGTCGGCGCGTGCGGCGGGCCTGCGTTCCCGGGCGATCTCGGTCCCCTCGATCACTTCCCCGGCCCGGACGAGCACCGCGCACGCGACACCGTCGAAGCCCGCGGTCACGTTGACGCACAGGTGAATTCCGTACGAGCGGTACACGTAGAGCCGCCCGGCGGGGCCGAACATCACCGCGTTGCGCGCGGTCGGACCCGGCCACGAGTGCGCCGCCGGGTCCGGCCACGGCCCGGTCGCATCGCTCCCGTAGGCCTCGACTTCCACGATGCGCATCGCCACCGGCCCCGACCTCAACACCGATCCGAGTACCCGGCACGCCGCGGCGGCCGGGTCGACAGCGAGTTCCTGAGCAGACACGACGCCCATTCTCACCCGCAACGATCGACGCGGGCGCCACACCCCCGTCAGCCGAGCAGGTCGCGACCCTGGTTCAGGCCGGCGAGTTTGGTCGGGTTGACCTGGAAGCGCAGGTTCTGGATCCGGCCGTCGACCAGGTCGAAGGTGAAGGCGGCACCCGGCGTGCCCGCGAAGGTGATCAGTGCGCCGAGTTCACCGTTGATGTCGGTGGCGGCGAGTTCGGCGCCGGTCGACGACGGTTTGGCGAGCACACCGAGGATCCAGCGCGCGACATGATCGGGGCCGTGCAGGGGGCGGCGAGCCGCGGTGACGATGCCGCCGCCGTCGGACCAGCACGTCACATCGGGAGCGAGCAGGTTCATCAAGGCGTTCAGGTCGCCGCCGGAGCACGCGGCCATGAACTGTTCGGTGACGCGGGCGCGAGCGGCCTTGTCGGCGTCGAAGCGGGGGCGTCGTGATTGGACGTGGCTCTTCGCGCGGTGCGCGATCTGGCGGATGCCCGCCTCGGAGCGGTCGAGTGTTTCGGCGATCTCGGCGTGGGAGTAGCCGAACACCTCGCGCAGCAGGAAGACCGCCCGTTCCACCGGGGTCAGTGTTTCCAGTACGACGAGCATGGCGGTGGAGACGGTGTCGGCCAATGCGGTGTCCTCGGCGATATCGGGTGTGGTGAGCACCGGCTCGGGCAGCCACGGGCCGACGTACTTCTCGCGGACGGCGCGGGCGCTGGTGAGCCGGTTGAGTGCGAGATTGGTGACGGTGCGGACCAGGTAGGCGCGGGGGTTGGCCACCGCCGACCGGTCGGTCTCGTGCCACTTCAGCCAGGCGTCCTGCAGGACGTCCTCGGCGTCGGTGACGGTACCGAGCATGCGGTAGGCGGTGGCGAACAGCAGCCTGCGATGGTCGACGAACGGGTCGTGCTCCTGCATGTGCTCAACCATGACGGAGGAGATCGCGGGTCGCCGCGCCGCCCTTGGACAACTGCACGTCGACGGGCACCCGCTTGGTCACCTTGATCGCCGGTACGGGGGTGCTGCTGACCATTTCCTTGTAGGTGCGGGCGGCCCAGCCGGTGAGGTAGAACCGGCCGGGGGTGTCGTCGGCGCGGGTGAACTGGATGACGGCGGCACGGCGTCCGAGGCTGACGGGCTGGTGGAAGTAGCCGAAGCGGAAGGGACGCACAGTCTTTCCACGCAGCTCGGCGGCGATCGCATCGGCGGCGTAGGTGGCCGAGGGCAGGCCGCTCTGGCAGGTGCCGTGGATCCGGCCCCACGGTTGACGGATCGCGGCGGCGTCACCGATGGCGCGGATCGTGGGGTGCGAAACCGACTTCAACGTGGGCCCGACAACGATCAGCCCGCGTTCGTCGGTCGCGATCCCGGACTCGGCGGCCAGGGGTGACACGCGCACGCCGCTGGTCCACAGGGTCAGATCGGTGGCGATTCGTCGGCCGTCGGCGAGGACGACGGAATCGGCGGTCACCTCGGTCACCCGCTGACCGATCTCCCGCACGATGCCGAGCCGGTCGAGCACGGTGTTCAGGTAGGCGCGGGCTTTGGTGCCCATCATGGCGCCGAGTTCGCCGGAACCGACGAGGGTGACGCGCACGTCCGGGTGGCTTTCGGCGATCTCGGTGGCCGCCTCGATCCCGGTGAGGCCACCGCCGCACACGGTGACGGTGCGGCAGGCGGCCACCCGGCGCGCGAAGTCGTGCGCGCGCCGGGGGTCGTTCAGTGTCCAGGCGTGGTCGGCGACGCCGGGGACCACGGAGATGTCGGTGCTGCTGCCGAGGGCGTAGATCATGTCGTCGTAGGTGATGTCGCCGAATCCGTCGACGTACACGCGGCGGGCGTCCGGATCGATGGCGGTGGCGAACCCCTGGACGAAGCGGATTCCGGTGCCGTCGAGGATCGTCGGGATGTCGTGGTGCGCGAGTTCCTGACCGGCCGCGATCTGGTGCATCCGGAGCCGTTCGGTGAACCGGGCCGATGGGTTGACCAGGGTGATGTGGACGTTCGTCTTCCTGGTGCGGCGAGCCAGGCGGACGGCCGCGAGCAAGCCGGTGTAGCCGGCGCCGAGGACGACGATGCGGTGCGTGGTGGTCATGTCCTGCTCCTTCTCGGTGAGGTCGTGCATGGGACAAGACAGGACGGTCGAACGTGACAACCAGTCGAAGTGACCCGCATCACAGCGGAAAGTCAGGGTCCGAATGGGTGACGCTCCCGATGTGACGGCGGGTCGCGCAGACCTAGCGTCGTAACATGCGAACTCTCCGCCGGCTCGTCCTCGGCATCTGCGCACTCGCGATCGCTTTCGTCACAGTGATCGCGAGCGTGGTGACGTGGACGTGGTCGTCGGCCGACGTATCGACGGTCGGCACAACAGAGTTCACGCGACCGCTCAACATTCCGCCCCTGGCCGACAGCACCATCGCTGCCGACGGGACCAGGGTCTTCGCCCTGGATATGCGCACGGGGACAACCGAATTCGAGACCGGTCGAGCCACCGAGACCTCGGGATTCAACGGCAGCTATCTCGGGCCGACATTGCGGGCGAACCGGGGCGAGAAGGTTCGGGTGCGGGTGCGCAACGAGCTGCCCGAGGCGTCGACCGTGCATTGGCACGGAATGCACCTGCCCGCCGAGATGGACGGTGGACCGCATCAGATGGTCGAACCGGGCGGCACCTGGACGCCGGAATGGACAGTGGCACAACCCGCTTCGACACTCTGGTACCACCCACACCCGCACGGTGAAACCGAAGACCACGTGCGGCGCGGACTCGCAGGCATGTTCCTCGTCGACGACGGACCCTCACCCGCCCTGCCGAGCACCTACGGCGTCGACGATCTGCCGGTGATCGTGCAGGACGTGCGACTACGCGACAACCGGCTCGACGGCGCGCACAAGATCTTCCGCAATTCCGGCTTCCTCGGCGATCGGACGATGGTCAACGGCACCCTCGACCCGTTTCGCGAGGTGGCCGACGAGCTCGTCCGGTTGCGACTGCTCAACGCCTCGACCGCGCGCGTCTACACCTTCGCCTTCGACGACAATCGATCGTTCGCCCTGGTCGGCACCGACGGCGGGCTACTCGAACGGCCGGTGACTCTCGATCGGGTGCGGCTCTCGCCTGGCGAACGCGCCGAGATCGTGGTTCGGATGCGGCCGGGTGAGCGCACCGTGTTGCGCAGTGGCCGGTTGGATGTGGGCATGGACTTCTGGGGAACCCGATTCTCCGGTGGTGACGACAGTTTCGACGTGCTCGAGTTGCGGGCGGCCGAGACGCTGAGGCCCTCGAAGGGCGTCCCGGAACACCTTGCCGCGCAAACTCTTCCGAACCCCGACGACTCGGTGACCCAACGGCGGTTCGAGCTCGCCGGTATGGCGATCAACGGAAGCGCGATGGCCATGGACCGGATCGACACCGTCGTCACCCGGGGCGCCACGGAGACGTGGGTGGTGGCCAATGTCGACGGTCAGCCCCACAACTTCCACGTTCACGATGTGCAATTCCGGATCAGCGAGTACAACGGCGGCCCGCCACCGCCCGAACTTACCGGTGCCAAGGACACCGTGTTCCTGCCGCCGAACACGTCGGCGCGGCTGGTACTGCGTTTCGACGGGCCCGCCGATCCGGACACGCCGTACATGTACCACTGCCACCTGCTGTGGCACGAGGACCAGGGAATGATGGGCCAGTTCGTGGTCGTCGAGCCCGGTCGGGCCGCCGCGACACTCCCGGGTCACGAGCACTGACCCTTGCCGTGCCGCCGGTGCGGCGTTAAATTCAACAGGTAGTGAATTCAACACTTGATGAATTGAGGCGACCATGTCGCGCACCGCATCACCACCTGCCGTCGAGGTGGTAGGACTGACCGTCCGCCGAGGGAAACGCACCGTGCTCCACGGACTGGATCTCCAAATCGAGCCGGGAACCATCACCGGGCTGCTCGGGCCGTCCGGATGTGGCAAGACCACCCTGATGCGCAGCATCGTCGGCACCCAGCTGGTGGAATCGGGCACGGTCACCGTGCTTGGCGAAGCCGCGGGTGCAAGCGGGTTGCGACGCCGGGTCGGGTACGTCACCCAGGCGCCGAGCATCTATGCCGATATCAGCGTCCGCGACAATGTCGCCTACTACGCGGCGCTGTACGGGCGCGACCGCGACGACACCGAATCCGCCCTCGCCGCAGTCGGTTTGGCCGATCACGCCGACCAGCTGGGCGACCAGCTCTCCGGTGGGCAGAAGACCCGCGCCTCGCTGGCGTGCGCACTGGTCGGCAGGCCCGAGCTGCTGGTTCTCGACGAACCGACCGTCGGCCTCGATCCGGTGCTGCGGGTGGAACTGTGGCAGCGATTCCGCGAATTGGCCTCGGCGGGAAAGACGCTGCTCGTCTCCAGTCATGTGATGGACGAGGCCGAACACTGCGACCGACTGCTGCTGATGCGCGACGGCGAGCTCGTCGCCCAGCTCAGCCCCGCCGAACTGCGGGAACGCACCGGCGAACAGAATCTCGAAACGGCGTTCCTCGCACTGATCACGAAGGGAACGCGGGCATGAGCACTCCCTACACCGCGACCACCGGCCGGATCCTGCGGCAGCTGCGCAACGATCACCGCACCGTCGCCATGATCCTGGTAGTGCCCGCCCTGCTGATGACGTTGCTGTACTTCACCTATCAGGACGCACCGAGGGCACCGCACGCGCCGCTGACCCTGTTCGACCGGGTCGGCATCACCATGCTCGGCATCCTGCCGTTCATCGTGATGTTCCTGATCACCGCCATCGCCATGCAGCGCGAACGCACCTCGGGCACCCTGGAACGGCTGCTCACCACTCCCCTGCGCAAACTGGATCTGCTCGCCGGATACGGCACCGCGTTCTCGCTGGCTGCCGCCGCGCAAGCCGCCGTGGCCTGTGTTGTGGCGTTCTGGCTGCTCGATCTAGAGGCGGCGGGCAATCCGGGGTGGGTGATGCTGATCGCCGTGGTCGACGCGGTGTGCGGGGTGGCGCTCGGGTTGCTCGCCAGCGCTTTCGCCCGCACCGAGTTCCAGGCGGTGCAGTTCATGCCGGTGATCGTGGCGCCGCAGATCTTCCTGTGCGGCTTGCTCGTTCCGCGTGATCGGTTGCCCGGCTGGCTCGAGGCGATCAGCGATGTGCTGCCGTTGAGTTACGCCGTCGACGCGCTCCAAGAGGTGTCGACCAATGCGGAGCCCACCGCGGCGATGTGGCGCGATATCGCCGTCGTTGCCGGTTTCGCGGTTGTGGCACTGTGTCTTGGCGCGGCGACGCTGCGCAGACGCACGCCGTAGCGAAGTACGGCGCGGAGCGGGTCCGCGCGTCGGTCGGTGGAGGAGTCCTGGGATGAGCGCGAAGAGATCGCCCGGCACACGGTCGGGGCGACGGCCGGGCAATGTCGACACCCGGGCGGCGATCCTCGACGCCGCCCGCGCGCGCTTCGCCGAGGCCGGGTTCGACAAGACCTCGATCCGCGCGGTTGCCGCCGCCGCGCAGGTCGACCCCGCCCTCGTGCACCACTACTTCGGCACCAAGCAGCAGCTGTTCGCAGCCGTCGTCGAATTCCCGGTCGACCCGGAAGCCACTCTCGCCATTGTGGATTCGGCGCCGCTGGACGAGCTCGGTGCGGCGATCGTGCGCGCGGTGGTCGGGATCTGGGACTCCCCCGCCGGGCCGGGCATCGTCGCCATGGTGCGCAGCATGCTCACCGGCGACGCCGACATGACCCGCACATTCCTGCTGAAGGTGGTGCTGGAACGGGTGCGGGCCCGGATCGCGCGACCGGACGACGACGGTCACGCCCGGGTGTCACTGGCGGCGGCTCAGATGATGGGTGTCCTGATCGCGCGCAAAGTGATCTGTGTGGAGCCGCTTGCCTCGATGCCGCTCGACGCGGTCGTCGAGGCGGTCGGGCCGAGTATGCAGCGGTACCTGACGGGCCGAATCGATGCCGCTCAGCCGTACTGAACCGGCTCAGGATTCGGCGAGGAAGAATTCGTGCTCGGCGTCGGTGACGTCGCGG
Organism: Nocardia sp. NPDC003979; assembly: GCF_053605015.1. NCBI lineage: Bacteria > Bacillati > Actinomycetota > Actinomycetes > Mycobacteriales > Nocardiaceae > Nocardia > Nocardia sp. NPDC003979. The sequence continues at coordinate 9,951 of NZ_JBSGIJ010000032.1, forward strand.
GCCTCGTCGATCAGCAGCACCGGGATGCCGTTGTCGACCGGGTAGGCGCGACGCAGGCGGGGGTTGTAGAGCACGCTGGCACCGGCTTCGGTGCGCACCAGCTGCAGCGGGCCCTTGTCCTGGGGGCAGGCCAGCAGGCCGAGCAGAGTTGCGTCGATGGTGGATTCGTGCGCCATGGTGCCTAACCTACCGCGCCCGCCGGAACGAGATGTAGCGGTGTCCGAAGAAGCTGAGCACCGCGACCAGACCCATCACCACCACCGACGCGGGTTCGGCGGGAAACCCGAACGCCTTCACCGCGAGTTCCACGAGCACCACGTTCAGCACGAGCCCACCCGCGTTCACGCCACAGAAGGCGACGAAGTCACGCAGGAGTCTGCCGCTGACCCGGAAAACCAGGGTCCGGTGCAGGACGAACGCCACCACCGTGCTCACCGCGTACGCGGCGACCACCGACAGGCCGGGACGGTCGTCGCCGAGCACCTGCAACCAGCACACGACGAGCACCATGCCGAGCAGGGTGTTGAACCCGCCGACGATCGCGAACGCCAGCTCCTGACGCTTGACGATCCGCAGCAGCGGGCCCGGCGTGGCGAGCACGCCGTCGGCGGGGACCGCCTCGGTGGTCATCGCAGCGCGTCCGCGAGTTCGGCGTCGCCGTCGGGGATGGATTCGGCGGCGGGCGCTTCCTGTTCGGGTTTGCGGCCGCGCACGTACAGCCACTGGAAGAACGCGAGCCCGAGCAGGCCGAGGCCGATCGCGGCGCCACCGATCTTCCAGCCCGGCGGGCGCCAGGTCAGTTCGAGTTCGGCATCGGTGGTTCCGGCGGGGATGTCGACGGCGACGAAGCTCTTGGCGACCACCTTGAACGGGATGTCCTTGCCGTCGAGGCTCACCCGGTAGCCCGGCCAGCCGAGCCGCGCGAACACCACGCGGCCACCGTTGTCCGAGCTCACCCGCAGCTTGCTGGTGGTGTCGCTCTCGGAGGTGGAGACGGCGGTCGCGTTCTCGACGGCCGAGATGCGGCCGTTGCGGGTGGAGATCAGCCCGTCCTCGCGTTCCAGCACCGCGATGTACTTCTCGTGTCCGGGGTAGTCGACCCACTTCCAGCCCGTCGGGGCCGGTTGGGTGGCGGCGTCCGGATAGAGTGCGCGGTGCAGGACCACCCGGTCGACGTTCATCAGGTCGACCACGGTCTTGCCCGTCGACGGCTCGACGGCGAAGGCCCGCCGGTAGGCGTCTGGGCAGACGCTGGTGTCCCAGCGCATGCAGAGCATGTCGCCGAACCAGTAGTGCCCGTTCGGGGTGTAGCCGCTGACGTAGGTGCGTTCGATGTCCTTGGCGTAGTTGCCGAACACCAGCGAACCGTAGGCGCCGTCGAGGGTGCGCTCCCCCGGCGGGATCAACGCACGATCACCGAGTTGCAAGGTGGTGCCCGCGAATTCGGGGAACGCGGCGCGGGCGGCGGCCCGGTCGCTCGGCAGGTTCCAGCTCATGGGTGTCGGCTGGGCGCGCTCGACCTGGATGTAGGCGATGGGGAACACCGCGATGATCGCGAGGGCGACCGCGGCGGTCGTGCTCTTCTGCACCGCCAGCCACACCACGGCCGCACCGAGCGCCGCGAGCGCGAGCGCGGCGATCACATGGGCGATCCAGTTGTGCGGGTCGGCCGAGAACGACCGCACCCACAGCAGTCCGATCAGCACAGCCGCCGCGATGCCTCGCGCCCGCCAGTCCTTGAAGGTCGCGAACCGGCCGAGCAGCACACAGACCAGCAGCAGCAGACCGAGCGCGACCATCGGCAGCACCCGGGCCGGCCAGCGCAGCGGGCCGATGGTGCCAGGACCCGCGGTCCACATCAGTGCGGCGATCGCGAACACCGCGATGCCGGTGAGTTCACGCCACGCACCGCGCGCCCGGTTCCAGTCCACGAATGCCAGTGCCGGAACGAGGAACCAGGCGATGTAGACCACCGGCATCGGCTGCACGTAACCCCACCACGAGGTGAACGCGGGCAGCGTGGAGGGCAGGCTCGCGTTCAGCGACTCCGACCACGGCACGGTGAGGAACTGGTCGTTGTTGATCTGGGCGGTGCCGCGCCAGGTGACCTTCGCCGACAGCATGCTCGGCAGGTAGGTGGCCAGCCCGGCCAGCGCGGCGAGGCCGGAGACGAACAGCAGCCGCAGCGTCGGTCGCCAGGTCCGCTGGTAAACGAGTTCGCCGATGGCGACCGCGCCGATCATGAGTCCGGCCTCGACCGCCGGGAAGATGTATTGCACCGAAATCGCCAGGTACAGATACACGAAAACGGGGATCGGGCCACCGTTTCCGCGCGCGTAGCGGACACCGGACGCCCACGCGTGCACCATCCACGCGGTGCCGGTGAACGCCGTCATCCAGCTGGCCTCGTCGAAGAACATCAGCCAGCCCGTGAACGGGATAGACACACCGGCCAGCGCCGCCCACTGCACGCGCGAGCCGTAGACCAGGCAGATCCGGTAGACACCGAGCCCGAGGATGATGGCGAAGATCAGCTTCACCACGGTCGCGTAGAGCACGAGATTGTCCACCGAGGGCGCGATCAGGTCGATCAGCAGCTGCGGCGGATTCAGCAGGCCCGCTTCCTCGATGGCGTAATTGCCCGCCATCCAGTGCTCGGGAACCATCACCGGCAGGTCGCCGTCGCGCAGCCGGTTGCCGAGCATCACCCACAGCGGCACATACTGCGATTCGGTGTCGTCGGTGTAGAAGTGCCGGACGTTGGCGAGTAGCACCGCGCCATAGCCCGCGATCACGCCGAGGGCGGTGATCAAGCCCCAGATGTAGACCGAACGTCGGGACGGGTTTCTACTTTCCACCACGAGCACCAGACCCTACAGGCATCCCCGCGTGACAGCGCCTCGCACAGCCCGATCCGGCACCGCCGACCCGTCACCGTGCGGTGTTAGAGTGCCCACACCCCTCGCCTGCCAAGACACCGAAAGTCGACCCATGCCGCTTCCCACCGCACATTCGTCCCGGTCCGGCGCTGTGCCACGCGCGGGCGCCGCCGAGCGCAACGGCTCGCATCCGGTGCATTCGGTGTCGGTGGTCGTCCCCGTCTACCGGGGTGAGGACACGATCGCCGCGCTGGTCGCCGAACTGGACGGGCTCACCGGGCCGAGCACGACCCCGTCGGGTGCGCGGTTCGCGGTGGAGGAGATCATCCTCGTCCACGACAACGGGCCGGATCGCTCCGATGTGGTACTGCAGGAACTGGAAGGCTCCTACCCGCAGGTGCGCGCGGTGTGGTTGAGCCGCAACTTCGGCCAGGACGCGGCGACCATCGCGGGCATGGCGGCCGCGCGCGGCGACTGGATCGTCACGATGGACGAGGACGGCCAGCACGACCCGGCCTTCATCGCCGACTTCCTCGACGCGGCACTGGCCTCGCGCGCGGACCTCGTCTACTCCAAGCCGTCCAACACCCGCCCGCACGGCTTCCTGCGCAACCTCACCTCGCGCGGCGCGAAGATCGTGCTGGCCACGGTGTTCGCCTTCCCCGATTCCACCCGGTTCGAGAGCTTCCGCCTGATCCGGGGCGATATCGGCCGTCAGCTCGCCGAGGTCGCGGCCAACGGCGTGTACCTGGACGTGGCGCTCACCTGGGTGGTCGGCAATACGGTCTCGGTGCCGGTGGTGTTGCGCGCCGAGGGCCGCGACGAGTCCGGCTACAACTACCGTCGCCTGTTCTCGCTGTTCTGGAAGATGGTGTTGTGCAGCGGAACTCGTGGCCTGCGGCTGGTGAGCATGCTCGGGGTGAGCCTGGCACTCGCCGGTGTCGCGATGGCCGCGTTCATCGTGGTGCAGGCGCTCACCCAGGACAATCACGACCCCGAGGGCTGGGCGTCGATCATCGTCGTGCTGCTGCTGTGCTCGGGCGCCACCCTGTTCTCGCTCGGCCTGATCGCGGAGTATCTCGGTGTGGCCCTGCACATCCTGGTCGGTAAGCCGCTGTACCTGACCGTGCAGACCCCGACACCGCGCCCGGATACGATGCACGCGCCGGTCTCCAACCATCGAGTCGACGTCGCGGTGCCGGCAGCCGTGACGGACAAGGACCTCCGCGAGTGAACGACCGCATCATCTTCAGCAGGCCGTTCCGTGCCGCCGCCGAGCGCGCCAACCTGTCGGCCGTCCTCGATTCCGATCACAGCCACGGCGACGGCCAGTTCACCAGGTCGGCAACGGCCAAGATCAAGGCCATCACCGGCGCCGACCACGCGCTGCTCACCACCTCCTGCACGCACGCGCTGGAACTCGGTGCGCTGCTGCTCGAACTCGGCCCCGACGACGAAGTGATCGTGCCGAGTTTCGCGTTCACCTCGGCCGCCACCGCGATGGCGCTGCGCGGGTCGACCTGTGTGTTCGTCGACATCGACGACGCGACCGGCAATATCGACCCCGCCGCGGCCGCCGAGGCGATCACCGACCGAACCAAGGCGATCGTGGTGATGCACTACGGCGGTGTCGCCGCCGACATGGAACCGCTGCTGGCACTGGCCGCGCAGCACGGTGTGGCGATCATCGAGGACAACGCGCACGGCCTCGGCGGAACCTGGCGCGGCAGGCAACTCGGCACCATCGGCACAGTGGGCACCCAGAGTTTCCACGACACCAAGAACGTCCATTGCGGTGAGGGTGGCGCGCTGCTGCTGTCGGACGAGATCCTGATGGGTCGCGCCGAGATCATGCGGGAGAAGGGCACCGACCGGGCCCGTTTCCTGCGCGGGCAGGTCGACAAGTACTCGTGGCAGGACATCGGTTCCAGCTACCTGCCCAGCGAACTGAACGCCGCGGTCCTCGACGCGCAGCTGGCCGAGTTCGACACCATCCAGGCCGCCCGCCACCGGGTGTGGGACACCTACGCGGCCGCGCTGCCCGACTGGGCCGCCGCCAACGACGTGCGCCCGATGACGGTGCCCGCCGACCGTGGCCACACCGCGCACCTGTTCTACCTGCGGATGCCCACCGAGGACAGCCGCGACGGGATCATCGCGCACCTCGCCGAGCGCGGGATCGTCGCCCCGTTCCACTACATTCCGCTCGATTCGAGCCCGGCGGGGCTCAAGTACGGGCGCACCCCGGTGCCGTGCACGCGGTCGGCGGAGTTCTCGGCCACCATCGTGCGGTTGCCGTTGTGGCCGATGCTCAGCGAGGCGCAGCTCGGTCGCGTCATCGATGCCGTCACGGAGTACCGCGTCTAGGTTTCGGAGATGACGAAGGCCGCCCGGTTTCGCCGGGCGGCCTTCGTCGTCGCTGTGTCAGTCGCCGCCGAACAGTGCCGCCGCGCCCGCGTCGGTGAGCACCTCGTAGGTGTCGGTCTCCCGGTTGTAGACCCAGGTGCCCGGCCCGGCCTTCGGGTATCCGGCCGCCTGGACCGCCGTCGCCGAGGGCCGGAAGCTCGCGCTGCGCGGGATCTCCTCGACCACGTAGACCAGGTCGGGCCGCTGACTGCGGTCCAGGGCACGCATCGCCTCGGTGACATCGCCCGGTTCGATCCGCAACCCGTCGCGCACGCTCAGCGCGGCCGCGGCAAGGGTTCCCGACGGGGTCGGCAGGGCGAAGGCCACCTCGAGGTCGACCGGGGTGATGTCGTTGAGCACGTCGACGATCGGCTGGGTGAACACCGGACCACGAGCGGTGCGGATCACCGTGTCGCGGCGGTCGACGAGCCAGTAGTCGCCGTCGCCGTCGCGGCGGAACAGATTCTCCGTCGGCCACCAGGCGTCGCCCGCACGGAACACCCCACGCAGCCCGCCGTCGGAGATGTCACCGCCGTCGACGGCCTTGCCGAGCAGCAGGCCGGGCTCGTTGTCGGCGCAGCGCCGGGCGAAGCCGTCGTCGCCGACGAGGATCTGCTCGCTGACCGGGTCGTAGGCCACCAGTTCCACCGTCGCGGTGCCGGGAACCGGCCTGCCCTTGGCACCGATCTTGGCGCCGGTGACATTGGCGAGCACCACGTCGCCGTCGATGGAGGCGTAGAACTCGAGCACCCGCGCGGGCGCGAATTGTTCGGTGGTCCTGCGCCACAGCCCCTTGGGCATACCGGAGCCGATGAACAACCGGATCGGATGGTTGTACCCGGCCGGGAAGACCTGCGCGTCGAGCAGATCGCGCAGCATGGTCCAGGTGTAGGTGACGACGGTGACGCCGTAGCGGTGCACCTCCTCGGCGAACCGGCCTGGGTCCATGTCCACCGGCCTGGCCAGCGCGATGCGGCTGCCGCCTGCGATCGCGCCACCGAGACTCACCAGCAGCCCGGACGAATGGTGCAGTGGCGCAAGGCAGTACACGGTGTCGCGGCGGTCGAGGTCCGCGGCGCTCGCGGTGCCGAAGGCGGACAGGGCCCAGCGGTGGTTGGTGATGTACTTCGCCTCGAGCCGGTCGCCCGTGCCGAGCACCAGCACGAAGGCCAGTTCGCGGGCGAGGCCGGGGTTGGGCCGGTACCACGCGGGCACGCGAACCGTATCGGGGTCGATCTGTTCGAGGTCGATCACCCGGTCGCTCGTCGGCACCGCGAGCCGGCGCTGGTCTCCGCCGCCGAGCACGAGCACCCGGGCGTTCGTCCCGGCGGCGGCACGCAAGTTCTCCGGGTCGGTGACAAGGGTCTTCACGCCGGTGAGTTCGATGGCCCGATCGAGTTCGGCGCCGGGGGCGAGCAGCACGGCGACGGCACCGAGGCGCGAGAGCGCGGCCACCGAGGCCAGCGCGCTCGGGCGGGTCTCCATCACGATGCCCACGCGCATGGCGGGCCGGATACCGACCGAGATCAGGCCGCGCACCACATTGTCGACCCGCTGCTCGACGGCGGCATTCGTATGCACGCGGTCGTCGAACAGGACCAGGTCCTTCTGAGGGGCGCGCCTGGCGTGTTCGCTGAGCAGTTTGCCGAGGGAGATGCGGGTGTGCGGCTGGATCATGCCCAGGCGGGTCAGGCGCGGCAGTGCGCGCGCCGCCTCGCCCGCCATCTCGATGGAGCCACGAATCGTGCTGCCCGCGACGCCTTCCAGCGCCTTGCCGACCCCGGCGCCGGCCTCGGCGAGGCTGGCGGCGGTGTGCACCATGCGGGTGGCCGCCGTGCGCGGTGCGTTGCCCGGCACGTGTTCCTGCATCGGGACGATGGTCTCGGGCAGCGGGCCGTGACCGTCCATCCAGGCGATCCAGTCGCGCACCATCGGCCACGTGTGGTTGGTGGCGGTCGAACCGGCGACCAGACCGAAATGACCCGCGACGAGGCTGGCCTCGTACACCTCGGCGTGCGGCGCGGCACGCACGATGCCGCGCACCGCGGCAGGCTGGCCGATGTCGTCGACCTCGCCGACGAAGGCGAGGATGGGGCACTTCAGTTCGGCGAGCGAGACGGGATGATCGCGAATCACGAAGCCGCCGAGCATCATCCGGTTGTGTGCGACGAACTGCTTGAGCAGATCGGCGACGGCAGGGCCCGCGTATCCGACCCAGCCTTCGCTGTTGAGGAAGCGGCGCTGACGCTCCTTGGGCAGCAGCGCCTCCCGGTCGTGCAGCTGCAGCAGGAAATCGATGCGCGACTTCGCGGTCTTCACCGGGTCGAGCATCTGGAAGCCGAAACGCACCATCGATTCGGTGATCGGCAGCCGGTGCATCACGTGGTCGGCCAGGAAGTCGGCCACCTCGGACACCAGGCCGTAGGGCAGCCCGAACGGCATGCCCGCCACGATGTCGACGGGGCTGCCGAAGGTGACGATGGAGGCGACGCCCTTGCCGTAGCGGTAGGCGGTGGTCTGGTAGGCGAACATGCCGCCCTGGGAGTAGCCCATCAGGTGCACCTGCGCACCGGTGGCCTCGCACACGGTGTCGATGGCGGAGTTCACGGCAAGCACGTGATCGGCCAGGTCGCGTTCCCAGCCGCCCTCCTCGGTGGCGGGGGAACCGAAATCGATGACCCAGCAGTCGATTCCGCCCGCGTTCAGAATCCCGACGGCACCGCCCGCCGCGTTCACGTCCCAGATGTCGGCGTTCACCATGAGCGGCGGAACCAGCAGCGCCACCGGACGACCGGGTGTGGTGTCGTCGGGGAAGTAGTGCCGCAGGCGGTACATGCGTCTGCGTTCGACGACCTCGAACGGCGAGGACTCGACGTCGTGCGCCAGTCCGCCGAAGCGGATCACCTCCAGCCCGTTCTGCGCGGTAGCCAGCAATCGCTGCACCGACCCGACCACACCTTTTGGACTGATATTCACCGTTCCCACCTGACCCTACCGACTGTGATGCACCTCACACACCCCGATGTGCTCATATGAGCTAACCACACCGGACCTCCATTATGTGTCGGCTGTGACAGGCCGCATGTTGCGGCGTTTCATGTCACACCACGCCGATCGGGGACCCCTTCGTCACCGGCGCGGCCGCAGTCCGAAACGAGCGTGTTGCGGAGCCGGAAGTCCAGGCCGTCCACGGACACCGCCGTGTCCGCAATCGCCTATCGCACAAGGGATCTCCCGGTCAGGACCCGATTTTTGGCGATCGTGCGTGCGCAAGGCCTCCAGCACCTAACATCGTTGTCGTCCGGAACGCTCTGCCGCACATCACTTTTCGTGCAACACGTTTCACACGCCGGGTTCGCCCGCGCAGGACCATTCGCATTCGCTTCACCAACGTCCCAACCTGTCGTCGCGCGACGACAGGTCGATCGGCCGTACCCGAATCCACTCGAGGTGAGGATGCTATGACCATCGAAATGCCGCTGCCCACAGACAATTCCGTACGCAAGAGCCTGTCCACCAACGCAGCACAGAAGCTCACCCACACCACCAAATCCGAGCCACAGATGCAGGGCATCAGCTCGCGCTGGCTCTCGCGCGCACTGCCGTGGGTGCAGGTGGCGGGCGGTATCTACCGGGTCAACCGACGGCTCACCCATACCGTCGGCAACGGGGAGGTCGAATTCGTCGTCGACGGCGCCCGGGCCAGGGTGATCCCGCAGGAATTGCGCGAACTGCCCCCGCTGCGCGAAATCGACGACGACGACCTGTTGCGTCCCCTCGCGGACAGTTTCGTGCAATATGATCTCGACCCCGGAACCGTGCTCGCGGAATTCGGGAATCCGATGGATCAGGTCATTCTCGTCGTCCACGGGAAATTGGCCAGGATCGGTTCGGGTGAGTACGGGGAGGCCACCAAACTCGGCCTGCTGTCCGGTGGTGACTATTACGGCGAAGAGATGCTCACCGACCCGTCGGCGATCTGGCCCGACACCGTCAAAACGGTCACCAAGACCACCGTTCTCTGCCTGCCGAGGCAGGAATTCGAACAATTCCTCGAATCGACCCCAGGCCTTGCCCGGATCCGAGCGGATACGTCGGCCGCGTCTTCCAGGAACCAGAATTCCAAGGGCGAGGCCGATATCGAGATCGCCTCGGGGCATTCCGGGGAACCGTTGCTCGAGGGCACCTTCGTCGACTACGACGCCAGTCCACGTGAGTACGAACTGAGCCTGGCCCAGAGTGTGCTGCGGATCCACACCAGGGTCGCCGACCTGTTCAACGACCCGATGAACCAGGTCGACCAGCAGCTGCGACTCACCGTCGAGGCGCTCTACGAGCGTCGCGAACACGATCTGGTGAACAATCCCGACTTCGGCCTGCTGCACAATTGCGATCTCAAACAGCGCATCACCACCGAATCCGGCGCACCGTCCCCCGACGACATGGACGAATTGCTCAGCATGCGCCGTGGAACGAAATTCTTCCTCGCCCACCCGAAGGCGATCGCCGCGTTCGGTCGTGAATGTTCGCGCCGCGGCCTGTACCCCGACCCGGTGGAATTCCAGGGCCACCGGGTGCCCGGCTGGCGCGGTGTGCCGATTCTGCCGTGCGGCAAGATCCCGATCAGCGAAACCCAGACCACCTCGATCATGGCGATGCGTATCGGCGAGAAGGACCAGGGCGTGGTCGGCCTGCACCAGACCGGCATTCCCGACGAGTACGAGCCGAGTCTGAACGTGCGGTTCAAGCAGATCGACGATCAGTCGATCATGTCGTACCTGGTGAGCTGCTACTACTCGGCGGCGGTGCTGGTGCCCGACGCGCTCGGTGTGCTCGACGACGTCCTCGTCGCGCGCCGGGCCGACTGAACGGTCGGGCCATGTCCCTGCTCAGCAGAGCCGCCGCTCCCCCGGCGGCCGGCGACCTCGCCGCGACTGTCGTCGCCCTGTTACACGGCGCGTCAGCCCCGGCCGACGTGTTCGCGGGTGCGTCACCGGTCGCCCGGCCCTTCACGCTCCATCCGAATCGCGGCGCGGAGCTCATCGGCCGTGTCCCCCGGCTCGCGACACCCACCTCGGCGGCGCGGAGCGGCACGTCCGCTGTGGTGAGCCCGCCCGCCGCGCACCGGCTGCGCGGTCCGACCGGGCTCGGCACGTCGGGCCTGCAGGTGTCCCTGCTCGCGAACCGCACGACCGAGCAGCCCGAAAACGGTGGAAGACAAGACATCCCGGCGCTCTACTGCCCGCCGCCGGAACGTGACGACCCCGCCCTGGCCGAAGCCGTCAATGTCGGACTGCTCGCGTGGGCCGCCGAGATCGGCCTGTACGAGGGCCGCCTCGACGAACTCGGCAAGGCCGATTTCGGCAGGCTCATCATGCTGGCCCACCCCGACTGCGACGACCCCGATCTGCTGCTCGCCGCGGCCCGCTGCGCCGTCGCCGAATGGTCGGTCGACGACTACTACTGCGAGGAGGACGCCCCTGGCGACACCGCACCCGACGGCACCCCGTCCAGCGCCGCCGCCGAACTCGGGCCACGGCTCGAACTCGCCGCCGCCGCCATGGACCCGGCGCACCTGCCCATGCGCTACGCGCCACGGCTCGAACAGGCCATGCAGGCCGACCCGATCCTCCGCGCGTTCCGCACCTCGTTCGCGCACCTGGCGGGGTACGCGAGCGACGCCCAGCTGGCCAGGCTCCGGACCGAGATCGCGGGCTGGTTCATCGCGCTCGGCGCCGAGGCCGGCTGGCGGGCGGCGGGGCGGATGCCGCCGGTGTGGGAGTACCTGACCAACCGGCAACCGCACAGTTTCCTGCCGTGTATGGCGCCGATCGACGCGGTCGGCCGCTACGAACTCGGCGCCCCCGAGTACACCGACCCGGCCGTCCGGCGGGTCGTCACCACCGCGGCCCTGGCCGCACAGATGGTCAACGATCTGTATTCGATGGCGCGCGAAGACCTTTCGGGCGGTCGGGAGTTCAACCTGCCGACCGTCCTCGCCGCCGAGGAGGGGTGCAGCCGGGCCGATGCCGTGCTGCGCACCGCCGAGATCCACGACGAACTCATGCACCGATTCGAACGCGAGGCCGCACCCTTGGCCGCTGCGGGTTCACCGCAATTGCGCCGATTCCTGACGGGCCTGTGGGCCTGGATGGGCGGCAACCGCGCCTGGCACGCCGACAGCCGCCGGTACCACGACACCGCACCACGAGAGGACGACCGATGACCATCGCGAACGCCCACACCGACAGCTCCGTGCTGCGCACCACCTACCAGCGTTCGGTCGCTGCCTACTGGAACAACAATCCCAACGACGACCGGGTCAACACGAAGCTCGGCGAGGTGGACGGTCTCTACCACCACCACTACGGCATCGGTGAACCCGACTGGTCGGTCATCGAAGGGCCCGAGGACACCCGGCAGGAGCGCCTTGTGCGCGAACTGCACCGCCTCGAGACCGCCCAGGCGGACCTCCTCCTCGACAACCTCGGCGCCATCACCCCCGCCGACCGCCTCCTCGACGGCGGTTCGGGTCGCGGCGGAACCAGCTTCATGGCCGCCAAGCGCTTCGGTTGTTCGGTCGACGGGGTGAGCATCTCCGAGTACCAGGTCGGTTTCGCCAACGACCAGGCCGTCGAACGCGGTGTCTCCGATCGGGTGCGCTTCCACTTCCGCAATATGCTCGACACCGGTTTCGACGACGAGTCGGTCCGGGCCGTGTGGACCAACGAGACCACCATGTACGTCGATCTGTTCCCGCTGTTCGCGGAGTTCTCCCGCGTGCTGCAACCGGGCGGACGCTATGTGTGCATCACCGGCTGCTCCAACGATGTGATCGGCGGCCGGTCCGCATCGGTGAGCTGGATCGACGCCCACTACGGCTGCATGATCCACCCGCGCAGCGAGTACTTCCGTGCGCTGTCGGAGAACGGTCTGGTGCCGACCACGGTCATCGATCTGACACCGGACACGATTCCGTACTGGGATCTGCGGACGCATTCGGAACTCGCGACGGGGGTGGAACAGCCGTTCCTCACGGCGTACCGGGAGGGGAGCTTCCAGTATCTGCTGATCGTGGCGGACAAGGTCGCCTGCTGAACCTCTGACCGCCATGCCCTCGGAGTGCCCGGTAGTCGCCATCGACTGCCGGGCACACCCGTTCCCCTCCTTGCCATCTTTTCCCGCCACCCCCGGCGAGTTGAACTCGAAACGCGGCCTCAGATAGATGCGTATATCTACATTTGAGTATGCCTGTAACTTCCTTGGCTAACTCACAGGCTCGCCACAGTCGCAAGCCAGGCCACGGGAGCACCCTCGACAGGGAACGTTTCCGCAGATGGTGAGTGAGGTAGCGATGGTCGAGCTCGAGGTCGACAACGACACGGTGACGGTCCATGTACTCGGTGGGCATCGGCTGCTCGCGCTGCGCCAGCAGGTCGTGATCGACCGTGCCGCCATCACCGAGATCACCACCGCCGAGGTGGACCTGCGCCCGCCGTGGGTCCGCGCGCCGGGCACCTTCATCCCCGGCGTGATCGCCGCGGGCGTCTACCGAGGCAAGGGCCGGAAAGAGTTCTGGGACACCACTTTCGGTGGAAACGCGGTCCGCATCGACCTGAACGGACCCGACTTCACCCGCCTGGTCGTCGACGTCGACAACCTCGACGCGGTGCTCGACGCCCTGACCGGCGAGCTGGCCGACGCCTGACCTATTCCGACCCGAACGATTCCAGCAGCCCGGTATAGGGCTTCGCCGGCGGTGTCGCGAACTCGCCCCTCCCCGACTTGCGCAGCCCGAGGGTGAGCAGAGATTGCACGGTCGACGTGGCGGCCGCGACACCGTCGATCACCGGTACGCCGATCTCCGCTCGGATGTGCGCGCACAGATCCGCCATTCCGGCACAGCCGAGAACGACCGCGTCGGAACCATCGGCCAGCACCGCCGCTCGGCACGCCTCGGTGACGACCTTGCGTGCGTCCGGGTCGATATCCAGCGCGAGCACGGGCAGTTCGCACGCGTGCACTCCGTAGCAGAAACGTCGCAGCCCATAGTGTTCCGCCAGATCCATCGCGCGGCCTGTGGTGCGCTGGAGGGTGGTGACGACGCTGAAGCCCCGGCCCAGGTGGCTCGCTGTTCGCATCGCCGCCTCCGCGATCCCGATCACCGGTCCGGTCGCGAGTTCGCGTGCGGCGTCCAGTCCCGGATCTCCGAAGCAGGCGATGACGTAGCCGTCGACACCGTCGGCCTCGCCTTCCCGGATGGCGGCCAGCAGTCCGGGAACGCTCATCGCCTCGTCGTAGTGGCTTTCGATCGAGACCGGTCCGGTCGCGGAGGTGACCGCGTCGAGCACGGTGCCCGCGCCGACGACGGCCCGGGCGCACTGCTCGATCGTGTCGGTCATCGCCCGGGTGGTGTTCGGATTGACGACCCGGATTCGCATCAGGCGAGAACCTCCGGCCGGGTCCTGCGCCTGGCTGCGGTGAGCAGGTAGTAGGTGACGAAACCGAGGCCGCAGCCGATGAACCAGCTGTACTGAGCCGCGGTGTGCATGCCCGGCAAACCGTTGGCCAGCACCGGGAACACCGCGACGCCCGCGCCGACCGCCGTGGCGACGATCGCGGCAGGGTGGTAGCCCTTGCGGTAGTAGTAGCTGCCCCGCTCCGACATGGTGAAGAGGTCGTCGACGATCACCTTCTGCTTGCGCACCAGGTAGTAATCGCAGATCAGCACGCCGAACAGCGGTCCGATGAAGGCGCCGAGCACCTCGAGCGTGTAGTGGATCACCTCGGGATTGTTGTAGAGGTTCCACGGCGTGATCAGGATCGAACCGACCGCGGCGATCATCCCGCCCGCACGCCAGCTGATCCGCTGCGGGCTCACATTGGAGAAGTCGAACGCGGGCGAGATGAAGTTGGCGACGATATTGATACCGATGGTGGCGATGGTGAAGGTGAGCGCGCCGAGCACGATCGCGAACGTGGAGTCGATGCGGGCGACGGTCGCGACCGGATCGGTGACGAGCTCGCCGTAGACGGGCACCGTCAGCGAGGCGGTGACCACGACGAGCAGCGAGAACAGCAGGAAGTTCACGGGCAGGCCGAGCAGATTGCCGGTCTTCACGGCCGGAAAGCTCTTGCCGTAGCGGGAGAAGTCGCCGAAGTTGAGCATCGGGCCCGAGAAGTAGGACACCACGAGGGCGATCGCGCCGAGCATCACCGGCACCGACGCCCAGCCGGTGTAGGTCACCTCCCCCAGGTTCAGGTCGATGGCGCTCCAACCGGCGCGCGCGATCAGATAACCGCAGAGCACGAACATCACGACATACACGGCGGGACCACAGAAGTCGATGAACTTGCGGATGGATTCCATGCCGCGCCAGAACACGCACGCCTGCACCACCCACAGCAGCAGATAGCTGCCCCAGCCCAGCGCCGACAAACCGAGGAAACCGTAGTCGGCGGTGACGGCGTACGGCGCCAGCCCCGGAAACAGTTTCACCAGAACGACATCCAGCGCGGCGGAGGCAAGGAAGGTCTGGATTCCGTACCAGGCCACCGCGATCAGTCCGCGGATGATCGCGGGGATATTGGCGCCGAGCACCCCGAACGCGCTGCGACAGATCACCGGATACGGAACACCGGTCACCTGGCTCGGTTTGGCGACCAGATTGCAGAAGAAGTAGACGATGACGATGCCGATCAGCAGGGCGACGAGAACCTGCCAACTCGCCAGGCCGAGCGCGAAAAGGCTGCCCGCGGTGACGTACCCGCCGACGCTGTGCACGTCCGACATCCAGAACGCGAAGATGTTGTAGGTGCCCCATGTCTGCTTGCGCAGCGGTGCGAGATCCTCGTTGGTCAATCGTGGATCGTAGGCGGGCGGATCGGTGGCGGGCGCACCGGTGGCGACGGTGATGGTATCGGTCATGGTCGTTCCCATCCGAAGGGTTCAGCTGCTGCGATGACCGTAGGTTCGAGCAGTTGCCCTGCGGTTTCCCGCGAATTTCGCCGCTATTGCGCCGAAGATATATCCTCCGGCGCGAGCAGACCGGTGTCGGTGGGGAGGGTCGCGATCACCGATTCGAGTCGCCGATGGTGCTCCTCGGCCGCGGCGAGCAGACGGGCCACATCACGGGCGAGGAAGGCGTCGAGCATCGCGAGGTGGTCGGTGTGCAGGAGCTCACGGTCGGCGCGGTCGACGTGCACCATCGATTGCACGGGTTCGGTGACATTCCAGGCGGATTCGAGCATCTGCAACAGGCGGAACATGCGCGACGGGCGGGTCAGCGCCACATGAAAACAGCGCGATTGGCGCTGATACGCCGCCGGATCGTCGTCGAGGATCGCCCGCTCGAGCAGGTCGTTCACGGCGAGCAGTTCGGCGCGTTCGGCGTCGTCCGCCGACAGCGCGGCCGCGGCGAGCGACGCCGATTCCAGGGTGTCGCGCACGATGTACATCTCCCGCAGTTCACGCGCCGTCAGCTGCGCGACCTGGTACCCACGCTGCGGCCGGTGGGTGACCAGTCCCTCCCCGATCAGGGTTTTCAGCGCTTCGCGCACCGGGATGTGACTCACTCCGAACAGCACGGCCACCTCGCGCAGCGGGATCACGGTGCACGGCGGGACGGCACCGTCGAGGATCACGCGGCGCAGTTCGCCCAGGATCACCTGTGGCCTACCGGGTTCGTCCACCACAAGCCTCGCGAGCAGCGCCGATCGTCGTCTCGAGGACATGCGTGCACGCTATGACCCGAGTATTGCGCCCACGCTGCCGGATGTGACGGTCAGGAAAAGATCACCGTACCGACCGGTCCCATCGGTGATTTGGCATGCTCGGGTGATGGGAGTTTCGACAACGCAGTCGGTGGATCGCCGTTTCGTCCGTCTGGTCACCGTGTTCGACCAGTTGTTCCGCAAGCCGTCACACGGGGGTGGCGCGCTGTGCGTGTACCTGCACGGCGAACCGGTGGTCGATGTGTGGGCCGGGTACGCACGCCCGGGGGTGCCGTGGACGGCGGACTCGGTGGCGCTGGCCTTCTCCACCGGAAAAGGCGTGGCCTCCACGGTGATTCACCAGCTCGCCGAGCGTGGCGAGCTCGACTACGACGCCCCGGTCGCCGAGTACTGGCCCGAGTTCGCGGCGGCGGGCAAGGGCCGCATCACGGTTCGCGATGTGCTCACCCACCGAGCCGGGCTGCACCGGTTGCGCGGCCTCATCTCGGGGCCGATCGACACCTTCCTCGACGACAAGGCGGTCACCGCCGCGCTCGCCGCCGCCACCCCGGATCCTCGTCATCTCGTCACCAGTGGTTACCACGGGATCAGCTATGGGCACTTGGCCGCCGAACTGGTGCGGCGAGTCACCGGCCGCGAATTCGTCGACGTCGTCCGCACCGAACTCGCCGAACCTCTCGACGCCGAGGAGCTCTGGTTCCGCGTGCCCGCCGGGGAACGCCATCGCATCGCCACCACGTTCCCCCGCCTCACCGCGGCGGGCATGGATTGGGAGCGCGGCTCCGACCTGCTCACCCGCACCCGATTCGCGGCGGCGGCCGAAACCACCCCGCGCGGTTTCGCCGACCTCATCGTCGACCCGCGTGTGCACGACGCGGTGATGCCCGGCGTCAACGGTGTCTTCTCGGCCCGCGCCCTGGCCCGCGTCTACGGCGCCCTCGCCAACGGTGGCGAACTCGGCGGCACTCGCATCCTGTCCCCCGACACGATCCGCCGCGCCGCCACCCGTCAGGTCTTCACCCCCGACTATGTGCTCGCCTTCCGCATCCCTTGGGCGATGGGCTATCACGGCGTCCCCATGAAACCCTCACGTGCCGAACCGATCTCGGCCTTCGGACACTTCGGCCTCGGTGGCTCCGGCGCCTTCGCCGACCCCGAAACCGGCCTGTCCCTCGCCTTCGTCACCAATCGCCTCGGCGGCAAACTCACGCCCCTCGGCGACGCCCGCCTCACCCGCCTCGGCACCATCGCCCACAACATCGCCAAGGCCGCCCTCCGCGCCTGAACTGGTCATTCGATCACCACGCTCCGGTGGCAGCATCGACCTGGTGGCAGCCGCCACCAGAGCGGGGTGATCGCGCGTCCAGGTCCGCGGGAGGGCGGTGGCTGGCACGATGGGGCGATGGAGAGCGTTGAGTTCGGGCAGGTGGAGGCCGCGGCGCGGGTGGTGGGGGCGGTGGTGCGGCGGACGCCGGTGGTCGGGTCGCGGGTGCTGTCGGAGCGGGCGGGGGTGCCGGTGTGGTTGAAGTGCGAGAACCTGCAGCGGACCGGGTCGTTCAAGCCGCGGGGCGCGTACAACCGGATCGCGAATCTGTCGCCTGCGGAGCGGGCTCGCGGAGTGGTGGCGGCGAGCGCGGGCAATCACGCGCAGGGGGTGGCGTGGTCGGCAACGGAGCTGGGGATCACCTCGACGGTATTCATGCCGATCGGGGCGTCGTTGCCCAAGCTCGTCGCCACCCGGGCCTACGGGGCGGAAGTGCATCAGGTCGGTGAGACGATCGATGAATCACTGGTCGCGGCAAGGGAATTCGCGGAGCGCACCGGGGCGACACTGATTCATCCGTTCGATCATCCCGACATCGTCGCCGGGCAAGCGAGTGTCGCGCTCGAGATTCTCGAGCAGGTGCCGGATGTGCGGACCGTGGTGGTGCCGACCGGCGGTGGTGGGTTGCTCGCGGGGGTGGCGATCGCGATGAATCATTGTGCGCCGCAGGTCGGAGTGGTCGGCGTGCAGGCGGCCGAGGCGGCGGCGTGGCCGGATTCGCTGCGGGCGGGCACGCCGATGCGGGCGTCGCGGATGTCGACGATGGCCGACGGTATCGCGGTGGGGATTCCGGGTGCGGTGCCGTTCGATCATGTGTCGAAACTGGTGTCGCGGATCGTGACCGTCGACGAGGAATCGCTGTCCAAGGCTCTGCTGCTGTGCCTGGAACGGGCCAAACTCATTGTCGAACCGGCGGGTGCGGCGGGGGTCGCGGCGTTGCTCGGCGCCGAATTGCGTGACCTGCCCGGTCCGATCGTGGTGATTCTGTCGGGCGGCAACATCGACCCGCTGCTGCTCACCCGGGTGATAAACCACGGCCTGAGCGCTGCCGGACGCTATCTGGCGATGCGGGTGACGATCTCGGACCGGCCGGGTGCGTTGTCGGCGCTGCTCGGAGTGGTCGGCCGGGCGGGGGCCAGTGTCGTCGATGTGGTCCACTCCCGAACCGGGACGTGGCTCGCGGTCGACGAGGTGGAGGTGTCACTCACCGTGGAGATGCGGGGACCCGCGCACCGCGACGATGTGCTGGACGCGCTGCGCGACGCGGGTTTCCGGGTTCGCGCCGAGTTGTGAGCCGAGCGGGATCCACGTCGGCGCCGCCCGAAGTCAGTGCGCGCCACCGAGTTCCAGTGCCAGCACGCCGAGAATGACCAAGCCGATTCCGCCGACCTGCACCAATGACAGCCGCTCACCGAGGAACAGCACACCGATCAGGGCGATGGCGGCCACCCCGACGGCAGACCAGATCCCGTACGCGACGCCGATACCCATCCCCCGCTTCAGCACCTGGGACAGGAAGTAGAAGGCCGCACCGTATCCGAGCACGACCACCACCGACGGCACCGGTTTGGTGAATCCTTCCGACAGTTTCAGCGAAACGGTCGCGGTCACCTCGGATGCGATGGCCAGTGCCAGCAAGAGCAGGGTCATGGCGGCAGACTAGCGGGGCGCGGCCGGCTGGTCAGTTCAGCCAGGCACGGGCTTCGTCGGCGTTCTCGCGGACCTCGTCGAGTTGTTCGGCGACGCGGACTCCCGCGGTGCCGCCGCGGGCGTTACGGGAGGCGATCGAGCCGGGGACGGTGAGTACTTCGCGTACACCGGCGGTCAACGATGGGTCGATGGCGGCGAATTCCTCGTCGGTGAGTTCGTCGAGGCCGACACCTCGTGCCTCGGCGGCGCGCACGCACGCACCGGCCGCCTCGTGGGCGACACGGAACGGAACACCTTGGCGCACCATCCATTCCGCGATGTCGGTGGCGAGCGTGAAACCGGCGGGGGCGAGTTCGGCCATGCGGTCGGTGTGGAAGGTGAGGGTGCCGACCAGGCCGGCGATGGCGGGCAGCAGGAGTTCGAGCTGGGCGACCGAGTCGAACAGGGGTTCCTTGTCCTCCTGCAGGTCCCGGTTGTATGCCAGCGGTTGGGCTTTCAAGGTGGCGAGCAGGCCGGTCAGGTTGCCGATCAGGCGGCCCGCCTTGCCACGGGTGAGTTCCGAGACGTCGGGGTTCTTCTTCTGCGGCATGATCGACGAGCCGGTGGACCAGGCGTCGGCGAGGGTGACGTAGCCGAATTCCGGTGTGCTCCAGAGAATGATCTCCTCGGCCATGCGGCTCAGGTCGACACCGATCATGGCGAGGACGAACGCGGCCTCCGCGGCGAAGTCACGCGAAGAGGTGGCGTCGATCGAGTTGGCCGCCGAGGCAGTGAAATTCAGTTCCGCGGCGATCTGCTCGGGATCGAGACCGAGCGAGGAACCGGCGAGCGCGCCCGAACCGTAGGGCGAGATCGCGGCGCGCTTGTCGAAGTCGCGCAGGCGTTCCAGGTCGCGCAGCAGGGGATGCGCGTGGGCGAGCAGGTGGTGGGCCAGCAGCACGGGCTGGGCGGCCTGCAGATGGGTCTTGCCCGGCATCACCGCGTCCGGGTGCGCGGCGGCCTGGGCGACGAGTGCGTCGACCACATCGAGCACACCGGCGGCCACACGGCGCACACCGTCACGCAGCCACATGCGGAACAGGGTGGCCACCTGATCGTTCCGCGACCGGCCCGCCCGCAGCCTGCCGCCGAGCTCGGTGCCGACCCGCTCGATCAGTCCCCGCTCGAGCGCGCCGTGCACATCCTCGTCGGAGTCGGCAGGACCGAACGCCCCCGAGGCCACGTCGGCGGCCAGCGCGTCCAGCCCGGCCAGCATGCCGGACAGATCCTCGTCGGACAGCAGCCCCGCCTTGTGCAGCACCCGGGCGTGCGCCTGGGAGGCGCGGATGTCGTAGGGAGCCAGCGCCCAGTCGAAGTGGGTCGACTTGCTCAGCGCCGCCATCGCCTCGGCGGGCCCGGACGCGAAGCGCCCACCCCAGAGGGCACCGGTGTTCGTGCTGCCGCCGTCGGTCATGGTCTACAGGTCTCCTCGGATCGAAGTGCGGGGGAATTGCCCGTGACCACCGTAACCAGCGTCGCGGGTGCCGGTGCCACCCGGCCACGCCGGCATCTCGACGAGACACCGGACCCGGGTGTCTGCTCCCGGGTGCGAACACGCCGCGTCCCCGGCCCGTCGGATGTCGGAACCGGGGACGCGGGAAGCTCGTCCTACTTCTGGTTCAGATCGCGACGGGCGGCGACCTTGGAGGACAGGCCGTGGATCTGGACGAAGCCCTTGGCCAGCGACTGGTCGAAGGTGTCGCCCTCGTCGTAGGTGGCCAGGTTGAAGTCGTAGAGCGACTGCTCGGAGCGGCGGCCGTTGACCACGGCGGAACCACCGTGCAGCACCATGCGGATGTCGCCGGAGACGTGCTGCTGGGTGTCCTGCACGAAGGCGTCCAAGGCGCGCTTGAGCGGGGAGAACCACAGGCCGTCGTAGGCCAGCTCGCCCCAGCGCTGCTCGACCTGCCGCTTGTAGCGGCCCAGCTCGCGCTCGATGGTGACGTTCTCGAGTGCCTGGTGCGCGGTGATGAGCGCGATGGCGCCGGGCGCCTCGTAGATCTCGCGGCTCTTGATGCCGACGAGCCGGTCCTCGACCATGTCGAGGCGGCCGACGCCCTGGCGACCGGCGCGGGTGTTCATCTCCTCGATGGCCTGCAGCACGGTGACCTGGCGGCCGTCGATGGCGACCGGCACACCCTTGTCGAAGGTGATGATGACCTCGTCGGGCGCCTCGAAGTTCACCGTCGGGTCGGCGGTGTAGTCGTACACGTCCTTGGTCGGCGCGTTCCACAGGTCCTCGAGGAACCCGGTCTCGACCGCGCGGCCCCACACGTTCTGGTCGATGGAGAACGGCGACTTCTTGGTGACGTTGATCGGGAGCTTGTTCTCCTCGGCGAAGGCGATGGCCTTCTCGCGGGTCCAGGCGTAGTCGCGGACCGGCGCGATGACGTTCAGGTCGGGCGCGAGCGCGCCGATGCCGACCTCGAAGCGCACCTGGTCGTTGCCCTTACCGGTGCAGCCGTGCGACACGGTGGTGGCGTTGTGGAACTTGGCGGCCTCGACGAGGTGCTTGACGATCAGCGGCCGGCTGATGGCCGAGACCAGCGGGTACTGGCCCATGTACATGGCGTTGGCCTGAATGGTCGGCAGGCAGTACTCGTCGGCGAACTCGTCGCGCGCGTCGACCACGATGGCCTCCACGGCGCCGCAGTCCAGGGCTCGCTGGCGCACCACGTTCATGTCCTCGCCGCCCTGGCCCAGGTCGATGGCCACGGCCACGACCTCGGAACCGGTCTCCTTCGCGATCCAGCTGATGGCGACGGAGGTGTCAAGCCCACCGGAGTAGGCGAGTACGACGCGATCGGACATGTCTGTTGCGCTCCTTGAACTGGTGTCTGTGGACGGCTCGCGCCGTTGCTGCAAATGATTATGCACGATGATGCAAGCTCATTCATCACCGGGGTGCGACTCCTCGACGGCCGACACCATCTATGAGACGCTGGTCACAGTAGCTACTCATCCAGTCGGGGTCGAGGAGTAAACATGCAGCAATTACGTGATTTCGCTCAGGCCAACTACGACCTCATCGGGCTCGTCGTCATCGGCGTCGGGAATTTCGCCCTGACCGTCGGCAAGACCCTGTTCGACCTGAGCACCCCCATTCTCCAGGATTTCTTCGCCTGACCCTCGGCACCGGAGGACACCATGGAAGACGCCATCCTGCAATTCCTCATGGAGAACTACGAGCCCGGCGCGGCGGTCGGCCTGCACGTGGGCCGCGTGCTGTTCGACCTCAGCTCACCCCTGATTCTCGCCGTCCTGAATTTCCTCGCGTCCTGAACGCGGTCGTACCGGCTCGCGCGGGCAGCGCGCGTTCAGCTCGCGCAACTCCTCAGCGAAGTCGGCCGGTCGCCGTGCGCGCCAGGCAGGTTGATCGCCCGCCTGCGGTACCGCGCGGCCGGGGGTCGGGTCACGGTTTGAAGGGCGCGAGATCGGGAAGCACCGTCGCAGGGTAGTGCGCCGTACATGGTGTACGGCACTCTGGGACAGCACTATTCGGCCCGCCAGAAGTGAGGACGAACAAGATGCTTCATTACATCGCGCAGGAATTCTCGACGCTCGGCAACGGTGTGCTCGATGTCGGTCGCGCCGTGGTCGAGCTGGTGCAGGACATCATCGATGTCGCCACACCGGGCCACAACGGTGGCGCGGGTGGCGGGGACTACCCGTTCAACTGATGTCGATCGGCGCGGGCTGCGCCGGATGACGGGCCCGCGCCGATAGTGTCCCCGGCATGAGCGACGACGTGCGGCTCAGCGCCGGTACCGCGACAGTCACCATCGCCCCCGACGACGGGGGTGCGATCCACAGCCTCACCGTGGCGGGCACGGAATTGCTGCGCCAGGACCCCGGGACCGGGTGTTTCGTGATGGCGCCATGGGCAGGCCGGCTCGGCTACGGCAAGCTCACCGTGGGTGATCGCACCTACCAGCTGCCGATCGACAACCCGCCGCACAGCATTCACGGCACCGTCCGCGACAGGGCGTGGGAAGTCGTGTCCAGGACGGCGAACGAGGCGATACTGCGTTGCCGGTTGACAGCGCCCTGGCCGTTCGCGGGCACGGTCGTGCAGACCTTCACCCTCACCGAGTCGGGCCTGACCCTGGCGATGCGCATCACCACCGACCACGACCCGTTCCCCGCCCAGGGCGGCTGGCACCCGTGGTTCCTACGCGAGGTCGCCCCCGCCACCGGCCCACTCGAACTCGACTTCCACCCCGCCTGGCAGTACGAACGCGGCCCCGACTACCTCCCGACCGGCCGCCACATCCCATCCACTCCTCCACCGTGGGACGACTGCTTCGCCATGCCCGACGGCGTCCGTGCCCGCCTCACCTGGCCGGGCTTCCTCGAGTTCACGATCACCAGCCCCGTCACCGACGTGGTGGTGTGGACACTGCCGGAGGAATCGCTGTCGGTCGAAGCCCAATCCGGCCCACCGGACGGACTCAACACCGAGCCGAGGACTGTCACACCGAACAACCCTCTGGATGTGCGAGTCGATTGGGCTTGGCGGCAGCTGACGAACAACTGACCCCGCCGGTCGCGCTGATCGCGGGCTCGATCGCCCCTGACCTCGTCTACTACCTACCGAGCCCGCTCACAGGCAAGGCAACGTGCTTATTTGGCAGGTCGCCCACCGCGATCGATGGCGCATGAGGTGAGGCTCGGATCGCGAGGCATCCGGCTGTCGTGCCGGTTCAGGCCAGGCTTTCGATCTTGGCGGCGAGTTCGGCGCCGGTGAGGGGTTCGCGGGCGATGACGGCGATGGTGTCGTCGCCTGCGATGGTGCCGACGATGTAGGGCAGGGCGGCGCGGTCGAGGGCGCTGGCCAGGAAGTGGGCGGCGCCGGGTGGGGTGCGCAGGACGGCGAGGTTGCCGCTGGAATCGGTGGAGACCAGCAGGTCGGCCAGCAGTTTCGACAGGCGGCCGGTGCCGCCGGTGACGCCGCGGACGGGGCTGCCGTCCTCGGGGACGATGTAGACCCCGGCGCCGCCGTCGGCGGCTCGCAGCTTCACCGCGCCGAGTTCGTCCAGGTCACGCGACAGGGTGGCCTGGGTGGTCTCGATGCCCTCGGCGGCCAGCAGTGCGGCCAGTTCGGTCTGGCTGCGCACCGAATGCGCCGACAGCAATTCGACGATGCGTGATTGGCGGCCGGCGCGGGTGCGGGCGATGGCGGGTGTGCCCTTCTCGGGTGCGCTCATCGCCTGCCCTCCGCGCCGGCCCCGGATCGCGGTCTCACGCGGCGGCTTTCGCGAGCAGCCACACCAGCAGCGCCTTCTGGGCGTGCAGCCGGTTCTCGGCTTCGTCCCACACCACACTGTGCGAACCGTCGAGCACCTCGTCGGTGATCTCCTCGCCACGGTGTGCCGGAAGGCAGTGCAGGACAATCGCTTCTGGGTTGGCGGCGGCCAGCAGTTCGGTGTTGAGCTGGAACGGGCGGAACGGCCCGACGCGATCGAGCCCGTCGTTCTCCTGACCCATGGAGGTCCAGGTGTCGGTGACGAGCACGTCGGCGCCGGTGGCTCCGGCGACGGGATCGCCCGTAACCGCCACCGTCGCACCGGTTTCGGCGGCACGCTTGGCGGCGGCCTCCATGATCCAGGGCAGCGGCTCGAAACCGGCGGGCGCGGCGACGGTCACGTTCATGCCCGCCGTGACACCACCGAGCAGCAGCGAGTGCGCCATGTTGTTGGCGCCGTCGCCGAAGAAGGTGAGGTTGAGTCCGGCCAGCGAACCCTTGCGCTCGGCGATCGTCTGCAGATCGGCGAGGACCTGGCACGGGTGGAACTCGTTGGACAGCGCGTTCACCACGGGAACCGTTGCAGTGGCGGTCATTTCGTCCAGCCGCGACTGCTCGAAGGTGCGCCACACGATGGCGTCGACGTAACGCGAGAGCACGCTGCCGGTGTCGCCGAGGGTTTCCTCACGGCCGAGCTGGGTGTCGCGGCCGTCGACGACAACGGCGTGCCCGCCGAGCTGGGCGATGCCGAGTTCGAAGGAGAACCGCGTGCGGGTGGAGTTCTTCTCGAAGATCACCCCCACTCCGCGCGGGCCTTCCAGCGGGCGGTGCGCGAAGGGGTTCTTCTTGAGTTCGGCGGCGAGAGCGAGGATCTCGGCCTGTTCGGCCTGGCTCACGTCGTCGTCGCGCAGGAAATGGCGCAGGGTCACTTGGTCGCTCCCTTGGCATCGGCGGCGGCCTTGTCGAGGATCTCGGGCAGGTCGGCGACGAAATTGTCGGCCTGGGTTTCGGTGAGCACCAGGGGCGGTGCCAACCGGATCACGTTGGGCTTGGCGGGATTCAGCAGGTATCCCGCCTCGCGCGCCCGTTCGTCCACGTGGGCGGAGATGTCGTTCTTCAGCACGATGCCGATCAGCAGACCCGCCCCACGCACGTGGTCGATCTCGGGGTGCTCGAGCAGGGCGATGCCGTCGCTGAGCTTCTTGCCGACCCATTCGACATGGCTCAGCAGGTCCTCGGAGTCGATGGTGCGCAGCACGGCCAGCGCCGCCGCGGCGCAGACCGGATTGCCGCCGAAGGTGGTGCCGTGCAGACCCGGGGTGAGCAGTTCGGCCGCCCGTCCCTGTGCCAGCACGGCGCCGATCGGGAGGCCACCACCCAGGCCCTTGGCGAGGGTGATCGCGTCGGGCACGATGCCGGCCGCTTGGTGTGCGAAAAACGTTCCGGTGCGGCCGATTCCGGTCTGCACCTCGTCCAGGATCAACAAAGCGCCTGCCCGCGAGGTGATTTCGCGCGCCTTGGCGAGGTAGTCGAACGGCGGGACGACCACACCGCTCTCCCCCATCATCGGCTCGAGGAACACCGCGGCGGTGTCGGAGTCGACGACGGCTTCCAGGGCGGCGGCGTCACCGTAGGGCACATGCACGACGCCGGGCGGCATCGGCTCGAACGGCGCCCGCTTGGACGGCTGACCGGTGAGCGCGAGCGCGCCCATGGTCCGCCCGTGGAACGCCTCCTCGGCGGCGACGATCTTGGACCGGCCGGTGAGCCGGGCGATCTTGAACGCGGCCTCGTTGGCCTCGGTGCCGGAGTTGCAGAAGAACGCCTTGCCCTCGCCGTCACCGAAGTGGGCGAGCAGCTTCTCGGCCAGTTCGATCACGGGTTCGCTGGCGTACAGATTCGACACGTGGCCGAGGGTGCCGAGCTGCTGGGTGACCGCCTCGAGGATGGCGGGATGCCCGTGGCCGAGGCTGTTGACCGCGATACCACCGAGGAAATCGACGTAGCGCTTGCCGTCGGCGTCGTAGACCACCGCCCCGGCGCCACGCACCAGCGCCACCTTCGGGGTGCCGTAGTTGTTCATCATCGCGGCCGACCACCGCTGCTGCAGTTTCGCCACTTCACTCATCTTCGGCCTCCCCCGGGGTCACCATGGTTCCGATTCCTTCTCCGGTGAACAGTTCAAGTAGTACCGAATGCGGGACGCGCCCGTCGATCACGTGGGCACTCGGCACTCCGCCACGGACCGCGCGCAGGCAGGCCTCCATCTTCGGCACCATGCCCGCGTCCAGGCTCGGCAGCAACTCGGCGAGAGCGTCGGCGTCTATCCGGCTGGTGAGCGAGGATCGGTCCGGCCAGTCGGTGTAGAGACCCTCGACATCCGTGAGGACGACGAGCTTCTCGGCGCCGATGCCCTCGGCCAGCGCGGCCGCGGCGGTGTCGGCGTTGATGTTGTGCACCACGCCGTCGGCGTCGGGGGCGATGGTGGAGACCACCGGGATGCGGCCCGCGTCGATCAGGTCGAGCACGGCGCCGGGATTGACCTCGGTGACATCGCCGACCAGGCCGATATCGGTGGCCACCCCGTCGACGGCGACGGTGCGCCGGGTGGCGGTGAACAGGTGCGCGTCCTCACCGGAGATGCCGACCGCGTACGGCCCGTGCGCGTTGATCAGCCCGACCAGCTCGCGCCCGACCTGACCGAACAGCACCATCCGCACCACATCCATCACCTCGGGGGTGGTGACGCGGAAACCGCCGCGGAATTCGCCTTCCATGCCCAACTTCTTCAGCATGGCATTGATCTGCGGGCCGCCGCCGTGCACGACAACGGGGTGCACGCCGACGGTGCGCAGGAACGCCATGTCGGCGGCGAAGGCGGACTTGAGGTCGTCGTCGATCATGGCGTTGCCGCCGTACTTCACGACGACGATCTTGTCGCGGAACTTCTGCAGCCACGGCAGCGCGTCGGCGAGGACATGCGCCTTGTCGAGTGCCGAGAGGCTGTGCAGCACACCGGCGTTCATGAGCTGTACGCCGAATTCTCTTCGACGTAGCCGTGCGAGAGGTCGGTGGTGCGCACCATGGCGGTGCCCTCACCCACATTGAGCTCGATCAGCACGTCGATATCGGCGCCGGACAGGTCGACCTCTCGCGCGCCCGGAGCGCCGACACTGTCGACACAGACCGGATTCCCGTTGAACGACACCGCGATCCGATGCGGGTCGAGGGTCACCGGGGCGATGCCGACGGCGGCGAGCACCCGGCCCCAGTTCGGGTCGGAGCCGAACAGCGCGGTCTTGACCAGGTTGTCGCGGGCGACGGCACGGGCGACGGTGAGCGCCTCGTCCTCGGTGGCCGCACCGGTGACGGTGACCCGCACCCGCTTGGTGACGCCTTCGGCGTCGGCCATGAGCTGGGCGGCCAGGTCGTCGCACACGGTGAACACGGCGGCGTCGAGGTCGTCCTGCGACGGGGTGACGCCACTCGCGCCGTTGGCCAGCAGCAGCACGGTGTCGTTGGTGGAGCAGGAGCCGTCGACGTCGAGCCGGTCGAAGGTGTATTTCGTGGCCTTGCGCAGCGCCTCGTCGAGCTGTTCGGGGGTGGCCACCGCGTCGGTGGTGAGCACGACGAGCATGGTGGCCAGCGAGGGTGCGAGCATGCCCGCGCCCTTGGCCATGCCGCCGACGTTCCACTTGTCCTCGTGGTGGAAGGCCGATTCCTTGGGCACCGTATCGGTGGTCATGATGGCGTGGGCCGCGTCGGAGCCGCCGGTGAGACCGCCGCCCATCTCGTGCACGATCTCGGTGATCGCGGGGATGAGTTTGTCCATCGGCAGCCGGTCACCGATCAGGCCGGTGGAACAGACCGCGATCTCGCCCGCGCCGGTCTCGGTACCCCAATTGCTCAGTGCGGCAGCGAGTTCCTCGGCGGTCCGGTGAGTGTCCTGGAAACCACCGTGGCCGGTGCACGCGTTGGCACCACCGGAGTTGAGGATGACGGCGCGTACGTGACCGGACTTCAGCACCTGCTGCGACCACAGCACCGGGGCGGCCTTCACCTGGTTGCGCGTGAACACGCCCGCCGCGGCGTATTCGGGACCCTCGTTGAGCACCAGCGCGAGGTCGGGCTTGCCGCTGGCCTTGATGCCCGCCGCGATGCCCGCCGCGCGGAAGCCGAGCGGGGCCGTGACGCCCTGGGTGTGGATGAGTTTGCCGTGGTCCGGCGCGTGCGGATCAGGGGTTGTCACGGTGCCACTCCTACGGTGGAAAGTCCTGCGGTCTCGTCGAAACCGACGGCCAGATTCATCGATTGCACCGCGGCGCCCGCGGTGCCCTTGGTCAGATTGTCGATCGCGCCGATCACCACGAGCAGGCCCGCGTCGGCGTCGACGGCGACCTGCAGGGTGATGGCGTTGGAGCCGAGCACCGAACCGGTCTGCGGCAGCATGCCTTCGGGCAGCAGGTGCACGAAAGGTTCGTCGGCGTAGGCCTTTTCGTAGACGGCCCGGGCCTGCGCGGCGTCGACCTTCACCGGTGCGGTGCAGGTGGCGAGGATGCCGCGCGGCATCGGCGCGAGCACGGGCGTGAAGGACACCGAAACATCCACGCCGCCCGCGGCTTTCAGGTTCTGCGCGATCTCCGGGGTGTGCCGGTGGGCGCCCGCCACGCTGTAGGCGCGCACGCTGCCCATGACCTCGGAACCGAGCAGGCCGATGTCGAGTTTGCGGCCCGCACCCGAGGCGCCGCTCACCGCGACGACGTTCACGTTCGGCTCGATGATGCCCGCCGCGACGGCCGGGGCGAGCGCGACACTGGACACCGTCGGATAGCAACCGGGCACCGCGATGCGGCGGGCACCGGTGAGCCGGGCGCGCGCGCCGGGCAGTTCGGGCAGACCGTAGGGCCAGCTGCCCGCATGGGCGCTGCCGTAGTACTTCTCCCAGGCGGCGGGGTCGGTGAGCCGGAAGTCGGCGCCGCAGTCGATGACGACCGTCGACTCGGGCAGGGCCTGCGCGATCGCGCCGGACTGGCCGTGCGGCAGACCGAGGAACACGATGTCGTGTCCGGCCAGGGTCTCCGGGGTGGTTTCCTGCAGGACGCGGTCGGCCAGCGGCAGCAGCTGCGGCTGCAGTGCGCCGAGGGCGGTGCCCGCGTTGGATCCGGCGGTCAGCGCCCCGATCTCGAGGCGCCCGGCTCGGTATTCGGGATGGCCGAGCAGCAGACGCAACACCTCGCCACCGGCGTACCCACTGGCACCGGCAACCGCCACCCGTAATACGGGTCCTCCGGACGTTTCCACCATGTGATGATTATGCACGAGTATGCAAGCTCATTCATGCGCGGGTGTGACGGACTCGGCGCCACGTGCCCCGATCAGTCGCGCGACCAGCGGGAACACCAACACCGTTGTGGCGCCCGCGGCCACCAGTATCGAGGCTACCTCGCTACTCAGCAGGCCGCTGCGGGTCGCGACCTGCGTCACCGCGACGATGATCGGCAGACCGGTGGCCGCGTAGAGGGCCAACTGCACCCGTTCGCGGCCGGTGGGCAGGTTCAGCCCGTGCGGCACGAAACGTTCGCTCAGCCACACCGGCAGACCGCGTGCGATCGCGATGGTGAGCACGAACCACACCCACAGCGCCGGATTGCCCGCGACGGCGGACACGTCGATACCCATTCCGGAGACCACGAAGAACACCGGGATCAGCAGGCCGTAACCGATGGCCTCGAGCGAGGCGTCCACGTCGGGGTGGCCCGCGGCGATGAGTTTGCGCAGGATCATGCCCGCGGCGAAGGCGCCGAGCACCACGTCGAGGTCGAATTCCTCGGCGATCACCATCAGGACGAGGAGTAGCAGCACGACGCCGCGCACCGGGAGCTGCGAGGTGCCGCCGTCGAGCCGGCCGAGCGCCGATCCGAGGTCGGGCATCCGGTCGAGCATGCGCACCGGGATCAGCCCGACGAGCACCGCCGCGATCACGAACATCAGCACGGTGACGAGCGCCGACATGGAGTCGCGGCTGCTCAGCAGCACCGACATCGCGACGATGGGCCCGAGTTCGCCGACCGCGCCGTGCGTCATCACCGCGCGACCGAGTGGCGAGTCGGCGATTCCGGCCTGCTTCAGAATCGGCAGGAGTGTGCCGAGCGCGGTGGAGGTGAGCGCGATGGCCACGGCGATGCGGGTGCCCGTCGACCGGTCGGTGGCCAGCGTGACGATCCCGAACGCGAAGACCAGGCACACGAGCCAGACCAGCCAGGCCGTTCGCCCCGATTTCCCTCGTAGCAGGGCCGGGTCGAGTTCGTAGCCCGCGAGCAGGAACAGCATCCCCAGCCCGAGCTCGCTGACGAGGTCGACGCCGCCTCCGGTGTCGGCCCATCCGAGGACGTACGGGCCGAGTACCGCACCCGCGACCAGCAGGATGACCACATCGGGCAGATATCCGCGCAGCAGGCGCGACACCACCGGTGCGATCACCGCGACCAGCGCGATCCAGAACAGCGACACGATCGGCGTCGGCCCGTCGGCACCGGCGGAAGCGAGCAGCTCCATGCGGGTCATCGTGGCACAGCGCACCAGCCGATCCCCGACACCGCGCGCGGGCGATCCGTCACCTTGCGTGCGGTGTATCGGGTTGCAGGTGCGCGAGGAGGAGTTTGATCAGCAGGACCGGGCCGAACCAGAGCAGGAAGGTCGGCACTGTGAGCATTGTCGTGGTGATCGCGACGCCGAATACTGTGGCGGCGAAGGCGACCGGCACGCGCAGCTGATCGGGCACCGAGAGCACGACGACGGCCGCCGCGAGGACGAGGCTGTAGATGGCCGCCGCGACCCACCACCCGAACCCCGGGACCACCAGCGCCAGCAGGAACGGTTGGACGTGGATGGCGACGAAGGCGAGGTGATGACGGGAGGTTCGGCCGGGCCGGTGGAACCAGTTTTTGGCCGATGCCGTCGCATTGACCACGGCACCGCCGAACAGGTCGAAGCCGATCAGGGCGACCACCGCGACGACCAGCGCGGAGCCACCCGCGCTTCTCGCGAGCAGCGCAGCTGTCACCCCACCGACGACCGCCGACGAATAGCACAGGGCTGCTTCACTTCTCGTGGCTCCAGGGGCGATGAGCCGGTCGGTGATCGTCATCGGCGGATACCTTCCACGCACACCTGCACCAGGGGTTCGGTCATCTCGGTGAGGGAGACGCGGTCGTCGGCCAGCCACTGCACCAGGCACCCTTCGATCGCGCCGACGATCACCGCGGCGTGCGCGTCACCGATACCCGCCCGCAATTGCCCCTCGGCGTCGGCCGCACGCAGCAGTTCCGCGACGGCCGCCCGGTAGCCCTCGTAGACGGCGGCCATATCCAGCGGTGTCCTGGCCGACCACACGTCCAGCAATACGCGCGCGTAGTCCGGGTGGGCCGCCAGCATCGCCACGGTCGACCGGATCAGCTGCGCCAGCCGATCGAGCGCTGGACCGCTTCCGGGCGCGGCGAGCTGCTGTTCCGCGCGGGCACGGTACTGGTCGAACGCGGCGGTCAGCAGTTCTTCCCGGCTGCTGACCGCGAGGTAGACACTTCCTTTCGCGACCCCGGCCTCCGCCGCCACATCTTCGATCCGCGACGCGGCGAACCCTTTCCTGGCGAAGACCCGGACGGCCGCCTCCAGAATTTCGGTCCGCCGCGCCTCTATATCCACTCGCTTCGGCATGAATTTATAATGACTGACCAGTCAGCCATAGTCCATAGTCAGTCGGACGCGGGCGGTGGAGGGATTCAGCGTTTGGTGACGACTCGTTCGCCCTCGCCGGGTTTCCAGATGGTGATGGCGAGTTGGTCGTCGGCGACTTCGACAGTGGAGGCGCTGGTGAGGTCGGCGATGTAGAAGTGGTCGAACTTCTGGCCGCGGATGTCGAAACCGCTGTCGTCGAAGAGTTTCTGCGCGAAGCGGGCGTGGACGGATTCGTCCTTCAGGTCGGTGACGGTGCCGAAGAGTTTGGCGTCGCCTTCGGTGACGTTGGTGTCAACGGTTGCGGTGTGCAGACAGAAGCGTGGGTCACGGGCGAGGTCGTCGAACTTGCGCGTGTCCGGCATGCCCGCCAGCACCAGCATGCCCTCGAAGACCATCGGTTCGATCGGGCTGATCCGTGGCCATCCGTCGGCACGGAGGGTGCCGAGCATGCACAGCTTGCCGGTGGCTCGGTGTCTGCGCAGGAACAGCTCGGCGATACGCGGCGCTTCCTCGGTGAACTGGCTCCAAGTGGTCATACGCTCACGCTACGACCCAACCTTGACATCCTGTGTCAAGGTTCACGGCTAGTCTCGGGGTATGCGAGCGAGCAGGCTGGTGCAGCTACTGCTCCTGCTGCAAGCCAACGGCGGGTCGACGGCCGGGGAGCTCGCGCGGGAGCTGGAGGTGTCGGTGCGCACGGTGTACCGGGATGTGGAGGCGCTGTCGGCGGCGGGTGTGCCGGTGTACAGCGAACCCGGGCGCGGCGGCGGGGTGCGATTGGTCGACGGGTACCGAACCCGGCTCACCGGCCTCACCTCCGACGAGGCCGACGCCGTCTTGCTGGCCGGCCTACCGGGCGCCGCCGCCGACCTCGGCCTCGGCACCGTCCTCGCCACCGCGCAGCTGAAAATGCTGGCCGCGCTGCCACCGGAACTGCGCGGCCGGGCAACCCGCATCGCCGAGCGCGTCCACATCGATATGCCCGGCTGGTTCCACCGCCCCGACGAAACCCCCACTCTCGCAACCATCGCCGACGCCGTCTGGCACGACCGCCGCCTCGCGATCACCTACCGGCGAGGTGACGACGCGGTCGAACGAACGGTCGACCCGCTGGGCCTGGTGATGAAAGCGGGCACCTGGTACCTCGTCGCGCGCGTCCGCTCCGATATCCGTTCCTATCGGGCGAGCCGGATCGTCACAACCCACTTCACCGGCGAAACATTCAACCGCCCAACCGATTTCGACCTCGCCGACCACTGGCAGGCCGCAGCAACCGACTTCGGGCGTTCCATGCTGAAAGTCACCGCGCAATGCCGAATCGCCACCGCACACCTCGGCCTGTTGCGCCTCATGAACGACCCGGCAGCCGTCCACGCCGCACTGGCCTCCCTCGGCCCAACCGACCCCCACGGCTGGGCCGACATCACCATCCCCTCAGAGTCCTACGAAGTACTGACCCACGCCCTACTCCCCCTGGCAAACCACGTCGAGGTCCTCGCTCCACCCGAGTTCCGCGCCCACCTCCGGACAATCACCGAGGCCATGGCCGCACGCTACCGCACCACCTAAATCCGCCATGACCGCACTCCCAGCCCCGCACGACC
The DNA here is from genome assembly GCF_053605015.1 of Nocardia sp. NPDC003979. Classification (NCBI taxonomy): domain Bacteria; kingdom Bacillati; phylum Actinomycetota; class Actinomycetes; order Mycobacteriales; family Nocardiaceae; genus Nocardia; species Nocardia sp. NPDC003979. The sequence goes on from NZ_JBSGIJ010000032.1 coordinate 43,566, forward strand.
CGACCTCGAGGAGGGTCCGCCGCGAAGCGGCGCAGCGGCCCGGCCGCGCGAACAGCGCTCGAAGCGCATGCGCGAAGCGCGAGTC
>NZ_JBSGIJ010000033.1:0-42101 GCF_053605015.1 Nocardia sp. NPDC003979
GGCCGCGGGGGGCGGGGGGCGGGGCCGACGCCGCGCTACAGGCCGCCCCGCCCCGTGCCGGGTTCTCCGCATTCCGCCGCGTCATGGGCGTGAGCTGGCAACAGGTCGGCGCGGTCGGGCACGCCCTGGACCTGAACGCCGTCGAGCAACAACACGCGTGGGAACCAACCGCCCAGCTGTGGACCGAGCAGGTCGCGCAGACCATGTCGAGGCTGGACCGGGCGGAGTTGTCGGCGCGGTGGCAGGCCGTCATCGACACCGATTTCGCCACGGTGTCGATGCCGGTGATGGTGTTGCAAGCCGCCGGAATCACTCCCGACGACATCAACCGTCAACTCCCCGTCCTGCCCGACCGGATGGTCGAGCTCGCCGCAGCCGCCCTCGATGCCGATCTCGCGAACCCCGACGCGGTCGGGCTTGGCATCGACGCCGCGATCGAGGCCACCGGCGCCGGTGCCCACACCGAACACGACCCCACCGATCACCGATCGGGCCCGAACCCGGATCAACAACTCCCCGGGTCCGAGATCGGGCCTGGACCGTGAACAGCTCTCACTCACCCCTTCCAGGTCCGCCCATGGACCCGAACACGCAGTCGATCAACAGGATTGGAGAAACCGGTGAGTCATCCACTTTCGGGTGCCGAGGATCTGCCGTCGTGGCAGCTTCGCCTACTCGAACGAATCCAGAACGCCAGCTACGACCACTACCGCACCTTGTTCCACGGGTCCCCGCAGTACTCGCCCGCCAACGGGCCGAGCGTTCAGCTCGAGACGTGGCGGACCCACCTGAGGGCGTTGGACGACGAGCGCGGTGAGATCGAGCTACACGCCCACGCTTGCGGGGTCCCGCAACGGATGATCGACTACGCCACCGACACCGGCGCCAGGGGAGCACGCTGGGGCGACACCCCCGAAACAGCGACACTGCCGATGGCCCCGCCGGGGGCAGATCCGGCACGCCTGCACCTGCTCGACCAGCTCGCCGAAGACGTCTGGCGCCTCGAACACACCGCCCTGGTCCGCGCGGAATACCTGCATCGCGTGCACACCGGTGGGTTGCCCGACAACGAGTCAGGTGAACGCCAACTCCACGACAACATGGCCGCGCTGTGGCGCCGCGCGACCGGGACCGCGGCACTGATCAACGTCCAACCCGGCGAGGCCGAGCAACTGTGGGGCCGCAGCCCGGGCTCGTGGCAGCAGGTGGCCGAGCTGACCGCGGCCTCCTACACCGATGCCGAACTGCGCCAACGATTCACTGAAATGTCGTGGAAAGGGATCGAGGCCGACGTCTCGCGCACTTTCGGCAACCTCGCCACCACGACCGTCACCGATCTCGGCCCGCCCACTCCCTGGGAGTTCGCCCAGCGTGCCGAACAGGCCTTGGCCGCGGTCACCTTCGCCGACAGCCTGGGCCCGGGTGCGGGGCACGGTATCGGCACCGCGGTCGAGGCGACTGGGGCCGGGACAGGAGCGCGGTGGGAGCCGGACCCGGACCTTCAACCGCACCCGCCTGATCGAGGGCCCGGGTCCGGTGTGGATCAGGGGGTGTGGTGATGACCAGCGCTCCGGGACCTGAGGAGTCGGTGAGTCAGTGGCAAGGGCGCATCCTGCGGCGGATTCAGCAATTGGCCGCCCAACACCGGGAGATCACCGATGCCGGACCGGGAATGTTCGATGACGGGATCTCCGGTCACAGCGAGCAGGTGTGGAACGAGCGACTTGAGTTGCTCACCGTGCAGCGCGAACACGCCGAGTATGCGGCCATGTTGGGTGGTGTCGACCCGGGTTGGGTGGTCGATGCCCGCGAGCTCGGTCAGCGTGGGGCGAACCCGCCCAAGCCGGGTGTGGTGCGCCAGCATCCCGCCCGCGCCAGCGAAGCGCAGGAGTTCTATCTCGACATGCTCGAGGTCGACTTGTGGACGATGGAACGCATGGCCGGCCTGGAAGCGGCCCGAATGGATCGAATCGCCACTGGGAGATGGACTTTCGATACCGACCCGATCGCGGTCGCGCAGTTCGCCGACAACATGGCGGCACTGCACACCCGGGTCACGGTGCTCGCGGCCGCAGCGCAACTGACACCGGCCGAGGGTGAGAGCTTGTGGGGGTCGAGTGTGGAAGGGATCCGCCGGGTGCATGCGGTGACCTTCGCCGGCTACACCGAGCAAGCTCTGGCTCAAGCTTGGAACGGCTACGCCCGCGCTGATCCGGCGTTGGCGGTGCCACCGTATGTTCCGCGAGATCCCGACACGGGCACGCCTACCGACACCGCCCGGGTCGTCCCGCCGACACCACGCAAGATGCTCGCCGACGCGACGACCGCGTTGCGGTCCCAGTTCGTCGACACTGCCATCGGCCAGGCCGAACCGACCGATCTGGCCGCCGAGAGCACCGCGATCACCGCCGTCGTCGACGCCGCCCTCGGTGAGGACACCGCATGGACCTGGGAAGCCGACCCGGACCCCGTCCCCGGGCCCGCCGGTCGAAGCGGCATCGACAACGGACCAGATCTGTAGAACTGCAGCACGATTCGTGATTTGTCGGCGCATCGGCCAGGGGGAACTGGACCGAGGCGACCGAACCTGAACCGCTGGGACCTCACCACACCCCGTTGAGGGTGTGACGTTTTCTCGATCCGAGGAAGCACGATGCCCCACCGAATCCGCGAACAACCACCCTCACTCTCGAATCCCACCACCTCGTGGCACCTGTGCTTGTCCGGGAGCCCGCGATGAGCTGGCAGAGCCGAGGAACCAGTTTCACCAACCCCGCCTACTACCGTGACGCCGCCGACAGCGTCGAGGCCCAACTTCGCGCCGACTTCGCCGCTCACCACCAGTTGGGTGAGATCGCCGGCTACGGGGAAACCCCAGCACAGGTCGTCGAGTACAAAGCTCGCGCGCACGCCATCGCCCGACAGTGGCAACAAGACGCCTCACCCGAGCATCAGCAGTTGTGGAACCACCTGGCCAGCGCGGTCGAGGCCTGGACCGCGAACCCCGAAACGGCCCGCGTCGGGTTCGGTCAGCTGCAGCAAGCGTTCATCGAGGGCGGCGCCGGGATCGACGCGAGCACCATCCGAACGCAACGGCAAGCCGCGGAACTGACCGGACACCTCGAACCGGTCAACGACCGGTCGGCCCAAGACGGCGCCCGATGGCGACCTCGCCACCTGAGCGTGGTCCCCGATCCCGGCGCCGAAACAACACGCTCGGACAGTTTGGTCGATCGCGCGTTGGGCGGGCGAGCTGCAGTTGAGCTGAGCATGGCCGAGGTCGAGGCGATCATCAACGGCTCCGACGAACTCCTCGCCGCCGAGGAAGCTCTCGGTGATCTCGACACCGGTGACGACGAGATCACCGCCCTGTTGCCCGCCGCCCAACGCAACGCCTACCTCACTCCCACCGTCACGGTCGACCAGTTGCCCGCCCAGATCGTCGCCGTGCGCCGGGTTCAAGACCTGGCCGCTCAACATGCCTGGCTGGCAACCGAATTCGACGAATCACTCGAAGGCAGTCAGGTCCGCATCGACCAGTTGGAGCGGTTGATGGACGGCGCGAGAGATGCCCGCCGCGCCGCCGCCCTCGCCGGGGCAGACCACGCTGAGATCACCGCCGCCTACCAGGCGGGCCTGGACGGGCACTACTGGTCGCAGCAGCCCGGGGCGCCGCGGCTGGCGCAACTCGAGCACGTCCTGGGCGAACGCGACAACGCTGTGGCCGAACTCGACATCCTGCGAAGCCAGCTCGGTCTGGCTCCTGACCACCCACCTGCGCTCGCGCTCGCCGCAGGCGCGGAGAACACCCACCACCCGGCCTCCAGCACCGCCCCGCCGGGTGGGGCGGTGATCGCCAATGCGGTCGAGTCTGCCCTGCCCGATGCCGACGTCGCCGCCGAGTGGGTGAGCCCTCAATTCACCGGGGTCATCGACGCGCCTGCGCCCGCACCCGGTGTGGAACCAAGTTTCTGAAAGGACCAGGTCAATGATGTTCTCTCCCCGAGAAACCCGCCGCCGCACCAAGTCCGGACTGGGTGAGGAAGCCAGCATGCTGCTGATCCTGCTGGCACTGCTCGCGCTCGTGTTCGTGCTGTGGGCGGCACTGAAACTCGGCAGCTGGCAGGCCGGGCAATCCGTGTCGTGGAACCCGTTCGCGGCCTTGCTCTCGGTCGTCGCCGGAGACAAGCGATGGCCTTGGCAAGCAACCCCGATCGCGGTGGTCTTGCTCTGCGTGACCGGCGCAGGTGCGATCCGCGGAGCCAGGTCGTTCACCAGCGGCGGGGAGGTCGATGCGGCGGCGCGGACCATGCAACCGCCGAGCAAGATCCGCATCGCGCGCGCCGCCGACAACCTCGCTGACAACCAACGCCTCCTCAATGACGCCCCACCTGCGGTGCAGGCGAATCCGGGACCGCTGTTGGGGCGCACGGTCATCGGCGATATCGCCTTACATGTTCCCGCTGAACTCGGTGTCACGGTGACGGCTGGTCAGCGGACCGGAAAGACGGTGGCGTGGGCGATCCCGGCGGTGCTCTCGGCGTGGGGGCCGTGCCTGGCCACCTCGAACAAACCCGACCTGTATCGGCACACCGTCTACGGGCGTGAGCAGGTTGGGCGGGTGTGGGTGTGCGACTTGCAGGCGGTGACCGGGCAGGTGGTGTGCGGGTTCTGGGTGAACCTGTTCAACCAGGTCACCGGCCTTCCCGCGGCGCGCAAGCTGGCCGGGTTCTTCGTGTCCGGGTCGGCGGGTTCGGCGAACGAGATCGCGAACGCGAAAACTGACGCCTACTTCGACGGCGGCGCCCAGGAACTGTTCGCCCTGTGCATCTTCGCTGCTGCGTGCGCTGGTGGGGACCTGCATCATGTGGCGGAATGGCTCGGCCGCGACCAGGACCCGACCCCGGCATTGATCCTGCGCCACTACGGTCACGACCGCCCCGCCGCCCGCATCATCGAGTGCCAAGGCCTCTACGCGAGACAGCGTGACGGCCTCTACGACATGGCGCGGCGTTTCCTCAACGTGCTGTCTGATTCCGGGTACGCCCAGATGGTCACGCCCCCGGTTCGGAAGCTGTTCCAGGTCAGCGAAACCGCGGCCAAATCAGTTACAGCGCAACAGAATCTGTCGGGCACGGCGGCTTCGATCCGCAACGGGGTCCTGATCGAGACCACCGAGCAACCACGCACCCACCTGTTGCCGGAGTTCGACCCGACCGCGTTCGTCACCTCCAACGACACCCTGTACCCGCTGTCGATGACCGGACCCGACGGGGCAACCCCCTTGACCGCGGCCTTGGTCGGGCAAGTCCTGGAAGCCGCCCTCACCGCAGCGCGGGCTCGCCCGGATGGGCGGTTGGCGGTGCCGCTGTTGTGTGTGCTCGACGAGGCTGCCAACTGCGCACGGATCAGCGAACTGCCCTCCTACTACACCTACGCCGCAGGTTGCGGAATCATCCTGATGACGATCCTGCAGGTCCTCGAACAAGGCGAAAACCTGTGGGGGGTCAATGGTTTGAAGACGATGATGGCCCAGTCGATCGAGGTCTACGGCGGGTCTATCGCCTCAAGGGACTATTTGGAGCACTGGTCGGCGATGGCCGGGCAACACGACGTCTCCGATCGCTCGCGCACCTATACCCCCGGCGGGATCCAACGCAGCCTGTCCTGGCGCGCCGAACCCATCCTCGATGTCGCCATGCTCGCAGCGCTACCGAAAGACCGTGCCCTGGTCCGTCTTCCCGGCCACGGCCCCGTCGTCGTCCGCAAAATCCCCTGGTTCGACAGCGACTACGCGCCACTGGTTCGTATGTCGATGCAACGGTTCGAAGGGCAGCCGGTTTCGCTGATCAAAGCCACTCATCCTGCCATGGGGGAGGGGCAGTCGTGACCAGCCCGGCACCGACCGCTACGGCGCCGATGGCACCGCAGTTCGTCCACTTCACCGACTTCGCCATCAAGTGGATGTTGCCCACGATCAGCGTCCGATTGGCCGAAGCCAACCGGGAGAACACCTTCACCTGGTGCTCGCGGTGGTGGGCTCATCGCCCGGTCGCAGTCCGGGTCGCGCATCTGCATACCGCGTTCGAGGCGATGCGCCGCGCCAAAGCCGGATCGAGCCTGAGCACGTTCCTGCTCACCCATTTCGACCCGCACGTCAACCTCATCCTTGACGCCGCGAACGGCCCCCTGCACCGCTGCACCCGTAGTCGCCACCAGGTCACACCGTCGTTGCCGTTCGATCCTGTTCCGCCCGGTTGGTTCGGCACCACCGCCCCTGCCGCCGTCGACGATGACAAGCCAGCGAAGAAGTTCGACCACTACAGCGAGTTCGTGCAGCGGTGGTTGTTGCCGGTGGTGTCGGTGAAGATCGCCGCGAACAACCGGGAAGGCCAATACACCTGGTGTCGACAGTGGTGGCGCCACCAAAGCGTCGCGATCCGCTTCGCCGGCTTGCACGCCTGCTTCGAAGCCGCGGTCAATGCCGAGGACAAGCAGGCGATGAGCGCACTGTTCGTCCGCCACATCGACCCCCAATTGCGGTACATCCTCGACGCCGCCAACGGCCCACTGCACCGCTGCACACCTGACCGCCACATCGACAGCCCAGGCCTGGGTGGTGAACCGGTTCCGTCGAATTGGTTCGGCACTCCCGGGTCCTCGGCACCGGTCCACCACCTTGGGTTCGGCCCGGACTTTCGCGCCTTCACCGAAGCAGGTGAGCCGCAGTGAGTATGGCTAACGCGACCACAGTCCAGAAAAGGGTCCTCAAGGCGCTACAGAATCAGGCCGCCGACTCCCAAAAGCTCCTGAACACCCAACGCGCCAGCGGCACCGAGCCGACCCCGGAATGGACACAGGACTTTCAGGCGCGGGCGACGGTGCACAGCGAGCTCGGCGCCGCTGCCATCGCCGGTGGGGTGCCGGTCGAGTGGGTTGATCAGGCCCGCGAGCGCGGCACGAAAGGTATCCGCTGGAACACCAACCTGTTCCTGCGCCGCGCCGCCCCGGTCGATCGTGAGGCGCTGATCGACAACCTGCGCACCGACATCGAACACTTGGCACGGTTCACCGGAATCCATGCCGCCTACCGACCCATCGCAGCCGCACACAATTCCGACACCACCAAAGTCGGCGACATACTCGACACCCTGTGGCGACGATCTGCCCAACTTGGTGTCCTGCTCCGGGTGGAGGCGGAAGCCCGACAACTCTGGGCGCACGACACGTGGATCGAAACCGCCGCCTCGGCAGCGGCAGGGCTGGACGAAGCCGGCCTCGCCCACCAGTGGCGGGCGATCGCGGCCACCGACATCAGCAGTTGCGCGGTGCAGGCGCGCGCCTTGGCCGAGGCCGGGATCGACCCCGATTCGAGGATCGCACCCCCAGAGCCGAGCGCAGTGCTTGACGTTCTCGGCGACAACCACCTTCGGGTGATCGGGTTGTTCTCCCACGCACCCGGTGCGCAGATCGACGCCGCCATCGGCGCGACCGGGGCCTGCGCCCACGACCTCGACAACGACGCGTGGACCACCCAGCCGGTATTCAGTGACCCGCAAACGAACTATCCCGGGATCGAGCCATGACCCGCCCGCCATCGCAGCCGCGCCTGGTGTCGGATCTACCGGCCCCGCAGGCCGAAGCGCTCAAGGACATCCATGACCTGGCCCGCCGCGCCGGTGCGCTGCGTCGAAGCCAGCCGTATGCCCCCGAACTGGTGCGGCTCGAACATGACCGCAGCATCGCCGAGATCGTGGCCGCCAGCAGGGCGATACCGGCGGTGTGGATCACCCAAGCCCGCGAATACGGGCACGAGAACAGGGCGTGGCAACCGACCACGGTGCTGCGGGACCCGCCGAAGAACAACGTCCCCCGCCGCGGTTACGGCCGAGTCGTCGCCGACACCCACCGGCTCGTCGACATGGCCACGGTGTCGGTACTGCGCCACCACCATCTCCACCGAGCCGGGATCGAAGTCGAGCCCGAACCTGCTGTTGTACAACAGCTTCGGCACAACATGGTCGCGATCCGCACCCGCATCATTCACACCGCCGCCGCGATCAACATGCCCCCCGCGCAACGTGAGCGCAGCACGACGGTGACCGATGCCCGCCTCGCCGAACGTCTCGCCACTCACCACCGGCTCGCCGTCGACGACCTGACCGCGCTCTGGCGCGACCTGGCCACCCCCGCGATCGCGGCGAGTGTTCGCTCGTCGCTGGCCAGCCTGCGCCGCACCACCACCCCACCGGCCGGTACCGAGCCCGGCTTGCCGATGCCGCCGACGGTCGAGGAATTGATCACCCGCACCCGCCTGCAACTGGGCGACGCAACCCCAGCTGATCCCTCGACCGACGGGCAGCGAATCGAAACCGCAGTCCAACTTGCCCTGCCGCCCACGGCAACAGAACCCGACCACCACACGGCCGACGCAACAGCCGGGCCGCCACCGGATCGTCCACTCACGCCAGGCCCTGAACCGTGACGAGCCGCCGGCTCGACCACAGGACTACTACACCCACCACACCGCCGCCGACCGATCGGAGCTCGGCAACGACCCGCCGGGGGCCACCCGATCGAAACACCCCAAGAGAAGCCGCGTGAGCCGCGGCGCCGAAACCGCCCCTGCACCGCGGTTACCCAGCCCCAGTGCCCAGACAAACGCTTGGAGACCTTTGCGATGACTACCGTCGATCTACCGCCGATCCCTGCTCACCATAATCAGGCGGCCCAGCCGCTCTCCCCACCTGGTGATCCCACCGTCGCATCGTTGCGCACCGCGATCCTCGGCACCGAACCAGACACGCACCAGCGCGTGCGTGCCGTCATCGCCGAACTCGGGGACCGGCCCGGCACAGGCTCGACCTATTCGGCCGAAGCGAGACTGGCACCGAACCTGCTCCGCGCAACCATTGCCGGGCTGGGCGGATCAGCGACCGCGATCGCCGCCGACACCCGACTGCGCGGAATCGTGTGCGAATGGGCCGCGATCTACGCCCCGCACCTGCTGCCAGTGCTGACCGGCCACCTCGATCTGTCGATCGGCGCGATCAGCGCCCTGGGCAACGGGTCCGCCTACCAACGTGACCTGCTCGCCGAACTCGACACCGGTCAAGCGATCGGAGTGTTGCTGCTGACCGAACTCGGAGGCACCAACGGCGCCGACCAGCAAACGACCGCGACCTGGGACGACATCCGGGGTGGATTCTGGCTCACCTCACCTGACCCGGCCAGCTGGAAATTCATGCCCAACATCGCCGACCCGACAACGCCCAAGATCGGAGTGGTCACCGCCCGCTTGATCATCGGCGGCAGTGACGAAGGTGTCCTGCCCTTGCTCCTGAGATTGCGCACAGATCAAGGGCTCACACCCGGCTTGCGGGTCGCCACCCTGCCCGACAAAGGATGGGCTCCCATGGATCACGCGCTGATCCGATTCGACAAAGTCTTCGTCCCCGCCGAGGGGTTGCTCGGCGGGACATGGGCCGTGATGGGCACGCACGAGATGGCATCGACAGTGCCGGTGCGGGCACGGTTCCACCGGGCGATCACGACCCTGGGACAGGGACGCCTCGATCTGGCGGGCGCATCCGCCGCCGGTGCGCGGGCCGGGTTGGCGGTCACGGTCAACTACGCCCGGCAACGCCGACCCGGTGGCCGGACCCTGATGGCTGAGCGGGGCACGGTCAGCCGCGACCCGGTCTCCGCACTGGCAGCCACCTACGCCACCAGCGTGCTCGGACGCCGCGTGCATGACATGGCCGCAGCTGCACCAGCAGCAGACCCGCTCATCGGTGTGTGGTCGATGCTGATCAAACCGCTACTGGCCTACACCGCACACGAGGTACTGCTGACCTGCCGGCAACGCAGCGGCGCCCAAGGATCGTTGCGCACCAACTGGATCCAAGACTGGATCGGCAACACCGAAGGAATCATCACCGCCGAAGGCGAATCACAGCTGCTGTGGAAACAAGCCGGACAACTCACCACCTGCGACATCACCACCTTGGCGCTGCCGGACACCCCCTCGCATCTGCCCTGGCATATCCGGATGCTCATCGACAGAGCGACCACCATCGCGGCCGGACTGCGACGCAACGACATCACCCCGGCCGAAACCGCACTCGATCGCGATACCGCCGCCGTCGAACTCGCCGCCGCCACCAGCGAACGACTCGCCGCGACCGCGCTGTGGACCGCCGCGACCACAGCCGACGACGACACCGCGCGAGGCCTGCTCGAATCCGCGACCGCGGTCTACACGCTGGAACGAATCCTGCACCGAGGAACCTGGTTCGCCGCCCACCGGCGGATGACACCGCGGCGCGCCCAACGCGTCCACCGCGAACTACACCGCCACCGCCAGTACCTGGGCGCGCATCTGGGGGAGTTGGTCGACGGATTCGGCATCAGCCTGGACGTCTTCGACGCACCGATGGCCGCCCCCGACTACCTGCACTGGTGGCAACACTGGGCCACCAGGCCGAACCCGCCAACCGCCACCGCCACCCGGTCGATCAGCGACAAGACGCGCCCATGACCCCACACAGAGTGGTCGTCGTCGGGGCAGGATTCGGCGGCCTCACCATGGCGGCCGAGCTGAAACACGCCGGCATAGGCGAGTTCCTGGTCCTCGAAGAAGGACCCGAGGTCGGTGGGGTATGGCGAGAGAACACCTATCCGGGTTGTTCCTGCGACGTGCCAGCGCACCTGTATTCGTTCGCCTTCGACCCCTACCGTGACGCCCGGGTCCGTTACCCGGACCAGCAGTCGATCTTGACCTACATGCGCGAGGTCACCGACCGAAACGGCCTGCGACCACACCTACGCTGCAACACCACGGTGGTGGCCGCCGACTACTGCGACACCGACCGGACCTGGACCCTGACCACGAGCAGCGGTGAGCTGATCCGCACCCGCGCGGTCGTGTGGGCGCTCGGTCAATTGCATCGACCCGCGATTCCTCGCATGCGAGGGGCGGAGACCTTCGCCGGGCCTGCGTTCCATTCCGCACGGTGGGACCACACCGCCGATCTGAGTGGGCAGATCGCAGTCGTGGGCACCGGTTCCTCAGCGGCACAGATGATTCCCGAACTCGCCCGAACCGCGGCCGGAGTCACCGTGTATCAGCGCACCCCGGCCTGGGTCCTGCCTAAGCCCGCCGCCGCGTTCGGCCCGATCTCGCGGTGGGCGCTGACGCATGCGCCCGGCCTACACGACCTCTACCGGACAGGGACCTACCACGCCGCTGACCTGCTCCTCGCACCGATCATGCGCGCAGGGTGGTCGGCACGGCCCGCCGAACTCGTCGCGCGGGCCCACCTTCGACGACAGGTGCGCGACCGCGAGCTACGTGCGAAACTCACACCGCACTACCGGATCGGGGAGAAACGGATCCTGCTCGACAACGGCTACTACCCGGCACTGATCCTGCCACACGTCGAACTGGTCACCGACCCCATCGACCGGCTCACCCCGGACACAATCCGCACGGTCGACGGCACCGAACGCCACGCCGACGTCATCGTCTGGGCCACCGGATTCCGAGCCCCGGAATTCTTTGCCGGGGTCCGGATCCGGGGCCGCGACAAAAAAGACCTGCACGAGCAGTGGCGGTCCCGAGGACGACCGACCGCCTTCTACGGACTCGCGGTACCCGGCTTTCCGAATCTCTACATGATCGCTGGGCCGCACTCGTTCACTCCGTCGAACAGCAATCCCTCGGTCAAGCAACACCAGGCCCGCTACATCCTGCGGTGCCTGGAGCTTTCCGCTCGACTCGGATCTCCGATCGAAGTCACCCCCGAGGCCATGACGACATACCAGGAACACCTGGACACCGAGCTGGCGCAGACGGTTTGGCCCCGCGGCGTGCAGTCCTGGTTCAAACGTGCCGACGGCCAGATCACCAACCCATGGCCCGGCACCGTCCGTGAGTTCGGTAGGCGACTGGAGCTGGCCAACCCGGCCAAAGCCTTTGCCGAGGTCGTTGTTGAGGCTGGCGTCTCAGGACAGGACCGGTTGGTTGGCTGAGTGCGGACATTCGACCCAACCACTTCGCCGCAAACGGTCCTCAGCTCGGATCAACCGTTCGGGCGGCAGGCGCGGACGATGAGATCGGCGGCCTCGGTGCAGATCGTTGCCGCGTCAGCGGCCGGAAGTGGGATCGTGCCGTACGTCGAGGCGTGCAGACCCTGCTGGACGAGTAGGGAAATGAACTGCCGGGCGGCCGTCGCCGGGTCCTCGACATCGAGCTCGCCGCGCTCACTGCGGCCACGTAGCAGATCGGCGATCTGCGTGACTAGTTGTTTCGGTTCGCCCTCCGCACACGCAGGGCGCAGGGACGGGATGCGGGCGACCTCGCTGATGACCAAGCGGCGCAGCGCCGAAGCGCGTTCGTCGAGCAGGACCCGCAGCACGAAAAGGCCGATCTCGACCAGGGCGGTGATGGCGTCAAGGTCGTCTGCCTTGTCCGACCCGGTGATCTCCGCGTCGAAATTCGCGGCAACTCGGCTGCGTTCGTCGTCCACGGCGGCGAGGAACAGGGTCTGTTTGTCGCCGAAGTGGTTGTAGGCGGTCTGTTTCGCCACACCGGCCCGTTCGGCGATTACATCGAGGGTCGCCCGCTCGTAGCCGTCGCGCAGGAAGGTATCGATCGCGGCGTCGAGGATGGCTCGGCGCTTCCCCGGGTCGCCGCCGTGCGGGCGGCCACCGGCCCCGCTCGGTCGCATGGCCGATGACGGCATGTCCTGTGCGCCTTTCTTGATGAGCAACCCGGGGCACCAGCCGTACGGGTGGACGAGTCAGTCTATCTACTATTTACTGGACTGGACCATCTAGTCTAATCAACTTTGCTCTGGAGGGCTTTCATGGCCGAGACGGTAGCGACCCAGCAGTTGGCACTGGACGCGGAAGCGCAGAACTTGTTGTTCCGCGCTGCCCGCACCGCCAACACGTTCACCGACGAACCGGTGACCGACGAGCAGTTCCGGGCCGTCTACGAACTCGTGAAGTTCGGGCCGACCTCGATGAACCAGCAACCGCTGCGCGGTGTCCTCGTGCGGTCGGACGGAGCCAAGTCGAAGCTGGTCGAGGCGATGACCGATCGCAACAAGGACAAGACCGCGCGGGCGCCGCTGACGGTCGTGGTCGCGGCCGATCTCGACTTCCACGACGAGTTGCCCAAACTCGTTCCGTTCATGGAGAACCCGCAGAACGTCTTCGCCGATCCGGCGGTCCGGGAGCCCTCGGCCACGTTCAACGCCGCGCTGCAGGTTGCCTACCTCATCGTCGGTATTCGCGCGGCGGGTCTGGCCGCGGGCCCGATGGTCGGCTTCGACGGCGACGCCGTGCGGCGAGAGTTCTTCCCCGACGGCAGGCATGTTCCGTTGTGCGTCATCAATATCGGCAAGCCGGGTCCGGACGCCTGGATGGGACGGCTGCCACGGCTGGAGTACGACGAGGTCTTCGCCACCGCCTGAATATCGCGCCACGGCGCACTCTGATCAGTGGATAGGCACAATTGCCGCTACATCGACTGGTGCTGTCCCAAGTCGACCTCCAGTTGTGGCTGACCGCATCGGCGGGCTAGGCCCGGGTGGGCTCCGCACCGCCGAGAGCGGTCGGCGCCGCGCGGATCCCATTGCGCTGGGGTGTTGATCACGCTGTAGAGCGGTGTGAACAGGCCACAACGACCTCAAGCCGGTGTGTCAGTTCAGCGCTCGGGTTGGTCGACTCGTGCACGCCCGATCCGGTGCCCGACGAGGCGCTCGGCTTCGGCGAGGGGATACCAGGCTGCAGCGCTCACCTCGGACTCTTGGATTTGCCCGATATCGGCCGTTGCCGTGGTGAACCAGTACCCGACGTCCAAGTGAAAGTGGGCCGGCTCATCCTTGACCGGCCGAGCTGGAACCGGGCCATACTCGATGTAGACAGGATTCGGTGACTCTAGGGCGACGCCGCTTGGATCGAGCCCGGTTTCCTCGGCAAGCTCGCGCACCGCCGCATCGATCAGCGTGAAGTCGTTTTCCTCAAGATGACCTCCTGGCTGCAAAAGCAGCCCTCCATACGCTTTGTGGCGCACCAAGAGGACTTCGGAATGCTGGCGGACCAGCAGGGCGCCGACAGTCACGTGCATGGGGAAGGTTCGCCGTGAGGCGAAATCGTGTCCGCCGCGCAGCAACCGCATCGGCTCGGATAGGAGCGTGGCCTCGTCCGGGTGGTCCTCCAAGTAGGCAGCGAGCGTGTCCGAGATGTCAGAATCGCTGATCGCCATGGATTGTCCTCCGTCGAGAGCGTGTGGCAAGCGGGAACGGCTGGCTAGCTGAGGATTTCGTCGGAAGGACCCAGGCTTCCCACCGCGACATAGCTGGCTGCCGCTGTTGACGCCAACAGCGGCGGGCGTTCGTCCATCAAATCTGATGGCTGTCCGTAGTCGTGGGTGGGGCGCCACAGATGTGCTGCGACCAGACCTGGGGCGAGAAGCCGGTACGGGGCCAGCATCGCGGTGATCTCGTCGCGGCTGCGCGGGTGAAGTCCGATCCCGTTCGCACCGAATATTTCGACTGCTGCGGCGATTTCGTCTGCGAAGACGTCGGCGGTGATGTGGCTCAACACAAGCCAGGACCCAGCGGGTAGCCCGTTGGTCAGTGCTGCGAGGACTGCGGGGGCATCGGCGAGATATTCCAAGGATCCGGACAGGCAGACCGCGACTGGTTGGGCAGGGTCCATCACCGTGGCGACGTGTTCGAGGATTGTGGGCGTATCGGTCAGGTCGATGTGGGCGACGTGGTTGCCAGGTTCTCTCAGCAGTGCACGGGCGTGGACGGTGACGAGCAGGTCGGAATCGATGTAGAGGGTTCTCACCGAGTCCCTGTGCTCCTGGGCGATGTCGTGCAGGCTCGGCGTCGTCGGGTAGCCGCATCCGAGTTCGACGATTTGAGCGATGCCGTGACGGGCGGCCAGGTGTGCGATAGCGCGTTCGACGAAAAGGCGGGATTCGGTGATGGCGATCCGTAGCGGGTCGATGGTGCCCAGCAGTTCCCCGATGCGGCGGTCGTGGAGTTCGGCGTCTTTGCGGCCGAGGATGGCGTTGAGGATGCGGGCCCGGTTGGGAGCCTCTTGATTGAGTACCACTGTTGTCGAGCTCTCGGTCTTGGGCAAGGATGCTCCTTTCGGCCGTCGGGTGGGGTGTTGGTGGTTGGTCATGGTGCCTCGCTGATCGCGGTGATTCTGGCTGCGCCGTCGGAGTGGTTCGCGCAAAGTCAGGGTGTAGTCAGCTCCCTACGACGCGGTTGAGCTCGACGGGGCACCAGGTGGCTCGGAGGGGGCGCGGGTGGTTCGATGCGGGCGAGCAGGGTCGCGATGTCGATGTCGGTCGGATCGAGGAGGTCGAGATGGTGTGTGCCTTCGGCGGCGGCGGCGATCGCTTCGACGAGGACACAGCGTTGGGCCAGCCGTGCGGGTGAGGTGCCGGGTGCGAACCCGTGCTCGATCACCGCGTCCAACAAGGAGCTTCCGACGTCGGCGGTGTCGCAGGCGAGGTCGATCATCGTCATGATCTCCGACCCCAACCCGGCCCGGAATTCCCAGAGCCCGGTCAGATCGCACAGCGCCTGCGATTTTCCGTAGGCGCGCAGCTCCGGCACCGGGGCGTACGCGGCCAGGGCACGAGCGTGGCGCCAGCATGCATCGATGCGGCGGGCCAGTAGCCGTCGTGCTTGCCACGGATCCCCGTGATGGTCGATCAGATCGCATGCCACCTCGACCGGTAGTGAATCTGGTTGGCCCGTGAGGCTGTCGGGGTGCACGGTGAGGTAGACCAAGGCAAGGCACGTCGGGCCGAACGCGAGCCCGACGACGGTGTCGGGGCCGTAGCGGACCAACGCTGCGGTGGGGTCGGTGATGTTGCTGTAGTGCAGCATCGGAGCTGAGGGACTCACTCTCGGTCGCTTGCGGGGATGCCGAGTTCGATCCGCTGCGGTCGCGCGAGGGGTGGCAGGCCGTCGGCACGGCCGCGAGGTTGGCTGCGACCTCGGGCCAAACCCAGCATCAACCTGTCGAACTGGCGGCCGACACCCAGGAACGCCGGACCGATCGGGCACTGACCCAGTGTTGGTGGCCACTTGTCGAACAGCACCGTGAACATCGCGAGCCGGCCGACCAGTTCTCCCGCGGTGACGGGCCCGGGGACATGGTCGTCGACTAGCACCGCCACATCGGGTCGATTCCCGATATGCCAGCTGATCTCGTCATCGATCACCCGGGCGATGACTCGACTGCCTCCGGTTGCAGTGTCGGGAAGCTCGAAGTACTGCCAGTCACCGATCTGCGCGTGGTCGACATCGACGAGGCACATCGTCCAGAGCGCGACGTAGGCCCGGGTGGCGTGTTCGAGCGAGGTTGCCTCTGGTTGCGCAACGTCCCATACCGCGAGCAACCGGCTGGTGTCGGGGAACGGTGTCATTGGGCTGGGCATCGGTTTCCGATCGATAGGTGATGGCTGGCGGGCAGCGCGCTGCCCGCCAGCGGATTCGAGGGCGTCGTGCCTTCGATGACGGGGCAGCCCGCGGGCAAGGTTCAGTGGATGCCGGGCTGGTCAGGTCCTGGACCGAGGTTGGTATCGGGTTACGCTCAGCTGCCGATGACGGCGTTCATGATGGTCCCGCCGCTGGTGGCTACGACGCCGCCGATCATGGCCCCGGCGATCATCTTCGGTGATTCGAGTCCGCCACCGGTCCATTTCTCCCAGGCGAACTTCCCACCGGCGTAGGTGATGGCCACGATGCCCGAGAGCAGGATGAACCAGGTCAGGTACCGGACCATTTGCAAGATCTTTTCCGACAGCGGTGGCGCTTGAGGAGAGGGGTTGTGCAGTTGTGCCAACAGGTCGCTACCGGCAGCGAGCAGCGGATTCATCGTTCGCCTTTCACGGAGGTGGATGCGGGGATCAGCGGGTGGGATCTGTGATGCCGGGCTGGCGAGCAACGGTCGAAGGAGTAGTCGTGGTGTCGACGGTGATGCCGGGCTGGCGTGGCGGGGCAACGGTCACCGCAGGGGTCGAGGATGGTTGCGGCAGGGCCGGTGGAGGCGCGAGGTGTTGGGGGGCTCCCACCACCTCGATCGGCAAGGGGCTCGATCTTGGTGAGGTGGTGGGAGCGGGCGAGTCCACACCAACCGGTGCGGACATGGTCGTGGCGAACGCCGAGAGTGTCGGGGTGCTCCTGGAGGCCGAAGGCGAACGCTCGCTGGTGTGCTGCGATGGTAACGGCGTCGTGGCAGCGTCATGCGCTGCTGCGGTCAGCCACGCTCCGGCCCACGCAACGGGCGAGGGGCCACCTCCAGTGGGGTGGGAGTAGGCGTCGTGCCGCCTCCCGGTCTCCCAGATCCGCACCCAGGTTGCCAGGTCGAGAAGGCCGCGGTTGTCGGCGATTTCGCGTTGCACGATCTCGAAGGCGGCGCTGATCAACTCATCACCGGTCGTCGGCGGCACCAGCTCGCTGATCGCGGTGGTGAACTTTTCGCCGAGCAGGGCGACAGCGGCACCTGGATTGGACAGGGCCACGGCCGTCAGCTGCGTGAGAGCGGCGGGGTTGAGGACCGATGCGACCACGGCGCGGACAGCGTCGAATCCGATGGTGCCCACCCGGGTTACAGCGGCCAGGGCCTGGTGGGCATTCAACGCGGTTCTCGGGTCCGAGGCATCGGCGAGGCGTTGCGAGATCGACTTCTGCGGGGACACCTTCAGTGCGGCGACAGGGTCACCGGAAACATCGTCGTCGACGACGGTGACGGCTGCGTTGAGGGAGGTGTAGGCGAGGGCTTGCCCGATCGAGATCAACGACGCGATCGGGTCCCCGGTCGAGAGCAGCGACTGCGACGCCACTGCGGCGGCGGCGCGCAGGATCACCGACCCAGCCGGGGTGTCGCAGGCCAGATCGCCTGCGACGCAGAGGCTGGCGACGCGGCCGGTCAGGGCCCCGAAGTCCTCGGGTATGTCACGCTGGTGACCGATCCCGCCGCCCGATACCCCCGATCGCAGCGGCGCCGGTGGTATTGCTGCCAGGTGCTGGCCGTTGGTTCCGGGAGCAGGGGCCGGGGCCGTGGCGTCGGTGCCGTGGAACAAGCCCGCGCCGGGTGTGCGGGTGGGGTCGGCCATCAGGATGACGGCGGCGATCAGCTCGGGTGCGACGACACCGGCCCCGGCGCCGATGTCTTGTGCGGTGATCGATGCGACATGGGCACCTTGGGAGTAGGCGAGGATCGCCATGCGAGTGGTCGGGCATGCCGAATGTAGTTGGGTGATCATGGGTTCCAGACGCAGCACCCCGGTCGCCACGGACTGTGCGTACGGGACGGGTGAGGCACCGACCGCGCCACCGAAACCCGCCGGGTAGGGCACGTACGCACGACCGACCAGCCCGCGACCGGGCGCGGCGGCCAACATCGGCCGGATCACCAGCGACAACATCCCGGTATCGGTACTGGGTGCGGCATCCGGTGAGGACTCACCTGTGCCCTGAACCGCGAACACATACAGCGCTGGACAACTCGGCAACGACAGCGACGTCGACGGAACCGGCGCCGCCGTCGTTGACGGTGAAGCCCAGACCAGCCCCGCGTGGGGTGCGAACACGGTGAAGGCCACGACGCACGCCAGGGCGGCCACGGTACTGCGATTGAGCGTCATCAGTTCTCCTGCAAAGGAAACGAGCCAACCCTGTGTTCCACCAGATACGCACCGGGATCGCGGCCGTCGCCCCGCGAGTAGATCGGCGGTGAGCGCGTCCAGCCACGTACCAGTCCAACGAGCGGAGCCCACGCCACCGCCAACCGGTCCAGGTCGACGGGACGCCCCCGGTCGTGCTGCACATCGCGTACAGCACGACCCACTCCGGCGGTAGCGGCTCGCCTGCAAGGATGATCGACAAGATCACCCTGCCGCCGACAGCGCTCAACCGAGATGGGCACGATTCGTGCGGTGAATCAAAGTGGGGCTCAGTCTAAGTCGAGTCCCGCCCGCCGCCGAGCCGAGTGGTTCGGCAGCGGGCCGGGCACATTTAGTCGGTGTGTGTGGTCAGTACCCGGGTGAGCAGGACCCTGGCGTCGTCGCCGTAGACGGCTTGGTTCTGCAGGAGGGCGAAAGTGCGTTCGGCCACTGCGATATCGTCGGGTCGAGTGGCGATGACCTCGCCGGTGACTGTTTCGGTCTCGACCGCAGCGCTGTCGTGGATGACGAATGCCGGTGTGGGCGCACGGAATTCGGTGTGAAGCGGGACGATCCCGATCCGCATGTTGGGGCGGGAATCGAGGTTATCGATCAGCGCTTTGATCTGGGCGCGCATCACCGCACTACCACCGACGATGCGGTGCACTGCCCATTCGCCGATGAGGAACTCGAAGCTGTGGGTTTCACGGTCGAGGATCTGTTGGCGTTGCATCCTGGCAGCGACGACGTCGTCGAGGTCGTTCGGAACGCCGAGCACCTCGATGCAGGCGGCCAGGACCGCGCGTGCATAGTCCTCGGTCTGGACAAGCCCGATGATCAGCTCCGGATTCCATGCGCGGTGGAGGGTGACACCGCTTTCGATGTCGATCAGGCTGCGCTGCAGCTTGGCCAGCCCGGTCTCGGTTCGGGCATACCAACTCACGTACGTCATATCGTTTTCCGTCTCTTCAGCGGTGGTGAACGCCAGGCGGTACCCGGCGGATCGGGATATCGGTTCAGCGGGAAGTGGAGATCGGGTTACGCGACGCGTAGGGCGGCACGTGCAGCGTCGAGGGTCATGCTGATCAGCAATTCGAAGTCGACCAGACTGTCGGGGCCGGGTTCGGCGAGCCATCTTCGGCTGTTGTCGCCGGGGGTAGGCAGCGGGATCGGTGAGCCCGTCACGGTACGGATGGCCTGCACCCTCGAGGTAGGCGGAAACAACCTGACGGCCCGGGTATCGCTGGGCTTAGGCGGGGTGGTCAAGAACGTGCGGGTACCGGTCGCGACGTTGTCCACGATCGGGGTGCTCACCCGGCTGTGGCCTAGCATGTCCAGCACCAGGTCCGCCAAACCCGAACACACCTGGATGGCGTGGACGGTGTCGGCGGGCAGGATGATCTGGTCGTGTCCGTCGAGCACGACACGCCAACCGAGGCGGCGGTAGGCGGTGCACCGATCGGCAGGGGTTTCGGTCAAGGGTCTAGCCACAATTCCTCGCAGGGCATTCGGTTGATCGGGAGAAATCCGTCTCGGATCTCAGCAACGGTCATGGACGGATGAGGATGAGAAAGCCAGTCACGCACGAAGTTCCGCACCGCGGTGCGGCACCCACAGAAGTCGACCACCAACCCGGCACTGATCACCCGCAAATGAGTATCGGGTTCCTCCGGACGAGGTGACAGCATCCGCCGCGGCATCGCGAAACTCCGGTCCTACCGGCACGCCGAGATCGTGGTGACCACGACCTCGGCCGAGGGCCGATACGGATCCAGCGGCTCGTGCGGCAGCCAGCGCCGCGCGGGATCGCGCGGCGAGGGCAGTAACACCTCGTCACCATCGGGCACCAGCACCGCGCCGGCAGCCGACAGCGTCGCGAAGGACGCACCACTGCGCAGATGGGTGGGCACGGGCCCGGTCAGAATCGTCACGACCGGTTCCGGGGTATCGGTATGCACGATGACCGGGCCCGGCCACGTCAATGCCGCGATCACCCGGTGACCGAGCTCGGACGGCAATTCGACGGCGCCCACAGTCCCGGTCCGCAACACGATCTGAGAGGTGGACTCGCGAACGAACGCATCGAAACCACACACATTGCGGTACATACTGGCCCGGTGAATAACCTTGTCCACCAATAAGACTCGCGGAGAGTTCATCGTCTTCCACCACGTTCCAGACACGCCCGGATCGCGGTGAGGACCGCGAAAGTGGTGGGTCGTTGAGGGCTGGTCGGTGGCAACTCCCACTCACGGCACCGGTCGGTATTTGTCGCCGTCGGTGTCGGTAGCGCGATCGGGGCACCTGCGGACAACACAACAACATTTCCCAACCAGAGCCGGGTGTCATCGGGCGTCGGTTCCAAGTCGCGGTCGGAGTTGGTGAGGAACGTCCATGTCCCCGACCTGAGGTGGGACACGATCGGCCCACCACCGGTGTCGGATCGAGTTAGAGCAGCGCGCACGCGTTGCCCCAGCGTCCAGGGAACCATGACCGCCTGCACTCGCCCTGCGACGACGACAATCTGACCGGAGATCGAATCCAGGACCGCTGGCAAGTGACACACCTGCTGGTAATAGGCACATGGTTTTGCCGCAGTGACGCATTCCCATTCCTGGCTTATGTCCATGCCGGGTTCAGGCAAGAATGACCTTTGATCCAGCATCGTGTCGGCTGGGTCTGTTGCCAAGTACGTATTCATCAGGCGGTGCCTCCGCTGGTTCGACGGATGATCGTTCTTGTCCGGCTGGCAAGCGCGGATATGTTCGCTGCTGGGGTTGTCCCAGCGGTAATGGTGGCTAGGGCGCGTTCAACTTCCCTCACTCGGCGGCTGGTTGCCCGCCATCGCTGTTCACCCTCGTGCTCGCATTTGAGTTCGGCAACGAGGGTGTCCAGCTCAGCTGGGGTACCGCGCGCGGCTGCCCGGAGGATGGATTCAAGCTCTTGTCTTCGCTTACTGCGCATCGCCGTGAACCCCAGTTCTTCGGATCTTCTGCTGGTGCATATGCAAACGACAAGTTGGCTCCGACTCGCGCATTTCTGCGCCCACGCCGATGTCCACGGCTGCACCGCAGTAGTTCGAGTACATGGCAGCGAGTCGGCGGCGGATCAGTGTGGGCCGATGATTTCTGCCTACCGTGGTGTTGGTGTTCCAATAGGTTCGACAATGCGTACGCGCACTGCCTGCGGACCACGGTCACCTTCCGTGATCTCGAATTGCACCCGATCGTTGTCAGCGAGTGCACGAAATCCTTGGCCAACTATGCCGGTGTAGTGGACGAATACGTCGGGGCCGTCCTCTCTTCCGATGAAGCCGAATCCTTTATCGACGCTGAACCACCTCACCGTTCCAGTGATCGGCATGTGATGTTGGCTTTCGTTTGCACCGTTCGGTGGCTCGCCTTCGCGCTGTGGGCCACGTCGATGACGGGATGTTCGCTGTCGTACAGGACGATGTGAGGTCATGTATCGAGCTTGGCCCCCGGAGATGAGTGTCGATAGTTGGCAACGGTTAGCAACTTGATGCCGCCGCTAGCCTGGTGGAGTGTCGAACGAACATCTCGGATTCGTGCCCGAAGCGATGGCGCCGGTCGCCGCTGCGGCATCCCGGACCGTCGGCCTCCCATCGGATGACATCCAGCTCCTCCGCCTAGGCCAGAACCTGATGTTCCGGCTGCCGGGACCAGGCGTAGTGGTACGCGTCGCCCGCGATTCGAGCTACTTGAGCACCTCAGTCAAAGAGGTCGAGGCAGCACGTTGGCTCCATGAGAACAGCTTCGAGGCCGTACGGACGGCTAACCTGCCTACGTCACAACCGATCACGATCGATGGTCATCCGATTACCTTCTGGCAGTATGTAGAAGGCTCCAGCGCGGGACAATCGGATCTCGGGGTGATCGGAGACCTACTGCGACGGTTTCACCAGCTTCCGCCACCGGTGGGAGTCCAGATCCCTGCCTGGCTACCCCTCGAAAGAGTCGAAGAGCGCATCGAGCAGGCAGAGATTCCTGACACGGACAAAGATTTTCTGGTCGGCAGGGCTACTGAGTTGCGAGCCGAGCTCCCTGGACTCGCATATGAGATGGATGTGGGTGTCAATCACGGAGATGTGCACATCAAGAATGTCATCGTGAACCCCGCTGGAATCGCAGTACTGCTCGATCTTGAAGCGGTCTGTCGAGCACATCGTGAGTGGGACCTGGCCAAAATCGCCACCGAAGCAGAGATGGGAATGCTCGCTCCCGAACGGTATATCGAATTTGCAAAGGCATACGGGCACGATGTACGAGGCTGGAAAGGGTTTCCCACAGTCTGCGCAGTCATGCAGCTACGTATGACGACCTGGCTAGGTCAGAACGCCGCACACTCCGCAGCCGTTCGCCATGAGTTCAATAAGCGGCTCAACACCATGCGTACCGGTCGTTTGTGGGATGCGTGGCGTGGCTTTTGACCGAGAACTCTACTTCGGCTTCGGCTCGGAGTGATCAGCCTGACGGAGTGTGTATTGATTCGATCGAATCTGAAAGTTCTGGCGCGTCGAGGACGGACGCTCGCTTCCGGAATTCTCGAACGTAGCTTACATGGCGCGCTGACTGAAGGCCTGCGCCATCGCGTGCAGCTGACTCTGCCAGGGAGGCTGCTTCACCAGCCTCTCCGGCCATCAGCGCGGCGTGCGCAGCGACGAAGTGGATAAAGGATCGTGTCCGCCGAGGAGTTGTGGGAGTAATGGCCAAAGCCGTGAACCGGCGTGCCTCCGCAGGCTGACCCAAGTCTTTGAACGCATGCGCGATGTCGCCTGCCAGCTCGGCTTCATCGTAGTAGCCGATCCATGCTGGCTCGTCAGACGCACTGCGGCCGAACAAGGATTCTGCGTGCCCGATTGTCGCGATCGCTTGCCGGGCGTCGCCGAGGACTGCCAACGCCCGGGCTTCCATCATCACGCACATGGTTTCAACCGTTTTGGTGCCACGTCCACGTAGCGCCGCCTGCGCCGCGCGCGCGAAGGTCAATGCCCGCTGAGGCCGTCCTAGGAACGTGTACTGATGGCTGAGATTCGCCAGTAGTCGGGAACCCATCAAATGGTCTCCTGCCTCCTCTGCGAGTCGCAGCCCGAGGACGAAGTACCTCGCAGCAAGACTGTGCTGGCCTTCGTCGTACGCGGTCCAACCCAATAGCTGAATGACCTCCGCAGCAGCAGAAGATACTTCCCGATGACGTGGCTTGCCGCGGCTAGCTCGCAACTCCGGCACTACCTGTGATCTGAAGAAGGCAGTCAATGCGTGTCGAACATGACCACCGCCCAACGCAAAGTCGAGGTCCATCAATTCCGCAGCTCTGGCACGCAACCGGTCGGCAATGGGATGCACTGTACCGGCGCAGTGAACATCACTATCGAGCACCGAGAAGGAGCGAGTGAACAGATAGCCCGCGATCACTTGATCGTCTTCGACAAGCGCGAGTCCGGCGTCGGGATAGTCTTTGCTGGGCTGACCCCGTCCGCCGCTGAGCCCTTCCATGAGGTCCACTGCGCTGGGGAGATCGTGGACGTAGGTACCGGATCGGACGAATAGGTCGTCGACGTCTTCCAGTTGCAGGACGGTGGTGAGTAACCGTCTGTAGAAGGCATCTGGGACCGTACGGTTGTTCTCCCACCGCGACAGCGCAGTTTTCAGGCTGCGCTCGGTCATAATCCCGATGCCTTGGTGATTCGCACATTCCACCAGTGCTTGGATCAGCCGCCCGTAGGACCACTGACGCGACCGTCGCGCTGCCCGGATCTCATCACCGAAAGCCATGGCTTGACCTTGCCGCGCTCAGGACGGCAGTCCATGAAACGGGAAGCGGTACAGAAACCTCCCGATTGCGGCCTGCACCTCGCTAGCGGGCAACCGTCGGACTCCCTCGATCGGCGCGGGCTCCGACGGTCGCTGGAACGCTCCGGTCGATCGTGAAGTCCTCATTGCCGACGGGGCATCTGCGGCGGCATTCATCAAGTCATGATTGCACATGATGGACGAGTGTCGCGCGGCGGCCTGGCATGCTCGCATGCATGAATTCTGCTGCCTCGGTGAGAGCTTGGCCTCGTCCGAAGCAGCGAAGCTTGAAGCTAGTCGAACGAAAGAACCGGACGCACTGAGGCTTGACTCAAGATTAGTTGGGGCGTTATCGACACGCGGACGAGGCCTAGATCATGGACGTGTTTGAACGATGCCGTAGTGGCCAGAGGTTCGCCAAGAAGGGTCCGAGGACTCAAGCCGGAAAGACGTAGTGCCATCGATTCCTACAGCCAAGTCTGACTTGAGAGTCCGAAGTGCGATGACAGCGGTTGGAAAGTACTCGGTTAGGGAGCTAAACGGAGTTGCCGTCGGCCAGTGGTGGTCGCCTGTCAGCCGTCGATAGTTGAGGTCGCCCTTCAAGATTACGGCGTCAGCGGCAGACAGCTGGCCTTTGAGATCGGTTGGCAGTTCGTGAAAAGACTGTGGTGCACAATAGAACGCATGACTCGATAGGCGAAGTCTGTCGTTGCGCAGAGCCGTGGTGAGGTGATCGGCGGTGCCTGAGGCACGTCCGGGGATCGATTCCAGCAGGCGCAGTGTCGCCAGGAGATCTGTTGTGGTGGCGTCGGAGACGTAATACGGGTGTGGTTTGAGGTGGAGTTCGACCGTGAGTCTGGTGTTGAGGTTCAGGAGATGGTCGATGAGCAGAAGGTCGGGGATCAGCTCGCGGCCGGAGTTGTCGGCGATCAACGTGATCGTCCCATCGGTGACGGCACGCAGGAGATCTACCGCTTGAGCGGTCTGGTCGACAATGATGTTGGAGTGATTGTGCTCGCGGGCAGCCGACATGGGATCTGAGATCCGGAATCCGAGGTCCGCGCGGTTACCCCATAAGGCGGCGTGGATCAGGGCTGCGGTTTCTGTCGGCGAGCCGTCGTGGTCGGGGTTCATCGCTGCGAGTTCCGCAGCGAGATCGGGGTCGTGGAGTTCGGTATTCTTCTGGACGAAGGGATCGATTCCGCGCCACGGGCCGGGTTCGTAGTAGCCGACTGCTTCCAATAGCAGGCGATAAAAGTAGCTCTCGGCCCAGAGGAACGGCACGTCGAGCCAGTCGCAGCCGTAGAGTCCCTCACCCCACGTGTCCCAAGCGTGCTTGGCCACTGCGCCGTCCGGCAGGGGCCGGACCTTTCCGGTGATTTCCTCCCGCAATACCTCGAGTCGTCGCTGGATTTCGGGCGGGTAGGGGTGGCCGCACGCGATCTGGTCGATCAGGGTGGGATGGCGCTGGGTCAGAACCTTCCACGAGAAGGATCCCTTCTCGCTGGACAGGATCGCCGGGGCGGAGGTGGTGCTGTTGGACATCAGGCTCCCATCGCGGACTGAGGGACGGTCAAGGTTGTCATACCGCCCGCGCTGGCAATCGTGACACGACCACGGGCCGGTTCGAAGGCGGCCGCCTGACAGGAGGCGTCGACGCGGACTTCGCAGTGGCGGGATTCGGTGAGTGACCACCAGCGGGCTGTGCCGTTCGCGGCGACGGAGACGACATGGTCATCGAGGAATCCCAGCATCAGGACGCGGCCAGCGTGGCCGGAAAGCTCGGCCACAGTTTCCCCGGTCCCGGTGTCGCGCACAATGATCGTGCCGGTTCCCGCTCCGACGGCCAGGCGTGATCCAGCAGGGTCGAGGGCGACTGTCCGGCTCCATCCGCCGGCGGCGGGTACGACCGTCAATAGTTCGCCGTGGCTGTTCCACAGGCGAGCTGTGCCATCTCCACATGCCGCAGCGAGGATCGACCCTTCATCGTCGAATGACAGTGAACGGATTCGTCCTGCGGCGGTGCGGGTCTCCCAGATGAGGTCGCCGGCTGGCAGACTCCAGACTCGGACAAGTCCGTCGCGGGCGCTGGCGGCGACCCGAGTCCCTGAACCAGCGATGGTGACCGCCCATGTTCTGCGTGCTTCATGATTGAGAACCAGGCTCCAGGCTGGGTCGGTGGTCGATCGCAGGTGGACTTGGCCGTCGCCGCAGGCCGCCGCGATGTAGTTCGCGGCGCAGGCCAGCGACCATATCCGTCCGGGACTGACCTGCATCGTGGCGCATTTCGTGCCTGACTCGTCGGTGATGGTGATTTCGCCGGTACCGTCGCCGAGCAATGTCTGCCGGGTCTGGGGATGGTGGGCGATCGACCAGACCGTGTTAACCCCTGGTACCCATGTCGAGACGAGCCCACCGCGCAATCGTCTGATCGCGCCGTCTTCGCACCCGGCGATCACCTCGCCCGCTTCGGTGATCGCGATAGAGCGGATCCAGTCGACTCCCGGCGGCATCGCGGCATCGGCTACCTGCCGATCGTCTTCGAATATGTGCAGGTGGGCGTCCTCGGTCGCGACGACTGTCTGGTCGTTGTCGGAAACGATGGCGCGGACACGCTCGGTGAATGTCGCTCGGGTTTCGGGGATCAGATCGTGGTCGGGGGTGATCGTCCAGCGGCGGATCGAGCGGTCTCCGGAACCGCTGAGGAGTGTGCGCTGATCGGCAAAGGCGACTGTGCGCACCCAGTCGTCATGGCCGATCTTCTCGGCAGTGATCCGGCCATCGGCAAGGTCGATCAGCCGGACGGATTCGTCCTGGCCACCGACCGCGATGAGCTGGTCGTCGAGAGATACGGCTACCGACCAAACCGGAACAGCAACGACGGTCGGTGCTCGCACCATCGTGCGGTGCTCGACGTCCCATACCGAGATGTGGCAGTCCTCGGATCCGGAGACCAGCCGAGTGCCGTCGTGGGTGAACACCAGCGATCTGACACGGCGAGTGTGGCCGGCGAGCACGGCGATCACCGATCCGGACTCGGTATCCCACAGCCGGATGTCGGCGTCATCGCCGCCCGTGGCGACAACGGAGCCGTCGGGGGCGACAGCAGTGGCGTGTATCCATCCGGTGTGCCCGCTACAGCGGCGGACCGGGCTGCCGGTCGCGAGATCCCACAGCTTCAGCACTCCGTCCTCGCCACCGGAGGCCAGCGTCGAGCCGTTCACCGACACCGAAACGACCGCCCCGATGTGGCCGGGGCTGTGGTTGTCCGATGAGACAACATGTTCGACGTCGAAGCCGCTGTCAGAAGGGGCACAGGCCAGTTCATGGCCGGTCCTTGCCGTGATGACCCGCAGAGTGGCCAGAATATCGGTGCGGTCGGTCAGCCCGTGCAACAGAAAGCCCGCCGCGGTGAGCTCGCGACCAGGGCTCGAGCTGGGATGACTCGACAGAATCTGGTAGTCGAGCGCGAGAGACTGATGGCCATAGCGATGCACCTTGTCCGCGAGGAAGTCCAGCGACCCGAACGTGGCGTACAGCTCGTCGAGCAGGGCCGCGCGATCGAGATGGTAGGAAAGCCACCGCCACAGGTAGTCAACGTCTTGGGCATCGACCCACCGCAAACTCACAGGGCGGAAGGCATCGAGCAGCGAACGGTGTATGGCCTGCTGACCGTCGCCACACAGATGCCGAAGGTAAGCCACGAACACGTCATGCAGAACGATGGCGTCTTGACCGGCGAGATGGGCGCTGATCATCGAGCGATCCGCGAGAACCCGGCAGAACCGGCGAGTGCTCGACACACTCCAGCCGTGTGCGGTCTTCCACCACTGCGCCAGGATAGGGATCGGTATCGGTATCGAGGCCGGGAATACGCACAGGTCGAGGTAGCGGTCATCGAGGCGCGCGGCGCCGGGGATGGTGACATGCTCGACGAGGTTTCGCAGACTCGCCGAGATCGCATGGCCGATCGCGGTGCTGCGCTGGTCGGTGTCCCACACGTCGAAGGCACCCGGTCCGTCCGCCTGTAGCATCTCACTCGCGGCGGCGAGAGCCGCGCCCAGGGTGGCTCCGGAACGGATGTCATGGCCGACTGCGGCGTTGACGACGGTGGCCAACAGCGGCCACCCCCCGCACAGGGTAGCTAGCGGCGACAAACCATCGATGGCTTCGCTGGGCAGGTTGCGCCGAATCAGTTCCTTGGTCTCATCGGCGTTCATGGTGCCGAGCCGGAACACAGCAGCATCCGAGGGACACACTCCGACATTGCGTGTGCTGATCATCCGCACGCAACGGGGTGCTCCCTGAAGGAACGGTGCGAGATCGTGCGCGGACCAGACGTTATCGATGATCAGCAAGGCCTCGCGCTCGTCGAGGAGGCGGGCCAGGTGAAGGCCTGCCTGGGTGGGATCGGCCAGCGCTGGCCGGTCGTGGCCGAGGTGAACGCACAGATCCGAGATGAGCTGGACAACCCGGTCCGGGGTGCAACTCTGCCCGGTTTCGACCCAGAGGATGTCTTCGAATGCTGCCGCGACCTCGGGATCGTGTGTCACCTGGGCGGTCAATGTGGTCTTGCCGAACCCTCCCGGTCCTGCAACCGCGATCACCTGCGGGCTGCTGTGATCGGCAGCGGCGAGAACCAGAGCACGCAGCTCATGGAACTCATCGGCTCGCTGAATCAATCCGGACTCCAGTGGTGGTAGGAGCGAACCTACGGAGGCGGAGCACATCCGACCTTGCCAGAAGCGTTCGGCCGCGTCATCCTCGGCGCCGTCCAGGGTCGCGTCCATCACCTCGGCCAAACGAAGAGACAGCTTGTGCACCGCACCGCGGGTCTCCCACTTCTTGACCGTACTCACTCCGATACCGGTCTTCTGGGAGAACACCTCTCGCGTAAGCCGCATCGCTTCTCGGAGCGCGAGAGCATCGGCACCGGTCCAATGCCGAACCCGCAAACTCATCCGTCACCGCCCCCGTCTGCCCCTGCCGTCGTCGAGTGTCCCTACGGTACCCCTGCAGTGGCTTCCGCCGAGGATGACTGAATGGGACCTTGAAAACAAGCCGCTCCCAACATCATCAACTTCGAGATGGTGAGACGACAGGCCCGGCCAGGAGCGGCCGGCAGAGCAACCAGCGGGGTCCGCGCGGTGACCCGAACTGACGCCGACCAGTCCTGGCACAGGCAGTTCACGCGAGCCGCTACCTCTGACGCGCCTCGGCTCAACTGTCGAGGTACCGCTGGTTATCGACTGTCCGCCGCCTGATCGCGAACGGATTGATGACGTTGACAATTCAATGGGCAGACCAGCATGACTTCCAAACGTTGCTGAAACGATCCGAAATCGAAGACAAACCAGTTCTGCTGGACCTGCATTCGCCGCAATGTCGCGACTGCGCGAGCCATGACCGAAACATCTACTCCGATCCTTCCATCGCGCGTGACGTCATGGCGTACACCCTGCCGGTCAGGGTGCCTACCACCGATCCAGACCGTGCGAGCACCGACATCATCAACAACCATATCTACATCTGGTCACCGACCATTCAGCTCCTCGCACCCGGTCAGACGCGATACCACGAATGGAACGGTGCGCCGCGCCGAACCCGCCTGTCGGTCGGCTATGAAAGCGTATTCCATGACACCCCAGGGCATTTGACCCCGGGGTCCTTCAAAGCGCAGTTCCTCGTCGCACGTGGCAAAGAAGCCTTGCGTAAGAAGAAATTCCGCAATGCCGTCCGGCTCTTCGACGAAGCGATCGCTCGCCACCGCAAAGAGGTCTGCGGTCGGACGTCGGATGCCGTTCTCGGCGTCCCCGAGTGCAGATTTGCTGTGGTTGGTTTGCCGGGAAGTCCAGGCCAGCGACTTGCCCACCGCTTCCCGTGCTGCGCGCAGGCGCGCTCCTATCAGGGCCGCGTCGTGGGCATGCACCATGAACGGATAGTAGGCGCGAACTGTAAACGGCTGTAGCCGATTTCGCGTTCGTGGGCCCGCACACTCGAACAACAGCCAGACCCAAAGACGGGGTGGAGGCGGAGTGGAGGGGCGCCCCTATCGGGCATGGACACCTCGCCGGGCTTGAGCACCGCGACCGCTCGTCGGGCCTGCTCTACGTCGACAACCAATGCCCGCCACACCATCCACTTACACCGGCAACAAGAGGTAGGTACATATGCTCGAAGCCAGCACCGACGCCGAACGACTCGCCATCCGATGGGGCATCGACGCCGACGACGTCATGTTGATCGCGCTCAATGCGTGCGGTCTGGACGCTGACATCGGGGTGTCGCGGTTGCGGTTTCGGCTGCGGCTGAACTCTCGCCCTGAGGATCAGCTGTACATGATCTTGTCGCTGGGCCGGCGCCGGTCACCATTCAAGTTGGTCGGTGAGCAGGTTCTACTCGGTGGTGAGCAGGTCGCGGTCATCGACGTCGCCGAGGCCGACGACGCGGTGCTTGGGTATTGGCGCAACGAGGGCCGGGTCCTGACATTGAACTCCAACGCGCGCAGCGCATGCACCGGCTGCGTGTTCTGCCCGAACACCCTTGAGGAAGCCAACGATCCCCGCTTGGCCCTCGACGACCTCAACGCCTACTTCTCCACCCTGGTCGAGGACCGCACCGGCACAGGGCTGTCGGGCGTGGAGAAGGTGACCGTGTGCACCGGGTGCTTCCGGTTCGAGCAGCTCGCGCTGACCCACCTGCATCAGGTTCGCGAAGCGATGACTGCGCAACAGTGCGGCGGGGAGATCCACTTTCTGTCCAGTGTGCTGACCACGCCTGCCGGGCTGGCCGAGGCCGCCGGGATCGGACCGTTTCACCTGACGCTGACCGCCGAAGCCTTCACCAAGCGCGATCTGATCCTCAAGGAATCCAAGGCCGCGCTCACCCCGACCGAGATGGCGCGCGTTCTCGGTGACGCCGTCGCCGCGGGCATCCGCACCGACTTCACCTACATCATCGGCCTGGACCCGCTCGACGTCGCCGCGCGCCACCTCACCGACTTCGTCGAGGTGACCACGACCTTCCCGCGGTTCCAGGTCTATCAGTCCCACACCCCGATGATGGATGTGTTCCTCGCCGACGGGGCCCGTGACATCGAGTTCTACCTCGCCGCTCGCCGTGAGATCGAGGAGCTGTTCGGGCCGACCGGGCTCCGGCCACAGCCGTGGGAGAACTACCGGCCGCTGTGGTACTTCAGCTTCGCCGACGAGCCACTGACCGGCACCAGGATCTGACGATGACGGCTCGCACGATCACCGACGTCATCACCCGCCCGTTACCGCCGCTGCCCCTCACCGCCGCGCCCGTGGCGGAGGTACTGCCCGACTGGACTGGGCCCGCGCGGCGTCACCCGGCTGCGCAGCCGTGGCCGGAGAACCTGACCCGGATGGCGGTCGGAGTCGTCGACAGCACCGGCGCGACAGGTTGGTTCGGGCCGGTATCGGCCACGGTGGCCCAGTTGGCGTTCCGACCAGGTCGCTCCCGCCGTGATCGGCCGAGACCTCGCGGCCTGGCGGGCAATGGCCTCGCTCGCCCCGCACGGTCGCCACCGCCAGGGCGGGCACCTGCGCCTTGCGGTGTCGGCGGTCGAGCTCGCTGCGTGGGACCTGCGCAGCCACGCCACCGGTGTCCCGGTCGGCGCGCTGCTCGCTGGTGAGCGACGCGACCGCATCCCGGTGTATGCCACGGCACTGGGCATCGACATCGACCACCCGCTGGCACCCGACATCGCTGCCTGGCTCGTCGACGAGGGCTTCTGGGCACAGAAATGGGGACTGCCCGGCGCGGCCCGAGGCGAGACACCACGGGCGGACGCGGCCCGGCTGCGACGCCTGCGCGAGGCGGTCGGCGAGCAGGCCCGCATCGGTGTCGACGTCGGCGGGCGCTGGCCCGCCGACTACGCCCGCCAAATGCTCCCGGTGTTGGCCGAGGCGGGCGTGTGCTGGGTCGAGGAGCCCGGCCCGATCTCGCATGCCGACCTGGCCCGGCACGGGCTGGCACGCGCCGCCGGTGAGCACGACTACGAGCCCACCGACCAGCTGCG
The DNA here is from genome assembly GCF_053605015.1 of Nocardia sp. NPDC003979. Lineage (NCBI taxonomy): Bacteria > Bacillati > Actinomycetota > Actinomycetes > Mycobacteriales > Nocardiaceae > Nocardia > Nocardia sp. NPDC003979. The sequence goes on from NZ_JBSGIJ010000033.1 coordinate 32,564, forward strand.
CACCCTCGTCGGGGATATCCAGATCTGGCAACCGGATCCGACCTGGTGCGGCGGGCTCGCCCACACCCTGTCGATGGTGGAACTGGCCGCGCGACTGAACATCCGCAGCCTTCCGCACGGCTCCGGCCTGGCGGTCGCACTGGCCCTGGCCGCCAGCGCACCCGCCGCGGCTGTTCCCGCAATCGAGTACCACATGACGCTGGAACCGCTGCGCCAAGACCACCAGCTCGATCCCTTGGTGCCCGCCGCCGGGCATCTGGACGCCCGCACGGTCGCAGGGTTGACCAGCGGCTATCGCTTCGTAGAAGGAGACGCCGGTGCCGCAGCGTGAGGTCCGGGCGATCTGCTTCGACATCGGTGGGGTCCTGGTGCGCATGCCCCGCGGAGTCCTGGCGGCCGAACTCGCCGAATTGCTCGACGCCGATATCGAGCACGTCCGCGACCTGCTGATCGAACACGCCAAGACCCGCCGCACACCGCCAGGTGAACTGGCTGCCATCCTCGCCACCGCATGCGGCCGCCCGCACGCAGCTGACGTGGTGGCTGCTCGGCTGCGCCTGCGCGTGGCCGACATGGCCGATCCGCCGCTGTATCCCGATGTGATCCCCACCTTGGAGCAGCTGGCCGGGCTCGGCTTCCGCATCTGCCTGCTGTCGAACGCGATCGGGCCCGACCCCGACACCCAGCCCGCGCGGCCGCCGTACTTCGTGCTCGCCGAGGTGGTGCTGCACAGCTGGCAGATCGGCGCGTGCAAACCGCAGCCGGCCGCCTTCCGCGCGATCGAGGCCGCGATGGACCTGGCGCCGCAGCAGCTGCTCAACGTCGGTGACAGCGCCCGCTTCGACATCGACGGCGCACTGGCCGCTGGCTGGTCTGCCATCCACCTCGTCCGCAACAGCGCTACCCCGGCGCACCCCGACGTCGCCCGCATTGGGGCCCTGACCGATCTGGCACCTCTGCTGAGCTGAAAGGCCCTGTCCGTGACCAATATTCTCGATGAGCTGCCCTGCCGCGCCGAATGGTTGACCGCAGCCCGCTGCGACCCGATCACCGGGTTGGTGGCCTTCCCCGACCTTTACCCGCATGGCATCACCGATGCACTGGCCAGCGTCGTCGCCGAGCACACTCTGCTCGGCCTGGCCATCGGTGATGTCGACGACCTCAAAAGCCACGTCGAGCACAGCAACGCCACCGATCCCGACAGCTTCGGCCATCTGGCCGGAAATGCGCTGATGACACAGTTGGGTTCAGTGTGCCGAACCTGGTTCGCCGACACCGCATTCCCCGCAGGATGTGTATCGACGTTCGGTGGTGACGAGGTCATCGTGGCCGCGACTGGCGTCACCGAGGCGGGGTTCACCGCCTCGGTCACCGACCTGCGTGACCGCTGCCGAGCCGCACTGCCGTGCAGCGTGTCCTTCGCCGCGACAGTCGTCCGCCCCGGCCTGGTGTGGCCGAGCGTCGACCCGGCAGTGCGCGCGAAGTTCCTCCTCGCCGCAGTGGACCGCGCGTTGTTCGCGGCCAAAGCGGCGCGCCGCAACACCGGCGGTCCCGCCGGGGCGCTGGTCATCGTCGATCTTGCCCGGGTGATGGTCGATGCTGCCTGAACTGCCCGCAATCCCGGTCTGCACCGAAGGCACCCTTCGCCGGTTGCATGGCCGCACCGTGGTGGTGCTCGACTTCGCTGCACCCCGAGGGCCCCACCGCGGGCGCCGCTACCGCGTCGAGCACCACCACGGGACCGGCGGCTGTTCACGAGTGGTGTTCAACATCGACGGCCGCGCCGCCTTGAATCCGCCGCCCTGGGCCGCCCAGCAGACCAGCGGAGCGGTGGCGCTGCGGTTGCGCGCGCTGCCGGATCGCCGCCACCATCGCATCCCTGCGGACCTGCAACAGGCCCTGACCGCAGCCGATCTCGACCTGGACCACATCACCGAGCCCGAGCTGACCCAGATCCTCGAGATGATCGTCGAAGCCGGGAACGATCAGCTGCGTGCCGACCGCATCACCGCTGCCGTGGCGGCGATCGCCCAGGCCGGCGCTGATCGGAAGGCCCGGCGATGACCGACTGGACAACCCAAGTCGCGGCGGCCGCGGCCTCGGTGACCGCCGCCGAGGTCGACACCGCGCGACGCGCCCTGGACTACCTGTGCCTGGCACAGCTGTATCTGGGTGACAACGTCACCTTGTCCACGCCGTTGCAGCCCGGCCACGTCAAACTGGCCCCGGCCGGGCACTGGGGCGTGTGCCCACCGGTCAATGCCGTACTCGCCGCGTTGGGCCCCTACCGGCGCATGCCCGGAACCGACGTGCGGGTCGTGCACGGAGGCGGCCACGCCGGGCCGTCGGCGCTCGCGCACGCCTGGATCACCGGTGCCCTCGACACCGGTGAAGACGCATTCGGTCACACCGAGCATGACCTTGCGCAGCTGTGCGCGCAGTTCCCGCGCACCCGGTTCGGTGGGGAAATTACGCCGCTCATCCCCGGCCACGACCACGTCGGCGGCCAACTCGGGCCCGCTCTGGCGATCGCCCACGGCATGGGCTTGGACGCCCCCGACAGGCTCGTCGTCGCGGTGATCGGCGACGGAGAGTGCGAAACCGGCGCGACTGCGGCAGCCTGGCTGGGCGCACGCGCCATGATCGGCACCGGCACCCACGGCCGCGTGCTGCCGGTCATCCTCGCCAACGGCCTGCGCATGGGCTCGGCCTCGCTGCTGGCCGCCCTGGACCCCTGCGATCTGGCCCGCCACCTCGGCGGCCTGGGCTATGAGGTGATCACCGCCGGCCCGTCCACCGACGAGATCACCGCCGCAGTGGCCCGCGCCTTGACCGGGCTGCGGCCCTTGCAGTACGGACCGTCGACCGTTGTCGTCGTTACCGTCGACAAGGGCCACGGCGTGCCGAAAACGGTTGCTGGGCAACAGGTTGCACAAACGCCGCGAGTGCACAAGGTTCCCCTCCGCAACCCGCGCGAAGATAATGCGGAATTCGTTGCGCTGGAGCGCTGGCTGTCGGGCTACCGCCCGCAGGAACTGTTCACCGGCGGGGCGCCGACCGCGACGGTGCGCCGCGTCCTCGCGCCGGCCGCAACCAGCCGGGTCGAACTCCACGCACCGCGCGGCTGCATCGCCGCCGCCGGCGCAGTCGCCGACCGGGTCGCCGGCGCAGACTTCGGTGCCGCTATCACCACCACCCTGCGCGAACTGAACTCCGTCTACGGGCTGAGGGTGTTCAGCCCGGATGAACTGGCCTCCAACCGGATCGAGCTGGGAGCCCCCGATTCTGGCTGGACGATCGAAGTGCTCAACGAGGAGCTGTGCCACGCCTGGGCTCAGGGCTATCAGGCCACCGGTCGCCGCGGCGTGGTCGTCGGCTACGAGGCGTTCGCCCCGATCACCGCCTCACTGCTGGCCCAACAGCTCCTCGCGCACCGGCTCGCCGCGGCGGCCGGACGCCCGCCGGGCCCGAGCCTGGTCTACCTGCTGACCAGCCTCGGCTGGCACAACACGATCACCCACGCCAACCCCGGGCTCATCGACATCGCCATCGGCACCGCCGACCCGAGCGTGCACGTCTATCTGCCCGCCGACGCCGCCCGCACCGCGGCCGCACTCACCTTCGCCGTGCGCAAATTCGGCCGCGCCAGCCTGGTCATCGCCTCCAAACATCCGATGCCCGCCCATCCGCACACCACCATCGACGCGGAGCTGCATGACGGGTACGCCGTCTGGCCGCACATCGCCGACGACCCCGATCCCGAGATCGTGCTGGTCTCGATCGGTGACATCGCCGCCCGCGAGCTCACCCGCGCCGCAACGACCATCACCGCCACCCGCCCCGCGGCCCGCCTGCGGTACGTGCACATCCACGACCTGACCAGCCTCGGCGCACCCGGTCGCCGTGACGCCGCGATCTCGGCCACCGACTTCGAGCGGCTGTTCCCACACGGGGCCACGGTCCTCATCGCGACCACCTGCTACCCGGCCGCAGTCCATGCACTGCTCGGGGAACGCGCCGCACCGCGCACCGTCGTCGTACGAGGCTGGGCCAACCCGCCCCTCCCGATGAGCCACGACGAACTACTCCACCACACCGGGATCGCCACCAGTGCGCTGCACGAGGACGCCCTCGCATTGCTCGACAGCACCACCTGTGACCCCTTATCCGGCAAGGAGCCCGCTGAATGACCTACGACCCCCACGGCCTGTTCACCGGCGCCGCCCCCTTCTACGCCCGGCACCGGCCCGGCTACCCGGCCGCGCTGTTCACCACCGTGAGCGACCGCTTCGGTCTCGATGGCACCCAACAGGTACTCGACCTCGGTTGCGGCACCGGCCAGATCGCGCTGCGCCTGGCACCGTTGGTCGCCCACGTGCACGCCGTCGACCCCGATCCCCAGATGCTGCACGAAGGCGCGAAACTCGCCACCGCGGCCGGGATCGACAACATCAGCTGGCGCGAGGGCGACTCCTACCACCTCGACGCCCTCGATCTGCCCGCTCTCGATCTGGTCACCATGGGCGCCAGCTTCCACTGGACCGACCGCTCCGCACTGCTGGCCGACCTCGACCATCGCCTCACCGCGGCCGGTGCGGTCGTGCTGGCCAGCGGCGGGCCCCCGGCCACCGCCACCACACCGCCCTGGCACGACATCGTCACCGAGGTCCGCACCGCCCACCTCGGCACGGCTCGCCGCGCCGGCGCCAGCACCTACACCCATCCCCGCCTGACCCACACCGAAGTCCTGGCCACCTCGGCGTTCTCCGACATCGACGTTACGACCTGGCACTGGGATCTGGATCGGGACATCGATTCCGTGATCGGGCTCCAGTTCTCGTTCTCCTACAGCGCACCAGGGCAATTCAGCGACGAGTCCGCCCGCGCGGCGTTCGCGGACGACCTGCGGGCAGCGCTCGTGGAGAAGTTCGGGCCCGACGCCGTACTTACCGAACACCTCACCACCGAGCTGATCATCGCCGCCCGCCCGAACGGAGGGTCATGACCCGAATCCCGCTCCGGATCACCTCCGCCGACACCGCCGACACCGGTCGCGTCGTCGTGGAGTGGATCATGTCCAGCGTCTGCAACTATGCCTGCCACTACTGCCCAATTTATTTGCACGACAACAGGGTTCGCTGGCCTGACTATGACTCGGTGCACCGCTTCACCCGCACCGTCGCCGAGCACTACCGCGGCCGCGGCATCACCTTCCTGCTCAGCGGCGGCGAGATCACCCTGTGGCCACGGCTGCCCCGCATGGCCGCCGACCTGCGCGCCCTCGGCATCGACGTCGCGGTCCTGTCCAACGGCAGCCGGCCGCAGCCCTGGTGGGCTACCCACGCACCCGCCTTCGACCACGTACTACTCAGCTACCACCACGGACGCGCCGACCCCGACCACTTCCGTGCCGTCGTCGACACCATAGCCGCGACGACCAGCGTCGATGTCAACGTGGTGATCGACCCCGCCGCCTTCGACACCACCATGAACCTCGCCGCGACCATCCAGGCCGACGGTAAGGCGCCGGTGCACCGCAAGATCATGTTCCTCGACGGCTGGGCGCGGGCCGCCGACTACAGTCCCGACCAGCACGCCGCGCTCACCGCCGCCCTCGCCACCGAGGTCGACCAGCCCGGCTCCCGCGAAACCGCGCTACTCAAAGGCGACCTCGACGTCGAATACCTCGACGGCACCCACGAAGTCCTGACCCCGTCGCAGCTCATCGACACCGGCGCTAACCGGTGGCCTGGCTGGACCTGCAACGTCGGCGCCGAATCCCTGTTCATCCGGTTCGATGAGATCTGGCCGGCGTCGTGTCGCGAGGGCGGCCGGATCGGATCGATCTTCGACAACAACCTGGCCCTGCCCACCGCGGGCATCACCTGCACAGCGCGGTCCTGCAACTGCATCGCCGGAATCAAGGCCACCAAGTCCGCCCCGACCGCCGTCCACCCCTGAACCCGAGGTGAGAACCATGTACACCGTCCCGGACCTGCGCCAACTGCACCTCGAGGTCTCCACCCGCTGCAACGCCGAATGCCCCATGTGCGCCCGCAATCTCTTCGGCGCCACCGCTCCCGGCCTCACCGAAACTTCGATGACCCTGGACCAGTTCCGCACCTACGTGCCCGAACACGTCCTGGCCCAACTCGAGATCGTCGACATCTGCGGCGCCTACGGCGATCCCGCCATTGCCCCCGAACTGCTCGACATCTGCCACCACATCCACTCCACCAATCCGGCCACCACCATCCGCATCTACTCCAACGGCGGCCTGCGCACCCAGACCTGGTGGACACGGCTGGCCGAAATCCCCGGCGTCACCACGATCTTCGCCATCGACGGGCTGGCCAGCAACGGCGTGTACCGGCGCAAAATCGACATCGACAAAGTCCTGGCCAACGCCGCCGCGTTCATCGACGCCGGCGGCCGAGCCCAGTGGGACTACATCGCCTTCGCCCACAACGAACACGAGATCGAATCCGCCCGCGCCCGCGCGACCGAACTCGGATTCGCCGAGTTCAGCGTCAAGAAGACCGCTCGCTTCCTGCGGCCTCTGTATGAACCCGCGCCTGAACTGCGTCCCGGTGACGGCATCGATGCCGCCCCGATCTACGACCGCACCGGCACAGTCGTCGGGGAACTGCGGCCACCGGCCGACGAGCGGCTCGTCAACGAGGTCGTGCTCTGGGCGCGCAGCATCGAGGCCCGCGCCGAGTACTTCGACGCGTTCTTCGACACCTGCACCATCCAGTGCCAGGCCCTCGACTCGAGCGCTATCTTCGTCTCGGCGACCGGGCACGTGTATCCGTGCTGCTGGCTGTACGTCCAAGCGACGCTGCCCCAGCTGTATCGTGGACAAGCCGCCACCGACGCACAGGTCCACGACCTGCTCACCGCCTCCGGCGGAGTCACCACCCTCGACGCCGCCCACCACCCGCTCGATGAGATCCTCGTCGGCGAATTCTTCACGGCCGTGGAACGCAGCTGGAGCACCGACACCATCGCGGGCGGCAAGCTCAAGGTGTGCTCGCGGGTCTGCGGAGAAGGGTTCAGCGCCTACCGGCGGCAGTTCGATCGCCCCGACCTCGTCCCCTGACCGCCAGCCGAACGCAGCACAGCCCGCCGCATCGCACCGAACCGCCAGAGCAAGGAGCGAGAACCCGACATGACCAACACCCCGTCGACCCCACCAAGCTGGCCTATGCGACCCGGCTACCGCGACGACCTCTTCCGCGGCGCAGCCGAGTACTACAGCCGGTACCGCCCGGCCTACCCCCAGCCACTGTTCGACGACCTCCTCGACCAGGTCGGCGAGGGCGGCGTCCTGGTCGATCTCGCTTGCGGCACTGGTGAAATTGCGATTCCGCTGCACACCCGGTTCGCCCACGTCTATGCCGTGGACCTCGAGCCCGACATGGTCGAGGTCGGACGCGCCAAAGCCGAGCGAGCTGGCGCCACTAACATCACCTGGAGCACCGGCAAGGCAGAAGACCTGGCCATCGACGAACCGGTGCAGCTCGTCACGATCGGCAATGCGTTCCACCGCCTGGACCGATCGCTGATCGCCGAGCGCGCCCGCCAATGGCTGGCCCCAGGCGGATGCCTGGCCGTCCTGGGCAGCAGCACACCGTGGAGCGGGACCGAGCCCTGGCAAGCCGTCGTAGTCGACGTCGTAGCCAGATGGTCCGGCGAGCCGGGACGCCCCGCGAGCACTGTGGCTGCCCCCGCCGAGGACGACACCCCCGCGCGGCGCACTCACGAAGACGTGCTGCACGAAGCAGGGTTCGTCGACGTCGCTGAGCACCAGTTCCCCACACCGCACACCTGGACGGTGGATGAGTTCCTCGGATTCTTGTGGTCGACCTCCTACACCGCCCGGATTCGTCAGGACTCCACTCTCGCAGAACGATTCGAGACCGATCTGCGAGCACGATTGCTCGAACTCGAACCATCTGGACAGCTCCAGGAGTCGATCGCCCACTACTACATCCTCGGCTGCAACCTTGACCCCGCGCACAAATGATCGTCGTCGTGAGCGACTCCTGAAGGTCGAAACCGACTGCAGGACACCATAAGCAACGTCGAGGCCGACGGCGAACGTCGTATGAACCCGGCACCCATCGACTGGTCCTCCCTCGCACCGTCCTCGATCTGCGAATGTCCGACCGTTAGCGCTACGGCCAGCCGAGTCTGCGACGCAGCCATTGCGTTGTCACGTGTTCGGCGCGGGCGCGGTGTTCGCGGAGCTGTGGTGCGCGCGGCGGCGGTGGTTGACGGCTGGCGCTGGCCCAGTAGCCGGAGAGTCCGCAGAGCAATGAGTTTATGGAGGCGGGATCGGTGTTTCTAGTTACGGGGTGGGTTGCCAGGATCGGATCCGGATCGATTCCCTTGTTGGCGATGGCTGGTGTGAGCATGACGAGATCGACCCAGGCTGCGCCAGTGCATGGCCACGCCCAATCGACCACAGCCACGGTTCCGTCGGGGCGCATCCGCATGTTGTCGGGACGAAGATCGGTGTGCAGCAATACTTTTCCCGCTGCCGAAGTGGTCCAGTCGCCCTCCAAAGCCGCGAGCCTGTCCAGGTTGCGTCGCGACCAGTCGTCGAGATCAGCGGGTGGGCCCTGTTCGGCATAGCGGCGCCAGCCGGCGAGCTTCACGCCATAGAGGTCATCGATGGTCGGCACGTCGAGGCAGTGGGCTCGGATCTAGCGCCTCCGACATCAGCTCGACCGCAGTCAGCACCGCGGCCAACTCGACCGGATCCTCGAGCCGAGGGTGGGCGCCGGAGATGTGCTCGAAGATCATGACCAACCAGCCGTCGGCCTCGATCGTGGCCAACACTCGCGGCGCTGGCACACGCGGTGGTAGCCGTGTGGCGGTGGTCGCTTCGGTGCGGTACATGGTGATGAGCGGGTCATCGGTGGTGATGGCCTTCGCGAACACCACACGATCGTCATCGAGCACCAGCCGGGCCGCTAGACCGTGGCTGAATCCGCCGGGTTGGGTCACCGCGGAACGTACCCGCGCACCGACGCGTTCTTCGACAGCGTGGCGCGTCGGTTCGGAAAGGTCCCGCCAGATGATCCGGTGGGCGGTGTTCATCTCGTTGGCCATTCCAGCATCCTGGTGCCACGCATCATCTGGCGGCCACCTGTTTTCGCGGTCTGCGCGCCTCGGTCCGCCGGACAAGTGGCCGCTAGCCACCTCGCAGAGACGCATCCGACTTCGACAAACTGTTCCAGGTTCTGACCGAACGCGAGGAGAAAGTACTCTGTCGCGATCGCCTCCAACGACAGCTACTCGGGCTGGACCAAGACCTTCACCGACCCACGCCTCTGCGCTGCGATCGTCGACCGGCTCACCTTCGGCGGCCATATCATCGAAACCGGCACCGACTCATACCGACTCGCCAGCACTCGCGCCAAACAGAACTGAAACGGTGGCACCCGACCGAAACGACGGGTCGGGTGCTTTCCGTTCTCGCGCAGACGATCCCGCCCGATTGCCTCGACTCAGAAACGGGCGTTACGAA
>NZ_JBSGIJ010000034.1:0-39921 GCF_053605015.1 Nocardia sp. NPDC003979
TGGCCGGAGACGTTCATGACGTCGTCGACGCGGCCGAGGACCCAGAGGTCGCCGTCGGTGTCGAGTTTGGCGCCGTCACCGGCGAAGTACCAGCCTTCGGAAGCGAAACGCTGCCAATAGGTTTCGCGGTAGCGGTCCATGTCGTTCCAGATACCGCGCAGCATCGAGGGCCACGGCTTGTCCAATACGAGCAGGCCCGACGCGTCGGCGCCCAGCGGTGCTCCGTCGTCGTCGACGACCTTCGCCGAAATGCCGGGCAGCGCACACATGGCCGCGCCGGGCTTGGCATCGGTGACGCCGGGCAGCGGCGAGATCATGATGGCGCCGGTCTCGGTCTGCCACCACGTGTCCACGATGGGAGTCTTGTTGTCGCCGAACACTTCCCGGTACCAGCGCCACGCCTCGGGATTGATCGGCTCGCCGACCGAACCCAGCAGCCGCAGCGACGACAGGTCATGGGCGTCGGGGATCTCGCGCCCCCACTTCATGAATGTGCGGATCAGCGTGGGAGCGGTGTAGTAGATGGTGACGCCGTACTTTTCGATGATCTCGAAGTGGCGGTGCTCGTTCGGGGAGTTCGGGGTGCCTTCGTAGACGACCTGGGTGGCGCGGTTGGCCAGCGGTCCGTAGACGATGTAGCTGTGTCCGGTGACCCATCCGATGTCGGCGGTGCACCAGTAGACGTCTTGTCCCGCTTTGTGATCGAACACGTTGTGATGGGTGTAGGCGGTTTGGGTGAGGTACCCGCCGCTGGTGTGCAGGATGCCCTTCGGCTTCCCGGTGGTCCCGGAGGTGTAGAGGATGAACAACGGATGTTCGGCCGGAAACGCCTGCGCCTCGTGCGACGGCGAAGCGGTGGAAACCGTTTCGTCCCACCACAGATCACGAACCTCGGTCCACGGCACCTCCAGCCCGGTCCGCCGCACCACCAGCACATGCTCGACGCTGGTCGGGTCGTCACCGAGCGCCTCGTCCACGGCGTACTTCAGCGGCGCGGGCTTACCCCGCCGCCACTGCCCGTCGGTCGTCACGATCAGCCGCGCCTGCGCGTCGTCCACCCGCTGCCGGAGCGCGCTCGGCGAGAACCCGGCGAACACCACCGAATGGGTGAGCCCCAGCCGCGCACACGCCAGCATCGCCACGATCGCCTCGGGCACCATCGGCATGTAGATGGCGACCCGGTCACCGGAAACGAGACCGAGCGTGCTGAAAGTGTTGGCCGCCCGGCACACTTCGTCGAGCAGCTCCTGATAGGTGATCGCGCGCGAATCGCCCGGCTCACCCTCCCACAGGACGGCGACCTGGTCGCCGTGCCCGTCGAGCACATGCCGGTCGAGGCAGTTGTAGGCCACGTTCAGCTCTCCGTCGGCGAACCACTTCGCCACCGGTGCGTCCGACCAGTCCAGGACCTGCGTGAACGGCGTGTGCCAGTGCAACCGGCGCGCCTGTTCGGCCCAGAAGCCGTCGCGGTCGGCGTCGGCCCGCTCGTAGAGGTCGGCGGTCGCGTTCGCCTGGGCGGCGAACTCCGCACTCGGTCCGAAGCTCGTCGCGGGATTGGTCACTGCGCCGGTCACAACAATTCTCCTTCGAAACACTCAGGGGTACAGCCCGTTCCGGTGGGGTGAACCACCGGAACGGGCGTGGGGGACATCAGTGCGAGATCGCCTTCTCCGCACCGACGCCGGTCAGGGCACGTACTTCCATCTCCGCGGCCTTGCCGAGGTCGACCTGCTCGCCGCGGCCACCCAGGTAGGTGCCGACCACACCGAGCACGAACGCCAGCGGGATGGACACGATGCCCGGGTTGGACAGCGGGAACCAGTGGAAATCGGTCCCGGTGATCATCGAGGTCTTGGTGCCCGACACGGCGGGCGAGAACACGATGAGCACGATGGTCGAGATCAAGCCGCCGTACATCGACCACAGCGCGCCGGTGGTGTTGAAGCGCTTCCAGAACAGCGAGTACAGGATGGTCGGCAGGTTCGCCGCCGCCGCCACCGCGAAGGCCAGCGCCACCAGGAACGCGATGTTCTGGCCGTTGGCCAGGATGCCGAGCCCGATGGCGAGCACACCGATCACCACGGCGGTGATCCGCGAGACGCGCACCTGCTTGCCCTCGTCGACCTTGCCCTTCTTGATCACGCTGGCGTAGATGTCGTGCGCGAACGACGCCGACGCGGTGATCGTGAGACCGGCGACGACCGCGAGGATGGTCGCGAACGCCACCGCCGAGATCACCCCGAGCAGGATCACGCCGCCGAGCTCGAAGGCGAGCAGCGGTGCCGCCGCGTTCTGCCCACCCGCCGCGGCCAGGATCTTGTCCGGGCCCACGATGGCGGCCGCGCCGTACCCGAGCACCAGGGTGAACAGGTAGAACGCGCCGATCAGGCCGATCGCCCACACCACCGAGCGCCGAGCCTCTTTCGCGGTCGGCACCGTGTAGAAGCGCATCAGGACGTGCGGCAGACCGGCGGTGCCGAGCACCAGTGCCAGACCCAGCGACAGGAAGTTCAGCTTCGACATCTCGCTGCCGCCGTACTGGGCGCCCGGGGCGAGCACATCGCGGCTCGCGACGGCCTTGTTGGCCGACTCGCTCACCGATTCCTGTGCGGCACCGAGGATGTCGGACAGGTTGAACCCGAACTTGGCGAACACCATCACCGTCATCAGCGCGGCACCGGCGATCAGCAGGACCGCCTTGATGATCTGCACCCAGGTGGTGCCCTTCATCCCGCCGACGAGCACATAAACGATCATCAGCACACCGACGATCGCGATGACCACCGATTGCCCCGCACGCGAGGAGATGTCGAGCAGCAAGGCGACCAGACCGCCCGCGCCCGCCATCTGCGCGAGCAGATAGAACAGCGACACGGTGAGCGTGGTCAGCGCGGCCGCGGTACGAACCGGGCCTTCCTTCAACCGGAAGCTGAGCACGTCGGCCATCGTGAATTTGCCGGTGTTGCGCAGCATTTCGGCCACCAGCAGCAGCGCGACCAGCCAGGCGACGAGGAACCCGATCGAGTACAGGAACCCGTCGTAGCCGTAGACGGCGATGGCGCCGGCGATACCGAGGAAGCTGGCCGCCGACAGGTAGTCACCGGCGATGGCGATCCCGTTCTGCGGTCCCGAGAACCCGCGACCACCGGTGAAATAGTCCGCGGCACTGGCGTTGTTGCGGCTGGCCCGGATCACCACGATCATGGTGACCACCACGAACAGCCCGAAGATAGCGATATTGGCGACGGGGTTACCCACCGTCGTATCCGCGGCGAGAATGCTCATGCGCGGTCCCCTTCGAGTTCTTCCCGGATGGCCGCGGCCCGCGGATCCAGCTCACGGTTGGCGAACCGGACATACGCGCCGGTGATGACGAAGGTCGTGACGAACTGCGCGAGGCCGAGCAGCAGTCCGACGTTGATATTGCCGAAGACCGGAGTGGCCATGAAGTCGTGCGCGTACGCGCCGAGCACCACATAGGTCAGGTACCACACCAGGAACAGTGCGGTCATCGGGAAGACGAAGCGGCGCAGCCGGTTCCGCAGATCCTGGAACTGCGGGCTCGCCTGCACGGCGAGGAATTCGTCGGCACTCGGCGGGCGCCGGTCGGGCGCTTCTTCGGTGTCGGTTTCGGTCATGCCGGGGTCCTAGCGTGAAGGGGGACGTGCTCTGTGATGACGGTAGGACGCACGACGTTCTGTGGTGTGGGTCACTCGGTGAAGGTGCTCACCTGTGCGGTGAACGGTCGTCGGCGTGCGATGAACGGTCGGCCGGTCAGCGGTCGACCGGGTTGCGGTCCGCGCCCATCCCGAGCCGTTCCGGTGCGTGCATGCGCAGGAAGATGCCCGCGACGACCCGCCCGTCCGGCCGCTTGCCGAGCAGGCTCACCACGATGGTCACCGCGAAGGCCAGCGGCACGCTCACCGCGCCCGGATAGTCGACGATCGCCGTCGCCCAGCCGTTCGCCACGTGCGTTGGTACGCCGCCGAGCACCGCGAGAACGGTCGCCCCGCCCGCGGTGACAGCGCCGACGAGCATCCCGCAGGCCGCGCCGGTGGCGGTGAGCCCACGCCACCAGATGCCGAGTACGAGCAGCGGGCACAGGGTCGAGGCGGCCACCGAGAACGCGAGCGCGACCGTTCGCGACAGATCGAGCGAGGCGACGGTGAGCGCGAGGGTGAGCGGAACGAGCCCGGCCACCAGCGCCGCCGCCCGGAAGTCACGGATCCGGCCGCGCAGCACGTCGGTGCTGAGTACCCCGGCCAGACTCACCAGCAATCCCGACGACGTGGACAGGAACGCCGCGATCGCGCCGGCCGCCGCCAGCGCGGTGAGCATCTGCCCGCCGAGCCCGCCGAGGACTGCACCGGGCAACAGCACGACCGCCGCGTCGGAGGCGCCGGTGATGAGCAGTTGCGGCACGTACAGCCGGGCGAAGACGCCGAGCAGGATCGGGAACAGATAGAACAGGCCGACCAGACCGATCACGGTCAGCGCCGTGCGCCGCGCCGATGGTCCGTCCCGGTTCGTGTAGAAGCGGACGAGCACGTGCGGTAGCCCCATGGTGCCGAGAAAAGTCGCGACGATCAGCGAGAACACCTGGTAACGGGGATGATTCCCGCCGAAGCCGCCGCCGGGTTCGACCCAGCCGGTGCCGTCGGACGGCGCGCCGGCGACCACCGGTACCGCCGAACCGGGTGCCAGGAGCAGTTCGGTGCCTTCGGTCAGGGTGTGGTCGCCCGGTGTCAATGTCACCTGGCCTGAGGTGTCCTGCCCGTCGAGAGTGCCGTGCACGGTGACCACCTGGGAAACATCCAGGTGCACAACCACATCCGTGGTGATGTCGACCGTGGTGAGCCGGTCGACCGTCGGCGGGGCCGGGGTGCCGAGCGGGCGTTCGTCGGTGAGGAAGTGCATCCCGAGGACAAGGGCGGGAATCGCGACGGCGGTCAGTTTCAGCCAGTACTGGAAGGCCTGCACCAGCGTCACCGAGCGCATCCCGCCGCCGATCACATTGGCGAGCACGATGGTGCCGACCGCGACCGCGCCCACCCAGGCGGGCACCCCGAGCAGCAGGTGCAGGGTCAGGCCCGCGCCCTGGAACTGGGGGATCAGGTACACCGCGCACACCACGACGACCACCCCGGCGGCCATCCGCCGCAGCCGGATCGAACCGAGCCGGAACTCGGCGAAGTCGGGGACGGTGTAGGCGCCGGAGCGGCGAAGGGGAGCGGCGACGAACATCAGCAGACCCAGGTAGCCTGCCGTGAACCCCACCGGGTACCAGAGTGCGTCGGCGCCGTACTTGGCGATCAGTCCCGCGACGCCGAGAAAGGACGCGGCGGAGAGGTATTCGCCCGAGATCGCGGCCGCGTTCCAGCGTGAACCGACCGTGCGGGAGGCGACCAGGAAGTCCGACGTCGTGCGCGACAGGCGGACCCCGTACAGGCCGATTCCGATCGTGGCCAGGGCTGCGAGCAACAGCGCCGCCACGGTGAGCATCGGGATGGCCGAGGTCATCGGGGGGTGCTCCCGCGTAACGCCTCGTCTTCCACCGTGGCAGCGTTACCCGCCGTACAGATGGGCACTGTGCTGCGCGGCGCCCGCGACGCCGGCATTCGACTACGCACGGGCTCAGTCACCTGCCAGTTCGAGGAAGTCGTCCTCGTTGCGCTGGGCCAGCCGCACATATACCCGGCCCACCGCGTACAGCAGCGGGAACGCGAGGAGGCCGAGGATCAGCCAGGGGAGGCGGATACCGAGGACAGTCGTCGAGGCGACGGCGTCGATCCCGAACAGCAGCGGGAGCGCCCCGAACCCGGCGACGACCACGAATCCGAGGCGAAGGGCGAGCCCGAGCTGGGCGCGGATCAAGCCGCCGATCAGTGCCGCCCCGAGATCGGTCTGCTCCACCACCTCGGTGCGGGTACGCACTCGACGCGCACCGCGCCGCTGCGCGAGCACCACCCGCTCGCGCTGTGGCCGTTGCGGACCGGTCATCGCTGCGACCAGTTCTGCCGTGGCCCGTGCACGAGCCGCTGTTTGAGTTCACGCACCTGGCGCCTGCTCACCGGCAACTCCACCGCGCCCGATGCTCCCTCGGCGCGCAGGCAGACAACCGTGCCGCTTCCCGTGCTGCGCAACCCGGTGACCAGCCGCAACGCCACGAGGTAGGACCGGTGCACCCGCAGGAAACCCGCACCCTCCCACCGTGATTCGAGGGCGGTGAGCGGGATACGCACCAGATGCGACCCGGTCCTGGTGTGCAGGCGCGCATAGTCGCCGTCGGCCTCCACCCAGGCCACATCGGCCCGGTGCACCAGCGTGGTGACCCCACCGAGCTCCACCGGGATCACCTCGCTCGGATGCGCCTGCTGCGGCGGCGAAGCCGACACCGTCGCCCTGGCGGCCGCGATCCGCCGCACCGCCTCCGCCAGCCGCGCCGCCCGCAACGGTTTGAGCAGGTAATCCACCGCCCCCAGATCGAACGCGGCCACCGCGTGATCGTCGTGCGCGGTCACGAACACCACCGCGGGCGGTTCGGCGAACTCCGACAGAATCCCCGCCAACTCCATCCCCGTCAGCCCCGGCATATCGATATCGAGAAACACCGCATCGACCGGATGCGCCCGCAACACCCGCAAAGCCCCCGTCGCCTCGGACGCCCCGTGCACTTCCCCCACCCCGACCTGCTCGTTGAGCAGATACACCAACTCATCGAGCGCGGGCTTCTCGTCATCGACAGCCAGCACCCGCAGAGCAGCCGAAGTGTTATCAGTGTTCCAGGTCACAGCTCGCTCATCGTAACGGCTGACTTCCGACGTAGGCCACGTACGCCCTGCCGTCCAGAGTAATGCCGCCTCAACACTTCAAGCTGTACGTCGAAAATACCCAGGATTGTGCGGAACTTTCCTTCAACAGCAGAGTAATGATGATCGGTCTGGTATTTTTGATGCATGAAGGTGGAGGATCGACTGCTCGTCTTGGCTGATCTGGCCGAGGCGCAGTGGGGCCTGTTCACCTCCGCTCAAGCCGTGACGGCCGGGGTCACCGCGCAGCAGCTCAAACGTCTGGCCGATGCGGAGCTGATAATTCGGCTGCGGCAAGGCGTCTACCGGCTGACCGGCGCGCCCACGAATCCGGAGGACCCGATTCGCGCCGAATGGCTGGCCTTGGCGCCGGGACGCCAGGCGTCCGCGCGGCTCGCCGACGGGGTGCCGCTGGGTGTGGTGTCGCACCGATCCGCTGCGTTGATCCAAGGACTCGGCGACGTCGACGCCGATGTGCACGAGTTCACGGTGCCGCGGCGGCGGAGCACTCGAAGCCCGGATGTGAAGTTTCATGTCCGAGAGCTGTCGCCCGAGGACTGGCACATGGTTGCCGGGCTACCCGTGACCCGACCGCTGCGCACGGTGGTCGATCTCGCGGTGGCCCGCACCGATGGTGGGCACCTGGCCGGCGTCGTGCGTGACGCGATCCTCACCGAGGACATCACCCGTGACGAGCTGGCATCCGCGCTGCGCCCCTACGCGCATTACTACGGCTTCCGGGTAGGCGCCGGTGAGGCTCTGGTTCACGATTTCATCCGCCAGGCTGGCATCCCGGCTTCGGTAACAGCACTGACCCGCGACGATATCGGGCTCGACCTCGTGTTCTACGATGCCGAGAACAATCCGATCCCCGTCCAGGTCAAGCACTTCCGCGCCTCCGAAAGGTCGGCCCACCCCGACCCCGCAACCACCAGCGCCGATGACCTGTCGGCGGCTTTGCTGAATTACCTTCTGTCGCAACGGCCTGGCCCGAGCAGTGCAGAAGTTCTCGAGTTGGAAGTACTGATTCGCAGGCTCTCGGGGCGTCTGTCCGGAACAGATTCGGTGTCGGCCGCTCTGAGGCGTGCAGTTCAACAGAAGGACGACAACGAGAATCGGGGCGGAAATGACGAACCACAGATATCCGAACGACCGGGGATTCCAGAGCGCAATCAACGAGCGGATCCGTGACCGCGCGCGTGATCTGAAGCGGCCCACCGCCGAACTGCACCGCGAATTCTTCATGCAGCGGATGCTGGCCAGGGTGTTCCTCGAACCTGCCGGACACTGGATCCTCAAGGGCGGGACATCATTGCTGGTCAGGATCCCAGGTGCACGCCACAGCCAGGACCTCGACCTGCTCCACCTGAACAATGGGCTCGAGCAGGCCTTCGAGGAACTGCATGCGCTGGTGAGCGCACCCAGCCAGCTCGACCGCTTCACCTTCCAACTCCGGATCCGCAGTCGCAACGACAACGAAGGCGCTACCCCGGTCTGGAAGCTGCAGTCCACTCCTATGCTGGGAACGAAGCGACTCCAGCACTTCCCCATCGACCTCACCGCGGGCAAACAGCTTGTCGGCGCGATCGATTGGGTGACGCCGACGCCCACAATCGACATCGACGATGTCGAGCCCTCGCCGCGTCTGGCGTGTTACCCGCTGGTCGACCAGATCGGCGACAAACTCGCCGCGATGTACGAGTACCACGGCGAAGCACGGATTCCCTCGTCGAGGTGGCGTGATCTGGTCGATCTGCTGTTGATCATTCGAACCTCGGACTTCGATGCAGAGTTGTTCCGCCGCTCGCTCGACCACCAACGTCGGCACCGGCCGACGCTCGAACTACCCAGTGCGATCGTCATGCCCGGACCGCGCTGGAAGGAGTCCTATCCGGCTACCGCGCGCATGGTGCGTGCTCTGCCTGCTGAGCTGCATCTGACCGATGCTGCCTTCGAGTACCTCGGCAGATGCGTGAACCCCGTCCTGGATGGCACCGTTACTGCCGGAACCTGGATCTCCGCGAGCCAATCTTGGCAGAATTAGATCGGCGAAACCAATCGGCTTCAGGTCGCTCTGACGGATGCTGCTCCTGAAAAGACCTGGTCACGAAGAAATCCTCGAAGCCAGTGGGCATAGCCAAATCTCTATCGTTTCGGACAACGGGTCCTTTCCTGCCAGAGCCCGCTGCCAGGAAAGGATCACTTCGTGGTTACCAAGTGGCACGACGGATCGCAGATGTCTACTGAATCAGCCTTCTGAACACCACCTTTATCGCCCGTGAGGCGACCAAATATTTCCGAGTAACCTAATGCATAGGAGCTGATACCAAACGGGGCATCGCCATTTCTTACGACCACGTCCTTAGCTTCCCCCGAAACGACGGTATGGAGTATGATTTCAAACTCGTAATAGCCTGCCGAGTCGGATTCCGGTGGAGCAAATACCTCGATGTCCAGTGCGTACTGTTCGCCGAGCTTCAGTTCCACGCGATTTCCTCCGAAGTATGGTGTCTTCGACTCCGAACAATCCTTTCCATCTTCGCGTTGTGCAACTCTTGGAATTTGGCTCGAAATATTCACGCAGCTCTTCAGGTTCTCCTCGGCACCCTGACCTTTGGCTACGATAAGAGTTCCATCGTACGGGCGGGATCGCTTGGTGACGCGGAATTCAATATCCGAAATTGTTACCGTGCTATTTCTCGCGCCCTCAACGAGTATCTTCAGATGGAGAGGGCTCACCATAACCCCTTGGTGTGCAGTTATTGTATTTTCGAGATCTGCCAGAGGAATGCTCTCTGCGCTGTCGGAAATTATCGACGGGAGGGCATATACGTGGCCGCGTTCGCCGATATCGTGCTGAACTACCACTTTCAATGGCTCGCCGAGGCGAAGCTGGTCCCCAATATCTGGGCCGTATGTAGTGCCGACGATGCCTATTATTCCCGATAAGGCAGCTGTCAACAGCAGGCCAATAGCCACTTTCGTTGTGCGACCAAGCCCTGAAACTGCATTGAGCGTGCGCGTGATGAACCGCTCACGTTTGCCGGGCCGAGGTCGTGGTTTGATACTCGGTACTCGGTTTGGACGTCGTGGCCGCGCCGGCCGTATTCTGTTAGGCAATTTACTAAACCCGTTCCATTTTCCACACAGAGATCTTCGTCCCCGAGTGCATTGCGAAGAGGCTGCCCGACGAATTGAAAGCCATCTTTCCCCAGACGGGATCGAAATCAACATCGTCACATTCAGTAGGCAAGGATTTCAATGCCGTCCCATCGTGGACCCGCCAGAATATCGCCGGCATGTTATATCCAGTTCCGACAATTAATCTTCCGTCAGGGCTTATCGCTAAGCCATCAATTCTATTATGCTCACACTTCAAGGGGGCAAACATTTGCCGAATGATGTCGGAGGAAGAGATATCGACCAGATGAATCGAAGAGTCGATTTTTCCTGCGATTAGTCGCATATTGTCGGGGTGAAATTCAATCTGTCGAACGCCTGTAAGGTCGAGTTCGAGTGGCTCGTACGAGTTGGTTCTCCAGAGCATGACCCGCCCGTTGTCTACTTCGTCGACTGATTCGACCGCCACCGCGATTAACTCGCCATTCCCTGAGATAGAAGTGCCTGTCACAATGCCGCTCGTCCCTGTTTCGAGGGTTGTCAGCAGTCGGGATTGTTCGACGTTCCACACGTCTACAATCGCAAGCGTAGACGTTACAGTCGGACCGCCGGTGCCGGATGCATAAATCACCTGTCCATCGGGGCTGAACAAGAGTTTTAGGTAATGCGCGTAGCTGGAAGTTCGGATAGTCTTGATGAGTGTTCTAGATTCGATGTCCCACAGTTGTATCGAGGTTAGTCCCCAATACTCCATTCCAGGAATGTTCCCACATGGACCCGCTATCGCAATTATTTTCCCATCAGGGCTTGTGGCGATTGCGGTCACTGGGCTCGTCTGATGCGGCGTATGCAAGCGCTCCAAGTTGTCGCACACCAGCTCTCCCAGCTTGGCTTGGCTCTTAGCGTCCCATATCGCGACAATATTAGGCGTATTGCTACCAGGCGGTTCGGTCGTGGCGAAAATCTTCTCACCGTCGTCGCTGAATGAAAACGCACCACTGCCTGAAAATTCGCCCATTAGTTGTAAATCGACTGTATATGCTGATTCGTCGGGCTGCTGCAATACGTAGATTGCTGCGGCTACAGCAATGGCCGCGGCAAAAGCGGCGACTAGGCCTATTGGTCGAAATGACATGAATGCTTCACCATGCCTCACATGTGACAGTCACGTAGGTGGTGTACTCAGCTGGAGCTGGGATCTAAAGATAACGGCCTCCGAGGAGGGCGAATTCAGGGGCGGTCAGTGCCGAGTGTGCCCAGATGTTAGCCATCCACCCCCCGAGATGTCTGGTCAGGATATTTGCGACCGGTTCGAGCCTAGCACAGGGGCTGTACGAATAGCGGGAAAGTGGTGCGAGACAACGCGTTTCGCATGTGGCTCTTCAGTACTGATTCGACCCTGCTATGAAATGTGGCGACGGATCGTGAGCTTGCGGTCGTGAAGCCCCTGGTATGTCGGTCGTTCCAGGCATTCCGCCGCACCAAGAGGCACACTGATTCACCTACCGTGCAGGGTCATCGTGTCTCCGGGAGGTGGTCAGGCGCGGATTCCGGGGCGGAACTTGGGGACTCGCATGCTGACCTTGGTGCCTGCGCCGGGGGCGGTTTCGACGACGAGGCCGTAGTCGTTGCCGAAGGCGGCGCGGAGGCGGTCGTCGACGTTGGACAGGCCTACGTGGGCGGCTTCGCCGGTGCGGGTGGGGCCGGAGGTGTCGACGGCGTCGAGGGCGCCGGAGCGCAGGAGGTCGGGGTCCATGCCGATGCCGTCGTCCTCGACGCTGATGAGGCAGTCGGTGCCCTCGTCGCTGGCGACGATGCTCAACTGCCCGCCGTGTCTGCCGCCGCCGAGTCCGTGCCGGACCGCGTTCTCGACCAGCGGTTGCAGGGCGAGGAACGGCAGCACCACGCCGAGCACCTCCGGGGCGATCCGTAACCGCACGTCGAGTGCGTCACCGAAACGCGCCTGCTCCAAGGCCAGATACCGTTCGATATTGCGCAATTCGTCGGCGAGCACGGTGAATTCGCCCGCCGCCCGGAACGAGTACCGGGTGAAATCGGCAAATTCGAGGATCAGTTCGCGCGCCCGGTCGGGATCGGTGCGCACGAACGAGGCGATCGTATTGAGCGCGTTGTAGATGAAATGCGGACTGATCTGGGCGCGCAATGCCCGCACCTCCGCCCGGTCGACCCGGGCCCGCGAGGCATCCAGTTCCGCCAATTCCAGCTGCCCACAGGCATACCGCGCCACCTCGGCCGCCGCACCGAGCATCCCGGGACCGGGCTTTCCGGTGATCACCATCCCGAGCGCACCGACCGCCGCCCCCACATCGATCAGCAACGGCTGCGCGATCAACGTGTGCTCGTCACCGTCGACCAGCACCGGCCGCTCCGAAGCGATGGCCCGCCGCGCCGCCGCACCGAACGACCCGAGCATCCCCGTATGCGGCCCGTCCCACGCCAGCAAGACCCCCTCCGCGTCCGCGACCCCCAGCCCCTCCGCCGCCGCCAACGTCCGCAGATGCGGCGCCGCCGCCCGCGCGGACTCCTCGGTCAACCCCCGCCGCAACGGCACCGCCGCCAACGACGCCGTATGCAACGCCTGATGCACCGCCCGCTGCGCCGGAGTCGTCACCACCCCCTGCGTCCGCCGCCAGATCAGCAACACGACCAACGCCATCACCGCCACCACCGCGACAGCGACAACGAAGGTGGTCATAGGATTTTCCGGTCCGCTCGCACGCCCCGATTATGGCGGCGCTCTGCGAGGCTCAGGCAGACTTCTTCGCGCGCTCGGCTTTGGACGGCGGCAGTTTCCTACCGAGCACCTTCTCGGCGCTCTTGCGTAACTTCTCCGCCTGTTCGGGGCTGGGCGTCGCCCGAACGGGCCGCATCGATTCATCAGTCAGTGCGCTCACTGTTCCTCCTGAACCACGATCGCCTCGATGCGCCACATCCTACGCCGCTCATCGAAGGTGGCGTTCGCGACAAGATAGGTCCGGACATCGATGATGAGGATCTCGCGCTCATCCCTGACCTCCGCCAATTCGCCGAGCCGCAGTGCCGGCGTGCCTTGTGGAACGAGCAGTTCGAGGATCACCGGATTCCGATGGCGCGCCGATCGAGGCGGGAACTGCAGGCCGGAGGTCGAGAGGAAACCGAGCTCTGTGAAGTACTCGCCGATGACCGACGCGATCGACTCGGCGTCACTCGCGTCGACTCCGAGTACCCATGCATCGACCTCACGAGTGACCCGAACAGTCTGCCGTAGTGGGTAGCGACGAAGGCCGGATCTGATGTGGGCAACACGACGCGCCAACGCAGGCGTCATCGGGATGGAGCCCCGTAGCGCGGAGTTGATCGGTTCATAGCCGTTGAGCGCATACGACTCGATGGCCGAGCGTTCGTGATCGGTGAGATCGGCGATCGTCTGACGTGCCAGAACTTGGTCCGCAAACGGAAAATCGTCGAACGTTCCCGCGCCACCCCCGTGCTCGCTCACAGTCGGGAAACTACGCTCAGGACCTCGTGTCGCGAATTCTGCGCAGCGTGTCGACAACGACTCTCCGTGACCTTGGTCATGACACGCCGGGAGCGGCGAGGCAACGCCCGGGGCGCCAGCATGGCGTGGCGAAACCTGTCGTACCCACGTGCATAGAATGCCAAGGCCAACCCCCGTCGACACCATGGGAGGAAGGACCGTCTTGGCTTCGTCCGGATCGTTCGTTCACCTGCACAACCACACCGAGTACTCCATGCTCGACGGTGCGGCGAAGATTTCGCCGTTGTTCGCGGAGGCGGAGCGGTTGGGGATGACCGCGGTCGGGATGACCGACCACGGCAACATGTACGGCGCTTCGGAGTTCTACAACTCCGCGAAGAAGGCGGGCATCAAGCCGATCATCGGTATCGAGGCCTATATCGCGCCGGGTTCGCGGTTCGACACCAAGCGTGTGCTGTGGGGTGATCCGTCGCAGAAGAGTGACGACGTCTCCGGTTCCGGTGCCTACACCCATATGACGATGGTCGCCGAGAACGCGACCGGTCTGCGCAACCTGTTCAAGCTGTCGAGCCTGGCCTCCATCGAAGGCCAGCTCGGTAAATGGGCGCGGATGGACGAGGAGATCATCGCCCAGCACGCCGAGGGCATCATCGCCACCACCGGTTGCCCCTCCGGTGAGGTGCAGACCCGTCTTCGCCTCGGGCACGAGCGCGAAGCCCTCGAGGCCGCCGCGAAGTGGCAGGAGATCTTCGGTAAGGAGAACTTCTTTCTCGAGGTGATGGACCACGGTCTGTCGATCGAGCGCCGTGTGCGTGAGGGCCTGCTCATGGTGAGCAAGCAGCTCGATATCCCCCCGCTGGCCACCAACGACTGCCATTACGTCACCAAGGATCAGTCGACCAATCACGAAGCGCTGCTGTGCATTCAAACCGGCAAGACGCTCTCGGACCCGACCCGCTTCAAATTCGACGGTGACGGCTACTACCTGAAGTCCGCCGAAGAGATGCGTGCCATCTGGGACGCCGAGGTCCCCGGCGCCTGCGACAACACCGAACTCATCGGCGAACGAGTCCAGCCCTACGACGAGGTGTGGGAACACCGCGACCGGATGCCGATCTTCCCGGTCCCCGAAGGCCACACCCAGGCCAGCTGGCTGCGCAAGGAAGTCCTCGAAGGACTGGATCGCCGCTTCCCCGACGGTCCGTCGCGCGAATACCTCGACCGCGCCGACTTCGAGCTCAAAGTCATCTGCGACATGGGGTTCCCCGCCTACTTCCTCGTCGTCGGTGACCTCATCAAGCACGCACTCGAAGTCGGTATCCGCGTCGGCCCAGGCCGTGGTTCGGCCGCCGGTTCGCTGGTCGCCTACGCGATGGGCATCACCAATATCGACCCCATCCCGCACGGTCTGCTGTTCGAGCGATTCCTCAACCCCGAGCGCGTGTCGATGCCCGATATCGATATCGACTTCGACGATCGCCGCCGCGGTGAGATGGTCCGCTACGCCACCGAGAAGTGGGGCAGCGACCGGGTGGCCCAGGTGATCACGTTCGGCACCATCAAGACCAAGGCCGCGATCAAGGACTCCGCGCGAGTCCTGTTCGGCCAGCCCGGTTTCGCCATCGCCGACCAGATCTCCAAGGCGCTGCCCCCGCCGATCATGGCCAAGGACATCTCGGTCGCCGGCATCACCGATCCCGACCACGAGCGGTACAAGGAAGCCGCCGAGGTCCGCGAACTCATCAGCACCAACCCCGATGTCGCCAAGATCTACGAGACCGCGAAGGGTCTGGAAGGACTGATCCGCAACGCGGGCGTGCACGCCTGCGCGGTCATCATGTCCTCGGAGCCGCTCACCGACGCCATCCCGGTGTGGAAACGCGCCCAGGACGGCGCGATCATCACCGGGTGGGACTACCCGTCGTGCGAGGCCATCGGCCTGCTGAAGATGGACTTCCTCGGCCTGCGCAACCTCACCGTCATCGGTGACGCCCTGGAGAACATCAAGGCCAACCGCGGCATCGATCTCGACATGGACAACCTGCCGCTCGACGACCCGGCCACCTACGAATTGCTCGCCCGCGGCGACACTCTCGGCGTGTTCCAGCTCGACGGCGGCGCCATGCGCGACCTGCTGCGCCGCATGCAGCCCACCGGCTTCGGCGACATCGTCGCGGTGCTCGCGCTCTACCGTCCCGGCCCGATGGGCATGAACGCCCACAACGACTACGCCGACCGCAAGAACGGGCGGCAAGAAGTCAAACCGATCCACCCCGAGCTCGAAGAGCCACTGAAAGACATCCTGGCCGACACCTTCGGCCTGATCGTCTATCAGGAACAGATCATGCAGATCGCGCAGAAGGTGGCCGGGTACTCGCTCGGCCAAGCCGATATCCTGCGCCGCGCCATGGGTAAGAAGAAGCTGTCGGTGCTGGAAGAGGCCTATGCCGGCTTCCGCGAGGGCATGCTCGCCAACGACTTCTCCGAACCGGCCATCAAGGCGCTGTGGGACACGATCCTCCCGTTCGCCGGTTACGCGTTCAACAAGTCGCACGCCGCCGGGTACGGCCTCGTCTCCTTCTGGACGGCCTACCTGAAGGCGAACTACCCGGCCGAGTACATGGCCGGTCTGCTCACCTCCGTCGGTGACGACAAGGACAAGGCCGCGGTCTACCTGTCGGACTGCCGCAAGATGGGCATCACGGTGCTGCCGCCCGATGTCAACGAGTCGGAGCAGAACTTCGCCTCGGTGGGCAAGGACATCCGCTTCGGTCTCGGCGCGGTCCGCAACGTCGGCGCCAACGTGGTGTCCTCGATCATCGCCGCCCGCAAGGAGAAGTCGAAGTTCACCGACTTCTCCGACTACCTGAACAAGATCGACGCCACGGCCTGCTCCAAGAAGGTCACCGAATCCCTCATCAAGGCAGGCGCTTTCGACTCGCTCGGGCATCCGCGCAAGGGCCTGATGCTGGTGCATTCGGATGCGATCGACGCCGTGATGTCGACGAAGAAGGCCGAGGCGATCGGCCAGTTCGACCTGTTCGGCGGCATGGACGACGCCGACGAGTCGATGGCGTCGGTGTTCAACGTGAAGGTGCCCGACGACGAATGGGAAACCAAACACAAACTGGCACTGGAACGGGAGATGCTCGGCCTGTACGTGTCGGGCCACCCGCTCAACGGTGTCGAACACGTCCTCGCCGCCCAGGTGGACACCCCCATCCCGGCCATCCTGGAAGGCGACGTCAAGGACGGCGCGCAGGTGACCATCGGCGGCATCCTCGCCTCGGTGAACCGCCGCATCAACAAGAACGGCCTGGCCTGGGCCTCGGCCCAGCTCGAGGACCTCACCGGTGGCGTGGAGGTGCTGTTCTTCCCGCAGTCCTACTCGGTGTACGGCATGGATGTGGTCGAGGACGCCGTGGTGCTGGTGAAGGCCCGCGTCTCGGTCCGCGACGACCGCATCTCGCTGATCGCCAACGACCTTGTGGTGCCCGACCTTTCGGCGATCGGCGTGGCCAAGCCGGTGTCGGTGGTGATGACCACCCGCATGTGCACGCCGGAGAAGGTCAAGGAACTCAAGAAGGTCCTCTCGCGTCATCCAGGCACCTCCGACGTGCACATCCGCCATGTCGGCGCCAGAGAGAAGACCACCCTGCTCAAGCTCGACGACGCCTGGCGGGTATCACCGTCCTCGGCACTGATGGGCGACCTGAAGGCACTGCTCGGCCCGGGCTGCCTGGGCTGAGCCGATGATGTGATCCGCCGCATAAGCCGTCACGTTCGCCGTCGTCGTCTCGTCCGAGGAGACGAGATGCCCCACCGGGTCATGGCGAAGGACTACGCGAATGCGGTCGGCGCCCGGGCCCGGACAGGCTGAACCGTCGATCGTGCACTCCCGGCTTCGATTTCGACCTCACAGCCATAACGGATGCGGCAGTGCAGTTCCTCGACGCGGTCCACATGCTCCATGAAGACCAACCGCTCCGCTTCACCGCGGTGCGCGGTACCCCTGAGAGGACGGCTGATCGCCCGATCAGGAGACCTACCGAACTTCCGGACGCTGGTTGGTGCCGACACCCAGGCCCCGGCGGGGTGATGGCCGGACAGGGGCGGACGGGCTAGCGTCGAGAGGCGTGATGTCTGTGACGCTGCTCGACTCGCCCCTGTCGACCGCATCGTCCGCTCGACAGATGTGGTCACGGTTGCCTGCCCGTGGGGTGGTCGGCGTGGCCGCCGCGTTGATCATCGCCCAGCTGGTGCTGCGGGGCTGGGTGGCATTCTCCGGGTTCTTCTACTGGGACGATTTCATCCTCATCGGACAGGTGAGCAGGCACTCCCTGTGGTCGGCGGAGTTGTTGCTGACCAGCCACGACGGGCACGTGATGCCGTTGGCGATCGCGTTGACCTGGCTGGTGACGACGGTGGCGCCGCTGAGCTGGCCCGTTGCGGCGGCGGTGCTCGTCGGGTTGCAGCTGCTCGCCTCGCTCGCGGTGCTGCGGCTGCTCGTCGTGCTGATGGGGTGGCGGGCGCGGCTGCTCGGTCCGTTGCTGTTCTACCTGACCGTGCCCTTGACCGTGCCCGCGTTCGCCTGGTGGGCGGCGGCGGTGAACTCCCTGCCGTTGCAGATCGCGCTGGCCTGGGTGAGCGCAGATGCCGTCATGCTGGCGCGAACTGGTAGGCGTCGGTACGCGGTATCGGGTGCCTTCGTCTTCGCCGTGGCTTTGCTGTCCTTCGAGAAGTCGATCGTCGTGCTTCCGGTGGCGTGCGCGGTGGTCGCGTTGTCGGCGCATGTCGCGGGGCGGCCCTGGCGCGATGCGGTTCGTCGCGGGGGAGCACTCTGGGTGGCGGGCGGCGCCGTTCTGCTCGCCTGGGCCGCTGTGTTCCTGCTGGTCATCCAGCGCCCGCGCGGGCTGACCGGGCCCGAAGATCCCGGCGCACTGCTCAGCCGGGCGTTGTCGGACGGACTGGTCCCCGCCCTGTTCGGTGGTCCGTGGCGCTGGGAACGGTGGCAACCGGCCACGCCCTGGGCCGACCCGCCCGGCCTAACCGTGCTCATCTGCTGGCTACTGCTGATCCTGTTGGCCGCGTGGACAATTCGCTCACGGGCGCGGGTGACTGCGGTCTGGCTGTGTGCTGCGGGATACGCCGTCGGGACCATCGCTCCGGTGATCGTGCTGCGCGACGGGCCCGGCACCGCCGCCCTGCTGCTCCAGTCCATGCGCTACTTCGCCGACTTCGCCGTGATCGCCACGGTCGCCCTCGCACTGATTCTGCAGGTGCGGCGTTCCGCTGCCACCCAGGAGGATTCGTCACCCGACCGCCGCGGGCCCTACAGGGCGGACGCTCGTCCACGCCTGCCGCGTAGCAGTTTCCGATTCAGGACCGGCTCGGTCGATGGCGTCCAGCCGCGCGAACGTCGCCGACCGCGAACCGGCCCGATACGCATCCCGAGAGATCTGCCCACCTCGACGCTTTTCGCGATACCTGTCCTATTCCTGCTGAGCAGCGTCATCTCCACGATCACCTTCACCCGATCGTGGGAACCGAGCCCGGCGCGCACCTACATCACCGGCGTGCGCGCGGCCCTCCCCGCGGCGGCGGACGCCCCGCTGCTGCCGCAAGAAGTCCCCTGGAATGTCTTGAACCCGTTGGCTTTCCCCCAGAACATGACCGACCACGTGCTCGCTCCGATCGCCACGTCGACTACCTTCGCCGCAGCCACCCCGAGGCTGCGGATGATCACCGACACCGGCGAGATCGTCGACGCGCACGTCTGGTGGAACCGCGCCATCACCCCCGGTCCGGAACCACAATGCGGCCACCGCGTGCGCGGAAGTACGTCGATCCCTTTGGACGGCCCCATGCAGATCCGCGACTGGACCGCCCAGATCAACTACTTCGCCGACCGCGACGGCCGGATCGCGGTGTCCTTCGACGGCGACACCGAAACCGTCGCCGACGTGCGAAAGGGCCTGAACACGGTGTATGTCCGACTGCTCGGCGGCGGGGACGCCCTGCGCATCCGGCCGCTCGAGCTCGAACAGTCGCTGTGTATAGGCGTAGGCCCGGTCGGCGTCGCCGCTTTCGCCCGATGACCAGACGCAAACGCTGGCACCAGGCACCGCGACCGACCGGCAATCGTTGCCCGGGCGTGCCGCCGCACTCCGTGCGATGCTGACGGTATGAGGCAGTTTCGGGTGTGGGCGCCGGAGGCGAGCGCGATGCGACTGCAACTCGAGGGGGTGGTCCACCCCATGCGCCGCAACGGCGGCGGCTGGTGGTCGGTCCGGGCCGACGCCGACCAGGGCGCGGAGTACGGCTTCCTCATCGACGACGACCCGACGGTGCTGCCCGACCCGCGCTCACCGCGTCAGCCCAACGGTGTGCACGCCCTGTCCGCCGTCCATGACCTCGACACCTCCGTCTGGACTGATCGGTCCTGGACCGGCAGGCAACTGGCCGGCTCGGTGTTCTACGAACTGCACATCGGCACCTTCACCCCGGACGGCACCTTCGACGCCGCGATCGAACGCCTCGACCACCTGGTCGAACTCGGCGTCACCACCGTGGAACTCATGCCGGTGAACGCCTTCGACGGCACCCACAACTGGGGTTACGACGGTGTGCTCTGGTACGCGGTGCAGGAAACCTACGGCGGTCCCGACGGCCTGCAACGTTTCGTCGACGCCTGCCACGCCCGAGGTCTCGCGGTCTGCCTCGACGTGGTGTACAACCATCTCGGACCCTCCGGCAACTATCTCCCACGCTTCGGGCCCTACCTCACCACCGGCCGCAACACCTGGGGCCAGAGCGTGAACCTGGACGGCCCCGGCTCCGATGCCGTGCGCCGCCACATCATCGACAACGCCCTGCGCTGGTTGCGCGATTTCCACATCGACGCCCTGCGTCTCGATGCCGTCCACGCCCTCGTCGACCACACCGCCACCCACCTGCTCGAAGAACTGGTCGTCGAAACCGCCGCGCTCTCAGCACATCTGGGCCGCCCGCTCACCCTCATCGCTGAAAGCGACCTCAACGACCCACGCCTGATCACCCCGCGCGCGGCAGGCGGCTACGGTCTGACCGGTCAGTGGAACGACGACCTCCACCACGCCGTGCACACCGCGGTCTCCGGCGAAAGACAGGGCTACTACGCCGATTTCGGCTCCCTGGCCTGTCTGGCGCAAACCCTCACCCACGGGTTCTTCCACGCCGCAACCTATTCCAGCTTCCGTGGCCGAACCCACGGCATCCCGATCCGCCGCGACCTGATCCCCGGCAGCGCCCTGCTCGGCTACACCTGCAACCACGACCAGATCGGCAACCGCGCCGTCGGTGACCGTCCCAGCGACTACCTCACCCCCGGCCAACTGGCGGTGAAAGCGGCTCTGGTGCTGCTGTCCGCGAGTACGCCGATGCTGTTCATGGGCGAGGAATGGGGCGCGCGCACCCCGTTCCAGTTCTTCACCTCCCACACCGACCCCGTCATCGGCGCCGCGATCGCCGACGGCCGCCGCGCGGAGTTCGCCGCACACGGCTGGGCCACCGAGGATGTCCCCGATCCCCAGGACCCCGCCACCTTCACTCGCTCGAAACTCGACTGGACCGAACGCGGCCGCGAACCGCACACTCGGCTACTGGCCTGCTATCGCGCCCTGCTCGCCCTGCGCAAGTCGAGACCCGAGTTCGGTGATCCCTGGCTGGAACGGGTCTGGGCCGACTACGACGAGAGCGCCCGCTGGTTCGTGCTGCGACGCGGCCGGATCTCGGTGGTCTGCAACCTGTCCGAGGACGAGGCGGTGATCCCGGTGTACGGCCGGGTGCTGCTGGCGTGGGCACCGGCGACAGAAAACGAAGGGGGAACTCTTGTTTCGGGTCACAGTTTCGTCGTGCTCGAAGAAGGGGAGGGCACGGGGACCGTGGTCACCGACTGATCTCAGGCGGCCACAGCTCGGCCACGGTGCGCGGGAGATCGTTGCCGAAGCGACATAACGGTCGTACGGTTGAGCAATGAGCAACGAGGCTTACGGGCAGGACAGTGCTGCCCTTCCGACCGGTGTGGGCGGTTATGCGCCGGCCGGTTTCGGTCCGCTGGTGCGCGCTTTCGCCGCCCTGATCGGACATCGGCGCGACGCGGGCGGCGCCATCGCGATCTACCGGCACGGCGAACCCCTGGCACACCTGTGGACCGGCAGCGCGGGCGACCAGCCCTGGTCGGCGAACACCGGTTCGATCGTCTTCTCGGCGACCAAGGGTGTCACCGCCACCGTCATCCACCGTCTCGCCGACCGCGGGCTCCTGGATTACCAGGCCCCGGTCGCCGAGTACTGGCCTCGCTTCGCCGCGCACGGCAAGGGCGCGATCACCGTGGCCGACGTGCTCACCCACCGTTCCGGGCTGTCGTCGCTGTCCCCGATCGCCGACAGCGCCCAGGAACTGCTCGACCACGAGCTGATGGAAGACCGGCTGGCCATGGCCAAGCCCGACCGGCTGCTCGGCGTCCCGACCTACCACGCGCTCACCTACGGCTGGCTGCTGGCGGGTATCGCGCGCTCGGTCACCGGTCGCAGCATGAGCGACCTCATCCGCACCGAGGTCACCGACCCGCTCGGTGTCGAGGGCTTCCACCTCGGCCGTCCGGCGGCGGGTTCGTCGACCGAGTACGCCCGCCTCGCGGGTACCCACCTGCGCCTGGCCGGGCACCCGGTGGCCGCGGGTTTCCTCAACCGCGTGGGCTTCCGCATCCCCGGCGCGCTCGGTGCGGCGGCGCGCTGCCTGTATCTGACCGGCCTCAACGGCATTCTCGACGGTGAGGACCCGCCGATTCTCGACACCGAGATGCCCGCGGGCAACGGCGTCGCCACCGCTGCCGGACTCGCCCAGCTCTACGCGGGCCTGGCCGACGGCGTCACCCTCGACGGGTCACCCTTCCTGCGCCCCGAAACGCACAAGCTCATCCGGCGCGTGCAGACCTACCGTCTCGACCACGCCCTGTTCTACATGCCGATGATGTGGCATCTGGGTTACCACTCGATGCCGGCGCCCGGTGCGCACACGGCCTTCGGTCACATCGGTCTCGGTGGGTCGTTCGGCTGGGTCGACCCGCGCTCGGGCTTGTCGGTCGGCTTCGTCCACAACCGCCTCGACCAGGCGCTGCTGGCCTACGACCAGTTCGCCATGGGCTGGCTGCTGCCGTTGGTGATGTCGGGCGTGCGCGCCACCCGCGACCGCGGGCAGCGCATCGACCGGGCCGCCGCCTAGTCGCCGCCGCCCTTGCCGGTTACTCGGCGAGGGCGCCGGCGAGGTCCGATTCCCGGTCCTCGCGTACGGATGTGCCGGCCGGTGGCTTGCTCTGCGGGATGAACACCGCGACCACAGCCGCCAGCGCGATGGCGCCCGCGGCCAGCCAGAACGCGGTGGTGAAGCCCGAATCCGCGGGCAGCGCCGTCCCGGCGACGACACTGCCCGCCAGCACGGTGGCCGCGACCTGCGACCCGATCGATGACCCCACCGACCGGATCAGCGCGTTGACGCCGGTGCTCTCGGCGGTCTTCTCGGCGGGCACCGCCGACATGATCAGATTCGGCATGGCCGCCATCCCGAGGCCGATGCCGACGAACGTCACGACCGTGAACCCGATGACAGCTGCCTGGGAGCTGTGCGACAAGGCCAGCGCCGCGAAGCCCGCGGCGGCGGTGAGCGCGCCGAGGACCAGCGGAACAGCGGCGCGGACCCGACCGACGAGACGCCCGGCGACGACCGCGGCCGCAAGCATGGCGATCGAACCGGGGATCATCAGCAGACCCGATCCGGTGGCGTCCATGCCGAAGCCGTACTCGCCGGTGTCCGGGGTCTGGGCGAGCTGGGGGATGAGCGAGAACACCGCGAACATGCCCGCGCCGAACAGCAGCATGGCGCTATTGGTGATCAGCACCGTCGGACGCCGCAGCACGTGCATGTCGATCAGCGGTTCGCTGATGCGGGTCTCGAAGGCGACGAAACCGATCAGGACCACCAGGCCGCCGAGGATGAGGGCGAGGGTGCGCGCATCGGTCCAGCCCCACGTCGAGCCGCGGCTCAGCGCGAGCAGCGGCATGGTGAGGCCGATGCTGAGCAGCGCGATGCCTGCGAAGTCGATCCGCGTAGGCGTCGGGATCGACCGCTCCGGCACCCGCAGCACGCCGACCAGCGCGATCGCCGACATGATCGCGCCCGACCAGAAGACCCACTGCCAGGACAGGTGATCGATCAGCAGGCCACCGATGAGCAAGCCGCCGCCCGCGCCGATCCCGGCCAGCGCCGAGATGAGACCCAGTGCGCCGCCGCGCTTCTCGGCCGGAAACGTGTCGCCGATGATGCCGTAGCACAGCGGAAAGATGCCGCCGCCCGCTCCCTGGACGACCCTCGCGGCCACGAGCACCCAGATCGAGGGTGCCAACGCCGCGGCCACGCTGCCGAGCGCGAAAAGGCCGAGCGCGATGACGAGCAGCTTCTTCTTGCCGTACATGTCACCGAGGCGGCCGAAGACCGGGGTGAGGATCGCGGCCGAGATCAGGTAGGCGGTGAGCACCCATCCGACATCTGCCGTGCTCGCGTGCAGTTCGTGGCCCAGGATCATGATGCCGGGCACGATCGCGGTCTGGGCGAGCGCGAACGCGGCGGCGGCCAGGGCGAGGAACACGAGATTGGTGCCGAGTCCCCCCGAGTCGCGCGGGGCTTCGGACTCTCGGGTCGTCTGATCGATCATGGGGAGCTCACGCCTCCGTGTGGTTCCGCGCAGTAAGTGGACCTTGCGGTCCGTATCGAGGACTATACTGGACCCTGGAGTCCGTTTATTGAAGAGGGTGAGGCTGTGACTGCCATGACCGCCCGATTCGGCACAATCGCAGGGTGACTGCTCCCGAGTGCGACCCGACGACCGACCACGACGTCGACTGGTCCACCAAGCGATCCGATGCCAGGCGCAATCACGAGCGCGTGGTGGCGGCGGCCGTCGAAGTGTTCGCCGAACACGGCATCGAGGCCACGATTCCGCAGGTCGCCGCCCGTGCGGGCGTCGGCAAGGCGACCGTGTACCGCAGCTTCCCGACCAAGGACGCGCTGGTGCAGGCGGTGGCGCAGTATCAGCGCGCCTGGTTCTACCGCCGCGGTCTCGCCGCTCTGGATCAGCTGAACGCCGGCGGTGACCCGTTGACGATCCTGCGCGACCTGCTCGCCGAAACCGTCGAACGCCTCGCCAACGACCGGGCCCTCGCCGAAGCCCTGCCCGAGACCGAGAAGCCGTCGCCCGCGCGGGGCGAGGAATCGTTGGAGTCGATCATCCTCGCGGGCCAGCGGCAAGGGGTGATCCGCGAGGATGTCACGGCCCGGCACGTGCGCGTACTGCTCGGCGGCGTCGCGGGCAGTCTTTTCCGCCAGCAGGAACGCGACCCCGAGCAGTGGCGGATCTACGGCGAGCTGATCTTCAACGCCGTGAAGAAAGCCTGACCGGGCTCACTAGGTGAGGTAGCGGTACGCAGGCGAGCCCGGCTCCAGGCGTTCCGCCTGGATCGGCGACTCCTCGATGCGGTGCAGCAGCGAGGCCAGGTCGTCGGTGGCGCCGAGCTCGATGCCGACCAGTGCCGCCCCGGTCTCGCGGTTGTTGCGCTTGACGTACTCGAACATGGTGATGTCGTCGTCGGGCCCGAGGACGTCGTCGAGGAAGCGGCGCAGCGCACCCGGTTCCTGTGGGAAGTCCACCAGGAAGTAGTGCTTGAGCCCGCGGTGTACCAGGGACCGTTCGATGATCTCGCCGTAGCGCGACACATCGTTGTTCCCGCCCGACACCAGCACCACCACGGTGGAGCCCGGGTCGATGTCGATCTCGGCCAGCGCCGCCGTCGCGAGCGCGCCCGCGGGCTCGGCGATGATGCCCTCGTTCTGATACAGGTCGAGCATCGCCGTGCAGATGGCGCCCTCGTCGACCTGCATCATCCGGAAAGACGCTGTGCCGGTGGGGGATTCGGTGGTGGTGAGCAGCGGGAGCGAGGCGTGCGACACCACCCGGCCACCGAACGACGCCGCCGCCTGATAGGGCAGGTCACCGATGCGGCGCACGGCGGCGCCGTCGACGAACGGGTCGATCTCGGGCAGAGTCACCGGACCGCTCGCCACCAGCGCCGCCGTCATCGAGGCCGCGCCCGCGGGCTCCACACCGAGCAGACCGGCGCCCGGTGCACGCTCACGCAGGTAGGTGCCGATGCCGGCGAGACAGCCGCCGCCGCCGACCGGCACGACGACGAGATCCGGTGCGGTACCGAGTTGTTCGAGGAATTCGGCGGCGATGGTGCCCTGGCCCGCCGCGGTGCGCGGGTCGTCGAACGGGGGAACCATGGTCGCGCCCGTGCGGGCCACGTCGTCGGCGGCGGCCGCGGCGGCCGCGTCGTAGGTCTCGCCGACCGCGATCAGTTCGACGAACTCGCCGCCGTGCACGCGGATGCGGTCACGCTTCTGCTTCGGGGTGGTCGTCGGGACGTAGATGCGTCCGCGCACGCCCATCGCCTGACAGGCGAAGGCCACGCCCTGCGCGTGGTTGCCCGCGCTGGCCGCGACCACACCGGCGGCGCGTTCGGCGTCGGTGAGCTGCACCATCAGGTTGTAGGCGCCGCGCAGCTTGTAGGAGCGCACGGCGGTGAGGTCTTCGCGCTTGAGATACACCTGCGCGCCGGTGCTCGCCGACAGGCGGGGGCTGTACTGCAGGGGTGTCGGCTCGATGATGTCGGAAATTCGCTGCGCGGCCGCATCGATCTCGTCCGCGGTGAGCGGCGGACGGGTCAGGGCAACTTCGGCGACGTCAACGGTGGAGGACACCCGACAATGCTACCGAGGCAGCCACGGGTGTCCGGCGTCGGCGGGTCGGTCAGCGGGGCGTCAGCACGAAGACCGGAATCTCGCGGTCGGTCTTCTTCTGATATTCGGCGTAATCGGGCCAGACCTGCACCGCGCGGTCCCACCACAGCGACTTCTCCTCGCCGAAGACCTCGCGGGCGGTGTAGTCCTTGTTGACTGTGCCGTCGCGCAGCTCGACGTGCGGTTCGGCCTTGATGTTGTAGTACCAGACGGGGTGTTTCGGCGCGCCGCCCAGCGAGGCGACGACGGCGTACTCGCCGTCGTGCTCGACGCGCATCAGTGGCGTCTTGCGCAGCTTGCCGGTCTTGGCGCCCTTGGTGGTGAGCAGGATGACCGGTTTGCCTTGCAACGAGGTGCCCTCGGCACCGCCGGAGGTCTCATAGGCCTCCGCCTGTTCGCGCGCCCAATCGGAAGTGCTCGGTGCGTACTCTCCTGTCAGTGGCATGACCAGCACAACGACGGTTCCGCCTGTGATGTTCCCGACCTCACCCGAAGGCGAGATTTCGGTGGACCGAACTCTTGTTTGCGCCTATCCTGTGTGCATGGCAGTGGTGACCCCATCGACAGCATCCGCGACGGTCGACGTCGCCGGCGTCGCGTGGCCGGTCTACAAGCTCGAGGCGTTGGTCGCCGGGCTCGTGGTCGCCGCGCTGCTCCTGCTCGTCGTCGGATCGCCGCAGGTCGCCGTGCTCGCCGCCGCATCGGTCGCGGCCCTTCGCTGGGTCGTCGGTGCCGCGGGCACACCTTCCCGCAGCTGACCGGTCACCCGAGGTCGAGCGCGCTCAGTTCGCCACGCGACACCACACCCAGTTTCGGGTATGCCTTGTACAGGTGATGCCCGACCGTGCGATGACTCAAGAACAACCGCGCGGCGATCTCCCGGTTCGACAGTCCTTGCGCGGCCAACCGTACGATCTGTGATTCCTGTGGGGTGAGCAGGCTCAACGGTCCGTCGTCGGCCCGGGCGGTTGCCCCCACGCCCAGAGCGCTCAACTCGGTTCGTGTTCGTTCGAGCCAGGGCGTGGCACCGAGCCGATCGAAGACGTCGGCACATTGCTCGAGCTGCGTGCGCGCATCGACCTTGCGCTTGTCCCGGCGGAGCCATTCGCCGTAGAGGAGGCGGGTCCTGGCCTCCTCGAAAGGCCGGTTGCCGACGAGGGCGGTGCGGAAATGCGGTTCGGGATCCTCGGCCAGCAGCGCCCGTCCACGTGCCGCCAAAGCGGCGATCCACTGCTGCTCGGCACGCTCCGACCACTCGATGAGCCTGGTCAGGGCTTCGTTCGCCCGGTCGGTGGCGCCGAGGCGGACGGCGACTTCGATCTGATCCGGCAGCGTGCGCAGGCCGATCACGTGGTGACGCGCGGGTTCGATCGTCATGTGTTCGAGTTCGGCCTGCGCCCGGTCGAGCTTGCCGTCGCCGAGCGCGAGCAGTCCCCGAGCCGCATGGGCCCAGGACGCCCCGACCGCCGTCGGCCCGCCGAGTTGATCGGCTACCGCCTGCTCCGCCTCGGCGTGGCAGCGCTGCTCGTCACCGTGCAGCGCCGCCAGGTAGGCGAGGAAGGCATGCAGCTGGCTGACCCACTGCGCCTGCCCGATATCACGGGCGATCCCCAGCCCTTCCTCGGCGGCGACCCGGCTCTCCCGTGGCCGCCCACCGAACAGCTGGCATTCGGCACGGAAGAACAGCAGCGGCGCGAGCAGGGCGATGCGCCCCTGCTCCCGGCACTCGGCGATGAGTTCGGCGGCCACCTCGTCGACCTGGTCGTCCTGTCCGACAACGAGCCCACTACCGCACAGCTGCACCAGGTCGGCGGGGTTGTCGGCGCCTGCGGCGCGCGCGGCGTCGACGACGGCACGCAGGTCGGTGGTGCGCCTGCCCGACACCGAACCGGTCAGATAGCGCGCGATCGGAGTGGCCGGGTCGTCCTCCGCCAACCGCAACGTCGTCAGGAACCCGGCCACCTCGTCGAGCTCGGCGGGACCGAGATACCAGGCGGTGTGCACCGCCCTGGCGAGGATGCGGGCGGCGGTTCCCGGATCGCCCGTGCGCGCCGCACGGGCCGCGGACATGAAGCGCCGATGCGCGGAACCCGGTGTGCCCGAACCGAACTCGGCTTGCGCCCGCACAAGCTCGAGCCGCTGTTCGTACTCGCCACCACCGGCAAGGGCGGCCGCGCGCTCGGCCAGCCGCGCAGCCTGCTCGGTGAGCCCGGCCTCGGTAGCCGTCTCGGCGGCCAGTACCAGCCGCCGCACCCGAGCCGCACTGTCGACGCTCAGCGCCGCCGCCCGCTCGTACGCCGCGACCGCCCCGTGAAAGCCATTGCGTCGACGCGCCCGATCGGCGGTGTTCTCCAACGCGGCGGCGGTCTCCTCGTCGGGCCCAGTTGCCGCGCAAGCCGAATGCCAGGCCCGCAGATCGGCGTCGTTGTCGTCGAAAACTGCCCGAGTGCCGAACCCGATCGAACCTTCGGCACCGTTCTCCGAGTCGTCGGGGCCGGTCGTCGAGCAGTCGGCATCGATCACCGAATCGTCGGTGGCACTCATCGAGCTGGTGGCACCGGTACCGCCCGGCCCAGTGGGTCGAGACGCCGCGGCGTGCACCGCCGGGGGCGGATAGGCCGGCGGTGCGTAAGCGGCGGCGAGTGCGCGGTGGGCGGCGAGTCGCTGGGTCAATGCCGCACCCTGGTAGACCGCCGAGCGCAGTAGCGGGTGGCGCCAGGTGAGTCGTCCGCTGTCGAGGTCGATCATGTCCGCGTCCTGCGCCGGTTGCAGGTCCGGCAGTCCCGCACCGAGGGTGGCGGCGGCCTGCAACACTCGCCCGATATCCGCCGTGCCCGCCGCGGCGGCGACCAGGAGGACGGTGCGGGTGGCGGGCGGAAGCTTCGTAATGCGGCTGTGGAAGGCCAGTTGCAGGCGCTGAGTCAGGGGAAGCGGGTTCGCCGTATCCACATCGCTGTCGCCGACGACCGATGGAAGTTCCAGCAGGGCAAGGGGATTGCCGCCGGATTCGGCGAGCAGACGGTAGCGGGTGGCCGGTGACAACCGCGTCGTGCCCGCATCGAGTAGTGCGGCGGCGGCCTCGAGCGGCAGACCGGTCAAGCTGAGCTCAGCCAGACCGGGTGCCGGGAAGTCATCGGGACCGGTGCGGGCCGCGAACAACATCACCACCCCCTCGGCATCGAGCCGGCGGGCGGCGAACAGCAAGGCGTCTGCGGTGGCCTGGTCCAGCCAGTGCCCGTCGTCGACGATGCACAGCAGCGGGCCGTCGGCGGCTTCCTCGGCCAACAGCGTCAGCACCGCGAGGCCGATGAGCATCCGGTCGGCCGGTGCGTGCTCGCCGAGGCCGAAGGCCGCCTCGAGCGCGTCGCGCTGGCGGGGTGGCAACTGCCCGACCAGTTCCATGCCCGGTTTCACCAGCAGATGCAGTGCGGCGAAGGGCAATTCGGCCTCGGATTCGATACCCGCGCTTCGTACCGTCGGAAGGCCCTGTGCCGCAGCGTAATCCAGCAACGCGGACTTTCCGATACCCGCCTCGCCGCGGATCACGAGGGCCGCGCTGCGCCCGGCACGCGCACCGGCGAGCAGGTCGTCGAGCATGGCCTGTTCGGCGTCGCGTCCGTGCAGCATGTGCTCAACCGTATCGCCGTACCGGCGATGACAGTAGCCGCGTCGCGAAAGTACCTATAGGCGACTGATTCGCCGACCCCCACTCGACCCATAACGTTGGTGTCATCGCAGAAACAACGAGCGAAACACCAGCTCAGAGACTATTTCGGAGGTCGAGATGAACACCGTCGTCGCACAGTACCTGGAAGCCTGGAACACTCGCGAGCCCGGCGCCCGCCGCTCCGCCGTCGCCCGGCTGTTCACCCCGCAGGTCGGCTACGTCGACCCGATGGTCGCGGTGAACGGACACGCCGAACTCGAAGCCGCCATCGCCGGCGTGCAGACCCA
This sequence comes from Nocardia sp. NPDC003979, assembly GCF_053605015.1. Classification (NCBI taxonomy): domain Bacteria; kingdom Bacillati; phylum Actinomycetota; class Actinomycetes; order Mycobacteriales; family Nocardiaceae; genus Nocardia; species Nocardia sp. NPDC003979. The sequence goes on from NZ_JBSGIJ010000034.1 coordinate 30,274, forward strand.
GTTCCCCGACTGGACCTTCCGGCTGGCCGGCCCGGTCGACGCCCACCACGACCAGGTCCGCTTCACCTGGGGGCTCGGCCCCGCCGACGGTGACGCCGTGGTGATCGGCTTCGACGTCGCCGTCCTCGTCGACGGCCGCATCGACCGCGTTTACGGCTTCCTCGACCACGTTCCCGCCGCCGCCTGAACCCCTTCACACACCAGGAGATCCGCCATGACCACCGCCACCCGCCCCGGCCGCCTGTCCGCCCTGCTCACCTCCGGTGAGAACCTGCTCCGCCTGTCGCTGCGCACCGACGCCGTCGTCACCGGCGCCAACGGCATCGCCTACCTCGCCCTCGCGGGCCCGCTCGAGCGGCTCCTCGGCCTCGACACCACCGCGAGCCTGGCGATCGGCGCCTTCCTCACCGCCTACGGCCTGGCCGTCGCCATCATCGGTGCCAGGTCGCCGATCAACCGGACCGCCGCGGCCGGTGTCGCGATCGGCAACGCCGCCTGGGTGCTCGCCAGCCTCGCCGCGGTCGTCACCGGCGCCCTGAACCTGACGACGGTCGGCGCCGTGTGGGCCGTGATGCAGGCGATGACGGTCGGCGCCTTCGCCGCCCTGCAATACCTGGGCCTTCGACGCTGAACCGGACGCGGGATCGCCGAGGCGGTCCCGCGTTTCTCAGCGCACCAGCAGCGCGACCGGCAACCGGGTGAACAACGTGTCAAGCCGCACGGTGCCCGCATAGGTGTTGCCGGTCAACCTGTCGGTCCAGGTGCCTTCGGGCAGGGGCAGGGTGGTGTCGGTCCACCCCGTCGCGGCCAACCCGACCGAATGCCGGGTGGCCGCGACGATCACCTCGGGCGCCTCCCCGGCGGGCCCGCGCCCATAGGCGACGAGCCGGTGCGCGTGCTCACCGACCGCGTAGAACGGCCGGTACATCCCGCCGACGAAGCATTCCGGCCGTTCCCGCCGCAACCACAGCGCATAGGCGACCACCCACATCTTCGCCGCCCCCGTGGTGTCAAGAGTCGGTGTGTCGGTGAGGGATTGGAGCATCCCCGCCCGCACCGCGAAGTTCACCGGCCGCCGGTTGTCCGGGTCGACCAGCGAGTCCTCCCACACCTCGGTGCCCTGATAGATGTCCGGAATCCCCGGCGCGCACAGCTGCAGCAGCTTCTGCGACACCGCGTCCGACCAGGCATGCGGTGCCAGCTCGTGGGCCAGATCACCGATCCCGGTGCCGACCGGCCCGTCGATCACCGCGTCGAGCCAGGCGTGCACCGCCGACTCGAACTGCGCGTCGGGTTCCTCCCACGACGTCTTGGTCCCCGCCTCCCGGATCGACTTCTCCGCGAACAGATGCAACCGGTCACGCAGCCCCGGCACCGACGACGCGGGCCGCCCGTCGGCAGGCCACACCCCGAACATGTTCTGCAGCAAGAACAGTGCCGTCGCGCCGTCGGGCGCCGGGGTGGTTTCGAGCCAGCCGCGCACCCGCTCCGACCAGAGCTCGGCCACCTGCGAGAGCACACCGATCCGGGCGCGCACATCCTCGCCGCGCTTGGTGTCGTGCGTCGACAGCGCGGTCATGGTCGCCGGCCAGCGCTGCGAGCGCTCACTGTTGGACAGGTGGAAATCGTTGACCGAGTGGCCGAAGCGCGCCGGGTTCCCACCCACCTCCTGCAGCGACACCAGCCGCGCACCCTGATAGAACATGGTGTCCTCCACCGCTTTCGCAGTGATGGCCCCGCACACCTGGTTGAACCGCGTCGCCGCCTCCCCGCCCACGGCCAGCGCCGTCACCAGCACCGACAGCGGCGCCGTGAGCTCGGCATTGCGCTTCTCCACCTCCGCGACCACCGCCGCGGTCATCCCGGCCAGCGGCGCGTAATCCACACGGTACACGGGCATGAACGCCAGCACCTCGATGGTCGCGTTGCTCACGGCGAGGGTGTCGAAACTGCCCGCGTTGCCGTCGCGTTTGATCGCGGCGACCAGCCGCCGGATCTCCGGGGCCAGAATGGTTTCGGCGACCGCCCGTTTGATCCGGTGCTCGGTCTCACCGAACCAGGCGCGATCGCTGCCGTGTCCGGCCACCTGTTGTGACAGCTCGGTGAGCGCGGGTTCACCAGCCGGATCGATGAGTACCCCGCCCACGTCGGCCAGTGCGTCGTAACCCGTGGTGCCGTCGATCGGCAGGGTGGCGTCGAGCGGTTCACGATTGGCCAGGATCTTCTCGACCAGCAGCAACCGCTTGGGCCCGATCAGACGACGCAATCGCGTGAGATACGCACTCGGATAGGCCAATCCGTCCGGATGGTCCACCCGGACACCGTCGATCAGGTCGTGTTCGCACCAGGCGGCCAGCTCCCGGTGCGTCGTCTCGAACACCTCCGGGTCCTCCTGGCGGACGGCGGCCAGGCTGTTCACCGCGAAGAACCGTCGATAGGTGCACACCCCGGCCTTCCAGCTCACCAGCCGGTAGTGCTGACGGTCGTGGATGCGCAGCGCGTTGTCACCGTCGGTGCCGGGCGCGATCGGGAACCGCAGATCGTGCAGCGCGAGCATGGGTTCGGGACCGGACCGGTCGACGGTGAGCGCGGCCGGGTCGTTCTCGTTCTGCAGCACCGGCAGCGCCAGCCGCCCACCCGCACCGTTGCTCGGACTCCAGTCGATGTCGAAGTACTTGGCGTACGGCGACTTCCGGCCCAGCCGCAGCACATCCCACCACCACGGATTCTGCTGCGGATCGCCGACTCCCACGTGGTTGGGCACCAGATCGACGATCAAACCCATTCCGCGACTGCGCACCTCGTCCGACAGTGCCTTGAGTCCGGCAGGCCCGCCGAGTGCGGTCGACACCGTGGTCGGGTCGGTGACGTCGTACCCGTGCGTCGACCCGTGCGCGGCGGTCAGGATCGGGGACAGGTACAGATGCGAAATTCCCAGCTGCTGCAGGTATTCGGCAATCGCCCGGGCATCGCCGAAGGTGAGCGCGTCGGGACGCAACTGGAGGCGGTAGGTGCTGCGCACCGTGCTCGGGCGGATCGGCGCGCGGTGCAGCCGGGTCAGGGGATCGGTCACGTAGGTCTCGGTCATCGTCTCGCTAGGCGGTTCGGCGCAATACGAGCAGGCAGCGGCTGGGCACGGGCAGCACCGTCGCCGCCGCGTGAACGGCTTCGGCGGCACCGGTGGGGGTCGAACAATCAAGGGCGAGCGCCCATTCGGCGCCGAACTCCGGCCCGGGCAGCACGAAATCGAGCGCATCGTCGTGCGCATTGAAGCACAGCAGGAACGAGTCGTCGCTGATCCGTTCCCCGCGCGGGCCGGGCTCGGGAATGCCGTCGCCGTCGAGCAGCACGGCGAGGGATTTGCCGAATCCGCTGTGCCAGTCGTCGGTGGTCATCTCCGCCCCGGCGGGCGTGAACCAGGCGATCTCGCGGCGATGTCCCTCGCCGTCGGCCGGACCGGGGGCGAGGAAGCGGCGGCGCCGGAAGATCGGATGCTCGGTACGCAACGCGATCACCGAGCGGGTGAATTCGAGCAGGTCCGCGTTCTGCTGCGCCAGCGACCAATCCATCCACGCCAGCGGCGAGTCCTGGCAGTACACATTGTTGTTGCCGAGCTGGGTGCGGCCCATCTCGTCACCGTGGGCCAGCATCGGGGTGCCCTGGCTCAGGATCAGCGTGGCCAGCAGATTGCGCTGCTGACGCGCCCGCAGTGCCTCCACTTCAGGGTCGTCGGTCGGGCCTTCGACACCGCAGTTCCACGAGCGGTTGTGGCTTTCGCCGTCGCGGTTGCCCTCACCGTTGGCCTCGTTGTGTTTCTCGTTGTAGGACACCAGGTCCCGCAAAGTGAACCCGTCGTGCGCGGTGACGAAGTTGATGCTCGCGCCGGGCCGTCGCCCGGTCGGCTCGTACAGATCCGACGACCCGGTGAGCCGCGAGGCGAACTCACCCAGTGTCGCCGGTTCACCACGCCAATAGTCGCGCACCGTGTCGCGGTACTTGCCGTTCCATTCGGTCCACAAGCTGGGGAAGTTGCCCACCTGGTAGCCACCCTCGCCCACGTCCCACGGCTCGGCGATGAGCTTCACCTGACTCACCACCGGATCCTGGTGCACCAGGTCGAAGAACGCGGAAAGCCGGTCCACATCGTGCAATTCGCGTGCCAGCGTGGCGGCGAGGTCGAAGCGGAAACCGTCGACGTGCATATCGAGGATCCAGTAGCGCAGCGAATCCATGATGAGCTGCAGGGTGTGCGGATGACGCACATTGAGACTGTTGCCGGTCCCGGTGAAATCCTTGTAGTGCTCGGGGTTGTCGTCGTCGAGCCGGTAGTAGGCGGCATTGTCGATACCGCGCAGGCTCAGGATCGGCCCCAGATGATTGCCCTCGCCGGTGTGGTTGTAGACCACGTCGAGAATCACCTCGATGCCCTCGGCATGCATCGCCCGCACCATCGCCTTGAACTCGGCGACCGCGGCGTCACCGGTGCGGCGGGAGGCGTACTCGTTGTGCGGGGCCAGATACCCGATGCTGTTGTAGCCCCAGTAGTTTCGCAGTCCCTGATCGGTGAGCACGTGATCGTGGAAGAACTGGTGCACCGGCATCAGCTCGATCGCCGTGACACCGAGCGCTTTCAGATGCCCGATGATCGCCGGATGCGCCAGGCCGGCATAGGTGCCGCGGAGTTCGTCGGGGATGTCGGGGTGCGTCATGGTCATGCCCTTGACGTGCGCCTCGTAGATCACCGTCTCGTGGTACGGCCGATTCGGCGGCCGGTCGTTGCCCCAATCGAAGAAGGGGTTGATGACCACCCCGGTCATGGTGTGGCCCAGCGAATCCAGGCCGTAGGTGTAGAGCGAGGGATCGTTGACGAACTCGCCGTCGAAGGCCTTGCCGTAAGGGTCGAGCAGCAGTTTGCCCGGATCGCAGCGCAGCCCGAGTTCGGGCTCGTAGGGCCCGTGGACGCGGAATCCATAGCGCTGACCGGGAACGACCGAGGGTAGGTAGGCGTGCCAGACGTACCCGTCCACCTCGTCCAGATCCACCCGCGTCTCGGACCCGTCCTCGCCGATCAGGCACAGCTCCACCCGGGTGGCCACCTCGGAGAACACCGAGAAGTTCGTGCCCCCGCCGTCGTAGGTGGCGCCGAGCGGGTAGGCCGTGCCCGGCCACACGCTCAGCGGTGTCACCTCACCGGTTCGGTCGTTGGGGCTCGACATGCTACGACAGTAGAGGAATCCGCGTGCTGACCGCGCGTGCTCGCGCTGGGTGCTGCGTCACCCCGCCCTCAACCGCCGCGCGTAGCCCGTGCGCCGGGCCAGGGCGGCGAGCCCGCCGAAAACCCACCGTTGCAGCAGCGCGGGCGGACCGGCCAGGTAGCCGTCCTGGTACTCCCACAGCAGCGCGAGCGCCAACGGATTGCGGGGCAATCGCTGCTCGGTGGTCTTGTTCGCGTTGTCCAGCCCACTCCAGAACTCGAACATCTCCCAGTGCCGCAGCGGCGGCCGGATCACGTGGTCCATCACCGTGCCCTCGGCCTCGTTCCAGAATTCGTGCACCGCACGCGGCGGTGCGGTGACGGTGTCGCCCGGTCCGGCGACGATGTCGGCGCCACCGATGCGGAAGCGCACCTGCCCGCTGCGGATCGTCCACGTCTCGCTGATCTCGGGATGCCAGTGCGGGCCCGCCTGCCTGCCGGTGCGCGGCAGCTCGTGTTCGAGCCGGAGATAGGCGCCGTGCTCGTCGGCGCCGCGGTCGACGAGCGTGACCCGGTGCCCGTTGCGGAAGGTGAGGACGGTGCCGGTGCGTGCCATATCCAAGATATAAAGGTAACCTTCCTATATGTCAAGGTCTACGCTGCTGAAACTCCTGGTCCAGGCCACCGATGCCTACGAACGGGAGCTCGACAACGCCCTGCGCACAAGCCTCGGTACCGAACTGCGGCCCGCGCACTACGCGGTCTTCCGCTATCTGGCGCCGAACGGCTCGCGGGTGACCGCCCTGGCCGAGTCGGCCGGGATGACCCAGCAGTCGATGGGGGAGCTGGTGACCCACCTCGAACGCTGTGGTTACGTCGAGCGCATCGCTGATCCCGCCGACAAACGCGCACGTCTGATCGTGCCGACGGCGAAAGGCCGCGATGCCCTTGCCGTGGCCGCGCGGGAGATCCGGCGCATCGAGGCTGCCGTCGCCGGCGAGCTGGGCGCCGACGCGCTCGGCGATGTCCGCGTGGCCCTGGCCCGGATTCCCGATGCGGTCGCGAGTCTGTCCGCCGTCGGCGACAGGTGATAACTTGAACAGCGTTCAAGGCCGTCGCAGGCGGCACCGGGCAACGACGAGGACACGCTGTGGACCTGACCCCCGAGCAGATCACCACCCTGGACGCCGACCATGTCTGGCATCCCTACGGCGGCTTCCCGGCTACCACCGAACCGCTGGTGGTGACGAGCGCGGCGGGCACTCGGCTCACCCTGGCCGACGGCCGTGAACTCGTCGACGGAATGAGCTCCTGGTGGGCGGCCGTGCACGGCTACCGGCACCCCGTGCTCGACGAAGCTCTCTTCGCGCAGTCGCAGCGGATGAGTCACGTGATGTTCGGTGGGCTCACCCACGAACCGGCCGCCCGCCTCGCGCAGCTACTCGTCGAGATCACTCCCGCCGGCCTGGACAAGGTGTTCCTCTGCGACTCCGGCTCGGTCTCGGTGGAAGTGGCCGCGAAGATGTGCCTGCAGTACTGGCGGGCGCTCGGCCGTCCGGCCAAGAACCGCCTGCTGACCTGGCGCGGCGGCTACCACGGCGACACCTTCACGCCGATGAGCGTCTGCGATCCCGAGGGCGGCATGCATGCGCTGTGGACCGATGTCCTCACCGATCAGGTCTTCGTGCCCGCTCCGCCTCGCGAATTCACCCAGGACTACGTCGCCGAACTCGAACACGCGATCCACACTCATCGCGACGAGGTGGCCGCCGTCATCGTCGAGCCCGTCGTGCAGGGCGCGGGCGGTATGCGCTGGCATGATCCGCGCTACCTCACCGAGCTGCGGCGCATCTGCGACGCCAACGATGTGCTGCTCGTCTTCGACGAGATCGCCACGGGTTTCGGCCGCACCGGCGCGCTCTTCGCCGCCGACCACGCCGGGGTGGCCCCGGACGTCATGTGCGTGGGCAAGGCGCTGACCGGTGGCTATCTCACCCTCGCCGCCGCGCTGTGCACCACCCGCATCGCCGAAACCATCAGCGCCGCGCACGGCGGCCTGATGCACGGACCGACCTTCATGGGCAACCCACTGGCATGCGCGGTCGCGGTCGCGTCGATCGAATTGCTGCGCTCGCGTGATTGGCGCGGTGAGGTCGCCCGGATCGACAGCGAGCTGCGCGAAGGTCTCGCGCCGATCGCCGAGCTGCCGGGGGTCGTCGACGTGCGTGTGCTCGGGGCCATCGGCGTCGTCGAACTCGCCGAACCCGTCGACATGCGCGCAGCCACCGACGCCGCGGTCGACGCGGGTGCCTGGCTGCGTCCTTTCCGTAATCTCGTCTACACCATGCCGCCGTTCATCAGCAGCTCCGCCGATATCGCCACCATCACCGGCGCCGTGCACGCGGCCGTGAAAGCCTCGATCCGATGACCAGGCTGAACAGTGTTCAAGTATCCTCCTCAGCTGTGACTACGGATCCGTTGAGCTGGCTGGACGAACGCGCCACGGCGCGCACCGCCGCCGGGCTGCGCAGGCACCTGCGCGTGCGCGAACCCGAGCAGGCGAGCATCGACCTCGCCTCCAACGACTACCTCGGGCTGGTACGTCACCCGGAAGTGGTCGAGGGCGCCGTCGCCGCGGTCCGCCGCTGGGGCACGGGCTCCACCGGTTCGCGGCTGGTCACCGGAACCACCGCCGAACACGAGCTCCTGGAAACCGAACTGGCCGAATTCGTCGGCGCCGAAACGGGATTGGTCTTCGCCTCCGGTTACGCCGCCAACCTGGGTGTGGTGACCGCCCTGGCCGGGCGCGACAGCTTCATCGTCTCCGACGCGGGCAGCCACGCCTCGCTCGTCGATGCGTGCAGGCTCTCCCGTGCCCGGATCGCCGTCGCGCCGCACCGCGATGTCGCCGCCGTCGACCGGCTGCTGGCCGAACGCGTCGAGGAGCGGGCGCTCGTCCTCACCGACTCGGTCTTCAGTGCCGACGGCGACCTCGCACCGCTGGCCGACCTGCACCGGGTCGCGCGGGCCAATGGCGCGGTCCTCGTCGTCGACGAAGCCCACGGGCTCGGCGTCCGAGGTGCGGGCGGCAGGGGATTGGTGCACGAACTGGGCTTGGCGGGTCAACCCGACCTCGTCATCACCGCCACTCTGTCGAAGGCGTTCGCCGCCCAGGGCGGAGTCGTACTCGCCGACAACAGGATTCGTGCCCACCTCATCGATGCCGCCCGCACGTTCATCTTCGATACCGGCCTGGCACCCGCTGCCGTCGGCGCCGCCCGCGCGGCCCTGTCGCTGCTGCGCCGCGACGCGGCCATGGCCACCCGTGTCCTGGACCGCGCGGCGGACATCGCCCGAATCGCGGGTGTGCCCGAACCGACCTCGGCCGTGGTCTCGGTGATTCTCGGAGACGCCCAACGCGCCTTCGACGCCGCACAGGCGTGCCGAGCGCGTGGGCTCGAAGTCGGCTGCTTCCGTCCGCCGTCGGTCCCCGAGGGAACCTCGCGCCTGCGACTCACCGCCCGAGCCGATCTCACCGCCGCCGAGCTGGACACCATCGCCGAGGTGCTCGGCGAAGTCCTGGCCGAGGCACGTGGGGACGCGCTGGTCGTCTGACGCGCTCGCCCGCCCGAACCTGGGCAGGAACGGAACGGATCGGTGATGAACCGAGGATTGGTGAGGTAGCGAGATGGGTGTTCTTCTGATCAGCGGCACGTCGACCGATGTCGGCAAGACCGTGGCCACGGCCGCGCTGGCCGCCGCCGCGTCGGCCGAGGGCCGGACGGTCGCGGTGTGTAAACCAGCCCAGACCGGCATCGCGCCCGGTGAACCCGGCGACCTCGCCGATGTCACCCGCCTGACCGGCGTCACCCGCACCCTCGAGCTGGCCCGCTACCCCGAACCGCTCGCTCCCGACACCGCCGCCCGCCGGGCAGGCATGCCCATGCTGACGCTCGCGGAGACGGTCGCGGGTATCGAGACGCTCACCGACGCCGACCTGGTGCTTGTCGAAGGGGCGGGCGGGCTGCTGGTCCGGATGGGGGAGTTCACCCTGCTCGACCTCGCCGAGAAGCTCGGCGCCCCCGTTCTGGTGGTCGCTGCCGCCGGCCTCGGCACCCTCAATCACAGCGAACTCACCACAAGAACCCTTGCTGCCGCGGGCGTGCGCTGCGCCGGGCTCGTCATCGGCGCCTGGCCCGATGAACCCGACCTCGCTTCCGAATGCAACCGCGACGATCTGCCCCGGATCACCGGAACACCGTTGCTCGGTGCCATACCCGCAGGGGTGGGGCAGTGGGACCGCGACCGGTTCACCGGTGCGGCTCCGGGCTGGTTCGACCAAGATCTGAAAAACCTGCTCTGACCAGCCGATTTGACTTCGTGTTTGGCGGCACGTAACTTAGTTCGAGTCAGAGCGACACGGACACCGACTCAGCCCCGCTGAGACACGAGGT
>NZ_JBSGIJ010000035.1:0-39202 GCF_053605015.1 Nocardia sp. NPDC003979
GGGGCAACTCCATGAAAGCCATACCCGGCACTCCCGGGTGCTGGAAAGCCTATGGCAGCCAGTGGCTTACAGCACCCACGAAGAAAGGTAAGGACGCCATGAGAACCCGACGCCTACGCACGCATGGTGCCCGGCTGCGCTGCGCGGCCGTGGTGGTGGCCGCCGGGATGATCGTGGCGGGCTGTGGCGGCGGTGACGAGGCGGCCGACGGGTACACCGGCGCGATCGGCAGCTCCATCGACATCAATCCCAAGGAAGTCGGGGAACTGCGCGAGGGCGGGAATCTGCGCCTGGCCGTCACCTCGTATCCGGCGAACTGGAACACGCTGTCCAACGACGGCAACGACGGGGAGATCGGCGAGATCGTGCGCGCCATGCTGCCGCGCGCGTTCGAAGTGGACGCGTCGGGTCAGCTGACGGTCGACACCGACTTCTTCACCGGCGTGGAGTTGACCAGCACCGATCCGATGCGGGTGACCTACACGATCAATCCCTCGGCGGTGTGGTCCGACGGTACGCCCATCACCTGGGAGGACATCGCCGCCCAGGCCAACGCGCTGAGCGGGCGCGACAAGCGGTACCTGATCGCGATCACCAACGGTTTCGAATTCGTCGAGAAGGTGGAGCGCGGCGTCGACGACCGGCAGGCCGTGCTCACCTTCAACACCCCCTACGCCGACTGGCGCGGACAGTTCGCGGGCAACACCAACCTGTATCCGAAGTCGGTGACCAGCACGCCCGAGGCGTTCAACACCAGTCTCGCCGATGCGATGGGGGTGTCGGCCGGGCCGTTCATCGTCACCAGAACCGATCGGGGTCAGGGCCGGATCACGCTGGGCCGCAACCCCCGCTGGTGGGGTGACAAGCCGGTGCTCGACACCATCACCTACTCGGTGCTCGACCATTCGTCGTGGGTGCAGGCGTTGCAGAACAACGAACTCGACCTGGTTCGGCTGACCACCCTCGAAGATGTGCAGACCGTACGCGGCACCGAAGGGCTCGTCGTGCGCCGCGCGCCGGGTAATCGCTGGCGCCACATCACTTTCAACGGTGCACCCGGTTCGATCCTGGCCGATCAAGGCGTGCGCGTTGCCATTTCGAAGGCCATCGACCGTCAGCACATCGTCGATGCTTTGCAGGGTGGCCTCGTCGAAAAGCCGACCCCGTTGAACAACCACATCTTCCTGCAGGGCCAAAAGGGGTACCAGGACAACAGTCTCGGCTTCGATCCCGACGCCGCCGCCCGCGAACTCGATGCCCTCGGCTGGAAACTCAACGGCGACGTCCGCGAGAAGGATGGGCGCAAACTCGTCATCCGCGACGTGATGTACAACGACCCCACCTGGGTGCAGATCGCCCAGATCATCCAGCAGAACCTGGCCGCGATCGGCGTCGGCCTCACCATCGACACCAAACCGGGCGCCGGCTATTTCACCGACGTCATCCAGCCCGGCGACTTCGACGCCGCCCAATTCATCTTCCAGGGCGACCCGTTCCCCCTGAGCAGCATCCGCCAGATCTACTACTACGACCCCGACGACCTCCAGGGCAATTACGGCCGCATCGGCTCACCCGAACTCAACGCCCTCATCGAACGCACCCTCACCGAACTCGACCCGGAAAAGTCCATCGAACTCGCCAACCAAGTCGACCGCAAAGTCTTCGAAGAAGGCCATTCCCTGCCACTCATGCAAACCGACGGAAGCGTCGGCGCCCGCTCGACCCTCGCCAATATCGGTTCACCGGGACTGGCCACCTACGACTACACGAAGATCGGATTCCTGAAATGACCACAGCTACCTATGGTTCCCGGCTGCGCCGCGCCGGATTTCGCGTCGCCGCACCAGTCGCCGCGCTGACGCTGCTGCTCGGTGGTTGTGGTTCCGGTCCCGAGCTGGAGACCGGGTCGAGTTCGATCACGGCGATGAACGACATCAACCCCAAGGAACGCGACGAATTGCGGGACGGCGGTAATCTCCGGCTGCCGCTCACCGGATTCCCGCCCACCTTCAATGCCAATCACATCGACGCCGACGGCGAGGTGAGCGATGTGGTCGGGTGGACTCTGCCCGGCACGATCAATGCCGATGCGGCAGGCAACATCACGATTGACCACAACTATTTCACCGACGTGCAGCTCACCAATACCGAGCCGCAGCAGGTGACGTACACGATCAACCCGAAGGCGGTGTGGTCTGACGGTTCGCCCATCACCTGGGAGGATCTGAAGTCGCAGGCACATGCGTTGAGCGGTCGCGATCTCGGTTATCAGGTGTCGGCGACGCAGGGCTACGACCGGGTCGAGAAGGTCGAGCGCGGCGTCGACGATCGACAGGCGGTCGTCACCTACGCCAAGCACTACGCCGAATGGCAGGGCCTGTTCAATCCGCTGTACCCGAAGCAGAGCACCGCAACGACCCAGGCCTTCGACGACATGTACCGCAACGAAATGCCGCTGTCGGCGGGGCCGTTCATGGTGACCGGGATCGACCGCGCGCAGCAGCGCATCACCTTGAACCGCAACCCGAAATGGTGGGGTGACACCCCGAAGCTCGACACGGTCACCTACAGCGTGCTCGACTATTCGGCACGGCTGAACGCCCTGCAGAACAACGAACTCGACGCTGCGACGGTTTCGGGCATCGATGAGGTGAAGACCGCGAGCAATTCCCCCGGCATCAAGGTGCGCCGCGCCCCCGCGCCGCGGTTCTCGCACTTCACCTTCAACGGCGCGCCCGGTTCCATCCTGGCCGACCCGAAGCTGCGCGTCGCGATCTCCAAGGGCATCGACCGTCAGGCCATCGCCACCGCCACCCAGAACGGCGTTGTGACCGACCCGAAGCCGCTGAACAACCACATCTATCTCGACGGCCAGAAGGGCTACGAGGACAACGCGCAATCGGTGGCCTACGACCCCGCCGAAGCTGCTCGCATGCTCGACGAACTCGGCTGGAAACTCAACGGTGACGTCCGTGAGAAGGACGGCCGCAAACTCGAGATCCGCGATGTGATGTACCAGCAGGACAGCTGGGTGCAGATGGCCCAGATCGCCCAGCAGAACCTGGCTCAGATCGGCGTGAAACTCCACATCGAGACCTACCCGGGCAACGGCCTGTTCACCGATGTCATCGACCCGGGCAATTTCGATATCGCGCAGTTCACCTGGTCCAAGAGCATTTTCCCGCTCGGTGCGCTCCCGCAGATCTACGCCTACAACCCGGAAAACCCGCTCAGCAACAAGGGCCGCATCGGCTCCCCCGAGCTGAACGCCCTGATCGAGGAGATCATCTCCGAGCTCGACCCGGAGAAGGCGATCGAAATGGCCAACAAGGCCGACCGGATCATCTTCGAATCCGGTTTCTCCCTGCCCATCGTGCAGTCGGCGGGCACGGTCGCGGTGCGCGAAACCCTCGCCAATTACGGTGCCTCGGGCTTGGCTTCCTACGACTACACCAAGGTCGGCTTCGTCAAGTGACCTCGGCCCGCTTACGGAAAGGGCGCAACCCCATGCGAATTCGCTCGCTCGGTACCCGATTCGCGGTGCCATGTGTGGCCATCGGCCTGATCCTGTCCGGGTGTTCGGCCGACACCGGCGGTTCCTCCGGGACCAATCTCATCGGTACCGGTAACGACATCAATGCCCACGATGCGGCCGACCTGCGCGACGGTGGCAATCTGCGGCTGGTGTTGACCTCGCTGCCGGAAACATTCAACTATTTGCAGGTAGACGGGACTACCGAGAACACCGGCGATGTGATCGAGCCGTTGCTGCCCTCGCCCTACACCAGTAATGCCGCAGGCGAATTGTCGGTCAACCACGACTATTTCACCGATATCCAGCTCACCGGTACCAATCCCCAGCAGGTGACGTACACGATCAACCCGAAGGCGATGTGGTCGGACGGGACCCCGATCACCTGGGAAGATTTGCGCTCGCAAGCGACGGCGCTCAGTGGCCGTGACCCGGCGTATCTGATTTCGGCGACCAGCGGGTTCGAGCGTGTGGAGAAAGTGGAACGCGGTGTCGATGATCGGCAGGCCGTCGTCACCTTCTCCCAGCCGTATGCCGAATGGCAGGGGCAGTTCAGTCCGCTGTATCCGAAGGCGAGCACCGAATCGGCCGCGGCGTTCAACGACCGTGACCGCAATGGTCTCGTGGTGAGCGCAGGCCCGTTCCAGATCAGCTCGATCGACCGCACGCAGAACCGGATCGTCCTGTCACGCAATCCGGCCTGGTGGGGCGCGACACCCAAACTCGACACGATCACCTTCAGCGTGCTCGACAGTTCCGCTTGGCTGCCCGCCATCCAGAACAACGAACTCGACGTCGCCTACATGTCGGGGATCGAGAACGTCACCGGCGCCAAGCAGGCGGCGGGCGTGGTGCTGCGGCGCACACCGGAACCGAGCTGGTCGCACATCACGTTCAACGGCGCGCCGGGTTCGCTGCTCGAGGACCCGCAGTTGCGGATCGCGCTGTCCAAGGCGATCGACCGGCAGGGCATCGTCAATGCCGCGCAGAACGGCGTGGTCGACGATCCGAAGCCGCTGAACAACCACATCTACATGCAGGGCCAGAAGGGGTACCAGGACAATTCCGGACCCATCTCCTTCGATCCGACTGCGGCGGCGAAGATGCTCGACGACCTCGGCTGGAAACTCAACGGTGAGGTCCGCGAAAAGGACGGGCGCAAGCTCGAACTCCGCGATGTGATGTACCAGCAGGACGGCTGGGTGCAGACCGCGCAGATCGTGCAGCAGAATCTGGCACAGATCGGTGTGAAGCTGAACATCCAGACGGTGCCGGGCGCGGGGCTTTTCAAGGACGTGATCGACCCGGGCAACTTCGAACTGGCCCAGTTCAGTTGGGGCGGAAGCGTGCTGCCGCTCGGTGCGTTGCCGCAGGTCTACGCCTACGACCCGAACAACTTGAAGTCCAACAAGGCCCGGATCGGGTCGCCGGAGCTGAACGCGCTCATCGAACGCACGATCTCCGAACTCGATCCCGACAAGGCACGCGAACTCGCCAACGAATGCGACAAGCTGATCTTCGCCTCGGGCTATTCGATTCCGCTGCAACAGGCTTCGGGAACCTACGCCGTCCGGGAGAACCTTGCCAACTACGGCGCATTCGGGCTCGCCTCCCCCGACTACACCAAGGTCGGCTTCCTGAAGTGAGCCTGCGCGCCCTCACCTATCCGCTGGCGGTCACGTGCGGCACCCTCGTCGTCATCGCGGCGTGGGTGCCGTTCGCCGACCTGGATCAGGTGAGTGCGCTGGCCGTGGTGGCGTTGGGGGTGCTCGGGTACACCGGCTATCAGATGGCGCTGGCGTTCGGGGCTGTGCCGAGCGGGGCAGTGACGCGACTGGGTGAGACCGGCGGAAGTGGGATCGCCGGGCGCCAGGGCGAGTCGAGCGAGGTTGCACCGAATCGTCGGGATGCGGCCGGGCGGCAGGGTGCGAGCGAGTTCGCGGCGGGGCGGCGGGTTCGGCAGCAGCATCGGCTGGTGAGCCGGTCGTTCCTGGAGATCAGCGTGGGTGAGCGCACGGTGTGGCAGCCGGTGTTCTACGAACCGGTGCTGTCCACGCTCACCCCCA
This sequence comes from Nocardia sp. NPDC003979, assembly GCF_053605015.1. Taxonomy (NCBI): domain Bacteria; kingdom Bacillati; phylum Actinomycetota; class Actinomycetes; order Mycobacteriales; family Nocardiaceae; genus Nocardia; species Nocardia sp. NPDC003979. The sequence goes on from NZ_JBSGIJ010000035.1 coordinate 5,599, forward strand.
CCGACCTGGACGTCACCCCGCGCTCGATTTCCGCGGGCGCGACCCGGTTCTTCCCCTCTGGCCGGGCACGCACCACCGAACCCCCGGGCAAGCTCGTCGACAACCCCACCCGTCCCGCCGACCCACCCGCCTTCACCTCGACCCGCCGCCTGATCCTCGACGCCCAATCCACGGTCGCCGCCCCTTTCGCCGGCCTCCTCTGGGTCTATGTCATGAACGGCGGCCTCCCCGCCTTCATCGGCGCCACCACCGTTGCCGCCGCCGCCGCCACCTGGCTCTCCGCCATCCGAGGCTCCGACCCCAGCTGAACGATTGATCACCACGCTGTGGTGGCGGCCTCGGCCGAGTGGCTTCCGCCGAAGCGGGATTTCGCCTGCTCGGACTGATAGCCGTCCCGCCCGCGGTTCCGTGCCACCGTCACCAACTGGTATTACCACTTGACCAGCTGTCCACACGGGCGCATGCTGGGGGTATGGCGTGGACTCCTGTTGTGAAGCGGTCGGTATCCGGGGACGTGTTCGAGCAGATCGCCGAGCAGGTTCTGGGCGGGGAGCTGGCGGTGGGGAGTTCGTTGCCGAGTGAGCGGCAGCTGGCCGAGGCGCTGGGGGTTTCGCGGCCCGGGGTGCGGGAGGCGTTGCAGCGGTTGGCGGCGGCTGGGTTGGTCTCGGTGCGGCAGGGGGAAGCGACGACTGTGCTGGACTATCGGCGCAGTTCGGGGTTGGAGGTGCTGCCACGGCTGTTGCTTCGGGGGGAATCGATCGATCCGGCGGTCGCGCGGAGCATTCTCGAGGCGCGGTTGCACAACGGGCCGAAGATCGCCGAGCTCGCCGCGCGCCGGATGCGCAGGGCGGCCGCTGGCGCGGCCCCGTCGGCCGAGGCCGCGCCGAGGCCCACCGCGGAATCGGCGGTGGACAGCGAGTTGACACTCCTGCACGATTCGGTCGAAAGGCTTGTCGCCGAGTCGGATCCACTCACCCAGCAGCGGATCGCGCTCGAATTCTGGGATCACGTGCTCGATCTCGCCGACTCGATCGCGTTCCGGCTGATGTATTCCATGCTGCGCGCCGCCTACGAACCCGCGTTGGCCGCGCTCGCGCCGATCATGTCCGCCGAGGTGGGCAATGGGGGCGCGTATCGAGACCTGGCCGCCGCGATCGACGCGGGCGAGCCGGAACGGGCCGCCGAACGCGCTCGGGCACTGCTCGAGCCGGCGACCACCGCTCTCATCCATGCCCTCGACGGGGCATGATCCACCCGAGGAAGCACCATGACTACTGACCGCAAAATTCGCCGCAGCGTATCCCTGGGCGCGGCGGCGCGAGAATTCCTTCGGCATCCGTCGCCGTGGATGATCGGCGCGGTACTGATCGTCGCCTTGGTCGTGCGCGTCCTGGTCGGGGATTGGCAGCTCACCGACGCACTGGTGCCGATCCTGATCCTCGCGGCATTCCCGGTGATCGAATGGGTCATCCATGTCACCGTGTTGCATTGGCGACCAAAGCATCTGGGTCCGATCACCCTGGACAGCGAACTGGCCCGCAAGCACCGCGCCCACCACACCGATCCCCGCGATGTGCCACTGATCTTCATCCCGCCGAAGTCGCTGCTGCTCACCATCGTCGCCCTGGTGGCCATCGCGCTGCTCGCGTTCCCGCGCCTCGGTCTCGGCCTGACTTTCCTGCTCACCATCACCGTTCTCGGCCTGCTCTACGAGTGGACGCACTACCTGATCCACACCGACTACAAGCCGAAACATGCCGCGTATCGGGCGATTTGGCGCAATCATCGCCATCACCACTACAAGAACGAGCACTACTGGTTCACGGTCACCACCACCGGCACTGCCGATCGACTGCTCGGCACCGCACCGGACCCGGCCACCACGCCGACCTCACCGACCGCCCGAAACCTGCACGCACACTGACCCTCCGTCCCTGACGCCCGGCTCGCACCCCGCGAGCCGGGCGTTTTTCGTTTCGAGCGAATCCTCTCTTGACACATTTATACCCTAGGGGGGTAATGTACCGTCCACGAGACGCGCTCCGCTCGAAAGGACGAAAGTCGTGACTACGCAATCGCAATCCACCCGCAGGTGGTGGGCGCTGGCGGTGATCGCCGCCGCGCAATTCATGGTCATCATGGACACCTCGATCATCGGGATCGCGCTGCCCGAGATGCAGGCCGAACTCGGCTTCACCCCCGGGAATCTCACCTGGGTCTTCAATGCCTACGTGATCGCCTTCGGCGGTCTGCTCCTGCTCGGCGGACGGCTGTCGGACCTGTTCGGCGCCCGCCGGGTGTTCGGGGCCGGCTGGCTGGTGCTGGCCGTCGGCTCGGTGATCGCCGGTGCCGCGGGCTCGGTCGGCATCGAGCTGGCCGGTCGCGCGATCCAAGGAGCCGGTTCGGCGCTGATCGCACCGTCGGCGCTCACGCTGCTGATGATGCTGTTCGGCGGTACGCCGCAGGAACTCACCAAGGCACTCGCGGTGTACGGCGCGGCCGCGCCGGCAGGTGGTACGGCGGGTGTGTTCCTGGGTGGCGTGATCACTGAATATGTGAGCTGGCCTTGGGTTTTCTACATCAATATCCCGATCGCCGTGCTCGCGCTGATCGCGGTTCCGCTGTTGATGCCCGCCGCACCCGCCCGTAAGGGATCCATCGACCTCGCCGGATCCGTCACTGTGACAGCCGGTTTGGCCGCGGCCGTGTACGCCATCGTGCAGGCGCCGGAGGTCGGCTGGGCATCCGGGCAGACCTGGGGTGCGCTCGCCGTGGCCGCCGCCTTGCTCGCCGGCTTCGTCGCTATCCAGTCGCGCCGCTCGGAACCGCTGATGCGGCTGAGCATCTTCCGCGCCCCGAACCTGGCCGCCGCCAACTTCGCCCAGTTCGCGCTGGCCGCCGCGTGGGTGCCGATGTGGTTCTTCCTCAACCTGTACCTGCAGCAGGTACTCGGCTACAGCGCGTTCCCCTCGGGCGCGGCGCTGCTGCCGATGACGACGCTCATCATGCTCGGCATGGTCGTGCTCGCCCCGAAGGCGATGCAGCGGTTCGGCGCCAAGCCGATGATCGTGACCGGCCTGGTGGTGCTCGGGCTCGGCCTGGGCATCATGTCGCTGGTTCGCCCCACCGGCAACTTCTGGGTCGACGTGCTGCCTGCCTCGCTGGTGGCCGCGGGCGGTATGTCGCTGGCGTTCATCCCCTCGCTCGGCACCGCCATCTCGGCGGCGCGACCGGAAGAAGGCGGGCTCGCCTCGGGCATCGTCAACGTCAGCTACCAGGTGGGTTCGGCGCTCGGCCTGGCCGCGATGACGGCGGTGGCGGCCGCGTTCGGCGCGGGTGAACTGGGCGATCCGACGGCACTCACCGACGGCTACTCCGCCGCCTTCCTCGGCGCGGGCCTGCTGGCCCTGGTCGGCGCCGGCATCGCGGCGGCAACCCTGCGTAGCCCCGCCGAGGACAAGACCCCCGCCCAGGTTTGACAGACTACCCTAGGGGGGTATGGTAATGATGACGACGAAAGAGGAGAACATCATGAGCACCACCGTGACCGTCACCGGCATGACCTGCGGCTGCTGCACCAACAAGGTGCGCGACAAGGTCGGCGCCCTGCCCGGCGTCACCGGCGTCGAGGTCGACCTGGCCGCCGGCTCGGTGATCATCGAAGGCGCCGCCCCCGACCGCACCGCCCTCGCCGACGCCGTCACCGCGGCCGGCTTCCAGCTCGCAGACTGAACCCGAAACGGAGCATCCCGATGAACGCAACAGGCAAGTTCGCCGGATTCACTCTCGGCCTCGCGGCGGTCTTCGGGATCGCTCTGGGTGTCGGCGCCCTGGTCGGTCCGGAGCCCACCCAGGCTCCGGCCGGGCACGGCGAGCACTCGGCGGCGGCACCGGCCGGTGACCTGCCCGGTGGCCTGCTGGTCACCGACCAGGGCTACACGCTGGCGCTCGACACGTCGGTCGTGAAGAGCACGACACAGACGCCGGTCTCGTTCCGCATCCTCGACGCGACCGGCGCACCGCTCACGAAGTACCAGACCAGCCACGACAAAGACCTGCACCTGATCGTGGTCCGCCGCGACATGGCCGCCTTCCAGCACGTCCACCCCGTTCTCGACGCCGCGGGCACCTGGTCGGTGCCGCTGAACCTGAGCCGGGCGGGCGACTACCGGGTGTTCGCCGACTTCACCCCGGCGGGCGGGTCGAACCTGACCCTCGGCGCCGACCTGCGCGTGGCGGGCAACTACGACGTCCAGGCGCTACCCGCACCCGCGGCCACCGCCAAGGTCGGCGAGTACACCGTCGCGCTGAACGGAACCGTGGCTCCGGGCCAGTCCTCGAGGGTCACGCTGTCGGTGAGCCGCAACGGCACACCGGTCACCGACCTGCAGCCCTACCTCGGCGCCTACGGTCACCTGGTCGCCCTCCGCGCCGCCGACCTCGCCTACCTGCACGTCCACCCCGAAGGCACACCCGGCGACGGCGTGACACCGGCCGGTCCGGGCATCGACTTCGTGGTGAACGCACCGAGCGCGGGCGACTACCGCCTGTTCCTCGACTTCCAGCACCAGGGCGTGGTCCGCACCGCCGAGTTCACCCTGCGCGTCGCCCAGTCGGATGCGAGCACTCCCGCACCGACCGGCGCACCGGCCGACCACGGCACCCCCGGCCACGGCCACTGAGCACCACCCGCAAACCTTCAGCAAGAATCGATATCAGGAAACGATCGGAGCATCCCATGACCGCCGTGACACACCCACCGGGCACCGGCCAGGTAGAACTGGTGATCGGTGGCATGACCTGCGCTTCCTGCGCGAACCGCATCGAGAAGAAGCTCAACAAGCTCGACGGCGTCACCGCGACCGTCAACTACGCCACCGAGAAGGCGCGCGTGGACTTCACCGGTGACGTGTCCCCCGAGGAACTGATCGCCACCGTCGAGCAGGCCGGCTACACCGCGGCACTGCCCGCCCCGACGCAGCCCGAGACCACCGACGCGCCCACCGAGGACGACCCGACGGCATCGCTGCGCACCCGCCTGCTGGTGTCGCTGGTGCTCACCGTCCCGGTGATCGCGATGGCGATGATCCCCGCTCTGCAGTTCACCAACTGGCAGTGGCTCTCGCTCACCCTGGCCGCGCCGGTCGTGATCTGGGGCGCGCTGCCGTTCCACAAGGCGGCCTGGACCAACCTGAAGCACGGCACCGCGACCATGGACACCCTGGTGTCGATGGGCACGCTCGCCGCGTTCGGATGGTCGCTGTACGCGCTGTTCTGGGGCACCGCGGGCACACCGGGTATGACGCACCCGTTCGAATTCACCATCGCCCGAATGGACGGCACCGGCAGCATCTACCTCGAGGCCGCCGCGGGCGTCACCACGTTCATCCTGGCCGGACGCTACTTCGAGGCCAGGTCCAAGCGCCGCGCCGGTGCCGCGCTGAAGGCGCTGCTCGAGCTGGGCGCCAAGGACGTGGCCGTGGTGCGGGGCGGCGTGGAGACACGAATCCCGGTGGAGCAGTTGGCCGTCGGTGACGTGTTCGTCGTCCGCCCAGGTGAGAAGATCGCCACCGACGGTGTGGTGACCGAGGGTTCCTCGGCCGTCGACGCCTCCATGCTCACCGGCGAATCGGTGCCGGTGGAGGTCGGCGTGGACTACACCGTCACCGGTGCGACCGTGAACGTCGGTGGACGACTCCTGGTGCGCGCCACCAGAATCGGCTCCGACACCCAGCTCGCCCAGATGGCGCAGATGGTCGAGGACGCGCAGACCGGCAAGGCGCAGGCCCAGCGCCTGGCCGACAAGATCTCGGGCATCTTCGTCCCGATCGTCATCGCGCTGGCCGTCGCCACCCTCGGGTTCTGGCTGGGCACCGGCGGTTCCATCGCCGCCGCCTTCACCGCAGGCGTCGCGGTCCTCATCATCGCCTGCCCGTGCGCCCTCGGCCTGGCCACCCCGACCGCGCTGATGGTCGGCACCGGACGCGGCGCCCAGCTCGGCATCCTCATCAAGGGCCCCGAGATGCTGGAATCGACCCGCGAGGTCGACACCATCGTGCTGGACAAGACCGGCACCGTCACCACCGGCAAGATGACCCTGCTCGACGTGATCCCCGCCGAGGGTGAGGACAAGGCCCGCGTACTGGAACTGGCCGGTGCGCTCGAGGATTCCTCGGAGCACCCGATCGCCCAGGCGATCGCCAAGGCCGCACGCGATGCCGGAACGCTGCCCGAGGTGGAGGGTTTCGCCAATATCGAGGGTCTCGGCGTACAGGGTGTCGTCGACGGTCACGCCGTGATCGTGGGCCGGGCCCGGCTGCTGGCCGACTGGTCGCAGCCCCTCGGTGACGACCTCGCCGCCGCCATGGCCGACGCGGAATCGACGGGAAAGACCGCCGTGGCGATCGGCTGGGCCGGCAAGGCACGCGGCGTGCTCGTAGTCGCCGACGCGGTGAAACCGACCTCCGCACAGGCCATCTCGCAATTCCGCCGGCTCGGCCTCACCCCGATCCTGCTCACCGGCGACAATGCCCGCGCGGCGAACGCCATCGCCGCCGAGGTTGGCATCGAACAGGTTATCGCCGAGGTCCTGCCGCAGGACAAGGTGGAAACGGTCAAGCGGTTGCAGGCCGAGGGCAAGGTCGTCGCCATGGTCGGTGACGGCGTGAACGACGCACCTGCCCTGGCCCAGGCCGATCTCGGTCTGTCGATGGGCACGGGAACCGACGTGGCCATCGAGGCCGCCGATCTCACCCTGGTGCGTGGTGACCTGCGGGCTGCCGCCGACGCGATCCGTCTCTCCCGCCGCACCCTGGCCACCATCAAGGGCAACCTGTTCTGGGCATTCGCCTACAACGTTGCCGCGATCCCGCTGGCCATGGCGGGCCTGCTCAACCCGATGCTCGCCGGTGCCGCGATGGCGTTCAGCTCGGTCTTCGTGGTGAGCAACAGCCTGCGGTTGCGTCGGTTCAAGTCGACCGCGCAGTAGCGCACGGAAAGAGCGGGGCGGCAGATACCTTGCCGCCCCGCCTTTTTTGGTGATCCAGATCACTCTTGCGGTTGACCTAAGGTCAGGGTGGAGCCTTGGTCGCAGCGGCGGGAAAGCCGACTACGCGAACAGGAGCGATCACCATGTCGAACACGAACACCCTTGCCACTCAGGACCGTCCGGAACTCCAGGAACTCATCGAGCGCATTGTCGACAGCGGTTTCGTCGGTGCGTCACTGCGGGTGAACGACGAGCGCGGCGAGTGGGCAGGCAGCGCGGGAGTGAACGAACTCGGCGCCACCACACCGCCGCCCGTCGACGGTCACGTCCGAATCGGCAGCAATACCAAGGCTTTCACCGCAGCCATCGTGCTGCGGCTGGTCGCCGAGGGCCGAATCGAGCTGGACGCCCCGGCGATCCGCTACCTGCCCGACTACGCACTCGACGAGCGGGTCACCGTCCGAATGCTGTTGCAGCACACCAGCGGAATCTTCAACATCACCGGCGAGCTGTACGAGGACGGCACCATCGTGCCCGGCGTGCCCTCCACCATCGCGGGCAAGGAGTGGGTCGACAAGCGGTTCGAAACCTACCGACCGGAGGACCTGGCGAACCTCGCCCTCTCGAAGCCGGCGCGATTCGAGCCGGGGACCGGCTGGAGCTATTCGAACACCAACTACATCATCGCCCGGTTGCTGGTCGAGCAGGTCACCGGCCGCTCGCTCGCCGAGGAGGCGCAGCGCCTGATCTTCGGCCCGCTCGGCATGACCGACACCGTGCTGCCCGGCGCCTCGACGGATCTGCCCGAACCGCACCCGCACGCCTACTACCGCTACAGCGACGGCGGCGAGCAGCACACCGTCGACGTCACCCTGCACAACCCGTCCTGGGTCTGCACCGGCGGCGACATGATCTCGACCACCGCCGATCTGCACACCTTCATCCGCGCCCTGCTCGACGGCACGCTGCTGCCCGACCCGCTGCTGGCCGAGATGCTGCGCACCCACGACACCGGGATCCCCGGCATGCCCTACGGGCTCGGGGCGTTCGTGCAGGAAACCGAGGGCGGCGCCACCTTGATCACCCACAACGGCGGGATCGCCGGTTACGCGACACTGATGTACAGCACTCCCGACGCGAGCGTGACCATGACCGCGTATCTGACCTTCGTCGACGACGCGGAGATGACAATGGCCCCGGCGTTCCAGGTGGCACAGAAGTCGCTTGTCGACGCGGTGTTCGGCGGCGAACCGGGAAACGCGCTGTCGGACAAGGCAAGCTGAGCGTATGCGGAACGGGGTGACGATCGGGCAGGCGGCGGCGTTCGTCGGTGTCACGGTGAAGACGGTGCGGCACTATCACAAGCTCGGTCTGGTCACCGAGCCCGAACGGGACAGCGCCGGGTACCGGCGGTACGGCTCGGCCGAACTGTTGCGGCTGGTCCAGGTGCGGACGCTGGCCGCCGCCGGGGTGCCGCTGGCCGACATCGAACCCTTGCTCGACGCCGACGCCGACCAGTTCGCCACCGCCTTGGCCGAGGTCGGACGTCAGCTCACCGAGCGCATCGAGGAGCTCACCGCCCGGCGCGACACGCTGCACCGGCTCAGCGACGGCAATCGAGCCCTCCTGCCCGACCGCGCGGTCGCGATGCTGGAACGGATGCCGAGCCTCGGTTTTCCCGAGGCCGAGGTCGCGGCGACCAGGGAGGGCTGGGTGCTGGCGCGAGCCCTGGTCCCCGACGGGTTCGACGACTACCTCACCGACGTCGAGAACGCCATCGAGGACCCGCATTTCGTCACCCTGCTGCGGCGTGGTGTCGAGGCCGCGGCCTGGGCACCCGACGATCCCCGCATCGAGGAACTCGCCACCGAGATGATCGAGCACTACCTCGCCAACCCTGCGCATCTCCGAATCGTGACCGGCATGCAAGCCCGCACCGAGGCAGCGACCCGCTACCAGCTCATCGCCCACCACGGCCACGAACCGACCTCCACCGCAGGCGTGCTCGGCGCCCTCGTCGAGGCGAAGCTGCGCACGGCAGGCGTCCACATTCCGCGGTAGCACAGCGCACGGCAGTACGAGCTCCGACGTGCGGCGATGCCGTTCGAGCTCAGAAGGCGTGCTGGTCGTCGGCCGAGATCGCGAAACCGTGGCCGTCGGCCATGCAGCGGACGCCCTGCGACGAGGAATCGCAGGTGTAGCCGTTGACGGTGAGGGACTGGCCGTAGTTCAGGACCGCGCCGCCGGCGGGTGAACCGTCCTGCGGGATGCCGACGAAGATCCCCTGGCTGGTGCACAGGAGCTCCGACTTGCCCTGATAGAGGTGCGCGGCGACCTTGCGGTTGGGCGCGTCGGTGCAGTTCGGCAGCTTCGGCGAGATGATATTCGCCTTGGCCAGCTGGCAGCCGACACCGTACGGGGCGGCGGTGAGGAAGCCGCACATGATGTTTCCGGTGGGTGACTGGAAATAGTAGCCACCGTCGAGCAGGTATTTCGCCGCGTCGACCGTGGTGAAGCCGTTCTTGTCCGGAGCCGGGGCGGCGGTCGACGGTTTCGGGGTATCCGGTGCCTCGGTGTCAGGGTTACCGGCGCCCGGCGAGCCCGCGCCAGGCGAAGTCGCCCCCGGTGAGCTTGCGTCAGGTGAACCGGCATCAGGTGCGCTGGACGGCTGGGCAGTGCTCGGTGCGTCAGACGAATAGGTGGCCGAGTGCTGGGTGGTAGTGCTCGGCAGGCTCGAACCCGACTCCGCGCCGCAAGCGGTGAGCCCTCCGGTCAATGCCGCAACAGCTGCCAGCATGAGGACAGTACGCATGAAAACATCTCCGCTCGTTGGCTTTCCCGACCGATTGGTCATTCGTTGATGATGGGTCTGATCGTTACAGGCGAGCGGTCACGAATCCGTGTCGACGCTGACCTTCCAGGATTCGACCACCGTACATACGTTGTCTTCGTTGGCATTTCGGTACGGCTCGCCATGTTGTCGGTCCCCATGCCTTCCTCCATGGGCGGTCGCCATGCGAGTACCCAGCGGGCCATTCAAACCAATCGTTCTAGATTCGTGCGGCCTTCGGTTTTCCCGGTCTCACAGGGACAATCGAGGGGGTGGATCAATCCGTTTCTTCGGTGTTCCGAACCGAGACCTGCGAGGAATGAGCCTGTGACGCAACACGTCTGGTACGCGGCATACGGCTCCAACATGTGCGCGGCCCGCTTCGACTACTACCGGCTCGGCGGAACTCCACCCGGCACGGACCACCTCTACGCGGGATTTCGCGACCCCACCCCGCCCACGAAGACAACCGCGCTCACCGTGCCCGGCACCGTGTATTTCGCCTGGCAGAGTCCGGTATGGACCGGCGGCGTCGCCTTCTACACCGACCAGCCCGCACCGGGATGGCCGACCGAGGCCGTCGCCAGGGGGTATCTGCTCACCCTCGATCAGTTCGCCGACCTGCTCGACCAGGAGATGTACCGCGCGCCCGGCGGCGGATTCGACGTGTCACGGGTCGTCGAGGAGGGACGGGTCCGCTTCGGACCGGGACGCTACGAGACCGTTGTCCATCTCGGTCACGAGGACGACGTGCCGATCCTGACGTTCACGGCCCCTTGGTTACCCGAAGCCGTTGAGGTACAGCGCCCTTCGGCCCGATATCTCGCCATGATCGGGGCGGGGCTGCGCGAAGGTCAGGGCTGGGACACCGACCGGATCGTCGATTATCTGCGGACGCGACCCGGTGTCGCCGGAGAATGGGACGAGCGCGACCTGCGCGCCGCCCTGTTATCGACGCACGACACCGGGTAGTCCACCGAAGGGCCGATCTCCCAGGAGCGAGCGCATGGAGTGGTTCGCGGCACCGGAATACTGGTACGGCAGGCTGATCTTCCAGCGCGGCCTGGCGGTGATCTATGCCGTCGCCTTCCTCACCGCCGCACTCCAGTTCCGGGCCCTGCTCGGCGAACGCGGCATGCTGCCGATTCCGCGTTTCCTCGAACGCTCGTCGTGGCGGCAGTCGCCGAGCTTGTTCCATCTGCGCTATTCGGATCGGCTGTTCGCCGCCGTGTCGTGGGCGGGGGTGGTGCTCGCGGTCGCGGTGGCGGCGGGTCTGGCCGACGCGGTGCCGCTGTGGGCGGCCGTGCTGCTGTGGTTCGCGCTGTGGGTGCTGTATCTGTCGATCGTCAACGTCGGCCAGCTGTGGTACGGCTTCGGCTGGGAATCACTGCTGCTCGAGGCCGGTTTCCTGGCGATATTCCTCGGCAACGACACCATCGCCCCGCCGCTGCTCGTGCTGCTGGCCGCGCGATGGCTGTTGTTCCGGGTGGAGTTCGGGGCCGGGTTGATCAAGCTGCGCGGCGATCCGTGCTGGCGCGACCTGACCTGCCTGTACTACCACCACGAAACCCAGCCGATGCCCGGTCCGCTGAGCTGGTTCTTCCACCACCTGCCCAAACCGCTGCACAAGGTGGAGGTGGCGGCCAATCACTTCGCCCAGCTCGTCGTGCCGTTCGGGCTGTTCGCGCCGCAGCCGGTGGCGAGTATCGCGGCGGCGATCGTCATCGTCACCCAGCTGTGGCTTGTGCTGTCGGGCAATTTCGCCTGGCTGAACTGGGTGACATTGCTGCTCGCCGCCACCGCGCTGTCACTGCCCGGCGGACAGTCCGCGCCCGCTGCGCCGGGCTGGTTCGTCGGCGTCTGCATCGCCTACGTGGCCCTCGTGGTGGTGGCGAGCTACCGGCCGGTGCGCAATATGCTCTCGCCGAATCAGCAGATGAACGCCTCCTTCGACCCGTTGCACCTGGTCAACACCTACGGCGCGTTCGGGTCGATCGGCCGGACCCGCTACGAGATCGTGCTGGAGGGCACCGACGACACCCACCTCACCGACGACACCGTGTGGCGCGAATACGCGTTCAAAGGCAAACCGGGCGACCCGCGTCGCATGCCACGCCAGTTCGCGCCCTACCACCTGCGCCTGGACTGGCTGATGTGGTTCGCCGCGATCTCGCCCGCCTACGCCCGCTCGTGGGCGCTGCCGCTGGCCGCGCGGCTGCTGCGCAACGACCCCGACACCCTGCGCCTGCTCGGTCCCAATCCGTTCCCCGACGCCCCGCCGCACTATGTGCGGGCCCACCTCTACGAATACGAGTTCAGCACCCCGGCCGAACTGTTCGGGCAGCGGATCTGGTGGCGCCGCACACTGATCGGTGAGTTCCTGCCGCCACTCACGCGTGAGGGCCTGAACCGGTACTGACAGCAGAAAAGCCCGGCATCTAGGCCGGGCTAACGCCTGAGCGGATGACGAGATTCGAACTCGCGACCCTCACCTTGGCAAGGTGATGCGCTACCAGCTGCGCTACATCCGCGTGCACGTCCTCGGCCCGATCCGGGCCTCGTGGTGCGAGAAGGAACTTTAGCGTGCCCGCCACCGAAACACGAAATCCGCCCCCCTTGACCGCCGCTCGGACGGTCTGCCGTCCCGGCAGTCCGGCCCACCGTTAAGCCTGCGATAAGAATGCGGAAGCCGTTGCGCGGGAGGCTTATTCGCAGGTAGGCAACCATCGCCGCCACTCAGGGGAGGTAAGGGATTGAAGACTCTCGGACTGCTCACCGCCGCCGTGGCTGTGACGACCGTCATGGTCGCGGGCCCCGCGAACGCCGACATCACCGATGCCGTCGGCTTCGTCGACACCACCGACAACGGTGGCGAGGAGGGTTTCAGCGACTACGCCATCGACATCAACCACCCCGGTTCCTGCCTGGTGGTGCAGAACCACACCGGCGGCCGGGTCCGCATGCGGTTGGACTACCCGACCAGCCGGGGCTCCTGGTTGTTCGACCACGACGACGTCAAGATCGTCACCCGCGAGGGCAACGCCGTGAAGTCGCCGTCGGGCCGGTGGCATGTGCGGGTGAACCCGCCGATCAACCCCGTCTGGACCTACGACGCCAAACGCAATACCAGCTGGGGCTGCAACGGCTCGTGGGTGCTGAGCATGAACTGATCGGGGGGTGTCGGATCAGTGCTCGGTGAAGGCCGTGCGGTGGTCGGCGGCCCATTCGGCGTAGTCGCGGGGTGGGCGGCCGAGCACGGCGGCGATGTCGTCGGTGACGAGCTCGTTGTGGCCGTGCCGGATGAAGGACTGGCCCTGCGAAGCCGCTTCGACGAACGCGGGTGACAGTCCGGCCGACCGCATGAACTCCGGTGCGTCGTCCTCGGCGATATCGGTGACGGCGACCGGGCGACCGATGACCTCGGCGAGCGCGGCGGCCTGCTCACGCGCGGTCTGCAGGGTGGGACCGGTGAGTGTGTAGGTCCGGCCGTGGTGGTCGCCGGTGCGCAGGGCGGCAGCGGCTACCGCGGCGACATCGCGTGGGTCGACGACCGCCTGCCTGCCGTCACCGGTGAGGTTCGGTACCGGCTGCCCCGCGCTCAGCGGCTGGACCCAGCTGAGCGTATTGGAGGCGAAAGTGTTGGGGCGCAGGATCGTCCATTCGAGGCCGGAGTCGCGCACCGCGTCCTCGCCGGGCACATGCCAGCCGCCCGGCGCACCGAGGCGTGGGTCGCCCGCGCCGATGATGGACAGTTTCACCACGCGGCGTACTCCCGCGGTCCGCGCGGCCTCGATCAGTGCGGCGTCGACACCGGTGTCGTCCGGGCCGGGCAGGCCATTGAGGAAAGCGGCGTGGACTCCGGCCATCGCGGGGGCGAACGTGGCCGGGTCGCGGTAGTCGACGCGCACCGCCTCGACCCCGGCGGGGAAGGTCGTGGTCTGCGGGTCACGGGTGGTGGCGCGGACCGCGACGCCGTCGGCGACGAGCTGGGAAACCAGGGCTTTTCCGATGGTGCCGGTGGCACCGGTGATCAGGATCATGCGTCGAGCATGTCGGCCCGGCCCGGTGCGCGGATAGGAAGAATCGGCACGGACAGTCGCTGCGCGGACACCTACTGTTGACGGTGTGAGCAGGTACCTGACCCCGGCCCGGATCGAGACACGGGTCCCGACCCCGGATTCGCTGCGACCGTGGCTCACGGAACTCACCGCGACGCCTGCGCGTCACGACATCACTCCACCGTTCGCCCATCCGCCCGTCACCTCGACAACGGTGGTCGTGCGCACCGAATCCTCGGGTCGCACAGCGGCTTTCGTCATCGGCGCGCAGACGAAGGCGGCGTACTCCCAGGCCGAGCGGCCCGGCGGCTGCGTGCGACTGCGTCTGGCGCCGGGGACCACCGGTCAGCTGCTCGGGGTGTCGGCCGCCGAGCTGACCGATCGCGTGGTCTCCCTCACCGAGCTGCCCGGGCCGCTCGCCGCGATCACCGACTCCCTGACCCACCTGCCCACCGCCCAGGCGATCAGGCACCTGGAAGTCGCACTGCCGCGAGCTGTTTCGGAAAGCGCGACCGAGCGGGCGCACCGGATAGTGCTGCGCGAGGCGATCTCCGCGGTCGAGGCGGCACCGACCGTCGCCGACCTCGCCACCCGGCTCGCGATCAGCGAACGCCAGCTGCGCTCGCTCTTCGCCGCCGGAATCGGGTTGTCGCCCAAGCATTTCGCCAGGATCGACCGCGTACTGCGCGTCCTCACGGCCGCGGGCAAGGCGCCGTGGTCGGACCTCGCGGCCGAGAGCGGCTACTACGACCAGTCCCACCTCACGGCCGACTTCCGGACCCTGATGGGGGTGCCGCCCGCCGCCTACCTGCGCGGCGAGCTGCCACCACCGATGTGTTGCCGGGCGCCCGGCTAGTTCTCGGGCTCGGCCCGCTCTGCCTTGCGCGCCAACCGCTCGGCGGCCTCGGCGTTGTCGAGAGCGGTGGCCTCCTCCAGCGAGGGAGCGCTGCCACCGAGGCGCTTGGGCACCCAGTAGGCGCCGGGCTCGTGTTCGTAGTCCTTCTGCAGGTCGGCGAGCATGGCCTGCATGGTTCCGCGCAGCTCGGCGGTCAGGTCGCCGACGGGTTCGTAGGGCTTGATCGGCTTGCCGACGGCGATGGAAATCGGGGTGTTGGTGCGGCCCAGGCGCTTCGGGAAGCCCTTGGTCCACACGCGCTGGGCGCCCCAGATGACGATCGGGATGATCGGCACGTCGGCTTCCAGGGCCATCCGGGCCGCGCCGGACTTGAATTCCTTGATCTCGAAGCTGCGACTGATGGTCGCCTCGGGGTACACGCCGACGAGCTCGCCGTCGCGCAGGTACTTCACCGCCGCCTTGTAGGAGTCGGCGCCCGCGGTGCGGTCGACCGGAATGTGTTTGAGGGCGCGCATGATCGGGCCGGAGATCTTGTTGTCGAACACCTCCGCCTTCGCCATGAACCTGATGTAGCGCTTGGGGGTGCGCGCGGGCAGGCCGGCGTAGGTGAAGTCCATGTAGCCGGTGTGGTTGATCGCCACCACGGCACCACCTGTCGCGGGGATGTTTTCGGCCCCCTTGACGGTGAACTTCAGACCTTCGAGGAAGAAGACGGTTCGGGCCAGGCCGATGATCGACCGGTAGACGGGTTCCACAATTCAGCTAGCGTAGTCGCAGATCGCCGCTTCCGGCACCCGGCCAAGGAATGAGGAACGTCGAAGTGCAACGCGCTCAGCTGCCCCCGTTTGCTCCGACCCGTCGCGCGAGTGCGCTGGCCGCGGGCCTGACCGCCGCCGCGCTGATCGCCGGCTGCGACTCGGTATCGGGCATTCCGGGCGACGAACCGGTGGCCGCGCCTACCACCAGCACCTCGGCGGCCGCCGCGTCTTCGACCCCCACCGAGGCCGCGACCACCCCGGTACCGACCACCGAGCCGCTGCCCGCCGACGCACCGCAGGTCGGCGCGGTGGCGGGAAACCCGGATGCCGTGACCGCCGTGCGCCGCTGGGCCGCCGACCTGCGCTCGGCGACCGTCACCGAGCTACAGGACAAGTGCTGGACCATCCCGCCGCGCACCGTCGCCGACATGTACGTCGACCCGCAGTCCATCCTCGCCGCCCTGAGCAGGCCGGGCACCGCGACCGCCGACACCGTCACCTGGCGCAACGCGACGACGACGATCACCGTGGAGCAGCGCGACATCGCTACGGGCTATGCCTGCGGCCGGGTGTTCGCCGCCGGTGTCGAGCCCGGTTACGACGAGGCCGACGCGCGTCACACCGTCCGCCGTTACCTGGCCCGCACAACGGGCAAACCTCTCAACCCGGACGACACCGAACAGATCCACCCCCTGACCTGCGCGGCGAGCCCGGCGGCCTGGGACCCACAGGGCACCGGCAACCCCACAGCACCCCCGCTGGCCACCGACTCGGGCAAAGTAGGCAATGTCACCTCCTTCGCCGACCAAGAGCTATCATCCGAACGAGTTCAGGGGGATTACCTGGCGGTTCAGGTCCCGGTGACCACCTCCCCCGGGGGCACCAGGACGCGCACATTCACCGTCGTCTCGACCCCCGAGGGCTACTGCATCGGTGATGTAACGGTTTAGCCACTACCCTTGTTGGCTGGTGCCGCCGCAGTGGTCAGAGCTCGGCGGCGGCTCGCGTCACCAGGTCGAGCCCGGTGCGTCGGCGAATCAGATCCTGGTAGGAGGACATAGCTCGTGCAGATCACCAGTGTCGGACATGCTGGCTTCCACATCCGAACCGAGGCCGGGACCATCCTGTGCGATCCGTGGGTGAACCCCGCCTACTTCGCGTCGTGGTTCCCGTTCCCGGACAACACCGGTCTGGACTGGGCGGCACTCGGCGACGTCGACTACCTCTACGTCTCGCACCTGCACCGTGACCACTTCGACGCCGCACTGCTGCGCGAGCACGTCAACAAGGACGCGACGGTCCTGCTGCCCGACTACCCGGTGCCGGATCTGCGCCGCGAACTCGAGGCGCTCGGCTTCACCAAGTTCTTCGAGACCGAGGACTCGGTCAAGCACACCGTCACCGGGCCCAAGGGTTCGCTCGACATCATGATCGTGGCGCTGCGGGCACCCGCCGACGGCCCCATCGGCGACTCGGGCATCCTCGTCTCCGACGGCGAGACCACCTGCTTCAACATGAACGACGCCCGCCCCGTCGACATGGACGTGATCCACGACGCGTTCGGGCACATCGATATCCACCTGCTGCAGTACTCGGGCGCCATCTGGTACCCGGCCGTCTACGACATCCCCGCGCGCACCAAGGCCAACTTCGGCAAGCAGAAGCGTCAGCGCGGCATGGACCGGGCCCGCTCCTACATCGAGCAGGTCGGCGCCACCTGGGTGGTGCCCTCGGCCGGTCCGCCGGTGTTCCTCGACGACGAACTGCGCTACCTCAACGACGACCGCGGCGACGAGGGCAACATCTTCCCGGACCAGATCGTGTTTCTCGAGCAGATGGAAATCCACGGCAACTCCGGCGGGATCCTGATGATCCCCGGCTCCGTGGCCGACGTGCGCGGTGCCGAACTCGACCTCACCCACCCCTTCGACCCGCAGCGCATCTACGGCGACAAGGCCGCCTACATCGCCGACATGGCCGAACGCTTCGCGCCCGTGCTCGCCGCCGAGAAGGCGACGTGGGAGCACGGCGAGGGTTCGCTGCTCGAGCCGCTGCGCGAGCTGTTCGAGCCGATCATGAAGCAGAGCGCGCTCATCAGCGACGGCATCGGCTACCCCGTGGGCCTGGTACTCGGCGAGGAAACCATCGTCCTCGACTTCCCACAGCGCACCGTGCGCGAACCCATCGAAGGCGAGGGGCGCTACCGCTACGGCTTCCGCATCGCCCCCGAACTGGTGCGCACCGTGCTGCGCGACGACGAACCGGACTGGGTGAACACGATCTTCCTGTCCACCCGCTTCCAGGCGTGGCGCATCGGCGGCTACAACGAATTCCTCTACACCTTCTTCAAGTGCCTCACCGACGAGCGCATCGCCTACGCCGACGGCTGGTTCGCCGAGGCGCACGACGACTCGGCCACCATCGAACTCGACGGCTGGGAAGTGCAGCGCCGATGCCCGCACCTCAAGGCCGACCTGTCGAAATTCGGTGTGGTGGAAGGAAACAACCTCACCTGCAACCTGCACGGGTGGCAGTGGGACCTGGAGTCGGGGCGCTGCAAGACGTCCAAGGGACACGAACTGCGTTCCGCCAAGCTCTGATTCGGGCGGCGACCACCCGACACAGACCGGCCGTCGGCTTGCCGGACGGGCAGGGGTTCGGGTGGGATCAGTCGTCTTCGGGTGGGGTGGCGACGTGGCGGGCGTATTCGAGGATGCGCAGGGTTTCCACGGCGTCGTGGGGGTCCACCGGGACGGGGGCGTCGTCGAGTAGGGCGGCGGCCATCTGGGCGTAGAAGGCCGGGTAGTCGCCGGGGAGGGTGGGGATCGGCTTCAGATCTTCGCCCGCGCCGAAGGTGCCCCATTTGTCGGGAGTGACTGTGCCCCACGGGTTTCCGTCGTCCGGGCGGGGGCCGGCACGCAGGTCGTCTTCCTGTGGGTCGAGGCCCGAGACCGTGTAGCCGTTGGTGGAACCGAGCACGCGCATACGCGGACCCAGTTGGGGTGCGACGGCACTCATCCACAGGTGCGAGCGGACGCCGGAGGCGTGGGTGAGGGCGATGAAGGCGTCGTCGTCGGCCTGCACGTCCGGGCGGCGCTGGTCGAGTTCGGCGTACACCTCGGTGACCGGACCGAACAGGGTGAGTGCCTGATCCACCAGGTGACTGCCCAGATCGAACAGGATCCCCGCCCCGTCCTCGGCGGAGCCGACCTCACGCCAGCCGCCTTTCGACACCGGCCGCCACCGCTCGAACCGCGACTCGAACCGGCGCACCTCACCGAACTCACCGGCGTCCATCAGCGCCCGCACGGTCAGGAAGTCGTTGTCCCAGCGGCGGTTCTGGAAAACACTCAGCGGCAGCCCCGCCCGCTCCGCCACCGAAACCACCTCTTCGGCATCGGCCGACTTCACCGCGAACGGTTTGTCGACCACCACCGGCAACCCCGCGACCAACGCCTTCACCGCCAGCTCCGCATGCGTCCGATTCGGTGTCGCGATCACCGCCAGATCCACATCGTCGGCCTCGGCGAACATCTCCTCCGCGCTCTCCCACACCCGCACCCCCGGATGCTGCGCCCGCGCCTGCGCGGCCCGCTCCGCCGACGACGTCACCACCGCCGCCACCCGCATCCTCGGCTCCGCCGCGATCAACGGCGCGTGGAACACCGCCCCCGCCAACCCGAACCCGACAACCGCAACCCCGAGCTGATCCATCCCGACCCTTCCGTCGACGATCCCCGCCCGAGTATCCCCTCCTTGCTCACCGCTTCGGTAGTTTCGCCACGGCCCGGCGCAGGAATGTACAGCGCCCGCCGTGACGACGGTTGGTCAGCTGCGGGGATTGTCGGCTGACGAGGTGCCGGCGCGGCTCGCCATGACGACCGCGACCAGGACGATCGCGCAGCTCAGGACTGCGATCGGGGCGAGGCGGCCGTCGGCGGCGTCGAGGAGGAGGGCGGCGACGAGTTGGCCGGCTACCGAGGTGAGGCCGAGGAGGAGGACGCCGATCATGCTGACGGTGATCGCGGCCAGGGCGATGAAGGCTACGCCGATCAGGCCGCCCAGGTAGAGCCAGGGGGTCGTGGGGAATTGGGTGGGGAGGCCCTCGGTGAGGAGGGTGTAGGTGTCGAAGAGGCAGAGGGCGATCAGGCCGACGGTGAAATTGACGAGCGTGGCGGGGAAGGGGCCGCCGACTGCGCCGACGCGACCGTTGACCGCCTGCTGCCAGGCCAAACCGATGCCCGCGAGGGCAGGTAGGGCGATGAGCAGGTAGTCGGGGACACCGGTGTCGGCGGCGGCGGGGGCGTCGCGGCCGCTCGCCGCGAGGACGACACCGATGATGCCGAGGCCGGCAGCCAGCACCCGCCACCAGGTGATCGGAGTCCGGCCGTTCGGTGCGAGACCTACCCGGTCGACGACGAGGCTGCTGAGGAGCTGGCCTGCGACGACGGCGACGGTGAAGGCGGTGACGCCGATGGCGGCGATGGTGAGGCCCTGGCTCGCGACGAAGAACGCACCGCACACACCGCCCAGGAGGTACCAGGGGCGCAGGCTGCCGTCAGTTGTGGCGGTGCGGACGGAGCCGAGGCCCGATCGCAGGGTCGGGCTGACCGCGAAGGCGATCAGCAGGGCCAGCAGACCGATTCCGAAACTGATCGTGGCGGCCGCGACACCGTCGCCGAGTTCCGCTCCGAGTGCCCCGTTGATCCGTCCCTGCACCGCGACACCGCCGCCGATGCAGAACCCGAAGATCGCTCCGAGACCGTTGCGCCCGACCACTCCGCCCTTTCCGCCGTCGTAGCTTTCGACACTACCGATGCGCGAACCACGATCACTTCCGTCCAGGCAACCAACTCGGTGTGACCAGCCCGGCCGCCAACAACACCACTCCCAACCCGGCGATCGCCACAGACATCGAAACCCACTGTGTAGCAGCGGCAACGACACCGAAGACCGCCAACGCCACCACCTCCGACAGCAAGCCGACCACCGAGGTGACCGTTGCCCGGGCTCGCCCTTCGATCGCATCCTGCAGGCGCGCGCCCGCGACGACCTCGGCATTGAAGTCGATCCCGTACGCCACGGCGATCCCGAGGAATCCGATCCACAGCAGACCTGCTCCGACAGCCAACGCACCGGCGATGAACAGCAGTCCCGCGACGAACAGGGCGACTCCGATCAGCCGCGCGGGCGCGGACTCGGTGCGCCCCGCCAACAGCGAACCGGCCAGCGAACCCGCGACGGTCACGCCGACGAGCAAGGCGGAGGTGGCGGGCGAGGCACCGCCGGATACAGCGAGCAGGCCGAAGTATTCGTCGAAAGCGGTGACGCCGTAGAGAAGTGCGCCGAGCAGCACACCGCGACGCACTCGTCGCACATGCATCGACTCGGCGATCCCGGTCCGGAGCATCGCCACATAGCGCTTGCGTACCGGTCGATCCGTCTCGACAACGCCCGGTGGTGTGGTGACTCCGGGAGGTGGCGTCGGGTCGTCGTCCAGCGCATCGACTTCCGTGGCCGAAATGGCCACCGGTGCACGGGGCAGTGCCAGCGCGGTGACGGTGTGGATTACACCGACGCCGACGCTCACCCAGCCGACCAGGCCGTACCCACCCCACGCGAAAAGCGGTGCGGCCGCGACGATCGCGATGAGAACGGTCGTCTCCTGCGCGGCCCGAGCCCAGCCCATCATGCGCGCGTACTGGGCGGTTTCCCCTCGCGCCACCAGGTCGTCGTAGATCAACGCCTCGAACGTGCCCGATTCCAGTGCACCGGCGATCCCCCACACGACGAAACCCACCGCGAACCCGGCGAACGAGGGAGCGACCATCCAGATCGTGAACCCGGCTGCTTGCAGTACCGCGCTGAAAACGAGCAGACCGCGCCGCGACACCGTGTCCGCCCACGCCCCGGAGGGCACCTCGAGCAGGAACGCCGTCACCGACCACAGCGCGAGCAGCAACGAGATCTGCGCGGTCCCGAGCCCGTGATCAGCGAAAAGCACACCGTAGAGCGCGTAGATGGGCAGCAGATCCCGCGAGCCCTTGAACAGCACCGCGCGAACCCCGAGCCCACGCACACTGCCCGGCGCACGATTCACCGCCGCCGCCAGGCGCCTACACAGCGAGAAAGGTCAACAGCCGTAGATGAGCATCCGCATGCGTCCATCGTTCGCCACCGCCAACCACCCGTCAACCGACTTTCGTCATGCGGCCGCTCCTGTGCCGGGCACAGCTTCGAAGTCGGCTCAGCCGAGGGGGATCCAGCCGTTGGCGGCGAGGGAATCGTCGTCGTCGGAGTGCGGGGCGTTGAGGTCGTTGATGAGGTCGGAGACCGGGTGGGAGTCGCTGTAGTGGTAGCCCTGGGCCAGGGCGAAGCCGAGTTCGGTGAGGACGGCGGCCTGGTATTCGGTTTCCACGCCCTCGGCGATGACCTGCAGGTCGAGGGACTTGCTGAGGGCGGCGATGACGCCGAGCAGGGGCGGGGCGGGGGAATCGGAGCGGATGGCGGCGACGAAGGACTGGTCGACCTTCAGGATGTCGCTGGGGATGGTCGCCAGGCGGCTCAGTGAGGAGTAGCCGGTGCCGAAGTCGTCGATGGCGATGCGCACGCCTCGGTCGCGCAGGGTGTGCAGGTTGGCGATGGCCGTCTGGGATTCGGCGGCCAGTTCGCTTTCGGTCACCTCGAGCACGAGCTGGTCGGCGGGCCAACCGGTGTCGTTGAGGATGGTGGCGACCCGTTCGGCGTAGTCGGTTTCGGCCAGTTCCAGACCGGAGACATTCACGTTCAGGGTCAGGTTCAGGGAGGCGAAGCTCTCCTGCAGGCGGGCGGCGTCGGCGCAGGCGCGGCGCAACACCAGTTCGTCCAGGTCGGAGATGAGGTCGTATTCCTCGGCGACCCGGATGAGTCCCTCGGTGGTGACCTCGGGCTGCGCGTTGGACGACCAGCGCAGCAATGCTTCGACACCGACGGCCTGACCGCCGTCCTCGGTGAGGCTGACGATCGGCTGGTAGTGCACGTCGAGGGCACCGCTGTCGATGGCCTCGCGCAGCTCGACCGCGAGCGGCAGCTGCCGCGACGATTCGAGCACCGTGCGGTTGCGTCCGGCCTGCTTGGCCCGGTACAGACCCACATCGGCACGGCTGATCAGCAATGAACCGGACTCGCCGGGCTGCCACGACGTGACACCGGCCGAACAGCCCATGGTCACCGCCGCCCGTAACTGTTCGGTGAGCAGGATCGCGGCCTGCTCGGTGGTGCCGGGCAGCAGCAGCGCGAAGACGTCGCCGCCGAAGCGGGCGAGCACCTGGTCGGGGGCGAGCAGGTCGAGCCAGGTGTCGGCCACGCGCTGCAGAACGGCGTCGCCGGCGCGGTGACCGAGGTGGTCGTTGATCTTCTGGAAGCGGTCGAGGTCGACCAGCACCAGCGACAGGCCCTGCCCACCGCGTCCGGCCGCATCGATCGCGGGGTTGAGCTGCTTTTCGAAGCCGCGCCGGTTGAGCAGGCCGGTGAGTACGTCGATATCGGCGTCGGACGCCATGCGGGTGAGGATGCCGACCACCACCCCGGCCCCGAAGGTGACCCCGGCCGGGATCAGGCCCGACCACCACGGCAACCCGCGCTCGGGCAGCACCCACAGGCACAGCACCATGGCGAGACCGATGTGCGCGGCCGCCTGCGGCCAAGCGAAGAACAGTGCCGCGTCGCAGGCGATGAAGACATAGAACGACGCGAGCGTGATTCCGCCGACGAGGTTCGGGAACGAATGCACCGCGATGGTGACCAGCACGGTCGCGGTCGCCAGGTAGAGGTGGTGCAGCGCGTGCGGCATGCGCGGACCCCAGGCCAGCAGCGTCAGGCCGAGC
The DNA here is from genome assembly GCF_053605015.1 of Nocardia sp. NPDC003979. Taxonomy (NCBI): domain Bacteria; kingdom Bacillati; phylum Actinomycetota; class Actinomycetes; order Mycobacteriales; family Nocardiaceae; genus Nocardia; species Nocardia sp. NPDC003979. The sequence continues at coordinate 28,954 of NZ_JBSGIJ010000035.1, forward strand.
AGCAGCGCGACCGCGGCGGCGGTGCCGACCAGCAGCCTGTTGCCGTCGTCGCCCGGCGCGACGGCAGTGATGGTCAGGCCGAGGACACCGCCGAGAACGTAGAACGCCCCCGTTGTCCTGGCCATGACTTTTGCCGTCGCCAACGCCGATGCCGCCCGCACCCGGGTTCGGGTATCGCCGCGCGCCCCGATTCCTCGCACGAGCACCAGCCTAGATGTTGTTCGGTTCCGATGTTTGCCACATCACACAAATGCCTGACCAGCAAACAGTGGAAAGCTCTACGGTGTCAAAACGTCGGTGCCGACGAACGGCACCAGCGCCTCGGGCACCCGGACCGAACCGTCGGCCTGCTGGTGGTTCTCCAGGATCGCCACGATCCAGCGGGTGGTCGCGAGCGTGCCGTTCAAGGTCGCCGCGATCTGGGCTTTGCCGTTCTCGTCGCGGTAGCGGACCGAGAGCCTGCGCGCCTGGAAGGTCGTGCAGTTGGAGGTGGAGGTGAGCTCGCGGTAGGTCTGCTGGGTGGGCACCCACGCCTCGCAGTCGAACTTGCGCGCGGCCGAGCTACCGAGGTCGCCCGCGGCCACGTCGATCACCCGGTAGGGCACGTCGATCGCGGCGAGCATCTCGCGTTCCCAGGCGAGCAGGCGCTGGTGCTCTTCGGCGGCCTGGTCGGGGGTGGTGTAGACGAACATCTCCACCTTGTCGAACTGGTGCACGCGGATGATGCCGCGGGTGTCCTTGCCGTAGCTCCCGGCCTCACGACGGAAGCACGACGACCAGCCCGCGTACCGCTTCGGGCCCGCGCTCAGGTCGAGGATCTCCTCGGAGTGGTAGCCGGCCAGCGGCACCTCCGAGGTGCCGACGAGGTAGAGGTCGTCCTCTTCGAGGTGGTAGACCTCCGCCGAGTGCTGACCGAGGAACCCCGTGCCCGCCATGATCTCCGGACGGACCAGAACCGGCGGGATCATCATGGTGAACCCGTTGGCGACGGCCTTCTGCGCCGCCAGCTGCAGCAGACCCAGCTGCAGCAGCGCGCCGTAGCCGGTGAGGAAGTAGAACCGCGAACCCGACACCTTGGCGCCGCGCTCCATGTCCAGCAGCCCGAGCGACTCACCGAGCTCCAGGTGGTCCTTCGGCTCGAAGTCGAATTGCGGTGGGGTGCCGACGGTTTCGAGCACGACATAGTCGTCCTCGCCGCCCGCGGGCGCACCTTCCTGCACGACATTGGAGATGGCGCGATGCGCGGCGTCGAGATCGGCGTCGGCCGCGCTCTGGGCGTGCTCGGCCTCTTTGACCTTGGCCGACATGTCGGTGGCGGCGGCCAGCAGCGCGGGACGTTCTTCCTTGCTCGCCTTGCCGATCACCTTGCCCATGGCCTTGTGCTCGGCGCGCAGGGAGTCGGCGGTGGCGACGGCGGCGCGGCGGGCCGCGTCGGCTTCGAGCAGGGCGTCGACGAGCGCGGGGTCCTCACCGCGGGCCCGCTGCGAGGCACGGACGGCTTCCGGGTTCTCGCGCAGGAATCGGAGGTCGATCATGAGAAAACAGCCTAGTTGTTTACGCGATCCTCAGAATTTCGGCCTATGCCAACGTGCCCGGGCGGGGGCATAGTTGCGGGGTGAGTACCACTTTCGACACCGCCGTCATCGATACCGCGCTCGACGATCTCACCGAGGGGGCGAAAACCTGGGCCGCGACCGATCTGCGCCGCCGCCGCGAGCTGCTCGACGAGCTGCACGCGCTCACCGCACGCGACGCCGAGTCGTGGGTGGCCGCGGCCAGGACCATCAAGAAGCTCGACGCCGACAGCCCACTGCTCGGTGAGGAGTGGATGTCGGGCCCGATGACGCTGCTGGCGGGCGCCAAGGCGCTGAGCGAGTCGCTGGCGGCGCTCGAGCGTGGCGCCAGCCCGATCGACGGCGTCGACCTCGGTACCGCGCCCGGCGGCCGGGTGAGTGTTCCCGTGCTGCCACACGGCTTCTACGACTGGCTGCTGCTCAACGGGTTCAGCGCCGAGGTGTGGTTACGTCCCGGTGTCGACGCGGCCACCGCGCGGCGCAAAGCCGGTCTGGCCCAGCGCGATCCGAAGCAGACCAACGGTGTCGGCGCGGTGCTCGGCGCGGGCAACATCATGTCCATCGCGCCGCTGGACACCCTCTACGAGCTCTACGCCAACAACCGGGTGGTCGCGCTCAAGCTCAACCCGATCACCGATCCGCTGCTGCCGGTGTTCCAGGCGGTGTTTGCGCCGTTCATCGAGCTCGGCGTGGTACGCATCCTCACCGGCGGCGCGCCCGAGGGCGGTTATCTGGTGAACCATCCGAAGGTCGACCACGTGCACATGACCGGCGGCGCGCCGACCCACGACGCGATCGTGTGGGGTGTCGGCGAGGACGCGCAGCGCCGCAAGCAGGCCGGGGAGCCCGCGCTGACCAAGCCGATCACCAGCGAACTCGGCGGCGTGGCGCCGTGCATCATCGTGCCGGGCAAGTGGAGCAAGGCCGACCTGAAGTTCCAGGCCGAGCACGTGGCGACGATGCGCCTGCACAACGGCGGCTACAACTGTGTGGCCGCGCAGACGGTCGTGCTCAGCGCCGATTGGGACCAGAAGGACCAGTTCCTCACCGAACTGCGCGCCGCCATCGACAACGCCCCCGTCCGCACCGCCTACTACCCCGGCAGCGACACCCGCGTGGAGGGCGCGCTGACCAGCTACCCCGATGCCGGGCGCGCCAACGGTCGCGTTCTCGTCGAGAACCTGCCGATGACCGGCACCCCACTGCTGCGCACCGAGTACTTCTCCCCCGTCCTCGGCGTGGTCGAACTGCCCGGCACGGGCGCGGAATTCCTCGGCAACGCGGTCGATTTCGCCAACGACGAGTTGATGGGCACGCTCGGCGCCAACCTGCTCGCGCATCCGGCGACCATCAGCGAACTCGGCGACGCCTTCGACACGGCCGTGGTGAACCTGCGCTACGGCACCGTCGCGATCAACTCGTGGACTGGTCTGGCGTTCCTGACGCCACGTGCGAGCTGGGGTGCCTTCCCCGGGCACACCATCGACGACATCCAGAGCGGCATCGGCGTCGTCCACAACGCCTTCCTGCTCGACGACGTCGAACGCACGGTGGTGCGCGGACCGTTCCGCCCGGCGCCCCGATCGCTGTTCGCGGGCGAATTCGCCACCACCCCGAAACCACCGTGGTTCGTCGCCAACAAGACCGCCGCGGCCACCGGTCGCAAGCTCACCGGCTTCTACGGTGACGGCAAGCTGCGCAGACTGCCCGGCATCTTCGCCTCGGCTCTGCGCGGCTGAGTCCGCCCGCCGCGCCGATCGGCTCCCATACAATCGCCGTCGTGTCCGATCATCAGAGCGACCCGGCCGAGAAAACCGCTGAACGCGGCGCCGGTCCGCTGCATCTGTCGGCGACGAAACTGCGGTGGGGACTGCTGATCGGCGCGCTCGGCGCGGTGCTCGCGGCGCTGGTCACGATGACGGTGACCGGTTTCGAATCCGACAAGGTGGAGGCACACCAGCCCGGCGCCGCGCCCGTGGTCAGGGACAAGGAATTCAGCAGCGCCAACGAGGGCGACTGCCTGACCTGGGGCAAGCCCGACCGCAGCGACCTGCTGAAGGTGAACTGCGCCGACCAGCACCTGTTCGAGGTGGCCGGTGTCGTCGACCTGAAGGCCTACCCCGGCCGCGAGTTCGGCGACGGCACCCGGCACCCTGACTCGCTGCGGATGACCGAGTTGCGCGACGAGCACTGCGTGCCCGCGGTGCAGCGCTACCTCGGTGGGCGGTTCGATCCGCGCGGCAAGTACATGGTGAACGTGATGTCGCCGAGCCCGGCGGGCTGGCAGCACGGTGACCGCACACTGCGGTGCGGGCTGCAGGTGGCCGCCACCTCGACCAGTCCGGCCTCGACCGGTTCGGCGACCCAGGGCGACCAGTCGAAGGTGCACGCCGTCGGCACCTGCCTCGGTATCAACCAGAACCTGCCGACCGACCCGGTGGACTGCGCGCAACCGCACGCCGTCGAGATCGTCGGCAACGTCGACCTGGGGAAAAACTTCACCGGTGGACCGCCCTCGGAGGCCGATCAGGACAAGTTCGTCGAGGCCGAATGCAATCGGTTGTCCACCGAATACCTCGGCAGCCCCGACGCGATCCGCAACAAGACGCTCACGCTGTTCTTCGATTATCTGGAACCGACCAGTTGGCTCGCCGGCAGCAGGCAACTCGACTGCTGGCTCGGAAAGGGCGCCGACCGTGAGGGTTTCGCGCCGATCGTCGGTTCGGCGCGCGGGGAAATCCTGATCGACGGACAGGCTCCGGTTCCGCCGCCCAACACCGGCCGCTCCACACCGGCACCGCTGCCGGGCGCCGCACCGCTGCCGCCGCAGCCACAACCGCGATGACCGAACGGATGTCGCCCGACCGGTTCGAGGAGCTGGTCGGCGACGCGCTCGACCTCATCCCACCCGAGCTCACCGGGGCGATCGACAACGTCGTTGTGCTGGTGGAGGCACGTAACGACGAGGAACCATCGCTGCTCGGTCTCTACCACGGCGTCGCCCTCACCGAACGCGACAGTTACTACGCGGGTTCGCTTCCCGATACCGTAACCATCTATCGGGAGGCTATTCTCGACATCTGTAGCAGTGACGACGAGGTGGTCGAGGAGGTCGCGATCACCGTGATCCACGAAATAGCACACTATTTCGGGATTGACGACGACCGGCTACATGAGCTGGGATGGGGCTAGCGAAGTTGGGTGGGGAAATCGATGGAACCGAACGACCCGCTCTCGCGTCCTATCACTCGTAGGGGGAATTCTCGTGGTTCCCGTTAGTCGCCACTAGAAGGAGTCGGGTCATGGTTGGACACGTTCTCGTCGCACCGGAAATCATTTTCGCAGCGGCCGCCGAGCTGGATCTGCTCGCCGAGCGTCTCGCCGCAGCGGCCGCCCTCGCCGGGCCGACCACCCACGTGCTGCCCTCGGGCGCCGAGGAGGTCTCGTTGCTGGCGGCGGGGCACTTCAATCGCGCGGCGGCTACGCACGACAGCGCCATCGCCCAGGGCATTCTCGAGCTGCATCACGCGGCCGCGACCCTGCGATCGCAGCTGGTCACCCACATCGGAGAAGACATGGTCCGCGAAGGCGCGATCAACGCCATCCAGGTGTAGCCGAACCCGATCCGACGACGATTTTTCACCCAGGGGAGAAACAAGCATGACCGCAGGGATCACCGGGGTCTTCTGGCTGCCGCGCATGGCCGAAGTCAACTCGACCACACTCAACGCGGGCGCTCACGCCGTGCCGATTTCGGCCGCCGCCACTTCGTGGGGCACGATCGCCGCTGCCTGGGGCGACGCGGCATTCACCATCACACGCGTAATGGCTGAAGTCGGCGTGGGTATGCAGGGTGTCAACGGTCTGGCTGCCCTTGCCAAGCTCGGACCGTTCCTCAGCTGGACCGGCCAGCAGAGCGTGATGGCGGCGACCATGAGCGCAAAGGCCGCTGCCAACGCCACCGCCTACACCGTGGCCTCCATCGCGATGCCGAGCCTGCCCGAGATCGCCGCGACCAACGCCGCGGTAGCCGCGTCGGCCAACCCGCCCGGCGTGGTATCGGGTGCTTTCGAGGTCGCCGAGGTCGCGCGTCATGCCATGGACATCCGCGCCGCACTGGTGATGGAGACGTACGAGGCAGCAACGACGGCCACCGTAACCACGCCTGGTGAGTTCGCAATGCCTCCGTCGATCGCCAACGGCGCAGGATCCGCCAACCAAGGCGATTCCAGCGGCGATCCGCTGCAGACCGCCGTGGCCGCCGCGCAGGCGTTCGTGTCCAACCCCGGCGTGGTCAGTGCGGCCACCCAGGCCGCGAACGTGGCGGGCAGCGTCGTGTCCGGTGGTGTCGGCACGGTCGGCAATATCGGTGCGACCGCGCTGTCGGCGGCCACCTCGACCGTTCCCGCCGCCGCGGGTGTCGCGCCCGCGATGGCCGCCGGTGCCGGTGCCGGAGTCGCCGCGATGGGTGGCATGTCCACCGCGTCGGCGAGCCTCGGTGGGGTGTCGCTCGGCGGCAGCGGGCTGAAGCTGCCCGAAGGCTGGGGTGCACCGTCGGCGAGCGCTCCCGCGGCCGCGCCGGTCGGCGAGACCGTTGTCGCCCGCTCGGAGACCGCGCCCGCGCGCACCACCGCGCCGGCCGCCAACCCGCTGCTCGGCAACCGCGCCAAGGGCGAGGACGACGAGGAACACGACGCGAACGACTACGGGCGCTCCGACGAGGCGTTCACCGATGGCCGCTATGTCGCCGAGGGAGTGATCGGCGCCGATCTCACCGGATCGGCCAAGTGACGGTGCTCGGCGGGGGCGGCGGCGGATCGCTGCTCGAGGCGGTGGTGCTCTCGCTCGACGAGATGCAGTTCCTGCTCGAGAAGCTGCAGTTCGACGAGATGCCCGTGGTGCTCGACGCCATGGGCCGCTACGACCATGTCTCGGCGCACGACGCGGCCATGGAGGCAGCCGAAAAGCTGCTCACTGAACGGGAATTGCTGTTCGGTGACGTGGTGGTACCCGAACTCGCCGAGCGCTTGCGGGTGCTCTACCGGCCGCAGTGGATCATCGCGCTGCGGTGGGTGGTCGCCGGCCAGGTGAACCGGTTCTGTCTTGCGCAGGGCGACGACCGCGCGGTCGTCGCCCTGCGCGGGCCGGACTCCTATGTCATCGACGACGCGGGTCTCGACCTGCCCGGCGCGGTGCTGCAAGCCCTCGGCACCACCGAGGCACTCGAGCTGTACGGCATGAACGCGCCGACCGAGCAGCTCGCCCCGATCTTCGGCGACACCGGTGACGCGGCCGCCACCGCTGCGCGGCTCAGCGAGGTGGGCAAGCCCGCCACCGACGCGAAGACGCTCGCCTCGGCGCTGGTCGAAATCCACTCCTACGCCGAGATCGTCGGCGTGGCCTACGGCGACGGCACCCGCGATGTGCAGGACAACCACATCGCCGTGTTCAACACGCGCGCAGGACGTTTCATCATCACCGCCAGCGTCGCCGACGACGGCGTGAAGTGGTCGTCCATCGCCACCGGAACCAACGCCCGCCTCCGCACAGCGGTAGCCGACCTCATCGAATCCCTCCCGATCCGAGAGGAATTCAAGGCCACCGTGCAGGGCGCTTAACCCATCGGGTCGTCCGGGGTGGGGTCGGCCTTCACAGTGAACGGTGGGGTGAAGCGGCCCCAGCGCAGGCATTCCCAGCCGCCGTCCTCGGTGGGGAGCAGCTCGATCGTCTCGGTGTTGTCGAGGTGGTTGTTGGTGGTGAACGGCGGTGCGACGCCTGCCAGTTCCTTGCCGACCAAACGCATTGCGGCGCCGTGGTTCACGACAACCACGTCGCCGTCCTCGTCGCCCTCCAGGTACTGCGCGCGGAGCTGGGCGAGGATCGGGAGGATGCGGTCGAGCACCTCACGGCCGGACTCACCGCCGGGGGCGCGCGTGTCGAGTTCGCCGTGGTGCCAGCCGCGGTAGATCCGCTGAAACAGTTCGTGGGAGTCGCGGTCGGAGCGGCCGTGGAGTTCGCCGACCTGCACTTCGTAGAGGTCGGGCAGGACCTGGGCGGTGGTGCCCGTGGCGGCCTCGATGTAGCCGGCGGTCTGGCGGGCGCGCAGGGCCTCCGAGGCCACCAGCACCCGGGGCGGGCGAATCAGCGTGTCGCCGAATGCTTTCGCCTGTGCCACACCGCGTTCGGTGAGTGGCAGGCCGGGGACCTGCGTGTCGAGGATGCGGGCCACATTGCCCTCGGTCTCGCCGTGGCGGACCAGGATCAGCTTCGCGCGGTTTGTCATAGGTCCGCGGCCCCCTTTCGCAATTGCGTCAACCATTCCGCGGCGGGTTCGTCCGACGGCGGCGGGGTGCCGACCGCCGAACAGGCGGGCCACGAACCGAGGAAACGGATCCGGGCGGTGCGGTGCAGCGCCTTCAAGGTCTCGGCGACGGCCGGGTCGTCGATATGGCCGACGCAGTCGAGGTAGAACCGGTAGGTGCCCATGCCGGTGCGGGTGGGCCGCGATTCGATGCGGGTGAGATCGACACCGCGCGTGGCGAATTCGGCGAACGCCCGCATGAGCGAGCCCGGTTCGTTGGGCAGTTCGAGGACGACGGAGGTGCGGTCGGCACCGGTCGCCTGCGGGGCCACGCCGGGCCTGCGCACCAGCACGAAACGGGTGATGGCCTGCTCGTGGTCGGCCACACCGTGCGCGAGGGCGACGAGGCCGAGCCGTTCACCGGCGAGGGCGGTGGAGACGGCCGCGTCGGCGGTGCCCGCGACCACATCCTCGGCGGCGGCGGCGTTGGAGGCCGAGATGAACGGCGTCGCCTCGGGCATATTCCTGGCCACCCACTCGCGCACCTGTGCGGCCGCCACCGGGTAGGCCGCGAGGGTGCGCACGTCGGCGAGGGTGGTGCCGGGCCGGGCGAGGATCGTGAAGGTGACCTCGAGTTCGGTCTCGGCGACGATCTGCAGGCGCGGACCGACGGCCAGCGAGTCGAGGGTCGCGGGGATGGAGCCTTCGACCGAGCTCTCGATCGGGACGACGGCGCCCGTCACCTCACCGGAGCGGATCAGGTCGAGTGCCGCACCCTGACTGGGCGCGGCGATGCGCTCGACGGGTTCGTCGAACGCCCCCGATTTCTCGAACTGCACCAGCGCCATCTCGGTGAAGGTTCCGGATGGCCCGAAATACGCGATACGCGGCACACAGAAAGATTAGCTGGACGGGCGGTCCGCGCGCCCCGCGTCAGGATTCGAGGACCGACACCGCCGCGCGAACCGACTGCTCATCGCCGGTTTCGATGGCGAGCAGCACGGTTCGGGTCGCCTCGATAGCGGCGGGTTTCAGCGCGGTGAGGAACGGGAGATCGGGTGCGGCGAGTGCGGTGGGGATGTCCTCGCCGCAGAGCGCGGCGACCGTGCCCGCGACGACCGCGAGCGCGCGGGGGCCGCTCTCGGTGCGGGCGACGAAGCCGCTGTCGGCGTGGGCCGCCTCGACCAGGGCCGCGGCCAGTTCGGGGTCGGGGATGTCGACGTCGACGACGCGCGTGCCGTCGGGAGTGCTGCCGAGCGGGCGAATCAAGCCCGCGACGAGGCTGCGGCGAGGTGCCGACAGGCTGACCAGCACGGGTTCGCCGGGAGAGGTGGTGTCGTCGTGCGCCATTCGACCACGGTAGAGGCACGCTTTCGGCGTGTCGGCGGCGGACCTCTTGCGCGAACCCGCCGCGTAACTTAGCTTAGGGTTACCTTATTCACCGTCGCGGAGGTTGACATGTCGAGCCCCACCACGATTCTCGCGCCCACCACTGCCGAGCGCGTGCGCAGTGCGTGTCTGCGCGCGGAGACCGCGGTGCTCGCACTGCCCGGCATCGACCCCGTGCCGACCACCCTGCATCACCTGCGCCGCTGCGGTGACGCGGTGATCGCCGTACCCGCCGACTCGCTCGCCGCCGCCCTCGCCGCCACCGCCAACGAGACCTCCGCGGTCCTCGAGCTCACCGACCACGCACCCCTGCCGCTGCGCGAACCGGTGCGCGCGCTGGTGTGGCTGCGCGGCTGGGTGCGTCAGGTGCCGCCACACGCCCAGCGCGCGCTCGCCGTCGAAATCGCCAAGGACTTCCCGCATCCCGGCCTGCTCGACGTGGGTCACGGCGCGACGCTGCTTCGGGTGGTGGTGAACTCGGCGGTGCTCGCCGACACCTCCGGCGCCGAATCCGTCGACCACGCCGACCTGCGTGCGGCCACCGCCGACCCGTTCTGCGAGATGGAAGGCGCCTGGCTGGCCCACATGGCCGAGGACCACGCCGACCTCATCGCCCAACTCGCGCGCCACCTGCCCGCCCGCCTGCAGGGCGGCCGGGTCCACCCGCTGTCGATCGACCGCTACGGCATGACGCTGCGCGTGGAGAGCATCGACGCCGATCACGATGTACGCCTGCCCTTCTCGGCCCCCGCCGACGATGTCGAGTCGCTCAGCAAGGCCGTCCGCCTCCTGGCCGGCTGCCCCTTCCTGAACGGCCTGCGCCGCATCTGACCGAAGCACCACTCAGGTCCGCCGCCTGCCGGACCCCCAGCAACACGGCACCACTCGAGTCCGCCATGACCGCACTCCCAGCCCCGCACGACCCGACCTCGAGGAGGGTCCGCCGCGAAGCGGCGCAGCGGCCCGGCCGCGCGAACAGCGCTCG
>NZ_JBSGIJ010000036.1:0-34459 GCF_053605015.1 Nocardia sp. NPDC003979
GGTTCGAGCTCTATGACGGCACCGTTCAGCACAAGCTGATGCGGTTGCACCAGATCCGCTATGAGGTCGACATCGTACCCTACGACTGGGCGTGGAATGTCATCGCCGTGCTGCTGCTCGTGGTGGGCGTACTGCTGTTGGGTGTAGCACGTCGCCGCGGTGCGGCGGCGCCACGATAGCGGCCGGGCCGTGCACGAACATCACAGTCCCGACGTATCGGGTGAGTATCTGACCGGGATCGTCGTTGTGCTCGTACTCGCCGCCGTCGGTGCATATCTGGCGGCAGTGTGGCGGCTACGGGCCCGCGGTGACCACTGGTCGTGGTGGCCGGCAGCCGCGGCTCTGAGCTGCGGTGTGCTGCTGATCGTTGCGGCGCTCGCGCCGCTGCCGGGCGAACCGTTCGCCACGCACATGGTGGTGGGAATGGTGGCGCCGCTGGCGCTGGTGCTGGCTCGCCCGATCACGCTCGCGCTCCGCGCGTTGGGCAAACCGGCCAGGGCCAGGTTGCTCGGGATCGTGCGGTCTAGGGTCGTCGCGGTGCTGATGTTCCCGCCGGTGGCGGCGGTGCTCGATATCGGCGGATTATGGCTGCTCTACCGCACCGGCATGTTCGCGGCCGTGCATGACCGGATGGGCCTGCATGCGGTGGTGTTCGTACACGTCTTCGCCTCGGGGGTGCTGTTTTCCGCGGCGGTGACCCAGCTCGAGCCGGTACGGCACCGGTACTCGCTGCTGCTGCGGGCGGCGACGCTGGTCGCGGCTGCCGCGGGGCATGCGATCTGGCCAAGACCTTGTATGCCTCCGGACCGGCGGGAACATCGTTCGCTGTCGGCGATGTGCAGCTCGGCGCCCAGATCATGTATTACGGCGGTGACGTTGTCGAACTCGCGCTCGCCGCGGTCCTGGCCGGCCAGTGGTACCTCGCGACCGGGCGCGCTCAACGCCATGTACTACGGCGACAACAACAATGGCAGCCGGTGACGTCGCACTGACGCCGATGTCCTCATTTTCTTCGGGGACGCCACCACGGTGTGCCCGCCTGCACGCGCGGGTGGCCAGGGCACCACTGTTCGGGTTCGACTCCGGCCCGGACACGGTCGATGTGGGCGCAGCACCCCGACCAGGTGGTCTTGGCGCAGGTCTGGCATCGCACGGGGGAGCACATCAGCGGCCCGCCTCGGTGGTGGTCTCGATTTTCGGGGGACCTTGGTAGGGGCGGTGCAGGGCGGCGAACCCCGGGGTGGTGGCTGCGGTGACCATCGCCTCGAGCAGGACCGGGCCCTGCTCGGCGGCAGGGGTTTCGGTCAGGACGGGTCCCTGGAAACCGTGGCCGTCGATGACGATGATCGGACTGCCGCCGGTGCCTCCGAGGGCATTCTGGCTGGCCTGGTGTGAGCGGGTGACGGCGCTGTCGAGACCGGGGTCGTCCAGGTACTGGGCCAGTGCCGGGTCCATGTCGGCGTCGGACAGTGATTCGGCGAGCGCGGTGGGCCCGAGGTCGTTGCCGTGCGTGTGCAGCCGGTTTCCGGCGGTGTCGTAGAGTCGCGCGAACGCCTCGGGCCCGCCGGTTGCGGTGGCTGCGGCGAAGACCCTCCCGATGACCGAAACGAAGCTCGATACCGCCTCGGCGAAACCACCCGGCACGACCTCCGGGCCAGGACTGCTGGGCCGGTGGGGCGCGTTCATGGCCGGGCGCACCCGGGCAGTGATCGGGATATGGCTGCTGGTGCTGATCGCACTGGGCGCCGCCGCGCCGAGTGTGTTCACCTCCCTGGCCGGGGCCGGGTGGCAAGCCAACGGCTCGGAATCGGTCCGCGCCCGTGAACTCGCCCAGCAGCACTTCGGTGGTAACTCCTCGGCCGCGGTGCAGGTGGTGATCCATTCCGACACCGCCACCATCGGTGCCCCGGCGATGGCACGGGTGGTCGAGCAGGCCACGGCGGTCTTCGCCGGGGACGAGCGGATCGGGCAGGTGATCGCCCCGCAACCGGGGTTCACGATCAGCCCTGACAGACACACCGGCATCGTGATCGCGGGCGCCAATGCCTCCACCGATGACATGGTCAAAGCCGTCGACGAGCACAAAGACTCGTTGACCGCGCTGTCCAAAGACGGCATCGAGGTGTATCCGACCGGGGCGTCGGCGTTGTGGAGCGATTTCAATGTCGCCAACCACGACGCGATGATCCAGGCCGAGATGCTGTCGTGGCCGGTCACCCTGGCGATCATGGTGCTGGCGTTCGGATCGCTGGTCGCGGCCGGGCTGCCGCTGTTGCTGACCCTCGCGGGCTTGGTGGCCTCCGCGGGTGGGTTGGTGCTGCTGAACCAGATCACTCCGATCTCGGTGTGGGCGATGAACTTCGCCATGATGTTCGCCCTGGCCCTGGGCATCGACTACGCGCTGTTCCTGGTCGCGCGCTTCCGCGACGCGCTGGCCCGCACCGGCGATCCCCGCGCCGCGGTCGCCGAAACCATGGACACCGCAGGCAAAGCCGTCCTGCTCTCAGGGCTGACGGTGCTGGTGAGCTTGTCGGCGGTGCTGATCGTGCCCGCTCCCGCCGTGCGGACCATGGCGGTCAGGATCATGCTCGCGGTGGTGTTCGTCCTCGCCGCGACCCTGACCCTGCTGCCCGCCGTCCTCGGCGCGCTAGGCACCAAGATCAACGCCGCCGCGCTGCCCTACACGCGCCGCCAGCAGCACCGCTCGCCGGTGTTCGCGCGCTGGGCCCAGATCCTGCACAAGCATCCGTGGCCGTTCGCCGCGGTGGCACTGGCCATCCTGATCGGGCTGGCCGCGCCGGTGTTCGGGCTCAAGACCGCGATGCCCTCGATCGCGGTCGTGCCCACCGACGCGCCGGTGCGCCAGGGCTATGAACTGATCGCCGAGCAGATGGGGTCCGGCGCTCCGGGCATGCTCTCGATCATCAGCCCGACCGCCGACGCGGCGGCCAGCGAGACCATCGCGCGCGCCAGCGACGGCATCGTCATGCTCACCCCGCCCCAGCCCGCCGCCGACGGCGCTGATGTGGTGATGATGCAGGCCATGCCCGCAGTCGATCCCTCGGCACCACAGATGGCCGAAATCCTGGACCGGTTGCGCGCCGACCTGCCCGCCGACGCGGTGGTCGGTGGCGCGGCGGCGGAAAACCTCGACCTGAAATAAGCCCTCGACGACTACCTGCCGATCGTGGTGGCCATCATCTTGGTGCTCGGGTTCGTGTTGTTGCTGATCGCGTTGCAGGCCCCGCTGATCGCGGCCTTGGGAACCCTGGTCAGCTTGCTCTCGACCGCGGCCGCGTTCGGGGTGGCCAAGCTGATCTTCCAGGACGGGCACGGCGCCGAGCTGCTGGGCTTCACCCCGCAGGGGTTCCTGGACGGGTGGGGGCCGGTGTTCTTCTTCGCGATGATCTTCGCCATCGCGATGGACTACACGGTGTTCTTGCTGGCCACCGCCAAGGAACACTACGAACGCTCTGGCGACCCGCACGCCGCGCACCTGGACGGGCTCGCGCATTCGGGGCGGGTCATCTTCGCCGCCGCGGCGGTGATGGTGGCGGTGTTCTTCACCTTCGCCCTGGCCGACCCGCTGCCCCCGAAGGAGATGGGCATCATCCTGGGTGTCGCGGTCCTGCTCGACGCACTGCTGGTGCGGCTGGTGCTGCTGCCGGTGATCCTGCGCCTGACCGGGCACGCTGCCTGGTGGAGCCCGGCGTGGCTGACCCGGGTGCTTCCCACCATCAGCTTCGCTCACCACTGAACCACCGGCCAACCCACTTCCTCGGATCCCCCGCTCAATACCCCACGGGGTATATTGGGGAGGATCCGAGAAGGGAAACATCGATGAACGCCAACGACGAGGCGATGACGCAAGTCCTCAACAGACTGCGCCGCGCCCAGGGCCAACTCACCGGGGTGATCGCCATGATCGAGGACGGGCGCGACTGCAAGGACGTGGTCACCCAACTCGCCGCGGTCTCCAAAGCGCTCGACCGCGCCGGATTCAAGATCGTCGCCACCGGCCTGCGCGAATGCCTCACCGAAACCCCCGACGGTGAGGCCGCGCCCATGAGCATCGACGAACTGGAAAAGCTCTTTCTCGCCCTAGCCTGACCCCACACAGCGCGGGGTCGGGTACGCACACTGGAAGGACTCCCGCCGATGGCATTGCCACCGCGACCGCACGGATGGACCATCACCCGCCTCGTCCCGGCCCTGGCCGGGACGCTGGTCCTGCTCAGCGTATTGCTGAGTGTGACCCTGTCTCCGTGGTGGCTGATCCTGGCCGCCCTGGTCGGGGCGAACTTGCTGCTCTACAGCGCGGCGGGCTGGTGCCCGGCCACCCTGGTGATGCGCCGATTCGGTCTGACCGACACGACCTGCCCAACCCCTACCGCCTGACCGCTCTCCTCGGATCGGAGCACACGAATGGACCTGGCCCTGTCGACCACGCTGCACACCACCTTCGACGACGCGCTCGAACGCACCCGAGACGCGTTGGCCGAGCAAGGATTCGGCATCCTCACCGAGATCGACATGCAAGCCACCCTCGGCCACGACATGGAGGACTACCGCATCCTCGGCGCCTGCAACCCACCCCTGGCCCACCGAGCGGTCGAGATCAACCGCCAGATCGGGCTGCTGCTGCCCTGCAATGTCGTGGTCCGTCGCGACCGGACCGACACCGACACCGACACCGACACCGACACCATCATCGTCGAAGCGATGAACCCTCAGTTCATGGTCGCAGTCACCGGTCAGCCCGCACTCGATCCGGTCGCCGAGGATGCCACCACCCGCCTGCGCGCAGCCCTGGCTGCGCTGGGGGCCACGGGGATTTGACATGACGCCCACCGTCCCGGTCTATCCCGGTCACTGCGCCAGACTGCCGCGCCTTCCCAACGAGCCGATCGTCCCTACGGCCCTGAGCCGATTATCGACGACCCGAATAACCTTGGCACGCCGCTCGGTGAGACCACCCACCACATCTCACTCCGGCCTTCGCCAAGCCTAGGATTTCCGACCGACCCGCCGAGCAAGCGCGCCGGTTCGAGACCTCGGACTCCGAGTGCACCGGTGGTGACTGGTTGCAGAGCGGGACCGATGGCGTCCTTGCCGGTGCCCGGCCCGGTGGGATGCGTATCGCACTCACATGTAGCACCGGTGCATCAGCCACTGGCACTGAAGCAATTGAATATCAAGGAAATGATAGAATGATTGCCAACGCGAGGTGGTATGACGTGAGCAATGGGGCTGGATACATTGCAGCGCAGCTTCCTTCCAGAACCCTCATCAGCAATTACAGTAGCTATAGCCCGAAATCCCTTCTAATCTGCAGCAGACCCCGCACCCCAGCGCGGTCCTGAACCTGCTCGTCGGCCGTGCTGGGCCTGGCAAGTAAAGGCAAAGCGACCGAGATGGTACGCCTGGAATGTAGGCCTTTGATCAGACTTCGTTGTCTTGCGAAATCCGCCTAGAGCAGTCCAATATTCTCGGTGTGCAGCGTCGCAGTCGGATCGATTCGGATTCCCCGGGCTCGTGACGACGCATCGATAATTCCCCAAATGATAGCGCTGAGATGATCCCGGAAGGCCGAGCGGGACATCGCGGATGGGTCGGCTTGCGAGTCAATCCACCAATCGGTTGCGGAGAGGCTGGCCCCTATGATTGACTGCACGACCAAATCTATGCCGGTGCTGTCCGCGCCAACGTTCTCCAACACGGCGGCGAAATGGCCAGCAATGAAACCGGCGAGCTCGCGTGCATCCTCCAGGGCCTGATCGGATTCTGATGAGCTCTCGCTAAAATGACTCCGCACGAGATATTTGAAAACGTTGCGGTGCTCGTCGACCAATTGCGTATATTGCTCGACGAGCTGATTCATCACTTTACCGATCGGCTCGGATCCGAAGTCGACCGCATCGAGAATGTTGGTCCACATGAGGTCCTTCGCCCGCTCCACCACAGCGGCACGGAGGCCCTGTTTGTCGTTGAAGTGGCGATACAGCTTAGGTTTTGTTGCGCCTGCTTCCCGGGCGATATCGTCCATGCTGGCCTCGGGGCCATATTTAGCGAAGGCTTGGTACGCGGCATCGACCAGCTCCGCGCGCACTACGGCCCGATGCTCTTCCCAACGGCTTGATCGTGCGTCAACTCGCCGAACCACCGAGCTACCGACCTCCAACATTTTCCGTCGCGCGCCTGCCACGATGCCGATCCTACGCTACGGGCTACACGGATGGACAAGTACACGAGGTCGGCAGCCCGTTAACGCCTGGATTCTGGCGATGCCACCGCTGGTTGTGGACGGTTAGCCGAATGTCACAATGACGGTATCGGTGATCGGTAGAGACTGGCAAGCCAGGCGGTCGCCCTCCTCGATGTCGTCCTCGTCGAGTACGTCGTTCACTCTCATCTGTATGTCACCATCTATGACCTTGCATACGCACGCGCCGCATCCGCCTTCGCGGCACGAGTACGGCGGCGAAAAGCCCTCGTTCAGCAGGACTTCGACGAGCGTAAGATCCTTGGGCCATTGAAGCTCGGCACGGTCACCATCCAGGTAGACCACGAGACGTGCCTGCTCCGTGGTCATCGACTGCTTGACGCCAATTTCGGTGTCGAACGGATCGGAACGAAGAGATTGGAAAATTTCTCGATGGAGATTGCCATGCGGGATGCCGACATGATGCGCTACGTCGCCCACTAGGTCCATGAAAGCCGCTGGACCGCACACGAAGTACATTCGATTCTTATATGCGCTGCAGAGTTCTGAGAGAGTTTCTCGGTCCGGGAGTCCTCGCTCGCTCTCCAGCCACTCTATGAGAATGAGCCGTTCCGGAAACTGTTTCGCCATATAGCGAAGGTCTTCGCCAAAAATTACGCTCTCTGCGTCCTGGTTCGCATAGAAAAGCACAAGATGGCCATCACCCTCGAGCAGAGCTGACTTGATAATTGAGATGATTGGCGTGATGCCGCTGCCAGCTGCTAGCAGTACCATATCCGAATTCAGATCCTGCGGCGTGAAGTGTCCGCTAGGCGGTAGCACGGACACGATAGTGCCAGTGGTGATATTGTCGCACAGCCAGTTGGATCCATACCCACCCGCTGTGCGTTTTACTGTTACGGCCAGCTCGTCCTCGGTGTGCGGAGAACTCGACAGCGAGTAGCAACGGGCTGCAGGTTCCCTCTCGCCACTCCCAGGAATGCGCAACGTAAGGAACTGTCCCGGAGTGTACGAGAATGTTGCCCATTGATGCTCCGGGACGTCAAACCATATCGAGACGGCATCCTGCGTCTCCTGCACCACGCGGGACACAGTGAGCTCACATGGCATATTTTTCTTCGAGAACATTCCATCTCCCTCGATGCTGGACAGTCACTCTAGGACGTCCGTATGGCCCGGCGGTCCGGCATCAAATGTTGTAATTCACCAGACCGTATCGGCGACCTATCGCGAATCCGAGGCGGGCCAGAGGCGCGTTGAGGTCCTGGTACCGTGGCCCTACCGCCCGCGTAATAAAATCGAAGCCGAGGGCGTCAGGCCCGATGAGAACGCGCGGCTTATTGCGACGCACGCCCTTAATGATTGAATCCGCAGCGCCTTCGGGTGTCGTGAGAGCAATCCGATCGAATCCGGCAACAATCTTCTTTTGATCGCCCATTGTGCCGACGCCCCGAGCATCCCGCACGATATTGGTCCGGACGCCACCGGGATGAACGCAGGTTACACCTACGGGCAAGCGGTTAATTCGCATCTCTTGACGCAGCGCTTCGGTGAAACCTCGGACAGCGAATTTGGACGCGTTGTACGCGCTCTGGCTGGGTATGGCCATCAGCCCGAAAACGCTCGAAACATTGACAACGTGGCCGTCACCTGAATCAATCAGATCCGGAAGAAATAGTTTTGTTCCGTTAACCACACCCCAGAAATTGATGCCCATCAACCATTCGAAGTCGATCCATTCCATGTCCACTACATCGGCGCCTAGCGCAACGCCCGCGTTATTGACGACCATGCTGATCGATCCGAATTCCGCCAGGACGCGGTTCCGGTAATCCTGGAATGCGTGACGATTGGCTACATCGAGCTCATAGGGTCGGCATTCTGCACCAAGCGAACTGCAAACAGCGGCGGTCTCCTGTGCGCGTTCCGCGTCGATATCAGCGATCGCGAGCCGGGCGCCGTCGCCAGCGAGCCGAATTGCGACGGCGCGGCCGATGCCCGAACCGCCCCCCGTTACCGAGACCACCCGGTCTCTGAAGTATTTCATTTCGGAAGGTTCCCCTTTTCGAGCGCCTTCGAGAGGTCGGCGGTGTATTGTGTACCGGCCAAGTCGCCGATAAATCCGAAATCCGCCGGCGCCAGTTTGCGAGTGCGCCGCCAGTATTGCCATGTGAAGCCCGGCCAAACAGTTCGGTTGACACCCTGTGCGTCGAGGTACCAACTTGTACACCCGCCGCTACTCCAGACTCCCTTGACCAGCTTGGCCTGAATTTCGGAGTTGAATTTCCGCTGGACCGGCTCGCGTACTTCTAGCGCAGCTGCGCCACGTTTGTTGACAAGATCGATCGCCGAGATAATGTATCTGATCTGGCATTCAATCATAAAGACTACGGAGTTATGGCCCAGCCCCGTGTTGGGGCCGAGTAGGAAGAAGAGATTGGGGAATCCGGCGGTGGTGATGCCGAGGTGCGTCTGGATCCCTTCGTCCGACCAAACCGTTGCGAGTTCCCTGCCGGACGAGCCCTTGAGGCGAAGGCTTTCAAACCCGTCGGTCACATGGAATCCGGTCGCGTAGATGATCACATCCGCTGGACGCTTCTCGCCGTTCCGTGACACGATCGCGTCCTCGGTTATCTCAGAGATACCTTCGGTGATGACGGTTGTGGTTGGTCGATTCAGTGCTGGATAGTAGTCACTCGAGCCGAGAATCCGCTTACATCCGATGCGATAGCTAGGCGTGAGTTTACCGCGCAACACGGGATCATCGATTCCCTGTGCGATGTTCCACTTGGCAATGCTCTCAAGTGGGCGCATGAGGTTGAGGTGGCCATTGAGGCCCATTGACAACGATTCTGCTGACCAGTAGACAGCCGCCCGCACTGCCTTCGCAAGAATCGGCATCCTGGCGAATGCCGCCCGGATAGATTCCGGAATCTTGACATTCTTCCTTGGTAGTACCCATGCTGGCGTCCGCTGGTATACGTGCAGTTCAGCGGCTTCCTTGGCAATCTCGGGAATGAACTGAATCGCACTGGCTCCGGTGCCGATCACGGCGACCTTCTTGCCCGCCAATGAGCAATCATGATCCCACTGCGCCGAATGAAAGACCGTGCCGTTGAAGTTCTTCTGCCCGTCAATTGTAGGGATGCTCGGTATGTGTAGCGCTCCGACTCCTGAGACTAGGAACTGGGCGATGTACTCGTGGCCGTCGGATGTGACCAGATGCCAGGCGGAATCATCGGGATCCCAATGTCCGGATTGCAGTGTCCGACCAAAATGAGTGTACCGATACAGATCGTACTTGCGTGCTAGCCCGGTGAGATAGTTCTGGATCTCGCCCTGCCCTGCCCAGAGCCGACTCCAGTCCGGTTTGGGTTCGAAGGAGTACGAGTACATATGCGAAGGAACGTCACATGCGCAGCCCGGATACGTGTTGTCGCGCCATGTTCCGCCGATCTCGGTCTCTTTCTCGATAATTAGGAAATCATCTATTCCCGCTCTCAGCAACTGTATTGCCATCCCCATTCCCGAAAATCCGCTTCCGACGATGAGGACTTGCGCCCGGTGGACTGTGATTCGCGCTCCGTCACCTCCCGAGCCATTGGACTTTTGTGCATACTTGGCAGATCGACTTTTGCTCATCGGTTTCCTCTGGCCGGTGCGGCTCGCCCAGTGCTAGCCGCAAATTCATGTGTCGTGCGAAATTCCTCGCCACGTCCGTGCGCTTGTGTTTTCGCCGGACTGGGCTGCTCACCGCTGGGCGATATCCTCGGGGAGGCTCCTGGACAGACGCCACAGGAACATTGTGATGCGCCCTTCGATCATGCCGGCCTCGTCAAAGAACCGGATCATCGGCTCGGACATGAACTGCAAATTCTCCCGGTAGTGTGGACCGGACTGGCACGCCAAGAACCCACGTAGTGGATGCACGCCGACGACACGATACAGCTTCGGGTTAATCAAGATCGGATAAGCCAAGTTTGCGACGACCGCGAGCACGCCGCGATGCCATGCTCTCGAGACTCGCCCCCGTACGCGCATGCCATCGACAAGTTCGGTTCGCGCGAACGTGATGTGGCGTGCCTCCTCGAGTACATGGATCTTCATCAACTGCCGGACCTGTGGCTGTAGACGCTCGTCATTCATCGCCTCGCGCTGGGCCCTATCGAGGATCTCCTCGATCAACAGCGTCGCACCCTGAATGGACGGCCCCAGCGGGATGAAGTGCAGGATCTTCGCCATCGAAAGGAACCCGCGCGGGAGCTTGTAGGGCGGGATGCCCGTTTTGGCAATCAAGCGCGCGAACATCATGGAGTGGCGGCTCTCGTCGCCAACTTCGGCGAGTGCGTACAGCGACTTGTTGTCGACGAGGTCCCCTGTGGTGTTCTGCCGTAGCAACGCCATGCTCAGCAGATTCTCAGCGTAGATTCCGAAGCTGAGAATGCTCACGAGTTCATGCTTGCCCAGCTCAACTTTCTGTGCGTCCGAGAGCCGGTCCCAGATCTCGGTGCCGAAGAGCGACACCCGGTGTTCGGGCAGCCATGCCTTATCCGGCCACCATGGACTATCCCAGTCGATGTCAACCTCGGCGTCATAGGACTTCTCGGCAGAGGTCTTGAGCAGTCGCCCGGCCGATCGTTGAAGATCGGTGCGTCGGCGTCCACTCACGCGGGCCATGCCGTCAGTGGTAACGGCTATCGGCCCGGCGCTGTGGCTTCGTACTTCGCTTGATGTCATTTGTCCATCTCTCGACTCGGCCGATGGCACGGCATCGGCGTATCTGGCACGGTGTGCCACCCCGTCGGAATGCTTGGACTCCCGCCCAAAGTTACCCGAACGATGGGTAGCGGATACTCGGGGTATGAGGTAACTTTGACTGCGGCAGACCGGATTGTCAAGCGGTCAACGCCCTCGGATTCCGACGTCGGCCCACCACACCGGCAGTGCTGGTGTGGTGGATCCCGTTGCAGGCGTCGGCTGGCGATCACGCGAAGGAAGCCACAGTGAATTCTCATAGTCCGCACGATGACTCCGACTACATCGGGTCCGCGACGGTGATCATGGCAAGCACGGAAGTCGAGGTACAGGTCGAGCTGCGCGGCTTCTTCCAACCCATCGATGGCCGCTTCTGCTGGTACGGGCGGGTTGGACAGAGTGACATTCTCGACGAGTTTCTGCAGGGTCGTCGACGTTCGGTAGTGGTCCGGACTTCTGCCGGCGAAGCTGCCGGAACCATCGGTGATCGAGACTTCTGGGGTCGCTATCGGATTCAAGGCCGCGGTCGCCCGCCATACCCCACGCCGTCATCACTAGACGAAGTCGAGGCGACGCCGAGTTGAACTACGGACCGCGAAGACGGACGGCGACAACCAGCCGCTTGCGAATGGAACCGGAACCGACATGATCCGCTATGGACACCTGCTCGACGCCCGAAGATCCGCAGCCTGGACCATGATTGTCACCTGCGGCGCAGTGGCTCTCGTTGTCGCGGCTATGGCAGCGCTCTATACCGCGCTCCCCGCTATAGCCTTGGACACGGGCGCGGATCAAAACGCGCTTACCTGGATAGTCGACGGCTATACGCTGGTGCTTGCTTGCCTCGTGTTGCCAGGGGGAGCGATCGGCGACAGATATGGCCGTCGACGTGTTCTGACGGCAGGCTTGGCCGTATTCGCGGTCGCTTCTCTGGTGCCCGTGCTGGTCGACGCCCCGATATGGCTCATGCTCTCCAGGGCTGTAGCGGGAGCCGGAGCCGCCTTTGTCATGCCTGCGACTCTCTCGCTGCTGACCGCAAACTTACCGGTGGACAAACGGGAGTACGCGGTCGGGGTGTGGGCAGGTGTCGCCGGTTCCGGCGGAGTAATCGGTATGGTCGGATCCGGTCTGCTCCTCACACGTTGGTCATGGCACTCGATTTTCGTCGGCCTGACCGTCGTCGCACTGCTGCTGTTGGTGCTTGGTCTCACCGTCCCTGATTCACAAGACACCGAATGCCCGCGGCTGGAGGTTCGCGGCATGTTCTTGGTGGTACTGGCGATCGGGACGACGGTATTCGCGGTCATGGAGGCTCCGACGCGTGGTTGGACCGATGGCTGGGTCTTCGCCATGGGAGCGACCGGCGCAATGAGTGTCGTGGCCTTCATCGTCACTGAACTCCGTGTCGAGCACCCCTTGCTTGATGTACGGCTGTTCCGCCGCCGAGGTTTCTCGAGCGGTGCGTTGTCGATAACCATTCAATTCCTCGTGACTTTCGGTGTGATGTTCCTGCTGGTGCAGCATTTCCAGCTCATCTTGGGGTTCACGCCCCTGCACTCGGCCTTGGCGCTTGCCCCGATGGTTGCTCCCCTCATCGTGATGTCTCTCGTCTCACCGATGATCGCCGCGTGGCTGGGGCTCCGGGTGACGACCACGACCGGGCTACTTACCATCGCAGTCGGCTTGTTGGCCCTCCAGCGCCTCGACACCGGTTCGTCTTACCTCGATGCGCTCTGGCCGCTGCTGATCATGAGCGCTGGCCTGGGCATGTCGGCCGCTCCCGCCACCAACGCGATCATGCTCGACACGCCCTTGGAGAAACACGGGGTATCAGCTGCGGTCAACGACGCAACTCGAGAGATCGGCGCCGCAGTCGGTGTCGCCGTCGCCGGCAGCATCCTGTCGGCGAACTACACGTCGAAGATCGCGGAGGTGTTACCCCGCCTTCCTGAGCCTGCTCGCGACCCGGTGCGGAGTTCGCTGGCTGGTGCACTCGAAGTCGCTGAGCGCGCGGGGGCTGCGGGAGAGCCCCTCGCCGAGTATGCGAAAGCCGCCTTCTGGGATGGAGTGGAACACTCCGCGTTCGCGCTGGCCGTGATCAGCCTCGCAGGCGCGCTGATACTCATCCCGCTCTCTCCTGGACGCACAGTCGACGAAGGCCACAAAGTCAGTTGCGTTCGCCGGGGCCGTCGAAATCGTCTGCGACGCCTCCGGCTTACGCGTGGTGCGCGGAGGAAGCGGTTGGAGTCAATGCCTACCATTGAACCGGCGCAACGGTAAGCCGAACGCACTTTCCGGATCCGTTCACACTTGCGGACCGCTTCAGGGCGTCAGCAGAACAGCCAGTCGGGAGCGAACTTTGGTGATGAACTCTCGTCGCCGACGTGCTCGGGTGGTCGGCTAATGGCACATGCCCGATCTGAGTGACTGCCCGGTTGTCGTGGTGTCCGGCCCGAGAGTGCGCCCCGTTCCTGGTCTAGCCGGTTGGAGCCTGAGCCGTTCGGGGCTCCTGCAGGATTGGGTGACAGCCCTACTCCGGAGGTGTGGCCAGCGGGGAGCCAGTAGGATTCCAGGTCGCTGATCGGTGGCACATCTGGGAGAACGTCGGTGACGCCCTCGAACACGCTATCGCACCGCCGACACTGCCTGACCGCCGCGGCGGGCTGCCTCGATGACGCCCCCGCAACTACCCGATATCGCCGAGGTCTCCGCAGGCTTGCATCGTGGTCCGGTCGAGCCAGGTCTGCGCCAAGACAGGGTCGCGATCCGATGCCAGCAGCGTTTCGCCGAGGTCCAGGAATCATCTACGAGTTCAAGCCCCATCTCCTCAGCGGTGGAATAAGGGATGCACCCGACGCCGCCCTGCTGTTTGACGCGATCACCGCCTGCGGCTATCGAAGTCAGCCGAACCTCGTCCGCGCCTATCAGGCCTTCCTCGATGCCGCTCACATCATCGGGCCCCCAATTATGACCGAACCTGCTCGCATAGACCCAAATGGCCAGTGGCGCTTCGACATGACTCTACCGCCAGCCCGGATTCGACGCACCCGCTGGTCACGTTCGTTTGCCGCGATCATCAAGGAGCTGTGTGAGAGGCGACGCCACCTTCGGCGAATCCTTCTGAGCGGCTGAGCAACCCACACAGTCGAATTACGAAATAGTGCCAGATCCCTGATTCGGCCGGAATTGAACCTGGCATCGATGGAAGTGAGCGGCCCGCGGAAGTAGTCCGCGACTGCCCACGCGATCGCCAGTTTGCGGTACGTGGCAAAGAGTGGTTTACTCAGGGATTTCTCGTAAACCTAGCGGTGGAACTTGTTGTGGGCCTGTTCCATTTCGGCAGTCCGACACCGGGCGCCTGGCGGTGCGGGATGAAGAGGCCGTTCCCTGGTAGCCGCCGTCGGCGATGACCATAGCGGTGCGGCAGGCGTCGGGCCGGATTCCGTCCAGGCCTGCGGTGCAACGGACGTCCGATCACGACGACGACTTCGTTATCGGGCGTCGCTGGCGACCAGATGGTGGGTCGAGTACCAGTGGTTCCTACTCGGTGCGGCAATGTGCGGTCGCAGGTCGGACCAGATGCTGACCACCGTAAGCGCCACACCATGCGGGATCGGACCGGGGTCGCAGCGCCAACGTAATACCAGGTCGTCGATCACCGGGCTTTGGCCGGCTTCCATTCCGAATACCGCCGCGGGTTGACGCATCGTCAGATGCGTCCGCAGTACCTGGCCACCAGCAACACCCGGCCCTCGAAACACAACTCCCGATGTCGGCCCCGCAACGACCGGTCGGTGCCCTCGTGCGGAAGCCGTGTGGTCGGGCGAGCGAACATGCGTGGCCACAGCCCGGAGATCAACTCCATCATCGAATAAGCCGCCGAGTGGCTACCCCCAGAACAATACTCACTGCTAGTCGAACGAATTATGGACAGCCGTTAGGAGGCGCTCATCGGCAAAGCCGCCAGGGGCCTTGTTGTTTGCCGGATCAACTCTGTCCGATGAACCAACGACTTATGCGGTGACCACCTTCAAGGTCGAAAGTCCGCGAAAAGACAGCCCGGTGCGCCAGCGGGGCTGCTCGACCAGCCGAAGATCGGGAAATCGGGACGCCAGGAGCGGGAACAATATTGCCCCTTCGAGCCGTGCAAGCGGTGCGCCGAGGCAGAAATGGATGCCGGCCCCGAACGACAATGGCGGGACCCCGGTTCGGGTGATGTCGAGACTGTCGGGGTCGTCGAACCGATCCGGGTCTCTGTTGGCTGCCCCCAAGCAGGATCAGTACGACCTGACCGGGATGTAAATCAACTCCCGCCAGTCGCGTCGGCTGGAGCACCGTACGCCCGTTGGTCTGGACGGGGGACTCATAGCGCAATAGTTCTTCGACTGCGTTGCTCGCCAACTCTGGCCTGGCACGAAGTTCGCGCATTTGGTCAGGGTGGGCGAGCAGCGCGGCGACGCCGTTGCCGATCAGGTTCGTGGTGGTCTCGAACCCTGCCGCAAACAAAAGAATCGCGGTGCCGACGCATTCGTCGTCGTCTAGGATGTCGTCGCCATTCGCGACGGCGAGCCGGCTCAGTAGGTCATCGGTAGGGCGGGCGCGTTTGACCGCCAACAGGTCAGCGAAATATGCGGCAAGTTGGTCTTCGGCGTCGCAGGCTGCTGTCAAGGCTGCGATATCGGCACCGGGTTCGAGCGAGGCCAGCAGGGCCCGCACCAGTGGGGCTGCTACCGCTCTATCAGTGCTGCTACCGCTCTATCAGTAAAGGGCACCCCGAGTAGATCTCCAATCACATTCACGGGCAGCGGGAGCGCCAGATCGTTGATGATGTCGACGGAGACCCGTGCTTCCATGACATTGAGCAAGTGATTGACCTGTGTGACGATGCGGCCGCGCAACTCGTCGATGTGCCTCGGGGTGAACACGTCGGCGACCAACCGACGCAGCCGGTGGTGGTCAGGAGGGTTGCGGAACAGCATGGTGCGTCGGAACCGGTGCATGGCCTGATGGTGCAGCTCTTCAGGAATGTCGGACAAGCCGAAGCCCAGCGACTCGTCGGCCTTGCCGAGGCTGCGGTCGCGGAGCGCCGCCGCGCAATCGTCGTAGCGGCTCAATACCAGCACGCCCGATCGTGTAACCAACACTGGTTGCGTCTGGCGCAGCCGCCGGAACGCCTCGTAAGGTCCGGCCGAGCCGTGATCGGTTAGCAAGGCATCCAGGAGCAGTGCTCGCTCGCTCGGTACAGTCATGCCTGTCTCCTTGCACTCACCGGCGACTGCAAGAAATGTTTGACATCGACCACAATGAACAGTGCTGTGGCCGTGACAACCAAATGTCCCCCTGCATCCTCGATTCTGGCCCCGAGATGTAATTTCCGGCCATCTCGAGACCGTAGTTCGGCGTGTAGGGCGTAGGGAGTGTCGAGCTGAACCGGAGCAAGATAGTCGAGGTCGAGATGGCGCGTCACGGCGAGTTCGCCGACGGTGTATAGCAGGAAACCGAATAGGTCGTCGACTACTGTCGCCACAGCGCCCCCGTGCACTATTCCGGGCGCTCCTACATGACGTCGATCGAATCGGTGGTGAGCGACCACGCCGCCTGCGCAGCGCTGGGCCGTCAGAAAATGCCCATGCGGGTTGGCCGGTCCACAACCGAGACAGTTGGGATGGTGGGGAGGCAACTCAGTCGATCGAGGTTCCAAAAGTCGGAACGAACGCACCCATTCCTCCAAGTCAGGATCGGACGACCTGCCGCCCGTGTCCGATAGATTGCTCATGGTCAGCCTTCCTGTCGATGAAGCCGCACCCAACACCGATCTCGAGCGTGACCACTATGCAAATACATATCGCGCACGCCAGAGGGGGTGCGCAGCCGGTGGCCCCATTCCACCACCACCGGCGCGAAACGTGCCGTGCACTGGGAGGTGACTCCCATCTTCATTTGCAGCCTTTCGCCGATGTCGACGTGCACGGTAATGTCGCCGGTGTCGCGAAAGCTTCGCACTATGGGTATCAATGTCCTGTTCCGTCCTACTCAGGACCAGGCATGGAGATAATTCCTAAATCTCGACGACGGTCAGCTCGCCGTTCGCATGCAGGGTGCGCAACCGCTTCTTATCGAACTTGCCGACCGAGGTCTTGGGCACCTCTGCGGTGAAGCTCCAGCGCTCAGGCAGCCACCACGTGGCGACCTTGCCGTCGAGGAAGTCACGCAGTTGGGCAGGTGTTACTTGCCGCCCGTCGCGTACGACGATCACAGCGAGGGGGCGTTCCTGCCACTTCTCATCCGGGACCCCGATTACTGATGCCTCGAGCACGTCGGGGTGACCGGCGAGCAGAAGTTCGAGCTCGACCGAGGAGATCCACTCCCCGCCGGACTTGATCACGTCCTTGGTGCGGTCGGTCAGCGTGACAAAGCTGCGTTCGTCGATCCGGCCGACATCGCCGGTGCGCAACCAGCCGTCCTGGAACTTATCCCCGCCATCCTCTTCGCCGATGTACGAGCCGGTAATCCAAGGTCCGCGCACTTGCAACTCACCGACGGCTTCGCCGTCGTGCGGGAGCTCATTGCCTCCGTCGTCGACGATCCTCAGCTCGACTCCTGCAACCGGACGACCTTGGGTCGCTCGCAGACGCCACCGCTCCTGGGCGTCGAGCGACGCCGGCGGCCGCGCGACAGCCGCTAGTGGCGAGGTCTCGGTCATTCCCCACGCCTGTACAACCTGTACGTTGTACCTCTCTTCGAAGGCCTTCATCAGATGAACGGGTACAGCTGAGCCACCGCAAGCGACCAGGCCTAGAGACGAGATGTCGTAGCTGGGGTGGGAATCCAGGAAGTCCAAGACGTCGTTCCAGATGGTCGGGACTGCCCCGGCGATGGTTGCCTTGTGGACGTCGATCAGCCGCACGAGCGGCTCGGCTTGTAGGAACCGGTCAGGCATGAGCAAGTCGGCACCCGCCATGAGTGCGGCGTAGACCAGCCCCCAGGCGTTCGCGTGGAACATCGGGACGATGGGGAGGATTCGGTCATCGCTGCTCACGCTCAGTCCGTCGGCGGCGCAGGCCGCCATCGAGTGGAGGTAAGTCGACCGGTGGCTATAGGCGACACCTTTGGGGTCGCCGGTGGTGCCAGAGGTGTAACAGGCCGCGGCCGCAGACTGCTCGTCGAGGTCTGGCCAGTCGAACGTCTCGGGCTGGGCGGAGATGAACTCCTCGTAATCAACGACTGTCAGTCCCTCACGGTGCAGCGGGGTAAGGTCCACATCTCCGGTGACAACGATGGTATGCACGCTAGTGAGCTGCAGCAACACTGAGGCCATCATGGGTACTAGGCTTCCATCGACAATCACGACTTGGTCCTGAGCGTGGTTACCGATGTAAACAAGCTGATCGGAGGCGAGCCGTAGATTCAGGGTATGCAGCACCGCTCCCATCGAGGGCACTGCGCAGTAGGCCTCCACGTGCTCCTGGTTGTTCCACATGAGGGTCGCGACGCGCTCATCGCCTGTGATCCCGCAAGCCCGCAATGCGTTGGCCAACTGAGCGGACCTCCGTCCGATTTCGGAGAACGTAGCAACCTTCACGCTTCCGTCAAGTTGCAAAGTCCGCACGGTCGCCGAGCCGTGCACACTCGAGCCGTGGCGCAGAATCGCCGCGGTCGTCAACGGGACGTTCATCATCGTGCTCTGCATAGCATTTCCTCATTCAAGAGTGTCTTCGAACGTAGGCGATCTGGGGGTTGATTCGCCGCTGGCCGGCGACATGGGGCTGCTGTCAGCGATCCCAGCCGTCAGCGAACTGGAAGCAGCCTCCAGGGACGCGACCAGGTCCGTCTCCAGCTCTGGTAGTTGGCTAGCGGCCGAGGCCACCCCGGCCAGGCGAACTCGTATATCAACGTCGCGGCGGATACCGGCACGCGCAGTGGCGGTCCACGCCTGCGCACAACGGCTGGCCGCTACGGCGAGTTGAGCGGTGGCGGAGTCCCCGGTCAGACGAGCGACATCTGCGCAGCCATCGGCTAGCAATCGGCGGAACAGCCCGCCGCCAGTACCTGCCTTCTCAATGAAAGCGCTCAGGCTGAACAGGAGAGTCTCGAGGTCGTCCACCGGAAGATCGGCCCAGGTCTGAATGTCGGCCGCCAGCTGCACCGCCGCGGCCAAGCCCTCCGCACCGGATGCCGCTGCCCTGAGATCGACGATCCCGGGTTGCGATGGGCGGCGCATTCCGGCTGCGGACTGTCGAAATGCCTCCGCCGCTACTTCCGCCACGTCCGGCAGCGCACTCGGCCAGCTGATGCGGTATGTACAGTGGCGCGTCGGTTGCGGGAAAGACTTCGAGGACCGCGCCCGAGCCAGTGCATCGAGCGGGACTTTCTGCACCTCGGCGCGGTCATTGTCTACGACAAAGGCGATCCCCTCGGCCTCGTCGTGACCGATCACGACGATGTCGTGGCGACTCATCTGGAACTGGACGCGGAGGTACGGCAACTCACCGATATCTCCCCATACCAGGCTGGGTCTGCCTGCTTCGAGCTCGTCGAGAACCCATGACCACCCTCTCGGGGATCATCGGTCGTGAGAACCTGGACTTGCGCGCCGAGTCGGCGGGGCAGATCAATTTCGAAGTCGGCGCCTCGTCCTACCAGGTACAGCGGTGGAACGAGGTCGCTTGACCGGAGGTACGATAACCCCAGTGCGCCGCCGAGAGCGAACACCAGACCTTCGTCGGGCGGCCCATCCCACCCCAGTCCATGCCAATGCAGAAGATCCCGCATAGCGCCAGAACCGCTGTGTCCCCCCATCTTGTGCGGGTAGTCATCGACCAGGGTCCTGCGGGGCATGTGAATCCTTTCGGGTGAATGAGGGGGCCAACGGGGATCGAAGACCGGGTCAGTGGCTCCGGATTCTGTCCAGGTAGGCCTGGCGGGCCGCTGTGTCGACGCCGTCGAGAAATACCGAGTCCGTGCCCAGCGCGGATCCGAGCCTGGCGGTCAGCCAGCCAGGGACGAACTTCATCGCCGCGACCAATACGCCGGCCAGGCGAGTGACGCGTACGAATGGACGCGGGCGCTCGATAAGATCGGCTGTCGCACGCGCGATCTCCTCGGGCTCGGCATTGCGCAGTCCCTTGGCACCAGCGGTTCCCGCGACGAGCTCGGTGTTGGTGAATGTGGGCCTAACGGTGGACAGCTCGACGCCTGACGTGCGGTACTCGTGCCGTGCCGCCTCGGTGAATCCGATGACCGCGAATTTGGTACCGCAATACGTCGCCAGTCCAGGCACAGCGAGCTCGCCGGCCAGCGACGCGGTGTTGATGATGTGCCCAGCGCGCCGCGGCAGCATTCGCTGAAGGGCTAGTTTGGTCCCAAAGACGACTCCCAGGACGTTGATCTCGACCTGCCTCCGGGTCACCGTGTCGTCTTCCTCGTGTACGTGACCAGTGGGCATGATGCCCGCATTGTTGATCAGCACGTCGAGGGGGCCGAGCTCTTCCTCGACCAGCTCGAGAAATTGCCGAAACGAAGTGGGGTCGGTTACGTCGAGGTGGGTAACGATATTCACGCCGAGTTCGGTGGCGGCCTCCTGAGCGCGCTTCTCATCGACATCGCCGATGGCGACGCGGTGGCCTCGTCGAATCAGCTCCTTCGCGGTCTGGTAGCCGATGCCGCGGGCCCCGCCGGTGATAGCTACGGTCTTTGCGGCGGTGCGGGCACGGTGTGTCGTCACTTGCTGTTCTCCTTGTTGAGGCCGAGGCGCTGCCATAGGCCGCGACCGGCCGCCGCGCGCAACACTCTTCCGGCCATGGCCGCGCGCCGCGGGGTGTACGGGTACCAGGTGAGTTCTCGCGACAGGACAGGGATCCGTGGCTCTGTCACTGCCTGTACCCGGCAGTACTTGCGTAGCCCGTGAGCTCCGCCGAGCCGAGCACCGATGCCCGAGGCCTTCCATCCACTGTGCGGCAGTGTGGTGGCGAACAGGTTGCTGAAGACATCATTTATGTTGACAGCTCCCGCGTTTAGCTGTAATGCGATGCGCTGAGCACGAGCATGGTCTCGGGTCCACACCGTCG
Organism: Nocardia sp. NPDC003979; assembly: GCF_053605015.1. NCBI lineage: Bacteria > Bacillati > Actinomycetota > Actinomycetes > Mycobacteriales > Nocardiaceae > Nocardia > Nocardia sp. NPDC003979. The sequence continues at coordinate 21,046 of NZ_JBSGIJ010000036.1, forward strand.
CAGACAAGCCGTACGCCGAGTCGTTGGCCAGGCGGATGGCCTCGTTCTCATCCGCGACCTGCATCACCGGAATCGTGGGACCGAAGGTCTCCTCGGTCATGCAGGCCATCGTGTGGTCGACACCGACCAGGACCGTCGGAGCGTAGTAGTTTCCGACCGCACTCCGAGTTCCGCCAGCCAGAACCTGCGCACCTGCCACCACTGCCTCGCTGACGTGGCGATCGGCAATATCGACCTGCCTCGCGGTGACCATTGCGCCCACGTCGCGACCGGCCGCACCATGGGCGAGGGACCGCACACGTTGGGTCAGCCGCGCCACGAACTCGTCGTAAACCTCAGATACCACATACACCCGCTCGACAGAGATGCATACCTGTCCCGCGTTGAACAGAGCGCCCCACGCGATTCCCTCCACCGCACGAGCAAGGTCGGCGTCCTCCAGCACGATCGCCGGATCTTTGCCGCCAAGCTCCAGACTCATCGGCTTCAAATGCTCGGCACAGCGGATCGCGACCGCACGCCCGGTGGCGGTCGAGCCGGTGAACTGTACAAAGTCAGCGGCATCGACCACGGCTGCGCCCGAATCGCCATCACCTACAACGTGCGCCAGAACCGCGGGGGCGCCGATCTCGTGCCAGCCCTCGATGATCCGCGCGCACGTCAGCGGCGTCTCCTCCGAGGACTTCGCCAGGACCGCGCAGCCGGCTGCCAGCGCGGGCGCTGCGTCCATGAGGAAGAGGGTGATCGGGAAGTTCCACGGCATGATCATGCCGACGACCGGGAAGGGGTGATAGGTCGTAGTGAGTCGTTTCGACAAGGTCAGCAGGCTCGAGGACCTGACCTGCTCGCCGGCGAGAAACTGCGCGGCATGGTCGGCGTAGTAGCTGATGAACTCGCACGATGCTGTCGTCTCCACCAGGGCGTCGGGACGCACCTTGCCTGTCTCGGCTTGCAACAAGTTGGTGAGCTCGTCGGTGTGATCAAGGATCCAGTCCCGCCAGCGATGCAGCCATTTGGCGCGTTGGCGTGGGCCGGCTTCGGCCCACCCGACCTGAGCGTCTCGAAGATCAGCAGCGACGAGACTTACTGTCTCGCGGTCGTCGACAGCGACGGTTGCGATGAGCCGACCGTCGGCGGGGTTGCGCACGTCCAAGACGCCCGCTGGGATCGTCGCGCTCATCGGACCTCCGTAGGTGAATGGGGATCGCGGGCGATCCCGTCGGGATGGGTGCGGTGGGCGCGTGTATCGGTGAAAGCGTCAGCGATCACCTGGGGCCGCTTGAAGATAAGAGGCCCATAGGTGCGGCGAAGTTCGGCCAGGATCGCGTTCAACGGCAAGTCGTCGTAGACGCCCCGCTCGCGGACGTACTCCATATGCTCGGCTCCGTCGGCAGAAAAGGCGTGCAGTAGTGCATCGCGATCGCCGTCGAAATCCACCGGCGGCACACCGAAACGCGCACACAACTCGGTGTTGAACGCGGGCGTCGCCTTCAACCACCGGCCGTCGATATTGAGGAGGCTGTAACCGTGATAGACGAACAGGTCTGTGCCACCCATGAGCGCTCGCAACGCGTCTGTCTGCAAGTGATTGCGGACGTCAGCGAAGCCAAGCACCGCAGGGATCCCCGCCGCACGGCACACCGCGGTCAAGAGCACCGCCTTCGGGACGCAATAGGCGCGCCCGGACTCGAGGACGAAGCTCGCGCGATAGTGGGCAGGGTCGTCAGACACCGTGTAGGGGTCATACCAGACCCGGTCGCGAACGGCGGCGAAGAGACGCTTCGCCTTCTCTCGGCCGGTGCTCGCGTCGCCGATCACAGTGGCGGTGAACTCCCGGACTAACTCGTGCTCGATGTCGAGGAAGTCGGTCGCTCCCAAGAATGTCATCCGGTCCGTTTTCATCTGTGCTCCAGGTCTATCGGCAATCCGTCGACGGGAATTGGGAGCGAGGTGTTGTCCCACCTGGCTTCATACTGGTCAGGGACCGTCCAGGTGTAGGTTCGCAGCATGTGATGCAGGATCGCCTTCACCTCGAGAGTGCCGAAATGCAGGCCGATGCACTTGTGCACGCCTCCTCCGAAGGGGATCCACCCGAGGCGATGATTCCGGTCCTCATGCCGCGGCTCGGTGAAGCGGTCAGGGTCAAAAGTGTCGGGATCGGTCCAGTACGATTCGTCGAAGTGGTTCACCGCCGGAGCCACGGCTACCAGTGTGTTTGCGGGGATTTGGTGTCCGGCGATTTCGACATCCTCGATGGTCTTACGCATCATGATCGGCACGGGCGCCACCAGCCGTAGCGTCTCCTTGATCACCAGGTCGAGAGTCTTCAGCGCGTCCAGGTCGTCGATAGTTGGGCGACGTCCGCCCAGTTGGTCGGACTCGGCCCGAGCCCGTTCCTGCCAAGCTGGATGCTTGGCGAGGAAGTAGACGGCAGCGGTGCTGGTGATGGTCGAGGTGTCGTGTGCCGCCATCATCAAGAAGATCATGTGGTTGACGACGTCCTCATCGGTGAAAGCTTGACCGTCGGCCGTGCGGGCATGGCACAGCGCCGCAAAAAGGTCCTCTCCCTGGGCGCTCCGCGCCGCCGGCAGGTGGAAGGTGAAGTAGTCCTCCAGGAGCGCACGCCCACGGACTCCGGCCCGCCACCGAGTCCCCGGCAGCGGGAAACGGATGATCGAGCTGGCCGCACGCACGGCCGCCACGAAGGCGTCGTTGATGGCGTCAGTGTCCTCACTGCCACCCCGATCCGCCATGAAGACCTTCGTCGCTACGTCAAGGGTCAGGCCCTTCAGCAGTGGATAGATGCGTGTGGACTGGCCCGCTGGCCACGCGGGAATACCGGTCTCGAGCGGCGGCCCGAGCTGGTCCACATAGGCGGTCAGGCGGTCGCGGGTGAACGCCTCCTGCATGATTCGTCGATGCATCCTGTGCTCGTCGAAGCTCATCAGCATCAGACCCCGGTGAAAAAAGGCGTCGATGAGATACGCCCACCCGTCCTGTGAGAACGATTTCGCCTTGACGGTCAGCGCCTCCTGTATGGCATCTGGACCGGCCACCATCACAATCTTGGTGCCGAAGGCGCCCATCCATGAGACGGGCCCGAATCGCTGGTACCTGGCCCGGGTGAAGCTGGATCCGAAACGGATGTAGTCCAGGGTGTGACCGAGCACAGGCAGACCAGCGGTCCCTCGGATCGGCTTGAGGCCCGACCCTGCGGGGGGCATTGCCAGCTCACGGACAGGCCACTGATCACTGGCCCGCAGGAGGGCCGCATCGACCCGGCTCGGCAGTGGCGCCAGGAGGACTGACGAGAGTCGCTCCCGACTCTTCGCCAGCGGCAGATGGATGGCGTACGTCACTGACATTCCTTTCTGAATGCTGTTCGCACGCAGTCGTCGTGCGAGTCGCCCGAGAGTCGGTCACTCAGGGCGAGCCAGCGAGCACCAGTTCTGCCCGGCTTATGCGAAGCTGCTGGGTGATGGCCCGCTTGCTGAAGATGAAGTCACGGGGGCGATTGATGCAGTCGGCGGCAATCAGCTCGCCAGCACGGAGGTAGAAGCATGTGAATTCGCGGCCCCGGGTAGGATCTCCGCTGAGTACGACTTCGTCGTAGCCGGTGTTCAGACCGGCGATCTGGAGCTTGAGATCGTATTGATCCGACCAGAACCATGGAAGCGCAGCTATGTTCTTTGACTTCCCGCAGATGGTCGCGGCAGCGACCTTGGCCTGCTCGCCCGCGCTGGGTACAGATTCCAGGCGTATGCGACGGCCGTAACGGGCCATGTCGTGACTGGCGCAGTCCCCAGCGGCCATGATGTTGTGGTCGCTGGTCCGACTCTGGCCGTCGATCACGATCCCGTTGTCGACCAGCAGACCCGCGCCGGCGGCGAGTTCGGTATTCGGCTCCACGCCGATGCCGACAATGACGAGGTCGGCAGGAATTGATTCGCCGCTGGACAGGAATACCTCTCGGATCCTGACGTCTCCGGATAGGGCCTCGACTAGCGCGCCTGTTCGGATGTTCACGCCCTCCTGTCGGTGAATTCGGTCGAAGAACGCGGATACCTCGGGGGCGGTGACCCGTTCGAGGACGCGTTCGGTAGCCTCGAGCACAGTGACCTGCAGACCCAGCGCACGCAGCGAGGCGGCCGTCTCCAGTCCGATATATCCGCCGCCGATGATCACGACCCGGCGCCCCGGGCTGCTTTCCTCTCGGATCATCTCGACGTCCGCCGCGGAGCGTAGGTAATAGACCCCGGCCAGGTCGACACCGGGCACGGGGAGTCGACGGGGGCGAGCGCCCGTGCACAGTGCGAGATTGTCGTAGGGCACTTCGTCGCCGGTGCTCAGTGAGAGCAGGCCAGCCGAACGGTCGATCGCCTCCACCGTTGCATCCACGAGTTGGATTTCCTGCTTGTTATAGAACTCGGCGCTGCGAATCGCGAGCTCGTCGAGGGTTTGCTTCCCTGCCAGGTATGCCTTCGACAGCGGAGGGCGGTGGTATGGTAATACCGCCTCTTCTCCAATGATGGTGATCTCGTCGGTCCATCCTTCTTGGCGCAGACTGCTGGCGAGTTGGACCCCGGCGTGGCTGCCCCCGACGATGACGGCCCGCCGCGTGGTCATATGCTGGTTTTCGGGGTGAGACGGACCATCATCTTGCTGATGCCCCGCACAAAGTTGGACTGCACGTACTCGGGCTCCTCGACAACCTCGATATTTTCGAAGCGAGGAAGTAGCTCCTCCCAGAGGATCCGCAGCTGCAGCTCGGCGAGCCGGTTGCCCATACAGCGGTGAACACCGAAGCCGAAGGCTATGTGGTTGCGGGCGTTTGACCGGTCGATGATGAAATCGTCGGAGCGTTCGAATACTCGCTCGTCGCGGTTTCCCGAGGCGTACCACATCACTACCTTGTCGCCCTTGCGGATGAACTGCCCGTTAAGAACGGTGTCAGCTCTGGCGACACGGCGCATGTAGGCAAGCGGAGTTTGCCATCGGATGATCTCCGAGCACATGTTGGGGATCAGGTCGGGGTTCGCTTTCAGCTTCGCGAACTGTTCAGGGAAGCGGTTGAGCGCAAGAACGCCGCCGCTCATCGAGTTCCGGGTCGTGTCGTTCCCTCCGACGATCAGCAATACGAGGTTGCCCAAGAACTCCATCGGGCGGTCGATCAGGTCCTTGGTATTTTCATTGCTTTGCAACATCGTGATCAGATCGAATCCGGGCTGCTCCCCAGCGGCTGTCCGGGCCGCTTTGTCGTGCCAGAGAGCGCTGAGACCTCTCGCCATGTCGCGCATGCCGGGGAACACCTCATCGTTGTCCGATGGCCCACCGTTGGCCTGCTCCAGCGAGGTTGCGAGGTCCGACCAGTAGACGAGCTTGTGACGTTGCTCGTACGGGAAATCCAGCAGGGTCGCAAGCATCCGCGCGGTCAGTTCGATCGAGACGTTCTGCACCCAGTCGAACGGCTTATCTACGGGTAGATCGTCGAGCACCTCTTGGACGCGCGATCGAATCAGGCCCTCCATCTCGCGCAGGTTCTTCGGCGCGACCACGCCTTGAACAGCGGCCCGCTGTGCGTCGTGTCGTGGCGGGTCCATCGCGATGAACATCTCGATATCGAGGAAACGGGGCGGAGCCCCGATAACGATGAACGGCTCAGCGGAGAAGAGTTCGTGGTTCTTGTCGACGGCCACGATGTCAGCATGCCGCGTGACGGACCAGAACGGACCGAACGGACTGTCTGGCTGATAGTGGACTGGGGCCTCGTTTCGCAGGCGCGCGAAGTAGGACTGCCAGCGTCCCTGGCGGTACAGGAAAGGGTTGCTGAGGTCGATGTCGGCGAGCGCGACTTCTTCGACTGGCGGGATGGGCCTCTCGACGAAGAGCTTCTCCCCGTTCGTTCCGGTCATCCATCGGCGAGTCTTGTCATATAGGTGTGCACCCTGGATCTGTAGATCCATCGGGATGGTCGACTGAACCTTGGCGGTGATTGCTCCGGGAATCTTCATCGCGTCGTATCCGTTTCTCGCCGTTACATCTGGAACTCGGGTAGGTGGACGATCAAGCCATCCCAAGCCGTCGATGCCATCATCTGGCACGACAGCCGGGAGGTCGGCTGGCGCTCGGGGTTCATCGCGAGCATCTCCTCCTCATCGGCGCCGGAACGCCCGACCTGCTCGATCCACTGCGGATCGACAACCACATGGCAGGTGCCGCAGGCAGCTTCGCCTCCGCAGTCCCCGTCGACGCCGGGCACAGCGTTGTTGGTCGCGACCTGCATCAGCGACTGGTCTTCCTCGATCGGCGCCTCGTGCTTCTCGCCGTCGTGGGAGACAAAGGTGACAACTGCCATAGCCAACTCCTCGATGCGTTGTCCTCAATGTGACTTGGTCCAAGTGTTGTCGAACACGGGTTCGGAGGCTATGTTCGGCAGAGTCAGAAGTTTGTGAATTCGGCTCAGAGAGACCATGGTGAACCTCAACGACGAGGGCGTGCCTCCGCTCATGTTCGTGCAACTGCTCGAGAGCCAAGCGCTCGACCCGGACGCCGCCGCTCGGCTTCGCGACATCATGGCTCGCGAAGGAATTGACGAGACGACGTTGATCCAACGCAATATCCAGGCCCCGATACGGTGGTTTCGCGAGGTCTACCCTGCACTCGATGTCGACCAGGCAACTTCGCTCGGCTTCGCGTTCGCCGAACAAGCTCAGTTGACGTCCTTCGGCCCATTGAGTTTTCCGCTGGTCAGCGCAGGCTCGGTAGCTGAGATCGTGGAGCTGCTCACCTATCTGCCTTTGATCTCGACGGCTCTCAGTCCGCAGTTCCACCCAAGTGACGAGGGACTCACCGTCGGGCTCGCCGCGCACACAGGCGATTCGGCGCTGAACTGCCTGGTCGTCGCGTATAGCGGGTCGGCACTCCTGCGCCTGCTCGACATGCTGGCCGGCGATATGCCGACCGTGACACTCCATCTGAGCTGGTCAGCGCCGAACTTTCTAGCCGATAATGAGGATGCCCTAGCTGGGCGGTTGTTCTTCGACGCTCCGACGTCATTCCTTAGTGTCCCGGCAGACACTCTCAACGAGGTATGCAGGTTCTCCGATCCGGTCGCCTATCGACTTGCCATCGTGGATCTGCAACGAACCCTCGACCAGCGAAGTAAAACCATGTCTTTCTCGGAGAAGGTACGACGGCTGCTGGAGGAAGATCCTGGAAAGCGGAGTAAAGACTGGGTCGCACACGAGCTGTCGATATCGACTAGCACACTCAAGCGGCGCCTATCCGAGGAGGGGACCACCTTTCGCGAGTTGCGCGAATCATTTCTGCGTGACCGTGCGATGCTGCGGCTACTCGACCGATCGATGTCGGTGAGTGAGATAGCTGCCGATCTCGGATATAGCGACCTCGCGAACTTCTCGCACGCCTTCAAGCGATGGACCGGTCGCTCTCCCAGCGAATTTCGACACGAATAGCACCACCCGTCCCGTCGCTGGTGGATGGAGTCTGCGCGATCTGGTGCAGATCGGTTGGGGCTGGCCCCAGGCAGGAACCCGCTGCGGCATATGACAAAAAAACCTCGCGACTTTGCCGAAACCGTGCAGAACTTTGCCGAACTCGTTGCTGCAGCCAACGGCTATCAGCGGCGTAGCTAACACCTAACACGGCGAGTAGTGAGTCGGCACCGGTCTGAATGATCTCAGCGCGTTGCCACCAGGATCCTGCCGGTGACGGCTGGGCATGAGATGGACGGAGTCGAGTCTCTCAATCGTGAAGCGCATCAACTCGGTTAGCCAGCCCTAACTGAGCCAGTTACATTGCGATGCAGGACTGCAGCACGAATCGATCGTGCCCCGCATCCAGGGCCGGAGTTGACGAGAAGGCGACGATCGGTGCCGAACCGACAGTCTTACCCGCTAGGTGGAGGGGATCGCCGGTGAGCTGGGTACTTGATCTTGTCGGCCTGCTTCGAAGCGGCTCACCCGTTATCCACGGGCGGGTATTCGGTCACTGGCACTGATCGACGGTCGGTCCCGTTTCCGACCGCGACCCTTGGGCGGGTAGCGAGAAAGTTGTCGACCAGTTGGGCGCAGTCGTCATGATCGATGGTGCGTAGTCCGGTGAGGCGCGCGAACACGATCGGGCCGAGGAGTTCGATGATGGCGAAGGTGGTGTCGAACTCGCCGAGCATCGCCCGCGCGTCGGGGCCGGTGAGGATCCGGTCGAACGGTTGGCGATATTGCTCGATGACGCGGGCACGCAGCGAGGTGACCGCTGCCGGGTCGGTGTGGTCGTCACCGATCGTTCCCATAGCCAGCCAGGCCAGCGTGGTCATCTGCACTGGGGCTTGTTCTACGAGGTCCGCCTGAGTAGTGAGTAGCGCGATGAGTTGATCGCGCACGGGCCCGTCGCCGGTCGGTGTGTCGACATGGGGAAGCAACCGTTCGAAAGTTGCCGCGAGCAGTTGGGTGGTGCTTCCGAAGTGTCGATAGAGAGTGGCGCGCGCGACCTTCGACACGCGGGTGACGGCATCGACTGTGACCGCTTCGACCCCGCCGGTGGACAGCAGATGACTGGCCGCGTCGAGCAACCGGTTGCGGGACCGCGCCAGCCGAGGATCGACCTGCTCGTCGGCTACGGTGCGCGGATCGGCCGCGGCAGAGTCCGGCTCTGTCATGGCCGCCCTTTCCTCGATTCGTATCGCTCAATTTGATCGTGCGTGGACGTCATCTCGCTCGCCGACCCACTATGATACTAATAGTCTCACACAGAGACTATCGATCTACAACGGCGGGAGGTGCAGCGGTGAACACTTCCCGGACGGGCGCTGTCGAGATCGCCCGGTGGACCAGGGCCCAATACTGGGTGCTGGCAGTATCGTGCCTGGGGGTGGCGCTGGTCGTCGCGGCCATGGCGGCGTTGTACTCGGCGTTGCCTCAGATTGCAGTCGCGACCGGGGCGACCCAAGCCCAGCTCACCTGGATCGTTGACGGCTACACACTGGTGCTGGCGTGTCTGGTGTTGCCCGCCGGAGCCATCGGTGACCGCTATGGGCGCCGCGCGGTGCTGGTGGCGGGACTGGCGGTGTTCGCGGCCGCCTCGGCGTTGCCGCTGGTGCTGACCGACCCGGTGTGGCTCATCGCGGCACGCGCACTCGCCGGTGCTGGCGCAGCGTTAGTGATGCCATCGACCCTGTCGATTCTGACCGCAGGCTTCGCTCTAGCTCATCGCGGCCGAGCGGTGGGGGTATGGGCGGGCGTCGCCGGATCCGGAGCTGTTCTGGGGATTCTCGGTGCCGGGATGTTGCTTGAGCGGTGGTCGTGGCAATCGGTATTTGTCGGGCTGACCGTGGCGGGGATTGTGCTGGCCGGGTTGGCTTGCACGATCGCGGAGTCTCGCCAACCCGAGCATCCGCCGGTGGACGGAATTGGCGCGGCGACGGTGGCTGTCGCGATCGCGGCGATCGTGTTCGCCGCGATCGAGGTTCCCGCACGCGGCTGGGCCGACCCGCTCGTCGCTGTCACCGCCGGTGTCGGAGTCGTGGCGGCGGTGGCGTTCGTGGCCGTGGAGCTACGGATCTCGGCACCACTGTTAAACGTGCGGTTGTTCGGACGCCGAGGCTTCGGTGCTGGCTCCCTGTCCGTGACCATTCAGTTCCTGGTCACCTTTGGGGTGTTTCTACTGTTGGTCCAGTACCTACAGCTGATTCTCGGATACGGTCCGCTGGCGTCGGCCCTGGCGCTGGCGCCGATGGTGGCGCCGCTGGCCATGATTTCCGTAATCGCGCCTTGGCTCTCGAGCATGGTGGGATTGCGGGTGATGACCGTGACTGGCCTCCTCACCATCGCTGCCGGGCTGGTGCTGGTGAGCCGGTTGGACCTCGCCGCGAACTACCTCGACCTACTGTGGCCGCTGCTGATCATGAGCGCGGGCCTGGGATTGTGTACCGCCCCGGCGACTTACGCCATCGTCGCCGACACCCCCGAGGCCAAACACGGAGTCGCCGCTGCGGTGAATGATGCCGCCCGCGAGATCGGCGCCGCGATCGGGATCGCCGTGGCCGGCAGCGTGCTGGCCGCTGGCTATACTCAGCGTATCCAGCCCGCCCTACCCCGCCTGCCCGAGTCCGCTCGCGAACCAGTTGCCGATTCCCTGGCCGCCGCCCTGCAGGTCGCCGAAAAGGGCGGACCAGCGGCCCAGCCGCTAGCCGAGTACGCCAAGGCAGCGTTCGTGCACGGCAGCGGCGAGGCCGCGCTGGTGTTGGCTGCTATTACCGCCGCAGGCGCGATCGTGCTGGCTGTGCTTGCACCCGGGCCCACCACTCGCCGATGCCGCGCACAACCCTCGTGCACGATGGCTCCTGCCTCTCGCACGTCCCCTACCCGCGAAGGACGCCCGGCATGACGGCCTATCGCACGATCCTTGTGGATACCGATGGATCCGATCGCTCCTACCGCGTGGTCGACCGCGCCGCCGAATTGGCCCACGCCACCCACGCCCGACTGGTTATCGTCGGCGTCCGCCACCACATCGACGAACGCACACTCGGAGTTGACCTCGACCGGCTGGGACCCGAGGCCTACCGGCTGCGCGGCACCAACCCGGTCGAAGCGATATTGCGCACGGCCTGCCAGCACGCCCTAGCGCACGGCGCCATCGACATCGACACCCGCATCTTGTCCGAACCCACTTTGCGTGCCCTATTGCGCCTTGCCGCCACTGCGGCGCCGGACCTCATCATCACCGCCGACTTGTGCCGGTCGACTCCGCTGGCCCGGCTGCTGTCCGATACACCGACCGAGCTCGCACGCAGAGCCCACTGCGACATCCTTATCGCCACCACCCAGTGACACACATATGCAGAAAGCACCCATGAGCCGCACATCCGATACCACAAGATCCGTATCGTCCGAGGCCGAGGAGAGTACGCCCCTCTTCCCTGTGGTTCCGCCGGAATGCCAAGACTTGCCGCCCCATCATGATCATTGCCTCGGTTGTGGGCCAGCCAATCCGCACGGCCACCAGTTGAGCGTCCGACGTGACGCGGAAGGTGTCTACGCCCGTCACACGTTTGACTCCCGCCACGTTGGCGCCCCAGCGATCGCCCATGGCGGCGCAGTCGCCACCGTCCTCGACGACCTGTTCGGGTTCCTCCTCTACACCGTGGGAGAACCCGCCGTCACCCGCCACCTCTCCATCGACTACCTCTCCCCGGTTCTACTCGACACCCCGTATATCGCCCGCGCCCATCTTCATTCCCGCCAGGGTCGCAAACTGAACCTTCGGGCCACCATCGAAGACGACCATGGCCACATGGTTACAACCGCTACTGCGCTCTTTCTCGTCGTCAACATCGACCACTTCTTCCTGGCCTCACAGCGTGCCACCTCTTCAGACGTGCCACCAACGGCCTAAGCGGCGATCACGTACTGTGGCCGGCGCGATCAGGCGATGAGGACGACTTGGGTCGGGACCGCTATGCCGCCAGCGCACTCTGGGGTGCAGGCTGCTGTGGGACGGTGACCTACGGGCTTCGCTCACGAGTATGCGCTGTCTGACACGATCCGCCAAAACACTACGCACAGGATGCGGCTGTTATGACTCTAATGGGCACGCACGGTCCGGAAATCCCGGAAACGCCAAGCTTCGGTGGCCTCGTGACCACCGATGACATGGTCGCTGCTCGGAAACGATTAATGGAATTCACCGATGAAGACGAGGCATTGCTGCGGCAGTTTAGCGGAGTCGCGACAGCCGGTATGGCTGAGATCGCCGACGAACTCCGCGCCTACCTAAACGAACACCGGGACACTGCCGCACTTCTTTCTGAGCGCGACACTGAGGAACAGGCCGAACATCTTCGAAGCGATCACCTTTCCGGTTTGACGGCGGGAACCGTCGATGCTGACTATCTCATCGAGCGTATGCGTATGGCCGCGCGTCACGAGCGACTCGGCGTGAAGCCGACATGGCTTCTCGGCGCGTACAATCGGTTTCTTTGCTCTGCTGCGAGCCGGATCTGTGAATCCAGCTCATCTTCCGATCCCGAGCGTGCGTTGGCGACGCTGCTGGCGCTACAAAGGCTGGTGTTCCTCGATATCGGCCTCGCCGCCGACATCTACCTCGCCAAACGCGAGCACTCGAATCGCGAGCAGCAGAGGGCGGTGAGCGAACTCCCGACTCCGGTACTGCAGTTGATCCCAGGGCTTCTGGTAGTCCCGATCGTAGGAGAATTGGACGATCGCCGGGCTCTTAATTTGACCAATCAGCTGATGGCGCATATCCGCAATTCGAGGGCGCAGGCCGCCGTCGTCGATATCACCGGACTGCCGTCGATCGATCTCGACGTTGCTGCCCATCTGATCACAGCAGTAAAAGCATGTGCGCTTTTGGGTGCGGAGGTTATTTTCACTGGGCTTTCCGCCGAAGTCGCCCGGACGCTTGTCGACATCAGTCCACAGAAAACTACGCTCATTACATTTGTCGACTTGCAGAGTGGGGTCGAGCATGCCACACAGACACTTGGGTACGAGATGGTGATGACGTGGCCATTACGCAATACCTGATTTGGCGAAGTGCTTGGCCAGTTGCGCAGTCCCGACTGCGGTGGGCGATCCGGCTCACCAGCCTGTGTACGTGCCGACGCGGTGCTGATTGCGAAGTAAGTCCGCCGTCGGTGAAGATGCTCAACAGCAACGTTCGCGCGCACCGCCAAACATGCCGCGCGCAGTATCTGCGGTGGGCCACCGCTGGTATCGTACGGAGCTTCGGCGGCATTCGAGTTCGGGTACCGGTCCTCATAGCTCCTAGCGTGAATCTGCATGTGTCACCGAGACACGTTGCGATGCAGGGAGTTTCGCAGCGGACCTATGTGACGGATGATTGTGGTGGTTAGCGAACCGCAACTCCCAGTGAAGCCGCCGGGAATAGCCAGCCCTCACCACACAGCCCGAGGTTGGTGTTCAAGGGGGAGTGGGGAGGGCTGTACGTGCTGTCGGGGGCCGCTCATTCTCGGGTTCGTGTCCGGATGACCTTCTGGCGCAGGCTAATAGCTTCTGTCGGTGCGGTTGCTGTGCCGTCGCCATCAGATCAGTGCGGCATCGAGATTCAGGAATCCGTAATGGATGTCGATGCGGCGCGCCCACCGGATGGCCAGGCGCCGGTACCGGGGGAGCGGGCGCAAGTCTGCTCCACGATCCACCGGCCGCAGTGACTTTGTCCCGGGTTCCGCGGCGGGATGTAATTCGACGCAGTAAATCCCCTTGCCTGGACGGCCGAGGCCACTAGGACGGCGGATCGATAAAACTATCACCGACACGGGTTGCGAGCATGTAATCTGTACGCCGACCTGCGACAGCGCCGGGATCGACGGCCCATTCCCATCGCGGAACCCGAGACAAAGGTCACCGCCAGT
>NZ_JBSGIJ010000037.1:0-24152 GCF_053605015.1 Nocardia sp. NPDC003979
TGCCGATGTCCTCGGCCACGTCGACCCCGCGATGACCCAACGCCACTACATGGCACGCGGACGCCCACACAAGGCCGCCGCCGATGTACTCAACCACGCGATCACCGGACAACTACCGAACGACACTGCCCGATAGTTGCCAGTACATCAGCAGCAGGAACCCGAGAAGATCGCCCGAACTCGAACCCATGGAAGCCCGCCAACAGAATTAGTGGGGAGTTAATGGTGACAAAAACAAACGCAGGTCAGCCTAAAAACATAGGCTGACCTGCGCATACGTGGAGCTAAGGGAATCGAACCCCTGACCTTCTCCGAGCGCGCAGCACAGGCAACTATGGCCAACGCTGGATAACTGTCGACTACCAGAACAGCACCCCCACCTGGGCAAACACGCTTCGCCACGACAACGATCGGAAACGCTGGACAACTCTCCACAACGGCGTCTCCAGCCGAATTAGGTCATGTCTCCCAATCGTGTTCCCCGGTTTTCGCCTGGTAGGTGATCGGGTCGGGCATCATGTTCGATGTGGCGGCGGCTGTCGGTGATCGGCATCAGGTTCTGACGGATAACCAGTGGGAACTGCTCGAGCTGCTGCTACCGAAGTCGGATGGTCGGGTTGGTCGCAACTTCTCCAACTATCGCCTGGTCGTGGAGGGGATGCTGTACCGGTTGCGGACCGGGTTGCCGTGGCGAGACCTGCCCGAGGTGTTCGGTCCGTGGCAGACGGTATGGAAGCGTCACCGCCGTTATGCCGAGGACGGGACCTGGGATCGGGTGCTGGTCGCGTTGACCGCGTTGGCAGATGCGACCGGGAATCTCGACTGGGTGGTCTCGGTCGACTCGACGATCGTGCGGGTGCATCAGCACGGTGCCAATACCCGCCGAGGTGTCGGCGCGGTGCCCGGCCCGGACGGTGAGTTATGAGCCGGCTGATCACGGGATAGGCCGGTCTCGCGGTGGGTTGACTACCAAAGCCCATCTGGCCACCGACGGCAAGGGTCGTGGTCTGGCGGTGTTGATCACCGCAGGCCAAGCCGGAGATTCGCCGATGATGCCAGCAGTTCTCGATGCGATCGGGGTACCGCGGCTGGCCGGTGGCTCGCCGCGCCGCAACCCCGATCGGGTGCTCGCTGACAAGGCGTATTCCTCGGCGGCGAATCGAGAGCTGTTGCGAGGCAGGCGGATCACTGCGGTTATCCCGCAACGGTCTGATCAGGTCGCCAACCGGAAACGCCGCGGACGCGCAGGCGGACGCCCGCCCCAGTTCGATTTCGATGCCTACAAGGGCCGCAACGTGGTCGAGCGGGCGTTCAACAAGGCCAAACACTGGCGTGGGGTCGCGACCCGCTACGACAAGCTGGCCTGCACCTACCGGGCCGGGATCGTCATGGCCTTGACAGTCGAATGGCTCAAGCTACTGGGAGACATGACCTAGTGGTGAGATAGTGGGATCACCATCCCCCCAGCCGGTCCCGCAGACGACCCAGTAGCGTGAGGTGATGCTGCGTGGAACCCACGTCGGCGAATGGATCGCCTACCGCCAGCAACACTGAGGTCGCGTGGGACCTGGCAACGCTCACCGAGGACGAACGGAACGCTCGTTTCCTGATGGCCACCGTCGGCAGCGCTGGGCGTATGGTCCAGCGACCAGGTGTGCAAGGGGCCAGATGCGCTAAAGTCCTCGTCACATGTCGGGGTTCTCGGCGAATATTCTCGGCATGACATCGGCAACGACCGCCGTCTCGGGTGGTGAGGACTTCGACTACGCAGGCGAGCGCAATCCTGCCAAACTTCCCACAGCAGTGACCCGAGCGGGCCTTGCCTGCGGTGCCGACGGTTAGCAACTTCATTGTGGGGGAGTCGATTCGGATATCCACGGTGTCCTCGGTCTTCGCGGGCCAAGCCAGATCGACCGCGCCTATCGAGGTCGTACCGTCAGAGGACTCGCGGGCTGTGTTCGACGAACTGGTCTCGCAGGGCGCTATCCACAACAATCTGTCCATTGGCGGCGACCCCGAAGGCAGCTTCGACTTCTACCTGCCAACCGAAGGACGCGTCCAGGCTCGCATCGCCCGTGATACGTACCGCCACAAGCTCGCGCTGCGCCGCGTTCTCGAACGGCTTGCGAACCCTGGTTCAGATGTTGCCGACGACTTCAGCGGGCCGTTGTCTGCCGGCGAGATCCGCGAAGCAACACACTATCTGGTTGAGATTGGTCTTTGTAAGGGCTCCGAACGAGCAGACGGAGAGTTCTACCACGTGGAAATCACTCCCAACGGTCGGGCCGCCGCGCGCCATCCGTACCTGATCGATGGGGGTTCTGCACCCATCGCGCCGGTCACCAACATCTCGGCCGACAACTACGGGGCGATGACCGTCGGCAACCAGGCTGTCGGCGGGCAGGGGCACACCATGAACGCCACCATTACACAGGGGGCGTCTCTCGACGACGTCCTGACGGCGATCAGCCAGCTGCGCAATGACATCGAATACGCCCCCGGCATCGATGACGTCGACCGCGCGGAACTTCTCGAAGATGTCGACACGTTGACCGAGAAGGGGATCAAGCGCGGGCTCAACTGGTTGAAGGCAGCACTGGTCCCGTTCGGTGTGCAGGTTGCCGACGTGGCAGGCCAGGAACTTGCGGACAGGGTGCTGGCCATCGGGTCCCAGATCATCTAGCGAGCTCAGTGCTCTTCCCGAGCCTGTCAAGGACAGTCCTGAATACGCCGAAGGCTCCCTTGGAGGGCGCCTTCGGTTGCTCTTCGCGAGCGAAGCATCAGTCCCTACGCGGGACATCGTGCCCGGTACGGTCCGATCCGTCGCGTTCTTGCGACGACGACACCCAGGGCGCGGCGTACAACCAGTCAGGCGTAGACGTTCTTCCCGCAGGGGTCGGGGCCCACGCGATTTGACGCTCTCGCCCGGGCCTGCCCCGTGGGACTACTGCTGGCTAACGGCCGCAGCCGCTTTCTTGGCGCGACTGGCGAGGGCGCGGCGCTCGGTGGCAATCGCGTCGAGCTCAGCGGAATCGACCCCTCCCTCAGCCCACCGAGTAGCGAATTGTTCGAGCCGGTCAGCCGAGTTACGCAAAGCGGTGCGCGCTTGCTCAAGCGGCACGTTGTCGACGTGATTCAAAGTCGCTTCGAGTACGTAGCGGGAGGCGAGCAGCTTATGCTCGTTGCCTGCGGTCGGCCCGAACTCCACGGCGTCGAGCCAGGCGGGCTTCTGCTGCCACGGAGCGAGATCCAGCATGGAGAGGCAGGTGCCATACTGGAAGGCAACGAGCTGGCTCGTGCCTTGGTTCGGAGAGTTGGGGTTGATCCTTGCCGCTTCGCTCTCGTAGTTGTCGAGCATGTCGCGAAGTGCAGAGAAGTTGTTGGCCCAGGTATTCAGGTCGGCAGAAGTCACGTTGTACCTCCTAGTCGGTGAGCTTGCACAACGATAGCCATGGCCACCGACAGATCAGCGCCAGCTGAAGGCTCGACGAGGACGGCGCTGGCCAGACTCGGCGCGCCGACGTCGAGAACCGGAGCGACAGCCATGTCTCGCACGATTGGTTCACCCGTTCCACTTCGACTGCTTCTGTACGCCGCCGCTGTGGGCGCGTGCGCACGCTGACACCCAGGATCGAGACCGTGCGCACGCCCCGTTCAGCCGCGCACACAGTGCAGCTGGCCGTGCGCATCTACACCCGCCCCGTGCGCACGCCGAGAAATCGGAGAGATTCCGCTGTGCGCACGGCCCTCAGCACGAAGGTTCTCACGGTGTACCCAGCAGATACGTAATCTCGCACGACAGTGAGGCGCGGGCGAGGCGATCCATCCGCGACCGTCCGCGACCCGTTTCCCTCGTGCTGGGTCATCGTCAGTCCGAACAGGTACTCGGTCACCCCTTGGGGAGTGAGACCGAACTCCTTGGCAATGTCGCGCACCGTCATCCCTTGCCCACGCAGCCCGGCGAGCACTCTATCCAGCACCTGTGACGATTCATGTACAAGCGCCGAGCCTGGCTCCGCGGAGCGGAATCCACGCTTGCTCAACTCCACCAACGCTGCGCGATATGTCCAGTCAGTCATCAAACCCAGCGCATGCAGCCGGTTCGCCAGCGCTGTCGCGGAGACGTTCCATCGAGCCTTCGCACGGATGATCTGCGCCACGCTCGGGTTTCGCAGACCCACCGCCAGAACATCATTGCGAGGCATGAGCAGCGCGCTGGCGAACTGATTCGCCGCAGCTTCCGCCTCGCGCCCGTGCGCACAGCATGAGTGCAGTGAATACATAGGTGCCCGAGCTCGTGAGGTGCATCGAACCGTAGCCGCTCGGCGGTGGTGTCGAGAAAACGAACGGAGCATTGCGACGGTAGAAGCTGAAGGCATCGACGTCTCAGCGCCGCAGTCGGCCTCGCGGTGATCATGACGCTGGCAATGGTGGCCCACGCGCGCTGGAAGGAGCCCGCCGCGATCGTGTTCAACCTGGCCCTGCTGGCAGCCGCGGTGTTCGTCACTTGGGGACGTTTCGGCCCCTACGCCTCCTGACCACCCCGATTCCCGAAGGAGGACTCGTATGAATGTCACCGTTTTCGGGCCACCGGTTCGCTGATGGTGGACCGGCTGCTCGCGGCCGGGCACACCGTGACCGCTTACGCCCACAACCCGCC
The DNA here is from genome assembly GCF_053605015.1 of Nocardia sp. NPDC003979. NCBI lineage: Bacteria > Bacillati > Actinomycetota > Actinomycetes > Mycobacteriales > Nocardiaceae > Nocardia > Nocardia sp. NPDC003979. Next base: position 4,661 of record NZ_JBSGIJ010000037.1, read on the forward strand.
AAGATCCCCTCTCGCTGGGGTGAGCAAGTGAAAGTCGTGGTCGGCGAGGTTTCCAATGCGGCGCGATCGAGGACGCAGTATGTTGTGCCGATGCAGTGATCAGCGCGTTGGGCCCGAGCATGGACCGCAAAGCCAACCGGGACCCCGCTGATCGAGGGCACCAGCCACATCCTGGCGGCGATGAAGCGTCACGGTGTGGGCCGCTTCGTCGGCCACGCCACTCCTGCGGTACTGGACCCGCAGGGGTCCCCGACCTTGATCACCCGGTTGATCGAGTTCATGCCGCGCACGTTCATGCCCCGCGCCTACGAGGAGATCACCGGCATGTCGAACCAGATCATGTCCTCGGGGCTGGATTGGACGATCGTGCGGTTCATCGCCCCCAAGGACTGTGCACCGAAGGGCCATATCCGGTCAGGTTCTTCGGCACCGACAAGCTCGGCTTCGCGATCACCCGCGCCGGCATCGCCGCCTTCACCGCCGATCAGATCGGCGAGAGCCGCTACCTGCATCGCGCAGGCGCCATCAGCAACTGACCACCGTCGAAACCTGAACGGAGACCTGTGTCCATCGTCATCACCGTTACCTCCGGTCACCTCGGCCGAGCAGCCGTCGAAGCCGTCCTCGACCGCAGCACCGACCCCGCCGAGGTGATCGCCGGTGCCCGCGACCTGGCCAAGATCATTGACCACGCCGCCCGAGGGGTGCACACCGCGGTCATCGACTACGATGACCCCACCACCATTACGCCGGTGAATATGTTCGTGCTGGTCTCGGGCACCGACCTGGCCAACCGCGACCGCCAGCACACCGAGGAGATCGCTGCCGTCGCGAAAGCCGGTGCCGCGCGGATCATCTACACCAGCGGCCTCAACGCCGACGACACCGCGCTGTCGACCGCGGCCATGCACCTGCCCACCGAAGACGCGTGCGTGCCAGCGGGGTGTCGTACACGATCCTGCGCAACGGCCGGTACAGCGAGAACTACGGCCGCGACATCCCCACCGTTCGCGAGACCGGTGTGCCGCTGTCGAGCACCGGCGACGGTGTGGTCGCCTCGGCGTCGCGCCGGGATCTGACCGAAGCCATCGCCGTTGTGGTCACCACCGAGGGGCATGAGGACAAGACCTAAGAGCTGTCCGGCGACACCGCCTGGGCCTACGACGAACTCGAGCCTCCGATGCCGCTATGCAACGTCGCTGTCCGAGTACGCCATTGGCATTGTCAATCCCAGTAGGTGGGCCGCAATCTCACCGCGGCGTTCATAGGGTAGAAAGTGCCCGGAGTTCGGGAAGATGACCAGGCCGCTCTTTGGTACGCGACGGTGTATCGCACGAGCGTGATAAACGGGAGTCAACAGATCGCGCGAACCTGCGAATACGACGACACGACAGTCGAATCGATCCAGTGCCGAGTACCGATCATGGGACAGGATCGAACGAGCCAGCTGTGCGACGCTGCGAGGATTGCTGCTCGCCAGCTGCCCTACCGCTCGGTTCAGGTCGTGGCGGAATGGGCGGTACCCGAACAAGACGGCACGTGTCAGCTGTCGCACGATGAGCAGCGGCCGGGAAGGGATCACGAGAAGCGGTGCCACAGTCAACGCCAGCGATACCAACCATGACCAGAACCCGCGGCGCATCAGTCGTCCGAGGATATCTCCGGCTCCAGTCGCCACGAACGCGACACCGACGACTCGCGCTTCGAGCACCATGCTGTCGCGTTCGGCCAGCGCCATCAATGTCATTCCGCCCATGGAATGACCGCCGAGCACGATCGGGCCGACGGGTGCATATGCGGAGATGACTGCAGCGAGATCGTCGGCGAGAAGCTCCAGGCTCGCTGGAGCAGATTGCGACTGCCCGTGTCCTCGATGGTCATAGGCGAGTACACGCACGGTGGGATCCGCCGTGACGACGAGTTGTGCGACGTCTTCCCAACTCCCATGAGAAAGCGCCAGCCCGTGTGCCAGGATGATTGTCACTCTCGGGCTCGTCGATCCCCACTCGGCGATATGCAAAGCAGGCCCAGAGTCCCGCTCAAGCATGTATTTTCGGGGAGCCACAAAGATCGTAGATCTCGAGGTCATAATTTCAGTTCCCTACTACTGACAGTGTCGCTGGCTACTTGACCGGAAGGGCCATGTCAACACCGCCGACATCCGTGATCTTCCAATCCGTGTTCTTGTCTAGCGTCACCGTGTAGGTGACAGTTGTTTGCGCGCCCTCCGGGGTCTGCGCACTGGTCGATGTCACACTCAAGAAGACGTTCACAACATAAACACCAGCGTCTTCTGATTTCACTCTCGCGGCGATTGGGGTCGCGTTCGAAGTCCACTTAAGTGGAAGTACAATGTCTTTGAGCTGCGGAGCAGTGAGGTCGAACTTGTTCGCTAGGGCGGGGGAAGTATTCGATTTCAGATTACGTACCCATCCATCGAAGTTCTGATAATCAATATTGGACGCGCCAACAGCGTACTCGGAGGCTACTTCTTCAGCCCTCTTTTCCGCGGACGCAATGGAGTCAGCTTCTCGCAGCTCATTCCTCGTAGAGAGCCACAACAGAAAGCTAACAGACATCCCAACGACAAGTGTTACCACTATCGCTCCGACAATGATCGAGCGCAAGTCCACCGACAGCGTTCTTCCCGGACCAAACCGGTTCCTGTTCGCTACGACCGACTCTGCCGGCGTACCCAACTTACTAGATACGGTCTCCGCTCTGCCGTCGATGTTGTCAGCGGTTTCTACGGGCATGAATATCTCCTCGGGTAGCGTGTTTCGGTCCTATTTGATGCCGATACGCACATTCAATGCACTGTCTCCAGTCGCGCTGAGAGCACGTGCTATCAAATCGCTTATGTCTATCTGTGGCATGGACATCGCCGCGCTGTCCGCCAGCGGTTGCACGGCTGGTGCCAATTCTTGCAAGTCGGGTCCAATGCGGCTGAGATATTCCGTGACCTCGCCGAGGAAAGGCACGACGCCGTTGCCTTGCAAGTAGTCGTCCGGCATGGTGCCGATACGGGCCAGCCGGGCGATGGAATCGGCGATGAGAGCACCCCACATTCCTGCCTCGTCCCACAAGGGACCAGCGGCTGCCATCCCGGGCCCGGCCCAAGCCATGTCCGCGCCCATCGTCTGTAGATCGACGAGGATGCTGCGGATGGCGGGCGACCTACTCAGAATCGTCTCCGACAACAGTGTCGTCGAGGCTGCCAGCCTCGGCATAACGGTGTCTGTTCCCGTCAGCGCTTGATCCAACGTCTTGACGATGTTGCTGATCGCCTGCGGATTCAGTTGTTCAAGCAGACCCGTAACAGTCTGCGCCACGTCTGGAATCGAACGGGGCAGTATTACTTGCACCGCGTCGAGGCGCTGGCCATCGGTTAGGTAGGGACCGGCGCCGTTCTTCGGCACGAACTCGATATAAGGCTCACCGAGACCTGATAGGTCTTCGACTGTCGCGGTCCCTGTTGCCGGAATTCGGTATCTCGACTCGAGGGCTAGTTGCATTTCGACACCGCGTTCAGCCTTCTCTATCGACGCGATCTCTCCCACCCTCACACCACGTAGGAGTATCGGTGAACCCACTAGCAGACTTCCCGCCTGGGGAACACGCAACGTCACGTTGATCGAGTCACTGAAGACATCTATTCGCAATACACCGAATGTGAGATAACCGACGCCCAGAATCAAAACCGACATGATAGCAACGAGGGATAGTCCCGAACTCAGTTTCATCGCACTGCTCCGATCATCCGCAATGCCGATAGAATTCCAGCGATCCGGTCGGCTTCGGATCCGGGAGAGCCTTCGGCAGTCTCAAGGCCGGCAACATTAACCTTCGGTCCGTGCTCCACGAATGGAATGACCTTTTCGCGCAAAAGCGCAATGATCTTGTTCAAGTTCGACGGGGCTGAGAGGTCCAACGGACGGGACGTGAAAAGGAGTGGTATAAAAGCACGGGCAGCCGCGTCGCCTGACTGCGCCAGCGGACCGATCCATCGGAGGGAATCTGTCAGTAGCGTGAATCCATCATACAGTGTGATCAAACCGATCATCGACGTCATCGACGCAGCCGCCTGATCCACTCCAGAATCTGTCAGCAGATACTCCAATTCGGGTGTTCGGCTCAGGACAGCATCGGTACTGGCCCGCAGTCCACCCAGTAAGCCGTCGATAGCATCCAGGTGCTGTGCCAAGTCTTCGATATCGGCACCCAGCACTTCCGAGATCGAGGCAGTCTCCCGTGTATCCGCCGGAAGCACCGAGTTCACGCGGTTGATGATCTCCTGAGCCTGCTGTATTCCACCCCCTTGGACAAAGGTCGCCAAGACGTTCATGGTGTCCTCAACCTGAAGCAACGGCTTAGTTTGTCCTCGATCGATTGTGGAGCCCGGCGCGATGAGGCCACCTCCGCCGGCCTCCGGGGTGATCAACGCTATGGAGACGTCACCCAGAATGGTCGGCTGGCGGAGCTCAGCCGTAGTTCCAACAGGCAACCGCACCGATTCGATTATTTCCACGTCGACCACGACATACCCGTCGTTATCTTTCCCGGCATCGATCACCGCAACGTCGCGGACAATTCCGGCACGCAGACCGTCGACCGTCACTCGTGCTTGTGACGGCAGGTTTAGCGTATTGGCGAACTCGATTCGGATACTATAGCGGGCCCCCGATATCCCAGTCCCAGGGACAGGAATCGAAGCTGGATCGAATCCGCAGCCGGGGACAAGGCATACAAGTGCCACAGCGGCCGCGGTCACGAATTGCGTCCGGCGGGTCCGGGAAGAAATGGCCACCGCGTCTACTCGCAGATTCATCATCGCGCACCCGCCATTCCGAGCACCAAGGGAATCAGAGAAACATTCGTCAAACCGTCCTCAGCAGTATCGCAACGGCCCTGTGCGACCAGGCCGATCGCGGCACATATTCGGTCAGCATCAGCTTGGGGCATGGCCACCCTAGGGGTTGCATACGTCAGAACGGGTCGACCGCTGTGCGCGTCGGTTACGTCCCCGAAGGCTTGCAGCAGCGGGGGCGCCATGTCGACAATGTCCCTCATTGTACCGATATTCGCGCTGGCGAGGCGCGCGAGGGGAACTGTCGCATCGAGACCTTGGAGGATTTGGTCACCAAACATAGTGGTGATTTCGTTCAGCCATGGCACGATAATTCGCAATGAGTCGATGATCGAGACTGTTCGCGCGAAGATTCCGTGGTCGATCACCGCCAGCCCCGGCGCCAGACGGGTGATCATGGATTCGATATCTCCCCATCCACGCGCGACACTATTCATCAAGCTGTGCAGCGAATCTATGAGGGCTCCGAGGTGTCCGGCGGCAGCGTTGGACGAGCCGAGCGCCCGGTCGAGTGTACGGATTATTTCATTCATTTTCGGACCTGTGCCGGACAACGAGCTGTCGAGTGCGGCGATTTCCTCGGATAGCTGCCCGCGCTGTGCCGGATCACTCCCATTGTCGATTTCTGCTGCGAGGGCACCCAACGCATCGAGTGTCTGTGTCATGCTTTTCGGAGTCAAAGTACGGGAAATGCACTTTCGGGGATCCCATTCAGCATCGGATTCACTGTTGTCGAGAATAGCCAAGGAGCGATCAGCAACGATGGTGTCTGAAAGGGTAGTGGCCGATACCTCACCACGCGGCGTATGGTTGGCGTCCACCTCGAAATCAACCTGCACCGCTTCGCCACGAGGTTCGATGTGCGTCACCGTGCCAACTCTGACGCCACGAATGGTGACGTGGTTTCCGGTGTACAGTCCAATTGCGTCCGGCATGGTTGCGCAGTAGTGCCGCATCGTCTTCGGAGGATTGAGTACCGCGAAATACCCAGCAACCAATATCGTGCATATAGCCCCGACGCCGAGGAGGGATATGAGGCCGCGGGAGGCCAGAATCCTATTCATCCTTAGCAGTCCTTTCCAGGGACGGGAATACAAAACGACTGCGCAACGACAACCGATGCAGACTGGTCAATAACGATGCCATCTTCTGAGGAAGCGACGGGCTGCAGTCTCGACATCAAGTCCCGAGTGCTTGTGATGATCTGCCCCATACCTTCGCCTAGACGGTTCAGTTCGGGTATGACCTCGGCCAGACTTCGGGCGATGGAATCCAGCCTTGACCGGTACACCGGCTCGAGTGCTGCGATCCGAGACAGAAGCTGTTCCATCAACCGGACTGCCTCGAAAATCTCAGCCTTTTTGCCGAGCCCCACCGTCTCCATAAGGTTGACACTTGCGATCAGTTCCCCGAGGATCGCCTTCGAGTTATTGATTGCACTGATGTACTCGTCGGCCATCGCAAGCGTTTCCGACACGTCCCGACTCTGACGGTCGAGAATTTCGACGAGCGATGTGAACGCATCGACTGCTCGCTGGATCCCTGCCGGCCCGGAAACGATCGCGCGGTTCATGTTAGTCAAGTTCTGCCGTAAGGTATCGCCCTCAATATCCGCGATCGGCTGTGCTGCGTCCTGAAAGGTCCGACCGAGGCTGTACGGGAGATGCACCCTGTCAGAAGGTATCGGGGCGCGAAGCGATGAAGTCCCTGCTGATGTCAAGGCGAGATAGTGCCCACCGATCAGAGTCAACATTCGGACGTCGAGACTTGTCTGATCGCCTATGAAAATATCATCGTCAATCGTAAAGCTCACGCGGACGTCCTTTCGACGCAGCTCAATCGATTTCACGGCGCCGACCGGAACACCGGCGATACGGACGTCATCGCCGACCTTTATGGACCCGAGTTCCGACATCTCGGCCCAGTACGTCGACTTGCCGAATGGCACCACGTACACCAAAACGCTCGCTAGCAACGCGACACCCATCAGGAATGCTCCGAGGGCGCCCCATCGCAATTCCCGCGAGTCACGTGATGAGGCAGCCGTTGGCGCCCAGCCAGCGAATCTCCCGATAATGCTGACTAGTTTGGCTATCATCCTTTGCATATCGATATCCTTTGTCCCGTGATCATCACCTGGAAAGGATCCGGGCTGTCGACGTTCCCGTTCGAACAGTTTCGGTTCACGACAGGACTATCGGACGGGATCCAACTATTCAGGGTCTGGAGCATCGCTGGCAGTTTTCGGAGTACTTCGACTGCCTGTTGAGGATCTGGAAATATCGTCCGCAGCAGTGTATCGGCGTCCGGATTGCTACCAGGAGTCAACCCAATCGCGTCGAGGAGGCTGTTCAGCGGCGCGATCACGTCTGGAGCCATAAGAGCGAATTCGACGATTCCATCCACCTTGCTACGTAGCGTGGAGACAACCACCGACAGCTCCGAAACAAGCTGCACCAGATGTGAGGATCGACCGCCGAGATGGTCAGATATCTTTTTCAGATTAGCCACCAACGCGGTAATCACTGCCTGTCGGTCCATCGTATAGCTGGACAAGGTCTGGATAGAGTCGAGAACCGAACCGATACCCGAGCCGTCTCCTTCTATAGCGGCGATCATATTAGTAGCGAACTTATTTACTGCTGCTGGTGACAACTCGCTCAGAACCGGTTCCAGCCCGTTGAATAGAGCTGTGATGTCGAATGACGGGATGGTTCTGGAAGCCCCGATCCTACTGCCTGCCGCCAACTCCGCAGTGACTGGCGATGATTGTTGAACGTCGACGTAACGCTGGCCCACCAGACTCTGATATCGTATAGCTAGGACGGTGTTCTCGTATAAATGCCGATCGCGTTCGACCATGAACGTGACGATTGCGCGACCATCCTCAAGTGAGATCGAAAGCACTTTACCTATGCGGACACCGTTCATCCGAACATCGTCTCCGGACTTGAGACCGTTCGCATCGACGAACTCCGATGAGAACTGCTTAGTCCCTCCTGAGACCGGGCGTTGTACAGTCTGCGCGATTGCTGCGAGCAGCACTGCGATCACGACTACAGAAACCGCGAGCTTCGCGACTACCACCAATAGGCTGCCATGCCTGTTCATCGACCACCCCCGAAATACGGTGTCGGAACCAACGTTTCCGGCGATGACGCCGCAATCGCGGGAACTAGATCGAGAATCAGTTTGATACTCAGTACCGGGCCACTAGGCGTCGACGTGAACGACCGATCCAGCCGCGACAGTATCTCGGAGAGCTGCATGCTCGAAACACCAGGCGTCGAAACCATTCGACTGCCACTTGCAAGAATCGGCGTGAGCATTGCCGCGTATTCTGACAGATGCGCCTGCGCCGTGAATAGCGTTCCCGCGAGGGCGGGGAAGAAGCGTTGGCCTACAACACTGACTGTGGCGTCGAATAGTTCGCGTTGGTTATTCAGAATCTCGATGGTGGTGAGTCGATATATCAGGCCTACCGTGCCGTCGATCATCGATGCGCTGCCGACAAGCATCGAGCCGTACTGTTCCAGCAATGCCGAGACCGGCACAGAGCGTGTCTCAGCGACGTTCCGACCGGATACCACAATCGCCTCCATCAGTGGCGTGAATTGGCGGGCCGCTGTAGCAACCCGCACCAGCACGTCGGTGAGTTCCGGGGTAAGGAGGCTTCCCGTGGTCTCCGCGACTGTCCGAATCAGTACACCCATGGTCGCATCTCGCTGCCTGTCAGATCGAGGACCCGTCAGGTCGATAACAACGCCGTCTCGCAGGGGTGTGCCCCCAACGCCCGGTTTCAGCGCAACCTCGCTGATACCGAAGAGATTAGACGGCGAGTAGTCTACGAGAAGGCTGTCGGTGAGCCCGCTCGAGTTTGTTCGATCAAGCATCAAAGTCACCTGTTTCGCCCCATCACCTGAGCCGATGGCAGTGACGGCACCGATGCCGACACCGTCGAACTGCACCGGCGTTCCCACGCCGACGCCGTCTCCGATTTTCTCGGTGCGCAACACCACGAGCATTCGGTTGTCGCCGCGGGCCGCATTGCCAACTGTCCAAGCGGCCGCTACTGACAGTGCCGTCAGCACGGCGACCATACCGACAATAATCGACGATCGCTTTGTTGCCGATACTCCCGGCATTTCATATCGAGACATCGGCGCTCACCCTGTGAATTCGATCGCGGAGTTGACACCCCACAGGAGGATGGTCAATACCATGTCTAGACCGATGATCGCCACAAAACTTGCCCGGACGGCACGGCCGGACGCAATTCCGACGCCTTCCGGCCCGCCTGTCGCGAAGAACCCTTGATAACTGTGAATCAAGATGACAGCCGTCCCGAATACCAGAACTTTGATCACAGCAGCAGTGATATCCCACCCGCTGATGAATTGATAGAAGTAGTGATCGTAGACACCTGCGGCCTGGCCGTGCAGCTGGACGATCACAGTCCGGCACGCCGCGTAGCTGAGGATTAGCGCGATAAGAAAAGTCGGAACGATCGCCACCGCGCCGGCAACAATCCTGGTCGTTACAACGAAAGGAATCGATCGCAATCCAAGCGATTCGATGGCGTCGATCTCCTCTGAGATCCGCATCGATCCGATTTGGGCGGTTATACGACACCCAGCTTGTGCGGCGAATCCGACTCCTGCCGCGATCGGCGCTAGCTCTCGGGTGTTGGCGAAGGCTGAGACAATGCCTGACACCGGCCCCATACTGATGAGGTCTAGAGTCGCGAATGACTCGACGCCGACCGAGCCGCCGATGACCAGTCCCAGCACCACCAGCATCGGGACCGTTCCACCGCCCACGATGATCGAGCCTTGCCCCCACGTCATATCCGTGATCGCGCGCATTGTCTCCGCTCGATATCGTTTGAGCGTGAACGGTATCGCCGACAATGCCTGCCAGATGAAATTGAGGACGAAACCTAGAGGCTCCACCGGAACGACACGGTGCCCGAGTGACGCCGCAGTTCGCCGGGCCTTCACTAGCCGCGGGGGAGTGTACTTCATCTCCGACATCTATGCCAGCCTTGTTGGAAGGAACATTGAGACCAACTGAGTGACCAATAGATTCACGACAGCGACAGAGACGACGGAGAGAACAACTGCCGCGTTCACGCCATCCGCTACTCCACGTGGACCACCTTTGGCCTCAAGACCCCGCTGGCACGCGATCATCACGACGATGAAGCCGAACAGCACAGACTTGACAATCGACACGCCGATATCCGCCATTACGGTGAAGGATCCGAAGGTTCCCCAATAGCTGCCGGGCGTCACCCCCTGAGGACCGACCGCGACTGCATATCCCGCCACGACCCCTACGAAGATGATCAAGACATTGAGCATCGGTGCAACGAGAATCATCGCCACCATCCGGGGAATCACGAGGCGATGCATAGGACTTATGCCCATCGTTCGCATGGCGTCGATCTCTTCACGGATGTTGCGGGCGCCCAAGTCGGCCGCGATCGCGGCCGCGCCAGCCGCGCCCAGCAACAATCCTGTCGCCATGGGGGCGCCCTGTTTTATTACCCCCAAACCGCCGGCTGCACCGAGAAGCGAATCTGCGCCGATCTGATGGATCAGGTTCCCGACCTGAACCGAGACGATAACCCCGAATGGCACGGCCATTAGAATTGCCGGAATTGCGGTAACCGTAATCAAGTACCAGGATTGATACAGCGCCTCACGCCATTGAAACTTCAATCCGGCAATGTCACTCGCGGCACCCATCGCGGCTGAATACGCCATCCGCGTAGTCCGACCAAACGTTCGGAGGCCAGAGACCACTGTTCCGGATAAATTCTCACGAATTACTCGGGCCGACGCCGACAACTCGCTACGCGCAGGCACCACGGCAGATTCCCATCTCGTCTCTCGCATCGTTGTCCGAGATGGCGGCGGGCGCAAAGAACGCATCGGTTCGGCCGATCTTGCACCCGACGCACTCGGCTGGTGTTGGCCGGAAAGCTGTGCCTTGCTGAGTTGCGGCCAAGTGCGCCATCACGACCACGCCACCTCCATGTGTGCTACGGCAAGTACTAGATACTCAAGGTACGAGTATGCGTCCTGGGTCACACCCTGTCAATAGACCATCAGACTCCAACGGATGCGTAACAGCAATCGATCCGCTAACTTGCGATCCGATCCGACGATCGCCGCTTGGCGATGGATTTCGAGTCGCTCGCGACCTCCACCGGATGCAAGCTCGCCGACACGCCAGACCCATCAGCGCGGTCTCGCCGACCGCGATATGCCCCTTCATCGCCGCATGACCGTCTCGAAGCCTTCCCGTAACTCCATTTTCGAGCAGTCTCCATGCATACACAGCAGAATCTGCCGGGAGAACGGTCCGGGGAAGACCTGGCCCATCATCACTCGCGCAAGGTGACCGAGATGGCATGAGCAAAACTACAGTTAACTTCATGCGGGCGCGAGTGCTTCCGCCAGCCATGATGGAATCTGTCTCGGCCGGTCTTCTAGGTCTGGTCTTACCCTGGTTTCACGGAGCCGTGGACCTCATGCCACGATGGTTGCGTTCTCGTACTCCATCGAGGTCAGCATTCCGATGCCGCTATGCCGCCGCTGCCGGTTGCGGAAGAGCTCGAGGTATCGAACATCGCGTCTTGCTCCGCATATACACCCGTGGCGTCGGACGCGGCGTCGAGCCTCCAGCCCGATGAACCCACCGATAGCCGACGTCAGGCGAAACTCCCGCGGCAGCGGCCCGGTTCCTGGCTCCTCGATCCAGAAACTCTGAAGCGCTATCTCGTCCTCGGACACCTCGGCGCCGAACGGACCGCCGAAGTCGTCCGCGACAGCCTCATCGCCGCCGTCACCGAACTACCCGCGACCCCCCACCGCACCGCGACTTGGGACCAGGATGCCGAGACAGCCGAGCACCGATCCCTTTCCCATGGCCACCGACATTCGCGTCTTCTTCGCCGATCCCGGCGCACTGTGGCAGCGCGGCAGCAACGAAAGACACCAATGGTACTCTGCGGCAGAACCGAGGTCGCCGAGGAACTCACCGGCCGTCCACAGAAAAATTCTCGACTGCGACACACCAGCCCAACGTTTGGCTGCTTTGATGGACGCTTCATAGTCCGGCCGTTGCGACGACTCCTGGATCCAAGATGTTTCATGATCGAGCGCACCTGTCCAGAGCCAACCTCGATACCCATGCCGATAGTGAGCTCGGCGTGCATGCGGTGCACGCCGTAGCGGCCACGGGAGGCCAGATGGATAGCCCGGATCGTTTCGGCGAGCATCTCGTGGCGCAGTCGGCGTTGGCTGGGTGATCGGTTGCGGTGATGGCGGTAGCCGCGCTCGGACACGCCGAGCACACGGCTGGTGGTGCGGATGCTGATTCCTTGCCCGGTCAAGGTCGAGACAGCCGGGGACCGCCTTTTGAGCCGAGCGTGGGTCGTCGAAAACCTTCGCGGCCAACCCCGAGTCGCTCGCAGCTCCTCCTCGAGTTGCTTGATCCTGTTCAGCGCATCCCTCAGTTGCGCCGATTCGTCCATGGATGTCCCGGGGGCCTCACCGCGGGCCTGGTGTTCCACCGCTACAGCGTGGCTCGGTGACTCCAGATCACGGGCGACATCGGCGACCCTGCGTCCTTTATCGACGACCAGAGCGACAGCGCTTTCACGGAATTGTGGGGAGTACATCATCGGCATGAGCGGAGATCCGTCCATCGAACGGTTGGAAACTCACAACTCAGCGGACAGAATTCCTAGACAGCCCAAGGCGGTCCTCAACCCGTGACGGTTTGCCGACGGCCCGGCGTCATTCTGTGACACGGTTGAGATTGGTCTCCAAACTGCCCGAACTGGCTCAAAGGGGCAAGGCTGGTGCCAGCACAAGCAGGACGAACGGAGAGCACATGCAATGCTGCCCAGGCCGCGCACTATCGCCAGTTGGCCATCGCTAGCGACCTCAAGTCCGCGCCTCTCCCGCTATCTCTGGCCGGCGTCATATGCGGCTGATGGGCCTCTCACCCTTCAGCCGCCTGGCCTTTGCAAGTCGCGATGTGCCTTCTTGCAATCAGAGAACAGCCCGTCAGCAGGCGTTCCCTTGGCAATGGTGTCGTGCAAGGCGCCATGACCAGCATCCAACCGCCGGAAGCGATCGGGCCTATAGGGTGCGTCCGAGGAAGTCGGTGACAACCTGCGTGAATGCGTCATTGTCATCTCCTGCCACCATATGGCCAGTTCCGGAGACATCGGTCGTCTCCGCGTGCGGCACAATTTCCAGGAATTCTGCAACGGTCTCCTGCGATACCAGATCGGACAGGGCACCGCGCACGAGCAGGGTCGGCGCGACGACTCTACCCGCACCCGCGACGAGCAATTCTACAAGTGTGTCGAATTGCTCGGCACCGGCAGACGCGTCCTGTTGCAACGCCTGAAAACGACTCGTGATGAAGGCGGGATCCCATCGCCACACCCATCGACCGTCGGCTCGTTGCCGCAGTACCTTGTAAAGGCCCTCAAGCCGCACCGGTCGTTCGCGGTGCGGGTTGTATGCCGCGATGACGTCGGCAGCGTTTTCGAGGTTCGCGAATCCGTCAGGATGCGCGGACATAAACGAGACGATGCGTCGAGCGCCATCGAACTCCATCCGTGGGGTCACGTCGACCAGCACCACCGCTCCCCACAACTCGGGGGGCGCAAGCAGGTGCGCGGCAAGAACGGTCATCCCGCCCAATGATGCTCCGACGACCGCGGGCGCGTCCTCGGTGCAGAATCGTTCTCGCATTATGAGCAGGTCATCGACAAGGTGCTCGACGTCGTATCGTCCGTCGGGGGCCCAGTCACTGTCGCCGTGCCCACGTGCATCGTATGCAACTACTGTGTAGCCGCGATCGCGCAGGCGGAGCGCTGAGGTGGTCCAGGCGTGACGACTCTGCCCACCTCCATGCAGCAGGATCACAACCTGCTGGTTGGAACCATGGGGATAGTAGTCGGCCGCCAGCGTGATTCCGTCACGCGCCAGTACCTGCATCTCGATAATGCCATCCGTCACGAGCTGCCGCCCCCGTCGCTGACGATCGTAACCGTTCCCTGAGCGGCGCACACTGGCCTGCCGTCGTTGGTGATGTCGATGCGTGCGACGCCCGATCGCCTGGTCAGGGCAATGACATCTGCCGTGGCGATGCATACGCCAGCCGTGACCGGCCGCAGAAGATTGATCTTGAACTCGGTTGTCGCGACCCAGCAGCCGGTCGGGATCACCGGATAAAAGACAACACCCAGGCAATGGTCGACCATGGCTGACAGGCAGCCACCATGCAATGTACGGAAGGGGGTAAGGAGCTCGTCTCGCACCTCCATCTCGGCGATCAACCGACCGGCGCTCAGTTCGGCATGACGAAATCCGAGATAAGCCGAGATGCCGCCCACATCCGTTGCTGCGCCGAGCACCTGCCCAGCAACTCGGGGGTCGAACTGCGGGAATTCCATCGGAGCCTCCTCCGTCTCTGCGTTGACCTGCCCCAAGGTGACACTACTGCCCAAGGTGACACTACTGCAGATTTGTGTCACCTGCATTGCCGATCTGCACGTCGTCGTGACAGCGGTGCCGATCCAATTCGGTAGACGCTGGTACGACGATGGCAGGCAGGAGGCAGCGGCAAAGGTACGCACGGAGGCCAGCAGGGCTGCGTCGTCTCGGACCGCGCACGGTGAGCAGGCTGAGGATCGTCCGCAGGATCCACTCCGCGGCGTCGTCCACTGAGATCCCCGGCTGCAGGTCATCGCGGTGACGGGTGAATACCGGTCGCAGGAACTCGGTGACGAGTTCGAAGAGGGCGACCGATGTGGACTCTGTCAGACCGATTCCAGCGAGGCGATCATCGCTGACGAACAGAGCGGAAATCGACTTCTCTCGGCTGGCGGCGTGAACAGTGGTCTCTACGAAGACCAGCACGGCAGATGCGAGATCAGGCTGTCCGGCGAGTGGCCCGCCAATCCCGTCGAGGTAGCGGCCGGCCGTCCGCAGGACGACGCCCGAGACCACCGATTCACGGTTCGCGAAGTGCCGGTACACCGTGGCCCGAGAGACGCCGGCCTGCCGAGCGATGTCCTCCATCGTCGTCGCCGAGAATCCGACCTCTTCGAAGCAGAACTCTGCGGCATCAAGTAGGGCATCCCGGGTGCTACCCAGGGCCGAGAATCGCGCGCCGCGACGTGCAGATTTCGTCGTCACCACAACAAGTATGCCGCTACTTCGTCGAGGAGCGCATCCCCCTCTGTCCTCTACCGGTGCGCATCTCTGCGGCCGGGCAGCGATACAGATCTGACATTATGTCGCGCTACCGCCAACTGAGTCGTCACGCAGCTGAGGCAGGAGGTGGCGGCGCGCGAATCGGCGCGCACCCTCAGGGGTATCGAGGGATATGCGGGTCGATGGGGTCAGCACGAACGACAGGATCACGCGGACAGTCAGCTCGGAAACCACGTGAAGTTCGACATCCGTGCGGGCAGCATCAACTTCTTGCGCGAGTTGGTCGGCCAGAAAGTTCGACGCGGTCGCGACAAGACCCCCTGCCTCGATCGTGAGAAACGGCAGTAGTGACTCCGGCTCGGTCTCCAACAGCCTGTTGAGCAGGGCGTGCCCCCGTACTGCCTTCAGCGTGAAAACGAATCCTTCGACGATCTTCTCCTCGAGATCCTGATGATTTGACACCTCTGCTTCCAACTCAACGAGGAACCTGGCGAGTTCTCGCAGAATCACCGCCTCGACAATGCGCCCCTTGCTCGGGAAGTGTCGGTACAGCGTCACACGTGCCAGCCGTGCGCGACGAGCGATGTCTTCGATCCGTGTGCGGCTGATCCCGACAACTTCGAATTGCCTTAGCCCGGCGTCGAGGATACGTTCCGAGGTCCCAGACGGCGACGGCGTCCGGATCACCGCGATGGCCTTCAGAAGCAACCTGGTGTAGTTCATCGTCGTGATCGGATCCTTCGAGCCGGGCAACGTCGCCGGGTGTCATGTGGGCAGGGGTCGTTGGTCGACCGTTGAGTATGCACCCAATGAACCTCCGTACGCCATACTTTCAAACCCCTGACGTGGGCATTGAAACGATCATACTAGGTGAGTACCATCGTTCCTGTGGTACGCAACGGGGCGCCCCGGTGCAAGTCCGGGCTGACGACGAACGAATGGATGAGGACCAACACGCGCGGGTCCTCATCGTCGGATGTCGTCGCCTCGGGACTGGCCCTATCGGAGAGGGAGTGCTCTGGCCTTGCAATAGTCATCATTGGAAGCGGTGTCCGAAGTGCGGTGTGGGCGTCGGCGGTCTCGCTTGTGCGCACGCGTTTCGGGGCTGCTTGCTCACTTGGTGGCGCAGTTCACGCTCCCGGTGTCAAGCATTGCGGACCTACACTCCCCTGCGTTCACGCCGCTACGCTCGCGGCTTGTTCACTGCCCGCCCACAGCAGACTGACGTCTGAGCTCTCCGCACGATCTGCCTTTCCCGGTGCCCTCGGTCGTGCGCCGAACGCCCCGACGGTGTCGCTCTCCTGGTGCGCACGACCATGGATGGCGGGCCTGTCGGTGGTCCGCCACGCGATTAGAGGGCTTTCAAATCGCCATCGCGGAGTACCCGAGGCGGGGCCTCTGCCCGTCGATTCATGGCCAGGACGTACGCCTAATCGCAGCTGCGATCGCCTGACACCTCCCCCCTCGCCGGCCTCGACCTCGCTAACGGACGCAAATGGCGCGCACGGGCCCGCGATTTCAGGAGACCCCGCTGCGCCGCGGCCTTCGCCCGGCGCCGGATTACTCACGGCCAGCATGCGCCAGCGACGAGCGTTTTCGTCTACTGGAACGAGTTCCAAGAGTTTTGTCCGACAATGCCACACGTGAGCGGCTACCGCTGCGAAATGCACGGCCTCCGGACACCAGGCCAAGATTTTGTGTCCATATTTGCGAAGGAGTAGAGCGATGTCAATCGATTTGCCGCACACCTTGGAAATCATAAAACAACGCCAATGGGCACTCGGCGACTTCGACTGGGGGGAGCCCGGCGCGGACACGATAACGGCCGAGCAGCTCCCGCAGGTCAAGCAATTCATGTCCGATCTGGTCTGGATCGAGCAGGTCGGCTCGCGCGCCTTCGTCGCGCTCGGCCGTCAAACCAAGGACAGTACGCTAGCTGAGATCTACCGCTACTTCCAGGCCGAGGAACAAAAGCACGCAAACGCCGAGCTGGCCCTCATGCGCCGTTGGGGAATGCTCGATGACGACGAGATCCCAGAACCGAATATCAATATCCGACTAGCCATAGAATGGCTGGACAGCTACGCAGATGATCTGCCGCTGTCCGTACTAGGCTCAGCGATTCCGATGCTCGAGGTGGCACTCGACGGAGCACTGTTGAAGTTCCTACTTGAGGAGATCCAGGATCCCCTGTGCCACAAGGTCTTTCAGCGGATCAATGCCGATGAGTCCCGTCACCTAGCTGTGGATTTCCATGTGCTGGACATGATTGGAGCGGGGCCGATACACCGACTGCTGATCGAAGCCGCCGGCGCCGCGCTGCGCCCATCCCTACTCATCGGCATCCTCACCGGGTTGCCCCTGCTGACCCGTATGCACGACAGCATCATCGCGATGGGACTCGACGAACAGATGCTCTTCGACGCGATTCGGAAGTTCGGCATTATCGGTGACCGGAGCGTCGCCACCCGCCGCAATCCGATCTACCAACTCGTCAAGTACTACGGTGAAATGGTCATGGACCAGTCGCACCCTTATCATCGACTACTCGGCAATGCCCTGTTGACGATCACTGAGCACTACCCTAAACAATGGCTCGGTTCGACTCCTTCCTGGATCAACGAGCTCACTTACCAACCGGTGGCCGCAGCATGATCGACGAGGGGCGGCCGACAGACGATGACCCCGGGCAAACAATTCCCGGTCCCACACGAGTCGTGATCATAGGTGCCGGGTTCTCGGGAATCGGCACCGCGATCCGATTACGGTGCGCGGGGATCGAGGACGTCGTGGTTCTCGAGCGCGCACCTGAGCCCGGCGGTGAGTGGCGCGACAGCGTTCATCCGGACGCATCCTGCGGTCGTCCGTCAGTACTGCGGTCGTTCTGGTTCACACGGGATCCCGCCTGGAGCCATAGGTATACGCCGGGCGTAGACGTCCGTGCCTACATGCGCGGCGTGATCACCCGGCATGGTCTCGATGGACGGATTCGCTACGGGTACAACGTAAACGGACTCGACTTCGACGAGGCTCGAGGGACCTGGCATGTGCGTGTCTCGACCAGCAGTGGCGAGGAGGAGAGCATCACTGCCCGCTCGGTCGTGGTGGCGACTGTGCCGTTCTCGAACGCAAGCAGGCGCGAGATCGTGGGCGCCGACGACTTTCGTGGCCACAAGATAGACGGTACCCGATGGGACGCCGGTATGGATGTCACCGGACTGACGGTGGCAGTCGTCGGTACCGGCACCAATGCAGTCCAGATGATCCCGGAGTTGGTGGACCGAGCCCGCCACGTCACCGTATTTCAGAGTGCACCGCGATGGGTTCTTCCCCACCCGCAGTACGGGACGGCAGGGTGGAGACGTTCGCTATTCGAGAAACTACCGCTGGCCGAGGATCTAGCCCGGAGTGCCCACTTCTGGGCGTACGAGTCTATCGGATACGGTTTGGTTCGAACAACAGGTCTCACCACCGCGCTGGAACAGGTATCTAAAATCCAGTTGAGGCTTCAGGTCAAAGATAGATGGGCGCGACGGCAGCTCGCACCGGACAACCGGGCGTGCCGTCCGCGATTGCTCATCTCAAATGATTTCTTACCGGCTCTAGATCGGGACAACTGCAGACTCCTCACCTTCCCGATCATTCGGCTTACGGAGCACGGAATCCTCACGGTTGATGGCGTCGAGCGCCGCTTCGATACGATCGTTTTCGATGCACCCGGCGAGGCTGGAGTACCATTCCCGGTTCGTGGTTGTGGCGCACGTCTCCTCCAGGAAGAATGGGTCGAAGGAGTTTACGCGTACAAGAGCATACATCTTTCTGGGTATCCCAACCTACATTTCACTTTCGGACCGAACTCCGGTCCGTATTTCTGCACAGCCCTAGCCTATCTGGAGGCGCAGATAGATTACATCGTAGAGTCGGTGCGGACGCTGGAGCGATGGGGGCTCCGATATATTGATGTACGAAAGTCAGCGCAGGACCGATTCAACGCGGTTGTTCAACGGCACTTGGCTCGCACGACTTGGAACTCTGGATGCGTTACTTGGCCTGTCGGGGAAGATGGTTTTAATCCCGCGGCTTTCCCGGGCTTGGCTCGACAATTCCGTAGCCAAATGACTCAGTTCGCCCTATCCGACTACCACGCTGTGCCCTAGGAGCTGCGGTCAGGTTCAGTTGCTGAGTCGTCGCGGTCTGATACTGCGGCACCGACATTCAGGAATCGATAGTGGATGTCGATGCGGCGTTCCATCGATCACCGTTCGCCGATATTGGTGGGGTCGGGCCGCTGGGATCTTCCTCGGACTAGGTGTGATGTCCAGGGAGGTTGTCCCGCTCCCCGCGGGTAAGTCGATGTGACAGGCGAAGGCCCCCGGTA
>NZ_JBSGIJ010000038.1:0-22276 GCF_053605015.1 Nocardia sp. NPDC003979
TTCCGCCAGGAGCATGGCTGGTTGGCTACGTTCGGAAGGGATAACCGCTGAAAGCATCTAAGCGGGAAGCCTGTTCCAAGATGAGGTTTCTCTCCCACTTGATGGGTTAAGGCCCCCTACAGACCATGGGGTTGATAGGCTGGAACTGGAAGCACGGTAACGTGTGGAGGTGACCGGTACTAATAGGCCGAGGGCTTACTATCGAAGGTGTTACGCGTCCACTGTGCGGTATCTGAAACAACACACAGATCACCGAGACAACAATTGACGACCCTGTTAAGGGTGGTTGGTTGTGGCTCTCTGTGGATAGTTTCATAGTGTTACGGCGGTTATAGCGGTGGGGAAACGCCCGGTCCCATTCCGAACCCGGAAGCTAAGGCCACCTGCGCCGATGGTACTGCACTCGACAGGGTGTGGGAGAGTAGGACACCGCCGGACAATCATTCACAAAAAGGCCCTCCAGCCACGCTGGAGGGCCTTTTTGCGTTCTCCGGAGCGTCCCCTAGAGTGGCCGGGTGCGCCTTGTCATTGCTCGTTGCCAGGTCGATTACGTCGGTCGGCTGACCGCTCACCTCCCGATGGCCCGCAGGCTCTTGCTCATCAAGGCCGACGGTTCGGTGCTGGTGCATTCCGACGGCGGCTCGTACAAGCCGCTCAACTGGATGAGCCCGCCGTGCTGGCTCCAGGAGCGTGACGTCGCCTCGCTGAACCCGCCTGCGGAACTGCCCGAGGGCGTGCGTCCGCTGCGCGAGGAGCCCATGCAGGCGCCCGAGAACAACTTCAAGGCCCTGTGGGTGGTGACCAACAAGGCCGGCGAGGAGCTGCGCATCGCGATCGAGGAGATCGAGCACGATTCCTCGCACGAGCTCGGTATCGATCCCGGCCTCGTGAAGGACGGTGTGGAGGCACACCTGCAGGAGCTGCTCGCCGAGCACGTCACCAAGCTGGGGGAGGGGTACACCCTGGTGCGACGCGAGTACATGACCGCGATCGGCCCCGTCGATCTGCTGTGCCGCGACGCCGACGGCGCGACGGTCGCGGTGGAGATCAAGCGCCGCGGCGATATCGACGGCGTCGAACAGCTCACTCGCTACCTGGATCTGCTCAACCGCGACCCGCTGCTCGCGCCGGTGCGCGGAGTGTTCGCGGCCCAGCAGATCAAGCCGCAGGCGAAGACACTCGCCGAGGACCGGGGGATCCGTTGCCTCACGCTCGATTACGACGAGCTGCGTGGCACCGAGAGCAACGTTTTCCGGTTGTTCTAGGAAGCAGTGCCATGCCGCGTCGTAAACCGCGCCAGGAACGCCGTAGCGGCCCGCCGCCGCTCGGTGACGTGTACGGGCGCACCGAGGAGGGACCGGGCGGCGACGAGATCTATGTCGTGCGAACGGTTCCCGGTGCGCGGGCGGTGAAGACCTACCGCTGCCCGGGCTGTGACCACGAGATCGCGCCGGGGGTGGCCCATATCGTCGCGTGGGCCGTCGATGGCGGTGAGGACGACCGTAGGCACTGGCATCAGGGTTGCTGGAACGGCAGGCGTACACGGGGCATCACGCGCCGCTGGTCCTGAACCAGGGCCGAGACGCCGAAAACCGGAGGCCACCTCGATGATTCGAGGTGGCCTCCGGTTTTCCAGGTGTAGACGTGTCGTCGCAGAGTCCGACAGGGTCAGTTGACGTCGGCGCTCTCGCGGTCCTCGTCGACGATGTCCTCGTCGGAGACCTCCGGGATGGCCTTGTTCTGGCGCGAGCCCGAGACGGACTTGTTGTTGCCATTGTTGTTGTTGCTGATCGACTTACGCTCCGGGGCGCCGTCGAGCAGTTCGCTCTCACGGTTGACCGCCGCAAGCATGGCGGGCACCGAGTCGAGCTGGCCGCGGATACCGAGCAGCTGGGCCAGGACCCGGCCGCGCAGCACGCGCATCTCCTCGGCCAGTTCCTTCGCGTGCGCGATCTTGCGCTCGGAGGTCTGGGTGGCGGAGCTGATGAGGCGGTTGGCCTCGTCGGTCGCGTCCTTGATCCGCTGGGCGGCCTCGGCGCGGCTGGTGGCCTCGAGCTCCTCCATGGCACGAGTCAGCTTGGTGCGCCGATCGTTCATGGTGGCCTCGAAGTCCTGCTGGGTGGCCTTGCGCTTGGCCTCGGCCTCCTTGGCGAGACGCTCGGCCTCGGCCTGGGCGGCCTCGATGATCTTGGTCGACTCGGTGCGCGCCTTCGCGAGGGTCTGCTCGAACTCGATCTCGAGCGCCTCGCGCTTCTCCTTGGTCTCCGCGAGCAGCGACTCGTACTTGCCACGCATCTCGGTGGCCTGCTGCTCGGCGATCGACACCATCTCGGCAGCCTCGGCCTGGGCCAGTGCGCGAACCTCGGACGCTTCGTCCGAGGCGAGGCGCAGCATGCGCGAGATACGGTCGGACATACCTTCGGCGGTGGTCGGCGGCACGGAGAGCCGGTCGACCTCCTTGCGGAGCTCGTCGATCTCGTCCCGGGCGTCTTCCAGCTGGGCGGCGAGATTGCGGGCCTGCGCGGCGGCAGCATCCCGGTCGGTGGCGGTGACGCGAAGCTCCGCGTCGAAGCGGTCGAAGTAGTTGCGCACCTCGTCTTGCGCATAACCCTTGCGCACAACGGTGAAGGGCAGTGCAACGAAGCGATTGCGATCGGACTCAGGTGACGACATGGCACACAAAATACAGCCTCGAGCGACACGATGGAGACTCGACCGGGAATGTGATCTCGCCGAGATTTACCGGTCCGACCGGCCTACTAGTGCGTAACATGCGGGTTCGGCTCCACGAGCTCGATCAGCACACCCCCAGCATCCTTCGGATGGACGAAATTGATGCGAGAATCAGCGGTTCCGTGTCGAGGGGCCTCGTACAGCAAACGCAGCCCACGCTCGCGCAGGAAGCCCGAAACGGCCTCGATATCGGTGACCCGGTAGGCCAGCTGCTGCAGTCCCGGGCCGCTGCGGTCGATGAATTTGGCGATGGTCGACTCGGGCGTGAGCGGGGCCAGCAATTGCAGGGCGGTCGCGCGGTCGGCGGCGGCCGGGCACGACAGCATCGCCTCGACGACGCCTTGGGCCTCGTTCACCTCGCGGTGGGTCTCGACCATGCCGAGGTTGTCGGTGTACCAGGCCACCGCGGCGTCGAGGTCGGGCACGGCGATGCCCACATGGTCGACGGCGATGACGTAGTCGGCGGGGATGAAGTTCGCGTTGGTCACCCCACGAAGCTAGCGCGACCTGCGTACCAGCCGCCGGTCCGCAGGGGTTACCGTTGAGTACAGGTTCGAACTATGAATGCGAGGCTTGCGTGACCACTTCTGTCATCGTGTCCGGTGCGCGTACCCCGGTCGGGCGGCTGCTTGGCGGTCTGAAGGACTTCAAGGCCTCGGATCTGGCCGGTGTGGCCATCAAGGCCGCCCTGGAGAAGGGTGGCGTCGCGCCCGAGCAGGTCCAGTACGTGATCCTCGGCCAGGTGTTGCAGGCCGGTGCGGGGCAGCTGCCCGCGCGCCAGGCCGCCATCGCCGCGGGTATCCCGATGGACGTGCCGTCGGTGCTCGTCAACAAGGTCTGCCTGTCCGGCATCAACGCGATCGCCCTGGCGGATCAGCTGATTCGCGCGGGCGAGCACGAGATCGTCGTGGCCGGCGGCATGGAGTCGATGAGCCAGACCCCGCATTTGCTGCCCAAGAGCCGCGAGGGCTTCAAGTACGGCAACACCACCCTCGTCGACCACATGGCCTACGACGGCCTGCACGACGTCATCACCGATCAGGCGATGGGGCTGCTCACCGAGGACCGCAACGACCTCGACAAGGTGAGCCGCGAGGAGCAGGACGCGTTCGCCGCCGCCTCGCACCAGCGTGCCGCGGCCGCGTGGAAGAACGGTGTGTTCGAGGGCGAGGTCGTGCCGGTGGCCGTGCCGCAGCGCAAGGGCGACCCGGTCTACGTCACCGAGGACGAGGGCATCCGCGCCGACACCACCGTCGAGTCGCTCGGCAAGCTGCGTCCGGCCTTCCGCAAGGACGGCACCGTCACCGCGGGCACCGCCTCGCAGATCTCCGACGGTGCGGCCGCGGTGGTCGTGATGAGCAAGGCGAAGGCCGAGGAGCTCGGGCTCGAGTGGATCGCGGAGATCGGCGCCTCGGGTCAGGTCGCCGGACCGGATTCGACCCTGCAGGACCAGCCGGCCAACGCGATCCTCGCGGCCTGCGCGAAGGAGGGCATCACGCCCGCCGACCTGGACCTGATCGAGATCAACGAGGCGTTCGCCGCCGTCGGTGTCTCCTCGACCAGGAAGCTCGGCTACGACCCGGAGAAGGTGAACGTCAACGGCGGCGCCATCTCCATCGGTCACCCGCTCGGCATGTCCGGTGCCCGGATCCTGCTGCACCTGGCGCTGGAGCTGAAGCGTCGCGGTGGTGGCGTTGGCGCTGCCGCGCTGTGTGGTGGTGGCGGTCAGGGCGATGCCTTGATCATCCGCGTGCCTGCCTGAATCCACTGACTCGAAGGCCTTGGTACTCGCCGAGTACCGGGGCCTTCGGTGTGAGCAGTCCAACTACGTAGTGTCGTAGGTCATGCTGCACAATGGGCGCATGGGTTTCTTTGATCTGCGGTCTGTCGCGAGTCGGTTTCGGTTCTTCGCGGTGCTCGAGGCCATTTCCTGGGTCGGGCTGCTGCTCGGAATGGCGTTCAAGTACCTGCCCGAGGAGGGCAACGAGATCGGTGTGAAGATCTTCGGTCCGGTGCACGGTGGCATCTTCGTGCTGTTCGTGCTGACCGCGCTGCTCACCGCCCGCGAGCTGAACTGGAACTGGAAGACCACCGTTCTGGCGCTCGCCTCGAGCATCCCGCCGCTGTTCACCGTGATCTTCGAGGCCTGGGCCGTGCGCACGGGCAAGCTGGGTGAGCTGAGTGCGAACAGCAAGGGCGCCGCGGCTGCCACCTCCAGCGCTTCGTGACAAACTGGAAACCGTGACTCGACCCGCTTCCCGTCGTCCTTCGCCCGCCGTCGCCGCTGCCATGTCAGGGGCGGTGGATCTGTCCGGTCTCAAGCAGCCTGCCGCCGCTCCGGGTGGCGCGGGCGCGCCGGGTGACCATTCGGTCACCGAGGCCGACTTCGAGACCAAGGTCATCCGACGCTCGATGCAGGTGCCCGTGGTTGTCGCGCTGTACTCGCAGCGCAGCCCGGGCAGCGTCGAGCTGGTGCGCACCCTGGAACGGCTCAATGCCGACGACCCTGGTGCGTGGGATCTGGCCGCGATCGAGGCCGAAGCCAATATGAACATCGTCCAGGCGCTGCGGGTGCAGGGCATTCCGACGGTGATCGCGGTTGCCGGTGGGCAGCCGCTGGCCGACTTCGAAGGCGCTCAGCCCGAACCGCAGGTGCGTCAGTGGCTCGACGCGGTCGTCGAGGCGACCGCGGGCAAGCTCGAGGGCAACGGCGCGCAGGCCGAACCCGAGAACGACGACCCGCGCTTCGTGGCCGCCGAGAACGCGCTCGCCGAAGGTGACATCGCCGGTGCCGAAGCCGCCTACGAGGCCATCCTCGCCGAGGAACCGAACAATGCCGAGGCCAAGGCGGCGCTGCGGCAGCTGAAGTTCCTGACCAGGGCCCAGCAGATCGACCCGGGCGTGGTCGCCACCGCCGACGCCGATCCGGGCAATCTGGATGCCGCCCTCGACGCCGCCGATGTGGAACTGCTCGAGCAGCGTCCCGAGGCCGCGTTCGACCGGATCATCGCCGTCGTCAAGCGCACCGCGGGCGAGGACCGTGACCGGGCCCGCACCCGCCTGCTCGAACTCTTCGAATTGTTCGATCAGGCAGAACCTTTCGTGATCGCCGCGCGTCGCAAACTGGCCGCCGCGCTGTACTGACACCCATCGACCACGGGCCGCCCGGCAGTATGCCTGGGCGGCCCGTCGTATATCCGGTCGCGGGAGCCGCCTCAGGCCGGCGCGCTCAGCCAGAGGGCGCTGTGGGGAGCCAGGCGCACGGTGGCCGAGGCGGGGTGGCCGTGCCAGGGGGTGCCCTCGGCCGTGACGGCACCGAGGTTGCCGATACCCGAGCCGCCGTATCCGGTGGCGTCGGTGTTGAGGATCTCCGACCAGGAACCCGTGTGCGGCAAGCCGATCCGGTAGTTCTCGTGGGTGGCGCCGGAGAAGTTGAACACGCACGCGACCGCGCTGCCGTCACTACCCCAGCGCAGGAACGCGAAGACGTTGGCGGCGCTGTCGTCGGCCTCGATCCAGGCGTGCCCGCCGGGGGTGGTGTCCTGCGACCACAGCGCCTGATGCGCCACGTACGTGCGGTTGAGATCGGCGACCATGGTCGAAATACCCTGGTGCAGTGGGTTTTCCAGTTCGTACCAGTCGAGGCCGCGATCGTTGTCCCATTCGCGGAACTGGCCGAACTCCTGGCCCATGAACAGCAGTTGTTTGCCGGGGTGCGACCACATGTAGGCGAGCAGGGCGCGCACGCCGCTCGCCTTGGCGAAATCGTCGCCGGGCATGCGCGTCCACAGCGTGCCCTTGCCGTGCACGACCTCGTCGTGACTGATCGGCAGCAAGTAGTTCTCGCTCCAGGCGTAGACGAGGGAGAACGTCATCTCGTTGTGGTGCCAGGCGCGGTGGATGGGGTCGCGGCCCAGGTAGCCGAGGGTGTCGTGCATCCAGCCCATGTTCCACTTCATGGTGAATCCGAGGCCGCCCACGTCGGTGCCGCGAGTGACACCGGGCCAGGTGGTCGATTCCTCGGCGATGGTCACCACGCCGGGGTGGGCGCCGTGCACGGTGTCGTTGAGTTCCTGCAGGAAGTCGACGGCTTCCAGGTTCTCGCGCCCGCCGTAGATGTTGGGTTCCCAGCCGCCCGCCGGACGTGAGTAGTCCAGGTACAGCATCGAGGCGACGGCGTCGACACGCAGGCCGTCGATGTGGAATTCCTCGATCCAGAAGGTGGCATTGGCGACGAGGAAGTTGCGTACCTCGTTGCGGCCGAAGTCGAAAACGTAAGTGCCCCAGTCGAGTTGTTCGCCACGGCGCGGGTCGGGGTGTTCGTAGAGCGGGGTGCCGTCGAAGCGGGCCAGCGCCCACTCGTCGCGCGGGAAATGGGCGGGCACCCAGTCGAGCAGCACACCGATGCCCGCGTTGTGCAGATGGTCGACGAAGTAGCGGAAGTCGTCGGGGGTGCCGAAACGCGAGGTCGGCGCGTAGTAGGAGGTGACCTGGTAGCCCCAGGAACCGCCGAAGGGATGCTCGGCCACCGGCAGCAACTCGACATGGGTGAAACCCGCTGCCCGGACGTATTCCGCCAGCTGCTCGGCGAGTTCGCGATAGTTCAGGCCGGGGCGCCAGGAGCCGAGATGCACCTCGTAGACGCTCATCGGGGAGCGGATGGCATCGGTGCTCGCACGCCGGTCCAGCCAGGCGTTGTCGCCCCAGATGTGGTCGGCGCGAGCCACGACCGACGCGGTGGCGGGTGGTACCTCGGTGGCGAAAGCGAGCGGGTCGGCGTGGTCGACCACGCGACCGTCGGCGCCGTGTACCCGGTACTTGTAGCGCGTGCCCGGACCGACACCGGGAACGAAGACCTCCCACACGCCGGACGTGCCGAGCGCGCGCATCGGCGCCGATTGCCCACCCCAGTGGTCGAAGTCGCCGAATACCGTGACGCCACGCGCGTTCGGTGCCCACACCGCGAACGAGGTGCCGTCGACATCGCCGTCGAGGGTGGTGTAGTGGCGGGGATGCGCGCCGAGCACCTCCCAGAGCCGGGTGTGCCTGCCCTCGCGGATGAGGTGCAGGTCGAATTCGCCGACGGTCGGCAGGAAGCGGTAGCCGTCGGCGGTGACGACCGTCGGGCCGCCGGGGTATTCGGTGCGCACCCGGTAGTCGTCGATCCGGGGGTACGGCAGGACGGCCGCGAAGATGCCGTGCCCCAACGACTTCAGCCGGTGTTCGGCGCCGCCGACGAGGGCGGTCACCGTGTCGGCGTGCGGGCGCAGCACGCGCACGGCGGTGCCGTCGGGGTGGGGATGGGAGCCGAGAACGGTGTGGGGGTCGGGATGGGTACCCGCCGCCAGCAGCATCAGATCGCGGCGCTTCATCTAGAAGCTCCGCCGGAAGGCGAGGGCCGCACGGGCTTCGGCGGGCACCGCGGGCAGGGCGATGATGTGGGCGACCGCGCGTGCCGGGTCGAGCCGCACCCAGTTGCGCTGGCCCCAGTGGTATTCCTCGCCGCTCACCTCGTCGAACACCACCGGGTGGTCGTGCCATTCGCGCCCGATCGCCGGCATGTCCAGGCTGACGTGACCGTCCTCGGCGGCGTAGGGGTTGAGGTTCACGATCACCAGCACCGCGTCGCCGCTGACCGGATCGAATTTCGAGTAGGCGATCAGCGCGTCGTTGTCGACGTGGTGGAAGTGGATGCAGCGCAACTGTTGCAGCGCGGGGTGATTGCGGCGGATCTCGTTGAGCCGGGTGAGCCACGGTTCCAGCGACTCACCGCGGTCGAGGGCGGCGGCGAAGTCGCGCGGGCGTAGTTCGTACTTCTCCGAATTCAGGTACTCCTCGCTGCCCGGGCGCACGGCCTCGTGTTCGAACAGTTCGTAGCCCGAATACACGCCCCAGGTGGGGCTCAGGGTGGCGGCGAGGGCGGCGCGCAGGGCGAACATGCCGGGGCCGCCGTGCTGCAGGCTCTCGTGCAGGATGTCGGGGGTGTTCACGAACAGGTTGGGCCGGGCCTCGTCGGCCTTGGCGGCCAGTTCGTAGCCGAACTCGGTGAGTTCCCACTTGTGCACGCGCCAGGTGAAATACGTGTAGGACTGGGTGAATCCGCGCCGGGCCAGGCCGTACAGGCGCGCCGGGCGGGTGAAGGCCTCGGAAAGGAAGATCACGTCGGGGTCGGTGCGGCGCACCTGCGCGATCAGCCACTCCCAGAAGTCGGCGGGCTTGGTGTGCGGGTTGTCGACGCGGAAGATGCTGACGCCCAACGCGATCCAGTGGCGCACCACCCGCAGCACCTCGGCGTAGATGCCGTCGGGGTCGTTGTCGAAATTGACCGGGTAGATGTCCTGGTACTTCTTGGGCGGGTTTTCCGCGAAGGCGATGGTCCCGTCGGGCAGGGTGGTGAACCACTCCGGATGCTCGGTGACCCAGGGGTGGTCGGGGGCGCATTGGAGGGCCAGATCGAGGGCCACTTCGAGGCCGAGTTCGGTTGCCCTGGAGACGAATTCGATGAAATCGGCCTCGGTGCCGAGTTCGGGGTGGATGGCGTCGTGACCGCCGTCGGCTGAGCCGATGGCCCAGGGTGAGCCGACATCGCCGGGCTCGGTGGTCAGGGCGTTGTTGCGGCCCTTGCGGTTCACCGTCCCGATGGGGTGGATCGGTGGCAGGTAGACCACGTCGAAGCCCATGCCCGCGATGCGGGGCAGGTCGCGGGCGGCCGTGGCGAAAGTGCCGTGCACCGGGTTGCCCTCGGCGTCGCGGCCACCGGTCGAGCGGGGGAAGAACTCGTACCACGAACCGACGAGGGCCCGACGGCGTTCGGCGAGTACGGAGAACTGCTGACCGCGCGTGACCATCTCCCGCAACGGGGTGGCCCGCAGGATCTCGGCGACCTCCTCGGTGAAGGCAGGCGCCACGCGCGCCGGGAGTTGTTCCTCGCTGCGCAGGGCGTTCGCGACGGCGTGCAGCCGCTCGAACTGCCGCTTCGGCACCGCCTGGGCGGCGCGCTCGAACAGGCGGGCGCCGATCTCGAGGTCGTTGGCGAGATCGGCGGCCGACTGACCGACCGACAGCTTCGCCTCGACCGCCGAGCGCCAGGTGGCGATGGGATCGCTCCAGCCCTCGACCCGGTAGGTCCACACGCCGGGCACGTTGGGGGTGAACACCGCGTTGAACACGTCGGGTTCGTAGTCGGGCGTCATCCGGATGCGGGTGATCCGTGACGACCCGGGCGCACGCACGGCGAGCGTGGCCGCGACCGCGTCGTGGCCTTCCCGCCACACGACCGCACGCACGGGAAATACCTCACCGACCACGGCTTTGGCGGGTCGTCCGCCAGGGATCCACGGGGCGATGTCATCGATGGCTATCCGGCCGCTCACATCCCACAACGTACTGGTTTCCGGCGGTTCTTGGCGCGCACGCGCGGGCCTCGGCGGCCGGATCGAGACCGAGGGGCACCGAGATCGCCGCGATCCAGCGCGGCATTCGTCGATGGACAGGCGGTGTGCGGCCGGAGGTGCTGTCGGCTAGTGGGTGGTTCGGAGTGCGGTGAGGAGGTGGTCGAGTGCGGTGATGGTGTGTGGGAGCGCGGTGGGGTCGTCGGTATCCGCCAGCCAGAGGGCGGCTTCGTTCATGGCGCCGGAAAGAAGGTGGGTCAGCGGGGCGACTGGTTGTGGGGGGAGGGTGCCCGCGTCGATCAGGGTTTGCAGGGCCTCGCCGAGGTGGCGGGCGGAATTGGCCTCGTCGAGGGCACGCCACTCGTGCCAGCCGAGGACGGCGGGGGCGTCGACGAGCATGATGCGCTGGATGTGCGGGTCGGCGCAGGCGCGCAGGAATGCCGCGCAGCCGGTGGTGAGCTGGGTCCAGGGGTCGGGTGCGGCGTCGGCGGCGGCCGCCACCTGCTCGCCGACCTCCTGCTGCACCTGCGCGAGGACAGCCTTGAACAGGTCGGCCTTGCTCTCGAAGTGGTGATACAGCGCGCCTTTGGTGACACCGGCTGCGGTGACTATCTCCGAGAGGCCGACTGCCGCGTAGCCTTTCGCGGCGAACAGCTCCCTGCTCACCCGCACCAGCAGGCGTCTGGTCTCCTCGCGCTGCTGCGCCCGTGCCGTCGAAACCATTGCTGTCCTCCCATTGACCTACCACCGGTATGTGAACTAGCCTACGACACATACCAACGGTATGTGAAAGGTGAACACCATGCGGCTCAGCAGCTGTTACCCCGTCCTCGCCACCAGCCGAATCGCAGAATCGCGCGACTTCTATACCACCTGGTTCGGCTTCGAGATCACCTTCGAAGCCGACTGGTACGTGAGCCTGCGCCGCCCCGGCCGCGACGGCGAACCGACCTGCGAACTGGCTCTTCTCGATCCCACCCACCCCACCGTCCCAGCCGGCTACGGCAAACCCGTCCAGGGCCTCCTGCTGAACTTCGAGGTCGACGACGTAGACGCCGAATGGGAACGAATGGTCGTCACCGGCGGCCTCCCCACCGAACTAGACCTACGCACCGAAGACTTCGGCCAACGCCACTTCATCCTCGCCGACCCATCAGGCGTACTGATCGACGTCATCACCGAAACCCCACCCACCCCCGAGTTCGCCGCCCAGTTCACCCCAGAAGCCACAGCAACCGACTGAGCACAGGGAACAACTCACCGAGAACGGTCCTACGCTGACCCGCGACTCCACCTAGCCGCCGACGCAAGTCCCCACACCCGAGTCTGGCCTGAGTCTCCGGAGCAGCAGGCGAGCACATGGGTAACTCCCCGGGAACGGGCTCACCCATCACCTCCTAAAAGCACCTCCTAAAAGCTTGCCGCGTCCCCAACTCACCCCGCACCCCAGTCTGGCCAAAAGACGCGGAGAGGCGGGTGAGCTAGTGTTTGGCGGGTGAAGGCACTTCGTCGGTTCACTGTCCGTGCCCATCTGCCGCAGCGGCTCGCCGCGCTGGGTGAGTTGTCGACGAACCTGCGGTGGTCGTGGCACGGCCCAACCCAGGATCTGTTCGCCGACCTGGACCGGGAGCTCTGGCGCACGGTCGGCCAGGACCCGGTGCGGATGCTGGGGGAGGTGCCCGCCGAGCGGCTCGACGAGCTCGCCGCCGACCCCGCCTATCTCGCGCGCGTCGACGCGGCCGCCGAAGGTCTGCGTGACTATCTGAGCAGGCCGCGCTGGTTCCAGGAGCAGCACAGCACCCGGGTGGCCGGGATCGCCTACTTCTCGATGGAGTTCGGTGTCACCGAGGTGCTGCCCAACTATTCGGGTGGGCTCGGGATCCTCGCCGGTGACCATCTCAAGGCGGCGTCGGATCTTGGTCTGCCGCTGATCGGTGTGGGGTTGCTGTACCGGTCCGGGTACTTCCGGCAGTCGCTGTCGGCCGACGGGTGGCAGCGGGAGCACTACCCGGCGCTCGACCCGCAGGGTCTGCCGCTGCGCCTGCTGACCAGTGACGGTTCGCCGGTGCTGATCCATGTCGCCATGCCGGAGGGGCGGGTGCTGCGGGCGCGGGTGTGGATCGCCCAGGTGGGGCGGATCCCGTTGTTGCTGCTCGACTCCGACATCGCCGAGAACGACCCGGAACTGCGCGCGGTCACCGACCGCCTCTACGGCGGCGATCAGGATCACCGGATCAAGCAGGAGATCCTCGCGGGTATCGGTGGGGTGCGTGCGGTGCGGGCCTACACCCGTGCCAACGGCCTGCCCGACCCCGACGTGTTCCATATGAACGAGGGTCACGCCGGTTTCCTCGGGGTGGAGCGCATCCGCGAATTCGTCGCGGACGGACTGGATTTCGATACCGCGCTGGCGACGGTGCGGGCCGGCACGGTGTTCACCACCCACACCCCGGTGCCCGCCGGTATCGACCGGTTCCCGATGCCGTTGGTGCGCAGGTACTTCGGCGGTGCCCACGGCGAGACCGAATCCGCCTTGCTGCCAGGGCTTTCCGTCGACCGGATCCTCGCTTTCGGACGCGAGGCCGATCCGTCGGTGTTCAATATGGCGCACATGGGTCTGCGGATGGCCCAGCGCGCCAACGGCGTCTCGCGGTTGCACGGTGAGGTGAGCCGGGACATGTTCGCCGGGCTCTGGCCGGGATTCGATGCCGCCGAGGTGCCGATCGGTTCGGTCACCAACGGCGTGCACGCGCCGACCTGGGCCGCGCGTGAATGGATCGACAAAGCGCGCGAACTCGTCGGTCCCGAACTGGTGGAGGAGGCGCGCGGCTGGGAGAAGCTCAGCGACGTCGACCTCGAGCAGCTGTGGACCACCCGGAACACGTTGCGCGGGGTACTGATCGAGGAGGTCCGCCGCAGGCTGCGCGAGTCCTGGTATCAGCGCGGCGCCGCCGAGGCCGAATTGGGTTGGGTGGACGAGGTTTTCGACCCGAATGTCCTCACCATCGGTTTCGCCCGCCGGGTGCCGACCTACAAGCGCCTCACCCTCATGCTGCGTGACCCCGACCGGCTGCGCGCCCTGCTGCTCGACCCCGAACGCCCGGTGCAGCTGGTGGTCGCGGGCAAGAGTCACCCCGCCGACGACGGCGGCAAGGCGCTCATCCAGCAGGTCGTCCGGTTCGCCGACGATCCGGCCGTGCGGCACCGCATCGTGTTCCTGCCCGACTACGACATGTCGATGGCCCGCTACCTGTACTGGGGTTGCGATGTGTGGCTGAACAATCCGCTGCGCCCGCTCGAGGCGTGCGGCACCTCGGGCATGAAGTCGGCGCTCAACGGCGGGCTCAACCTCTCGATCCGTGACGGGTGGTGGGACGAGATGTACGACGGCGAGAACGGCTGGTCGATCCCCACCGCCGATGGGGTGCGCGACGAGGTGCGCCGCGACGACCTCGAGGCGGCGGCGCTCTACGATCTGGTCGAACGCACCGTCGCACCCCGTTTCTACGACCGGGACGCGAACGGCGTGCCGGTCCGGTGGACCGAGATGGTCCGCCACACCCTGCAGACCACCAGCCCGAAGGTGCTCGCCTCGCGCATGGTCCGCGACTACGCCGAGCAGTACTACGGTCCGGCGGCCGCGGCGTTCGCGACCGCGTCGGCCGACGACTACGCCGGCGCGGCGCGGGTCGCGGAGTACCGGCGGCGGGTGGAGGCCGCGTGGCCTTCGGTGCGCGTCACCCAGGTGGACAGCGCGGGCCTGCCCGACACCCCGGTGATCGGTGCGGAACTGTCGCTGGACGCGCGGGTGGAACTCGGTGGGCTCGCGCCTTCGGATGTGGTGGTGCAGGCGGTACTCGGGCGGGTGTCGCCCGACGACGACCTGTCCGACACCACGACCATCGAGATGCGGCACACCGGCAGCGACGGCGCGACGGAGCTCTACGAGGTGCACGCGCCGGTTCCGCTCTCGGGTGCGGTCGGGTACACGGTTCGTGTGCTTCCCCACAATCCCCTGCTCGCCACCGACGCCGAACTCGGCGTGGTGGCCGTCGCGGGCGCGTGACCCTACACCCCGAGGCGATCGCGGGTTCTTCGATTCAGTGAACTTTCCGCTACCGTTCCTGGGCATCCTTCTTCTTTGAACCCGCGGACTGGAGAGTCATGGCCAGCGATGTCGTAACCCGCGCCCGGCGGCGCATCGACGGATATTTCGGTATCACGTCGACCGGGTCAACCTTCAAGCGCGAGGCGATGGCGGGCACGGTCACGTTCCTGGCGATGTCGTATGTGCTCGCGGTGAACCCGTCGATCCTCGGCGACGAAGGTGCGCTGGGGGACAAGGGCATTCCCATGCAGGCCGTGTTCACCGCGACCGCCGTGGCCGCCGTGTTCGGCACGCTGGTGATGGGTCTGTGGGCCAAGTATCCGATCGCGCTCGCGCCGGGTATGGGGCTCAACGCCTTCTTCGCCTACACCGTGGTGTTGGGCATGGGCATTCCGTGGCAGGTCGCGTTGTCGGGCACGTTCCTGTCCGGCGTCATCTTCTTCGTGCTCGCGATCACCAAGGTCCGCGAACGGATTCTCAATGCGATCCCGTTGCAGATGAAGTTCGCCGTCGGCGCGGGTATCGGGTTGTTCGTCGCGTTCCTCGGGCTCAAGAACGCGGGCATCGTGGTCAACAACGAGGCGACTCTCGTCTCGCTCGGTGACTTCACCGAGGGCACCACCCTGCTCGCGCTGTTCGGCCTGGTGGTGACCGTGATCTTCCTGGTGATCGGCTGGCACGGCGCGGTGCTCTACGGCATCGTCGCCACCACGGTCGTCGGCATGGTCTCGGGGCTGGTGAAGGTCCCCGACGGCATCGCCGAGATGCCCAAGGGGCTGGACGAGACCTTCGGGCAGGCCATCATCCATCTGCCCGACGCGTTCACCGGGCAGATGATCGTCGTCGTACTCACCATGCTGTTCGTCGACTTCTTCGATGCCTCGGGCACGCTGATCGGCGTCGCGAATCAGGCGGGCCTGCTCAACAAGGACGGCACGCTGCCCCGTGCGGCGAGTGCGATGGCCGCCGACTCGGTCGGCACCACCGCGGGCGCGATCATCGGTACCTCTACGACCACGGCGTACGTGGAATCGACGGCGGGTGTGTCGGCCGGTGGTCGGACCGGGCTCACCGCGGTGACCACCGCGGGCTGGTTCCTGATCGCGATGTTCTGCTATCCGGTCTTCTCGGTGATCGCGGGTTCGGCCGAGGTCACCTCGGCCGCGCTGATCGTGGTCGGTGTGCTGATGGCCCGCGCGCTCGGCGATATCGACTGGCAGCATCTCGAGTACTCGGTGCCCGCGTTCATCACCGTCATCATGATGCCGCTGACGTATTCGATCGCCAACGGACTGGCGATGGGCATGATCTTCTACCCCGTCGTGATGGTCGCCAAGGGTCGGGCAAGGGAAGTGCACCCGGCGATGTGGGCGCTGATGGTGCTGTTCCTCGCCTACTTCTTCTTCCTGGTCGAGTAGGTGCTCCGGGCGTAGGTATGCCTATACTCAGCCTAGGCTTGCCTAACTTGAAGGAGATTTACCTATGAAGCGCTCGTTCGCTGCCGCGTCCCTGGCGGTTGCCACTCTCTTCGCGCCGGTCACCGCCGCCGTCGTCGCCACCGCGCCCGCCGCGATCGCCGCACCGGCGACCCCGTCGGCCGGTGAGCTGCAGGGCAAGCTGCAGGCCGCCATGAACGGCTCGGCCGCCGAGCTCGAGTCGGGCAACCCGGGCGGCCTTGCGGTCGTGAACCAGACGGTCAACCGCATCCCCGGCTACAGCTGGAGCGTCTCCGGTCCGGTCACCGTCGAGGGTGACACCCTGTCGGCCACGCTGAACAGCACCCTCGGTGACTACACCTTCCCGATCCCGGTGACCTGGAAGGACGTCGACGGCACCTGGAAGCTGTCGCAGGAGTCCGAGAGCACACTGGTGAGCTACGCGACCATGGCCTGGTGAGCTGAAAGTTCCCGATGGAAGGGTCGTCCCGATCGGGGCGGCCTTTTCGCGTTTTTGTGACTAGGATCACACCGTTCGGTGGCCTGGCGTGAAATAGTGGTCGCGGCCCCATGGGTTGTGACCGAGTGGGCAATCGGACTCCAGTCCGATTGCGGGATGCTTCGAATCGCAGATGAGGACACGCCATGACCGACACCGCCACGCGCATCGCTCCGAGTACCACCGCTACTACCGACGAAGCCACCGCGACCAGCATCGGCCTGCTGGTTCTCCGCATCGGCTTCGGCGGTCTGATGGCCGCCTACGGCACCCAGAAACTCTTCGGCTGGTTCAACGGCATGGGGTGGCAGACCACCGCCGACAGCTTCACCGCCATGGGGTACAACCCCGGCGAACTCTTCGGCACGCTGGCCGGTGTCACCGAACTCGTCGGCGGACTGCTGCTGGTGTTCGGTCTGTTCACCCCGCTGGCGGGCGCCATCGTGCTCGGCACCATGATCAACGCGATCAACGTGATGTGGGCCGGTGGCCTCTTCCCGACCGATCCCGCCGTCCCGGGCTTCACCACCCCGCTGCTGTTCGCGCTCGTCGCGGGCGCACTGGCCTTCACCGGCCCCGGCCGGTTCTCGCTCGACGCCGGTCGTCCGTGGGCGCGCCACGGTGTGGTGTGGGGTGCGGCGGCCGTCGGCATCGCTGTCGCGGCGGCCGTGCTGACGCTGATCCTCAAGGCTGCGCTCTGACATAGCTGTTCCGGCGGCGCGGTGACTTCGGTTGCCGCGCCGCTTTTTTCGTCATGCGCTGGACACTTTTTCGATGCCGTGGGTTGCCCGGAGTGTGCGCGGGTGTCGGCGGGGGCGGATAGTCTCGTCGGCGATACCGCTCGCACGGTGTCGACCATAGTCCGCGCGTCGAAGAGGAGAGCTGCGATGAAGGCCTATGACCTGGGGTTCGGGGATTCGGCGGACAAACTGGCCGAGACACCGGGTGGTGAACCGTTAGAGCTGGTCTCGCCGGTGCGCGCCGGGTGGATCGGTAGCGAAGGTCCCGGCATCGATCCGGCGACGTGGCCGCGCGGACCGGTCACCGGGCTGCCGATGATGCACGCGCTCACCCTGCGGCTGCCCGCCGACTTCCAGCGGCGCGGACCCGGCTTTCCGGCGATCGCTTTCTTCCAGGGCGAGGGGCAGTTCGCCGACGCGACCGCTCCGGTCGAGGCCGACGCAGGCTCCGACGACCCGCTGGCGCGCGACCTGGTCGCCACCCGTCTGCATCCGCAACTGAATCTGCTGCACGACGAGATCGGCGGGGTGTTCGCGCTGATCTGGTTGACCGAGAAGGAATTCGAGGCTGGTCCGGTGGCACCGCCCGCCGACATCCGCCCGCCCGGCTCGCCCGCCGCGAGCGACGAGGGCTGTAATGCCTGGGACGACGTGCACCCGACCATCGGTGTGTGGCTGGCCGAGCGCGTCGACGATCCCAATGTCGGCATCCCGCCCGTCGAGTACGTGCCCGACACCGCCTACCAGGACCCGCTCACCGACGATGCGGGCTGGACCCCGTGGGCCGAACCACTGTTCGGCCGTTCCCATCTCGGCGGCACCGCCTTCCCTGTCCAGGCGCTGCCCGAGGGGCTCACGCCCTACTACCTCGAGATCGAGGAGGTCTCGGGCATGAACTTCGGCGGCGGCAACGCCCAACTCGACCTGGAGTCAGGCGTTTTCGACTGGGCGTGCGGGTAGCTCTTCCGGGATAACCACGGTGTCGACGGCTGGGTCCGCAGGTGAAATGCCTTCGGCCACAGCCGGTTTCGGCCTCCCTCGATACACGTGGACGGCGATGCCCGCGAGCACGATCAGGTAGATGACGACGTAGATGTTCAGCAGCACCTGGTGGAAGGGCCACCACGGCGGCAGCAGGAAGGTACCGACACTGACCCAGGTGGGGGTGTAGGTGTAGGTCCAGGCGGCGACGGCCAGGTAGAGGCCTGCGGCGGCGAGGAACCACGGCAACCGGGTCTGGGCCCGGTGGATCAGGTACACCAGCAGCGGCACGAACCAGACCCAGTGGTGGCCCCAAGAATAGGGCGACACCGCGCAGGCGGTGAGGCCGCCAAGGGTCACCGACAGCAGCGGCTCGTCGCGGCGCACGAGCAGGGCCGCCAGCCACAGCGCGACCAGCGCCACCGGCACCGCGATCAGCAACCACAACCACACCGGCGCCGGGTCGTGCAGCAGATGGGCGATCGCACCGCGCAGCGACTGGTTCGACGGATGCACATCGGGAGCGATCCGGCCCGACTGGAAGAACGTGGAGGTCCAGTACTGGGAGGAATCGCGCGGCAGGATCAGGCCGGTCACCCCGATCGTCGCCACGAAGGTGAGTGCGGCGATGAGCGCCGCCCGCCACCGGCGCTGCGCCGCGTACTGGGCGATGAAGAACAGCGGGGTCAACTTGATGCCCGCCGCGATACCGACGCCCAGGCCGCGCAACTTGCTGTCGGGCCCGCGGGAGAAGTCCCACAGCACGAGCATCATCAGCCACAGATTGATCTGCCCGTAGTACAGCGTGGTCCGCACCGGCTCGATAAAGGTGCAGGCCAGGCCGATGAGCATGCTGAGCACGACCAGGCGCGGCGTCACCCGGTAGCCGAGCATCCGCCAGCTCTGCAGTACGCACACCACGAGAAC
The DNA here is from genome assembly GCF_053605015.1 of Nocardia sp. NPDC003979. Lineage (NCBI taxonomy): Bacteria > Bacillati > Actinomycetota > Actinomycetes > Mycobacteriales > Nocardiaceae > Nocardia > Nocardia sp. NPDC003979. The sequence goes on from NZ_JBSGIJ010000038.1 coordinate 18,816, forward strand.
TACCAGGTTGAGCACCAACCAGACCGAGGTGACCAGGTCCCACGGCACGAGGAGCAGCGGCAGGAACACCAGGGCCGAGAACGGCGTATAGGTGTAGAGCAGGCCGTAGTGGGTCGGCTCGATGTAGAGCGCCTTGTCGTGTAGCGCTCGCCAGCCGCCGTCGCGGTAGATGTGCACGTCCAGGCCGCCGGCAAGGATGCCGCCGCTGTTCATGTGCGGGTCCATGGTGGTGAACAGCAGCGTCACGCCGAGGGCTGCGGTACCGAGTAGCAGGATGAGCGTCAGGGTGATGCGCGGCAATTCCGCGCGTCGAGATCTCTCCGCCACGGCCGTGCTACCGGCCGGCTCGCGTCGTATGCACGACTAAGAACCTACCGCGCCGGTCTCCGGGGGTCGCCCTCGGTAGGCACCGTCTATCAATTGGACACTGTAGAACCGCGCTGACCTGCGGCTCACGCGTGCAGGGTGAGCATGGTGTCGGCGCCGTGATGGAACTCGTAGCGGGTCTTGCGTAACGAGGTCCGGATACCCTTGTCGTGCAGTTCGGTTCGCAGGTGGGCGATCAGGTCGTCGAGCGGGGCACCGGTGTAGTCCAGCAGCGGGTACACCCTCGTTTCGACCGTGGCCACCCGGGTGAGTTCGAGCAGGGCGGCCAGGTGGAAGTCGGCGTCGAGCCGGTCGGCGTAGCTGAACAGCAGGTGCGAGCTCAACGCCAGATCGAAGGAGCCGTCGGCGCACGGCAGCGAGGGCAGGCGCCCGGCGAGGTAGCGGTGCGGTGCGGCGCACACGTCGACGGCGAAGCGGGCGGCAGCCGCGCGACGCATCGCGGCCTGTTCGGCGGTGCCGCCGTACCAGTCCCAGCGGTAGCGGCCCGCGTGCCGGTGTGCCCACGCCACCGCGCGCTCGGTTTCGGGGACGGCGCGGGCGGCCAGCTCGCCGGGCTCGCTCGCGTAGATGGGGTCGATCGCGGTGACCTCGGCGCCGAGGGCACTGGCCTCGGCGGCGAAACTCGCCGCGCCGCCGGGGCAGTCGAGGATGCGTCGGCCGGACAGGTCGTCGTCGGACAGGCAGAACATCGCGCGGTACTCGGCCAAAGATCTTGCGCTGACCAGAAATTCGTCGAGTACCTCGCCATCGGCGTGGTGCGTCATCACCCAACCGTCTCACGGGTCACATTCGGCTGGCAGTGATTTCGCCGGTGTGGTCACCCGAATTGCACGACTCGCGGTGAAAAACTGTGCCGCTCAAGCGGATGCGGTGAGCCTGCGCAACGCCTTGGCTACCACCTGCGGGTCGGTGGTCTCCCAGTACGGCGGCAGCGAGGCCCGCAGATAACCGCCGTAGCGGGCGGTCGCCAGGCGCGAATCGAGGATGGCGACCACCCCGCGGTCGTCGACACTGCGCAGCAACCGGCCGGTGCCCTGGGCGAGCAGCAGCGCGGCATGGTTGGCCGCCACCGCCATGAACCCGTTGCCACCACGCGACTCGACGGCTCGCTGACGGGCGGTGAGCAGCGGATCGTCGGGGCGGGGGAACGGAATGCGGTCCAGGATCACCAGACTCAGCGAGGGGCCGGGCACGTCGACGCCCTGCCAGAGGGTCAGGGTGCCGAACAGGGACGTGGCCGGGTCGTCGGCGAACTTGCGCACCAGCGCGCCCATCGAATCGTCGCCCTGGCACAGCACCGGGGTGTCGAGCCGTTCACGCAGTGCCTCGGTGGCCGCCTTGGCCGCGCGCATCGAAGAGAACAGGCCGAGCGTGCGGCCACCCGCGGCGGTGATGAGCTGCTCGATCTCGTCGAGGTAGGTGGGGGAGAGGCCGTCGCGGCCCGGGGCGGGCAAATGCTTGGCGACGTACAGGATGCCCGACTTGGCGTGGTCGAACGGGGAACCGACATCGAGGGAGCTCCAGCGCACCGACTCGGCATCGGCCGGTGGCGTCGCGCCGTTGGCCAATGCCGGATCGGTCTTGCCGGAGGACTGCGAGGGCAGGCCCCAGGTGATGGCGAGACCGTCGAACGATCCACCGATCTGCAGGGTCGCCGAGGTGAGGACGACGGTCGCGGTGCCGAAGAGCCTGCTGCGCAACAACCCACCCACCGACAGGGGCGCCATCCGCAGGGTGCGGCGCGCGACACCGCGCACCTCGTCGGCCGAGAGCCAGATGACATCGTGGCGCGCGGCCGGATCGGACTCCTCGAACGCGGTGAGCGCGCGCACCGCCGCGTCGTGCACCTCGTCGAGCGCGGCGACGGCCAAGGTCTTGGCGGCGGCGTTGTCCGGGTCGTCCTGGGTTTTCACGCTGCCCTGCGGTGCGAGCGCGGTGCGCGCGTTCCAGGCGGCATCGCGCACGAGAGCGAGAACGGGGGCGATGCCGTCGGGCAACTGGTCCCAGCGACCGGCAGGCAGGTCCTCGATGGCCTGGTGGAAGGCTTCGGCGGCGCCCTCGAGCCGGTCGACCTCGCGCTCGTCGACCAGCTTGGTGCAGCGGCGGGCGGCGGCGCTGATGGCGGGCGCGGCCAATTCGGCGGTGGCGACGCCGGTGACCCGGTCGACCAGTTCGTGCGCCTCGTCGATGACGACCACATCGTGCTCGGGCAGGATCTGGATGCCGCTGATGGCGTCGATGGCCAGCAGCGCGTGATTGGTGACGACCACATCGGCCTGCGCCGACTCCGCGCGCGCCTTCTCGGCGAAACAGTCCTGACCGAACTGGCAGCGGGTCTTGCCGAGGCACTCGCGCGAGGACACGCTCACCTGCCGCCAGGCCCGATCGCTCACGCCGGGGGCGAGTTCGTCGCGGTCGCCGGTCTCGGTGTCGGAGGCCCATTCATTGAGGCGCTGCACCTCGCGGCCGAGGCGGGAGATGGCGAAGGCGTCGAACAGCTCCGCCTCGCCGCCGGTGTCCTCGGGGATCACGCTGTTGATCTTGTTCAGGCACAGATAGTTGTTGCGGCCCTTGAGGATCGCGAACTGCGGGACACGGCCGAGCGGCTTGGTGAGCGCCTCGGCCAAGCGAGGCAGATCGCGGTCGACGAGCTGACGTTGCAGTGCGATGGTCGCGGTGGACACCACGACCGTTCGCCCGGTACGCACCGCGTGCCGCAGGCTCGGCACCAGATAGGCCAGCGACTTACCGGTGCCGGTCCCCGCCTGCACGGCCAGGTGTTCCTTGGTGTCGATCGCGTGGTCGACGGCGGTGGCCATGGTGGTCTGCCCGGTGCGCTCGGTGCCGCCGAGGGCATGCACGGCGGTGGCGAGCAGGTCGGCGACGGGGGGGAGTTCGGGCACGCAAGGCAGCTTATCCGTGGGGTCGGACAGGTTCGCGGGTGGAGGATCCGGGGTCTTGTGATTGCGGGAGGTATTGGGCTGTGTTTTTGGAGCGCTGGCGCGCTCGAGCGCGGCCCCTGGGGGGCCGCGCGAACAGCGCTCGAGACTTGCGCTTCGCGCGTGCGCTTCGAG
>NZ_JBSGIJ010000039.1:0-21588 GCF_053605015.1 Nocardia sp. NPDC003979
TGCCGATGTCCTCGGCCACGTCGACCCCGCGATGACCCAACGCCACTACATGGCACGCGGACGCCCACACAAGGCCGCCGCCGATGTACTCAACCGAGCGGTGACCGGATAGCGGAATCAGACCGCTCGCGAATCCATTCGAAATACGCTGCCCAACTCGAACCCCGCCGGACACTCGCCATTTGAATTAGTGGGGACTTACTGGTGACCACATAGCCCGCAAATCAGACGAAAAATATGGTCTGACCTGCACATATGTGGAGCTAAGGGGAATCGATCCCCTGACCTTCTCGGTGCAGATGGAACGGACTACCACAGACAACGGCAAACAACAAATCGGACATCGGATCATCGTTCTGACCTGGTGAAACAGGATCGTGACGACAATCCTGGACAACTATCGACAACGGTGGACAACGGCGTGTTCGGCCGAATTAGTGGGGACAAAGTGGGGAGTGCCCTGCGGCCCTCCCGACAGGAACCCATCACGCGGAGCACTCCGTCATCGGTCGAGAATCCTCCCGTGCCCGCCGCGGCCATCCCCTGTATTGGTTTCCAGTTCCAGCCCGAGTGACCTCAGCAGCGACGCGGCCGCACCCGATCTCCACCCTCGCAATTCACCACAGACTGCGGCGATCCACTGCGGGGCGAGCCGGCACCTCGACGCACGGGCACGACCCGAGGCGACCGGGTATCGGTCCGTCTCGGCTCGTCACCGTGGTCGGCGTGGCGGCGGCTTCGCCAGCGTGACCGTCTCGATCGGCGGTGCCGCGACGGCTTCGTGTACTGCCGGGGTGCGGCCGTTGGCGACGCACAACAGAACCTGCTCCACCGTTCGATACACCGTCGCCGGTTCCTCACGCCTCGTCATGGAGGTTCCAGCCTCACCGTGCTCGGCCACGATTTCGGCCTTGATCGACGCCGAGGTTCGCCGATAGGCGGTGCCGATGTTGAACCTCACGGCCTCGACGGTCTCGGCTCGTCGGACCTCCGCGGGTGAAGCAATGCCTCTGACCGCGACTTCTGACCACCAATGCCCCCAAGCAAGGGGATCAGCCTATGCAACCGACATCGCCATCATCCGCCTGTAACCAGCCCCCGACGACCGACGACGTGCGCACCGAACGTGCGCACGTCTTCTTCTGGACCGAGCTCTGTATCGCCGCCGGAGTCAGCGTGATCGGCAACGCGACCCAAGCCGTCCTGCACACCACGGCCCTGCCCTTGCTCGCGGCCACTGTCGCGGTCATTCCGCCCCTGGCGTTGCTGGCAGCCGTTCATGGTGTTGCGCTGCTCGCACGCGCCGACACCGTATCCCTCACTGCGCGTCGCGCTGCGACCGCCCTGACCGTGGTGATCGCCGGCGGGGCGTTCTGGCTGTCGTTCACCGCGCTACGCGCCCTCGCGATCACCGCGGGCGTGCCCGCTGGCGAAGCGTGGCTGTGGCCGCTCATCGTCGAGGGAAGCATGACGCAAAGTTCGCTGGCCCTGCTAATTCTGGCGCACGCACACCACCCCAACACCGACATCGACGCGACATCCCAGACGCCAGCACGGATACCCGCCCTCGAACCACTCCCGACCGAGACTGTCCGAGCAGCACTGCCTGCCTCGCCACCGGAACCTTGCGAACCCGTCGAGGAACCACTCGACGATCGGATCAGCTCAGACATCGACCTGGAGGCGCTGGCGATGTCGATCTGCGACCAAGACCCCGGCGGGCGTCGCGATCGTGCGACCGTCTTTGCGGTGTTGTCACATCGCTACCTCGATGGTTGGAGCGCCGCACACATTGCACGTGAACTCGGACGCAGCCGGTCCGCCGTCAGCCGGATCCTGCGAGATGCCGAACGACTGCATGCAAGTGCTGCCACCGACCGTGCGCACGCCGACAACGCCCCACCCGCCGACCGTGCGCACACCGGTCCAACCGTGCGCACGTAGGGCGCGACCACCCGGCAGGGTGTGCGCACGCTGCGTTCGACCGTGCGCACGCCCACTACCTATGACTGGGTGGGGCAGACACTGTTTCGACCCGTGCGCACGGGGGCTGAACATTTGCCGGATGTGGTTCACACCACATCGACAGTGGCTGCGGTCCAAGGTTTGATCGATGCACGGTTCGTTGCCAGGTACCACTCTTCTCGTGCTCTTCTCCAGCGAAACCATGTCCTTGGGGGACCTGTGAACTTCGATATGTCCTGTCCGCAGTGCGATCGTGTCGACTGGGTTCAGAACGTGCCCGCGGTCATGTCCGACGGCACCCACAGCGGCTACAGCACCGGCGTGCATGCCGGGTTCGGTGTCGCACCGGGCGGAGTTGTCCCGGTCATTGGGACCTCCACCAGCGAGTTCAGCCACAGCTCTGCGTTGGCGAGAAGTCTGGCGTGGCAGCCGATTCTCCCGTCGGCCGGTCCTCTGTCGGTCCTCGGCTCGGTGTTGATGTTCTTCCCGCTGATCGCGTTCGGCCTGAGCACTGTCGGATTGACGATGGAGCCGTTGCCCTCGCATCCGATTCGGATGATGGTGTCGGTGCTGGGCCTCTACTTGTTTCCGATCTTGCTGTCCATTCCAGTTGTCGCGATCTTCACTACCGCGTTCAAGCGTGCACGCCGCAACAGCAAGGTCGACGCCGGGCGGCACCGAGCACGCGGTGTTTGGAGCCACGGCTACTACTGCCACCGATGCGGCGTGGCCTACTGGCCGTACCCGACAGAACCCGGTATCCCTTACCGAGTCGCCCTCGCTCCCAGCCAGTTTCGTTGGCACGTCTGGAACACCGGCGGTTACGCCAAACTCTGACCGGCCTGTTCTTCGGCACTCAGCCCGGCCCTCGATTCCCTCTGTATGCCTGGCCGCTCAGGTTCGTGGTGGTCGGGACGTGTTCGTCCCTGCGAATCGGGATCGTTCTGTGCAGCCACGGATACTCGCGCCACAGCGATCAGTTGTCGCACCTGTCTGTTGGTCAACTCGAGGAGTTCACTGATGTCGTCATCGGACTCCCCTAAGTCGCGCATCGTCGACACTGCGCCCGCTTGCTGAGCTCGCCAACGCGTGACTTCCGTCTCGTGCTCGCCTTCCAACTGCTCGATCCTCTTGCGCAACTCGCTGACGCGCTGGTCGCGTATCGCGGTGCACTGTCGGATCGATCCTGCCGCACGTAGATAGATCTGGACTGCGTCCATCATCTCGGACTCGCGGCGCGTGGCTGCCTCACGCCGAGCTTTCATCAATTTCTGGACTTCGTCCAAACGGCGACTCGATTCGGGGTCGCGCTTGGATCGTCGTTGTCTGCCAGCAGGCATCTCGATCTCCTGAGAGTGGCCCGACCAGCGGCTCTTCCGCCTGCCAGCCTACGCCGCCAACTCGGGCCCTCGCCAGCATCGCGACGGCAACACCCTGGCGCTACAGGTTCTTTCACCAGCCCTTACGTATCCGCTTGCCGCTCGCTGTGCCCCGCGACGCGTCCTGCCCTGCGGTCCGGCTCGGTGACCGGGTGAGCCACTTCGCGTTCCCCCCGGCCCCTCTCACCCGCACAGTTTCTCGAAGTAGGGAGACCGATGACCACCTCGCACACCATGTTCGAACCGATCCTCCGCGAGCTAGCCGGATCGGAGTTCACCAAGACCCTCCTTGCAACGTTCAGGCAGCTGGAGTGGGCCGAGGAGGAGATCCAGCGAGCCCAAACCCGCCACCCTGATGTCGCTGACGTGTTGCACCACAGCTTTTCGCTGTTGAGCGCGACCGAAGATCGGATGTCCACCGAGTTCGTCTACCGGGCGCATGCCCGGGAGCTGCTCGAGCGGGTCGCGACCGGTGTGTCGACAAAGCCGGGGACCTCGGTCGAGGTCGTGTTGTCGCTGATGCGCGCGAGCTTGGTGACTCCGTTGAACACCACCGCGTTCGGCCTGTACGTGCGGATGTGGCGTCAGGCCGGACTGCCCACCGTCGATGGTCTGGGCGGGGATCTGGGCGAGCACCACGAAGCCATCAACGCTAGCCGGATCGATGAGTTCGAGGCGATCGCCCGGCGCCAGCTCGCCCAGCCCTCCCGTGTGCTGACGCTGGTTTCCTGCGAGGGCCGCCATCTCGGCGAACCGGTCGACTGCCGCCTGGCAACTGCGCGCGCCGCCTGACCTGTCCCTGTCCTGGGTCACGTTTTTCGTCCTGTCTTTCACGCCGCATCCGGTTTTCGGGTGCGGCGTTCGTCGTCTTTCGGAAGGGGTTTGCTGTGCCCGATCTCGATCTGCCCGATCCGTGCGGGGTCTGCCGATCCCGCGAACCCGGTGTACGTGTCCCGGTCGACGCCGGGATCGTCTGCCACGCATGCGCCCGAACCTGCGCCCAGTGTTACCGCTGCGGCGTGCGTTCGCTCGCCCTCACCGACACCGCCGCCGGGCGGCGCCTGTGTTCGGACTGTGCGACCGGATTGAACGCGTGCGTGTCGTGTGCGGAGGTGACCTTCACCGGTCTGCGCACCGACACCGGCGGTTTCGTCTGCGGGATCTGCGCGCACCAGTTGTTCGATCAGTGCTTCCGGTGCGAACGGTTCACCCGCCACAGCCGCTACGTCGTCGGCAACCACCGCACCTGCCCTACGTGCGCTCAGGAGCTGTGCGCGTGTCCGGACTGCGGCACGTTGCTGGCGGGGCGGCGCGGGTGTGATCGGTGCGCTGACCGGCACACGTTGTGGAACTACACCTACCGTCCCGACCCGATCTTCCACGGCACCGGCCCGTTGTTCCTCGGGCTGGAACTGGAAGTCGTTGTACCCGAAGACTGTTTCGACGATGCGATCGCGACCGCCACCGACACACTCGGATCGCTCGGCTATCTCAAACGTGATTCCTCGATCCGCCCCATGGGTTTCGAGATCGTGTGCCACCCGATGACCTACCAGTACGCCCTCACCGAATTCCCGTGGCAGGTCCTGCACCAGCTCGCCCGGTTGGGCTGTGAGACCGGTGCCGGTGTTGGTTTGCACGTGCACGCCTCTAGGGCAGGGTTCACCGGGCCCGCACACATTTTCCGGTGGATGAAGCTGGTCTACCGCAACTCCGACCAGGTCTCGCGGTTGGCGCGACGCACCAGCCGCTACGCCCCGTTCGAGCCCGACACTCGCTCGCGTGCCAAAGACCTGGCCAAAGGCGCCCGCCACGCGGTCGGGTTGCCCCGGTACCAGGCGATCAACCCCCACCCCCGCGACACCCTCGAGCTGCGGGTCTTCGCCAGCGCGCTCGACCCCGGCCAGGTGCAGGCGGCGTTGGCGTTCACCGAGGCCTCCATCGCCTACACCGCCGACCTCACCGTCGCCCAGATCCACGCAGGCGGCTGGGACTGGGACCAGTTCACCGACTGGCTGTCGCGCCGCCTCGAATACGCGCCCTTGGTGGTCGAACTGGCCCACCTTGCCGACCTGATCGATGAACAGGAGGGCGTGCTGTGTGCCTCTTGACCTTCATCCCCGCCTCCGTCGCACCGGACCCGACCGCGTTGCGGCATGGCGCCGAGGCGAATCCGCACGGGCATGGGTTCGCTGTTATCGCCGGCCCCGTGATTGTGACCGGGCACGGCATGAACGCCGAGGAAGTGATCGACCTGTTCGCCCGGGTTCGTGCCCAGCATCCGCGGGGTCCGGCGTTGTTTCATTCCCGCTACGCAACCCACGGCATCCGCACCGTCGACAACTGTCACCCCTTCCGCCTCGGTGGTGACAAACGAACCGTGTTGGCGCACAACGGTGTCCTGCCCAAACGTGTGCATCCGGGCCCGTATGACTGGCGATCGGACACCCGCATCGCCGCCGAGGACTACCTCCCACGCCAGCCGTTCGGGTCGATCGACACCCACAAGGGGTTTCGGGGACTCGAGTCCTGGCTGGGGTCATCCAAGTTGCTGATCCTCACTGTCGACCCCGCCTTCGACCAGCAGGTGTATCTGCTCAACGAGTCGAAAGGCTTGTGGGACAGCGGGATCTGGTACTCCAACCGCAGCTACCTGCCCTGGTCGCAGCGGTACGCCACGCAACGCCGATTGGCATGCCGTAGCTGTGAGACCGTCGACGAGAACCGGGTCAGCCGCTACTGCACCACGTGCGGGTGGTGCTTCGCCTGCGAGAACCGGTTCCCGCACTGCGAATGCCGCCGACCGCGCACCCGCAGCCCGCGCCACCGCGCTCTCAACCGACCCCTGCCGTTGTCGGCGGTGAAACCACCGACCGCCCCGAGTCCCTGACGCGTCGGTCGCACCGCAAGTCACCAACGCTTTTCCCCTGAGCCTGCACCCGTCGTGCGGGCTTTCGTCGTTTCCAGGGAAGGAATTCCATGCCCACCGCTGTCCTGGTCGTCCTCGCCGAATGCGATGCCTGTTCAGCCCGACACCCTGCCGCGGACTTGGTCGAGACGGCCGAGAACCAACAACTCTGCTCGGACTGTGTCGCTGGCCTCGACCTGTGTGAGAGGTGTGATTTCCCCGCCCGCGATACCGCACTGACCACTGCGGACGACTACTGGTGTGCTGGTTGCCGAGCCCCCTGCACCGTGTGTGAGGACTGCGAGCGCTACGCGCCCTACGTCGTGGCGGTCCTCTCCGGCGGTGACGTGTGCGAATCGTGTGCCGAGTCCTACACCGCCTGCGACGACTGCGATCTGCGCACCGCCGACTCCTACACCGTCGACGGTGATCGGGCGGTGTGCGAGGACTGCCGCGACGACTACACCCGATGCCACAGGTGCCGCACCCTCGTCCGGGGACGTGAGTACTACTGCGACGACTGCGCCCGGCCCGACGATTCCCGTGTCCACGACTCCGACTACAGCCCGCGCCCGGTCTTTCACGGGCACGGGCCGCTGTTTCTGGGCATGGAACTCGAACTCCGCACCACCGTGCACGGCTATGAGGACTCGGTCGCGACCGCGAACAACCACCTCGACGGGGTCGGCTACCTCAAATACGACGGGTCGATCAGTTGCGGGTTCGAACTGGTCACCCACCCGATGAGTTTCGACTACGCGATGAGCGAGTTCCCCTGGGCGCTGTTGACGCGGCTGCGGTTGCTGGGTTGTCACACCGATGACGAGGTCGGCATCCACGTGCATGTGTCGCGGGCCGGGTTCGACTCCCCTGCCCATATCTACCGGTGGCTCAAACTCGTCTACCGCAACGAAACCCACGTCACCGCGCTGGCGCGGCGCCGCGACTCGCAATGGGCCAGCTTCGACCCCGACACCCGCGACATGGCCAAACACCTCGCCCACGGCGGACACGGGTGGGGCCGCTATCACGCCATCAACGCCCGACCCGCCCACACCTTCGAGCTGCGGGTCTTCGCCAGCTCGCTCGATCGCCGCGAGGTGCAAGCCGCGCTCGGTTTCGCCCATGCCTCCGTCGAATACACCCGCGCCCTGCGCGCCCACGACGTCGTCGCCGGCCAGGGCTGGGACTGGGCCACCTTCACCAGCTGGGTGGCAGCGCGACCGGAATACGCCGCTTTGACCGCTGAACTCGCCGCGCTGGCACCGGCCTCAATCGGTGTGCCCAGCCGGAACCTGGAGGACTTCGCATGTGCATCTTGACCGTCATCAAACCCGGCATCGCCCCCGATTTCCATGCTCTCGCCGCCGGTGCGGTCGCGAACCCGCACGGGCACGGGTGGGCTGTGCACGCCGGGGACCGGCTCATCGTCGGCCACGGCATGGACCCAGAGACCACCATCACCGAATTCGCCCACGCCCGAGCATCATTCCCGGACGGGCCGGCGTTGTTTCATTCCCGCTTCGCCACCCACGGTGACCACACCACCGCCAACTGTCACCCCTTCGCCATCGGCGGGGACAAGCGAAGCGTGCTGGCCCACAACGGGATCCTGCCCGAGCACGTCCACCCCCTCACCGGTGACGACCGTTCCGATACCCGGATCGCGGCCGAGGACTTCTTGCCGCAGAACCCGTTCGGGTCATTGGATTCCTGGGCCGGACGGGAACGGTTCGAACTCTGGTTGGGTACCGACAAGGCCGCCATCCTCACCGTCGACCCCGCCTACAAACATCCCGCCTACATCTTCAACGAACACCGCGGGCACTGGCGCGACGGGTCGTGGTACTCAAATCACAACTACGAGCTGGGCCGATACCCGGCCGGTGCCTTCGTCGACTACGAGTTCTGTGACAACTGCGGGGCAGAGTACGACAACCCCGACGGCCCGCACTGCCCGTACTGCGGCTTCTGCGAAGCGTGCCTGAATCCCTACCCGCGCTGCCGCTGCACCTGCCCCGATGAGGCCGACCGCTACTCCGACCTCCTGGCACTCGAAACCGCCTGACACCCATGTCTTTCGTGCTCCGTCTGGAGCCCTCTTGGAGAGGACACCCTCGATGACCTATCCGCTGACCGTACCGCCCTTGCGCCACAGGGTGCGCGCCGCCCTGAACCAGTTGCGTGGCGTCAGCCCTGTCGCTGACCCGGTGACCGGTTCGACCGAATCGACGATGGTGGTGGCCGCACTCCACGAGGCCCGCCACAACAACCTGACCGTCACCGTCCGCACCCGCGGCGGGCACTTGCATTTTCGGATGACCGTGGACACTGTCGGCGCCCGCCACGCCAACCTGACCACTGATGCCGGTGAGCAGGTGATCGTGCCGTTGCGGTTCATCGAGACTGTGCAGTACCTGGCACCCAGCAACGGTGACCAGGGGCTGCTGTGAACACCACCGTGGTCGGGGCGGCTGAGCCGTCGCGCTGGACCGCCCGCCTGCACCCCATCCCCCGGCCCGCGCGTGAGGTGTTGGTCATCGGCTGGCACGCCGCATTCGCCGACACCCCCGCTGCGGGAACCCCGATCGCGGTGTTCCCCCACACCGAGATCATCGCCGATCACTTGCCGGTGATGGCGTTGGTGCGCATCGAACACGCCACCGCGATCGACACCATCACAGCTGACGGCACACGCGAAACCCGCTGGGGTGCCGACCCGTTCGGTATCGCGAAGACCGGGATCAGTTGGCGGCTGGTGCCCGCACACCTCGCCGAGGACCGGTGGGTGATCGCGCCCGGGTGGTGGGCCGCCGGCGGCGAGGAAGCCGTGCTGCCGACCTCGATCACCTCACACGCCCTCGGCGCACCCACCGTGGTGCCCGTCTACGACCACGACCCACACACCGGGAAACGCTGGACATCGTGATCACCCACGTCGGAGAACTCACCGCCTGGCTGCAAGCCCAGATCCCCGACCCCGACGACAACCTCTACGAGCCGTGGAACACCGGCACCCCGACCACCACCAGCCTGGTGTCGCTGATCCACCTCCGAGTCCAGACACCCTTCGCCCCCGACCGGACCGTCACTGTCGTCCTCGTCGCCTACCGCTGTCCCGCCGAGGACACCGCACCCGACACCGAACCACCAGATTCGAGGCACCCATGCCCGCAACCCCCGGATCCCGACCGCCGGCGGCCGAGCGTGTTCCGATCCCCGCGCGCCTGGCGACGGCACCGCTCTCGTCAGGACTCGTAGTCCCCTACATCACCCTCGCCCACCGCGACCGCACCCGCCCGGTGTGGGGAAACATCGACCCACACCGGCTCGCAGAAGTCCTGCACCACAAGCGATGTCAGGTGTGCGGGGAAGGACTCGACGACACCCTGGTGTTGATGATCCGACCGTCGGACTACCTACGCGGCGTCGCCGTCGAACCCGGCTTGCACCCCGAGTGCGCCTGGTACAGCCGCCGTGCTTGCGTGATGTTGGCCGGGCATGTCGATCGCTACAACCCCGTCGGCAATGCCCCGATCAACCGATGCGGTGACCCGTTGTGCCGCTGCCGGTACTGGGCGCCCCCGGAGGACACCACCCCGGGTCGGGAGGGCAAGCCGGCCGAAGCCTGGTACGAGGCCTGGATCCGGCGCGACGACTACGACGTTTTCACCGTCCCGGCCGACGAATCCGGGCCAGCGGCCACCGGGATCGCGCTACGCGGCGTGCCGTTGCGGCGGTTGCGCAAGGTCCGCGACCCGGCACCGAATTCCGACGATTCCCAGCCGATGGACTTGCTCGCAGCAGTCATCGCCGCCCGCAAACTGTGGGAAACCCTCGGCCTCACCGAAGGACCTGAGAACGGCGACTAGCCGATGGCCCGGCGTGCTCGTCGAGCGCCGGACCCTCGGGCCGACCGCTCGCCGGTCCGGGAGGTGACCAGCCCTCACGATATCCACATGTTGTGGATACCTCTGTGGACAACCACAACAGGAGCCGTCCATCGACCCGGACCCGCATTGCGTTGCAGCGCCGTCCAGACCTTCGAAAGGCTTCCTCGACCATGGAGTCCACCCTTTCCGCCGAATACGCCCAGCAGTTGGCATGGGCAATCCTGGCCCGCGCCGCCCTCACCCGACGCGGCGCGGTCGCGGTCCTGCTCGCCGCTCACGGCGCCGACGGCGCTGCCGACATCCTCGCTCGCGCCACTCCCGGCCTGTCGGTGCGCGCTGAAGCCGACCTCGCCGACGCCCACCGCATCGGTGCCAGGCTGATCACCGGCGAGGACTCCGAGTGGCCGCGCCAGCTCACCGATCTCGACGACCCCGACACCAACCGGCACGGGCCTGTCGCGCTGTGGGCACGCGGCGCCGGACGCCTCAACGCCCTCGCAGAACACGGTGTGGCGGTCATCGGCGCGCGGGCCTGCACCGAGCACGGCGACACCGCCACACGAGACTTCACCACCGCGGCCGCCGGGAAGGGGTGGACGATCGTGACCGGCGGCGCCTACGGCATCGACACCGCCGCCCTCGACGCCACGCTCGCCGCCGACGGATCCGCAGTCGTGGTCACCGCCGGCGGACTGCGCCGCGCCTATCCCGCCGCCAACCACGGCCTGTTCGAGCAGGTCACCCGTCGCGGGCTGCTGGTCTCGGAATACCCGCCGTCCGAACGACCCGCGCGGGAGCGGTTCCTGCACCGCAACCGGATCATCGCCGCACTCGCCAGCACCGGGATGGTGGTGCCCGAGGCCGGGATCCGCAGCGGCACACTCAACGCCGTCGGCTGGGCCAACCGTCTCGACCGGCCCGTGTTCGCGCTGCCCGCCCCGACACCGACCGCGCCTGCGTGGGCCGGGTGCGCGGCCATGCTCGGCGACGGCCGCGCCCGCCTGGCCACCGACACCGCACAACTGCTGGCCGCACTCGCTACCACGCACTGACCCTTTCTCCAGCAGAAACGGAGTACGACGCCGCCACCGAACTCGATGGTCGCAAGCGGCTAGGTCCGCTGTCGCCGTGGACTGACCCTGGATCGATTCCTGGCCGCCACCAGCGCAGCCGATCGTCCAGCATCGCGCCTTCTGATTCCTCACCGGCCACTGAGCCCGCACCCACCGCGGTGCGGGCTCAGTGCATTTCACGGAAGGAAACCTCCCATGCCCACCCCGGTTCTCGCAGAACCTGCCTGCGGCCAGTTCCGCACGCCGACCCCGGCAGCCGACCTCGTCGACCTCCCAGACACCGACGGACTCTGCGGTGATTGCCGGGCCGACTGGCCCGAGTGCCCGCAGTGCCGAAGTTCGGTCCGCGACCTCGTCGAGGTCATCAGCGGCCACGACCTCTGCCCGAGCTGTGCCCAGGACTACCTGCGATGCGGTGATTGCCTGGCGCGCACCGCGCGTCCCTACCCCACCGATGACGGCATCGACGTGTGCGAGATGTGTGCCAGCGAATACCGCGAATGCGACACCTGCGTCACCCTGGTCCCGTTCGGCACCGACCAGTGCTCGGACTGCCGATCAGACCACCCCGCGATCTTCGACTACTTCTACAAGCCCACCCCCGTCTTCCACGGCGACGGACCCCTCTACCTGGGTCTGGAACTCGAAATCCGCGCCACCAGAGAAGGTTTCACCGACGCCGTCGACACCGCCGTGGCCGCCGTCGGCGATCTGGCCTACCTCAAACACGACGGATCGATCAGCTGCGGGTTCGAACTGGTCACCCACCCCATGACCTACCACTACGCGATCAGCGAGTTCCCCTGGTCACTACTGAACCGGCTGCGGCTACTCGGCTGCCACACCGACGACGAGGTCGGCATCCACATCCACCTGTCCCGCGACGGGTTCGACTCCCCCGCCCACATCTACCGGTGGATGAAATTCATCCACCGCAACCAACCCGAAGTCACCACCTTGGCCCGCCGCGACTCCACCTGGGCCCAGTTCACTCCCGCCGCCCGGCAACGGTGCCGAGAATTCGCCCGCGGCAGCCATCGCGGGTTAGGCCGACAACAAGCGATCAACGTCTACCCCGAAGACACCTTCGAACTGCGCGTGTTCGCCAGCTCGCTGAAACCCCAACAGGTCCAAGCGGCCCTCGGCTTCGCCCACGCCTCGGTCGAATACACCCGCAACCTCAGATCCCGCGACATCGCCCGCTACCACGGCTGGGAATGGTCGAGCTTCGCCACCTGGGTCAGCGCCCGCCCCGACTACGCCCCGCTCACCCTCGAACTCACCCAGCTCGGCATCGACGGGCACCAGGCCTGCGCGTCCTGACCACCCAGCCACTTCCCACCTAAAAGCTTGCGGACGGATCCTCAGGCGCCGAGTCGGCACCCAGCCGCGCCCGCGTGGGCCGGGTGCGCGCGGCCGTGGTCGAGAACCGCCGAGCCCACCTTGGCGCCGATGCCGGGCAACGGGTGGCCGCGCTCACCGCCGAGGACTGAACTATTCGCCAACAGAGAGGAATTCATCGATGCCGGTCCGGATGGGCACGTTCGAACTGTGGTTCCCGCTGCGTCAGGTCGCCGTGATCGCCGAGCACGCGATGGCCGCCACAGAGCACTCGTGGCCCGACTACGACAGCGACAAACCCGAACCGGTCCCACCGGCGTTGGTGTGGGCCAAGGACCAGGGCACCTACCTGCTGTCCAACGGCGTACCCCGCCTGCTGGCCGACCCCGCCAAACCCGAGGGCTCCTCGAAGGTCGTGTACGCGGTCGGCTACGAGCAGTACTTCGACTTCTCCTACACCGCGGTCGGGGGCGACGACTTCTCCGAATACATCTCCCTCACCGAGCAACAGGACGGAATCTCGTTGATCGAGATGATTCGCCACCACGCCGCCCGTGGCGGGATCATGATCTTCACTGTGCATCCCGGCGGCCGCTTCGACATCGAGTTCAGTACGGCCGCCGCATCATTGGATCGCTAGCGGCTCGGTACAGATGCCGAATCGACCTCGAATATCGGCGCTTGTCGGGTAGCCGGTCAGTGGCGAGATTCGGCATCAGGTGCGGCGCAGGTCTCTGGGGGGATACGTGCGCACACCCGTCGACACCCGGTGGTGAAAGTGCAGCGCGCTTCCCGAGACCGCGGTGAAGCCGAGCGCTTCGAAGAACTGTCGCCGCCCCCACCGCCCATGCGGGTCGGTATCAAGGACCACCGTCACCTCATCGGCGCCCGCCACGCAGGCTCGCTGGGTGAACGCGCGCACCAACGCAGACCCGACACCGCACCGCGGTCGCACGACACCGACCAGCGCCAGGTGGCCCGTCTGCGGGTTGCCGGCGAGAAACCCTTCGGCCGCGCCGTCGCGGCGAGCGAGGAGCCGAACCGCACCCGGGTCACCGACCCCGGTCAACCGTGATGGTGCGGCGAAGACGCTGTCGCGCAGGTGGTGGAGTTCGTCGAGGCGGACCAGCAGCGGCGCGAGCATCGCGTGCTCACCGTCGATCTGCTCGACCTCGATCCTGTTCACGCCGTCCACGCTGCCATACCGGTACGGCCGTGCAGAAATCTCCGGCGAGCACAGACGCCGTCCGCAGCACCTGCCGTCTCGCCTACTGCTCGACCGGGCTCAGTGCGTGCGCGGGACACCATTGGTGGAGTTGGAGTTGACCGTGCCCGTTGCCGGTGACCAGGGTGAAGGTGACCAGGCCCATCCAGGTTCCGTCGGCGAGCAGCACCCAGGCATGGAGCCAGCCGGGGACGTTGTCGGCCAGACGCAGGCCGCCGAGTTTCACCCGCATGGCCAGCTGGTCCTGGCGGAAGTACTTCGGTTTGGTGGCGATGGCCAGGTGGGCGGCGACGAGCACCTTCTGCGGCGGGTCGACGACTCGCCACGGTTCTGGCGTGAACTGCACCGGCCACTTCTCGAACACGCCGCCGAACTTACAGGTCTCGAATGTATGTTCGATAACGGGTAGAGTTCGGGTCATGCCCGAGACGCCTCGCCCCGCACGGAAGGCTGTAGCGCTCGCCACCGTCCGTCGCCAGCTCGAGGCCTGTGCCGCGTTCGGCATCGCGGTGGACCCGGATCACCTCGATGCGGTCGCGGTGCGGTTGACCCAGGTACTGCGTGATTACGCCGAATCCGATACCCGCAGGTATCCACGCCTGCGACGTCCACTGCGGCCGCGATCCGCTTCGACCGTGCACCCCTGGCGAGTCGACCGCGCTCACCGCGACCCCGAACACCCGTCCTCGTCATGACCGACCTGCGGCCATCGGCCGGACGACTGCAGCCCTGGCCCTGCTCGACTTACAACCGGGGGTCGTGCACGAGCCGGAAGTCGTGCAACGGCTCGTCTTGCCCGCCCGCTGCAGTGAACTCGCGGTCGATGACCTCTCCCGCCGGGATGTCGCAGTCACGGCCCATCACCGCAGCCGACAGGACCAGCGGAGCCGTGGCCGTGTGCCACGGCGTGACGCAGTGCGCGTCGTCGCCGACGGTGAGCATCACCCACAACGGAACCCGACCATCGGGCAGTACCTGGTAGTCCTCGCCGATCGAGGGCGCGTCGAAGTAGATCGGATAGTCGTCGTCACTCATCGGTTCCACTCCCGCCGGATCGTCATGGTGCACGCACCATAGTCGGAAAGCCGTCGCCCAACGGCTGAACGGATACCGGCGGTCGGACTGACGCGGTGGTGGGCTGCTGCATGATGACGATAGTGCGCGGAGCCGACAACACGTATCGGCAACGCCACCTGATCACAACCCCGGCTGCGGCGTCCAGGCCGGTCGGCGCGGAATCCGCAGCCGGCAGCCGTGTAGGGCGATAGGTCAACCCGCAGGCGCCCGGCACCGGCAACCGGATGTCGGCGCTCCTCGATCCTGGAGGGGTGATTTCGATGCCGAGACCTGGACCAGGGTGAAGTCGTCCGATTTGCCGGGAACCTGCAACGAAGCAGCGCCGTCCAAACTGGCATGACACCCGAAGACCGGGCCGCGCTGATCGAAGCGGGCTACGACCCGAACGACCCCGGCGTTCAGGCCCGCATGATCGCGGTCGAGCGCGGACTCGCACTACTGCGGGCACGCTGGCACGACAACTCCGGACCGGCCCACCAGCACTGGACGCACGCGACGACGCCGATGCGTCCGACACGACGGCCGCCGTGCGCTCCACGCTGATCCTGCTCCGCCACGCCGAGCCCGTCATCGGCCCCGACGACACCCGCCCGCTCACCACCCGAGGACGCCGGCAGGCCTGCGCCGTGGTCGACGAACTCGTTGCGCTGGCGCCACATGCGTTCGAGCGCGAACTCGGTCTCCCCCGCTCCAGAACCACCTACACCCTAGCTGTAGCACTCGCCCTCGACGGCGCCTTGCCCGATGAGGCGTATGACCAGTTCCTCGAGCGGGCCTTCCCACCGGACTCCGATTGATCCCACCGGACCATCGCACACGCCACAGCCGATCGTGTCGGAGCCTACTGCTCTAATCCTGTGTCAGGCTTGATCAATCGGATTGCCTTGCCGGAGAGGTTTTTCGGCGCGTCGACAAAGAGGGGTGCCCCATGTGGGAGATCGACAGACTGAACCGCGATGAGCTGCAGAAGGTGTTCGGTGCCGAGCGGCGCTGGTTGCGCGCACCGGGGTTCCCCGCAGGCGAGGCCGACGCCACCGGCGTTACGCGTTGGCCGGCCGATCAGGTGTGGGAGTGGCTCGCAACCCAGAACCCGCAGGCAGCTGCCACTGTGCCGCTGCGGTATTGGCCGCGCGGGGAAGCGATCCTGTCCCGCACACAGGCGATCGAGGGCGGGGTGATCCAGGACTGGACCGTGCACGGGATCATCCTGCGGTTGCTGTGGCCGACCGCGCCTGCCTACGAATCCGGGTGGGCCGGAGGCGAAGCGGCGAAAGTCACGCCCCCGGTGCCGCGGGTGGTCAAGGTTCGTCACGACTTCGGGCTGCGCGGGCCGTCGCTGTGGGTCCTGGACCAGCGCGGTGAACACCTCGACGCCGACGGGCCGGTCTGGCCCGAACTCGCACTGGTCCTGGGCGGTCGGGCACCGTACTGGCCCTACGGACTGCGCGACGCCGCGGCTATGAGCCGCTGGCGCCCAGGCGACGAACCGGTCGAGATCGCCAGTTCCCTGGTCACACCCGACCCGACGCCCCTACTACAGCTGGCGGCCACCCTGCCCGCCGATACCACCGCCCACGCCGTCCTAACACACCTCGCCGCCGACGCCCGCTACCGCGCCGGGCGCGATGTCGCGCAGACGATCAAGATCATCACCACCGAACTAGATATGGCGCACTGGACCGAACTCGCCGCGACCAGCCCGGCCGTCACCGAACCCGCCGACCTCGACGAGGTCGTACTGCGCGACGGGTGGCTCAATATCGCCGCGCGCACCGACACCCTCGCCCGCAACGCGATGCGCGCGGTCCTGGCCTCCGGACACAACGACGGATTCCCCTACACCGCCGCCGAACGCATCGACCCCAGCCAGGGACTCGGCGCCGAATGGGCCGCCCGCCTGCAACCCTGCACTGTCTCAGCAGGTTTCGAGATCCTCTTCGGGCACCTCACCCACAGCGACGACACGGTCACCGACTACCTAACCGATCCCGCCACCGACGCGCCCGCAGTACGCCTGTCCTCCGGACAGATCGTCGCCGCGGTCCCGCATCGGCTACCCACAACCAGCGCTCTGGCCGCACTCACACTCGACAAGCCGATCTGGATCCGACTCGCCGACGGAACCATCCACCTGGCCCCACGCCGCGACGCCCCCGGAATCAACTGGGGCTACCCAGGCAGCGGCACCAACTCCCTGGCCCGGCTCACCGCCTCCCTGCTCGACGACGTCACCGCACCAGCCACCACCCGCTACGACAGCGACAGCCCTGGCCTCCTGGAGCTGCTCACCACAGACTGGCCCCACGGCACTACCTTCGCCCGCGACCAACTCGAAACCGCCCGCCACCGCAGATAAACCGACCAGCCCCGGGCCCGGAGATTTCGCCGCCGGGCCCCGGGCAGCCAACGGAAGGCGCTGTGGTTCTTCGCCTTCGGGTCCACGGTGCCCGGGGTGCCCGCGCGGCTACTCGATCGGGTCCAGATCGGTACGGCGGTCTAGGCGCCGTGGCCGCAGGCGTTTCGGAACCGACATCACCGCGTCCCGCGCTGCGCCGGCGGGCCCGCAGACTGCCAGCAGCGATGCGCGGTCGGGGATCGGGAAGCTTCGGAACAGCGGGTCGTCGCGGCGGCCGACGATCACATCCAGGGAGTAGCGGGTGATGTTGTCGTTGACCCACGCGGCCAAGCGATCAGCGTCTTCGCCCTGCAACCGGTCCCGGTCCACCGCCCCGCGCCAGTCCTGCGTCGCCGGTCCGAACAACAGGATGGTGCGAGGGCTGATCGGCATCACGATTTCCAGCGCGGCCTCGATGTCGCGGGGCTGGGTCGTGTAGATGTGCAGCAGCCTGCGTACTTCGCGTCCGCGCTGACGACGTTTCTTGCCCCGCGCGCGCTCGAGCTTTCGCTGGAACTCCTCGTCGGTCATCGCGCAGTCCGGCTGGTGGTGAACGGGGTCACCGGCAGTGTTGAGGATGACCATTTCGTCTCCGGCCCAGAACAGCGGGCGGTCGATGCTCACCAGTGCGACGGGGCGCGTCATCAGCACCTCCGTCAGCGCGTCAGCCTTCACCCCGAGTTGTTCGAGGTGCTCGTTCTGATGTGGCAGGAACTCGAGGGTGCGCAGATCGTCCTCGGAGATCCTGCCCGGCATCGACCCAGCGGCGTAGGTCTTGGCATACCAGTCGACCATCAGCTCGTACTCACGTCGGCGCCGAGGGCTGCGCACGATCTGGAACGCGACGAACTGCGCCAGGTGCGCGTACTCCTGAGGGCTCAGGACGATGTCGGCGACGAACGGGCTGTTGATCCGTGTCAGCACCGTCGCGGCGCGGTCTTCGACCACGGTCAGGACTTCCTCGAAGGTGGCGTCGAGCTGT
Organism: Nocardia sp. NPDC003979; assembly: GCF_053605015.1. NCBI lineage: Bacteria > Bacillati > Actinomycetota > Actinomycetes > Mycobacteriales > Nocardiaceae > Nocardia > Nocardia sp. NPDC003979. The sequence goes on from NZ_JBSGIJ010000039.1 coordinate 18,239, forward strand.
CCATCGGTCGCGAGGAAGGTGTAGAAGTCCTTGATCGCGAGATCGCGAATGCCGCGGATGCCCTCCTGGCGGTCGTGCTTGGACTTCACCCAAACCTGGTCGTTCGAGTCGGCCCACCGCTTCAACACCAACCTCGGGATCACGTGGTGCCGGGATCCGACCTTGCCGAAGCGATCCACCGTCTTGAGCCACGCGTCGTCGAGCTTTGCCATGGCGACCATTGCACCACCAGGCTCCGACGGAATTCGACTGATTTCCCCCTACCCCCGCGGCATCCCCCGGCCTTCCATCGCGCGGTCAGCTTGCCAAGTTCAGTGAAGGATCCCGCCGTGCTTGAGCTTGAAGGCCCATCGCCCGTCGTCCACCGGCAGAGCACCCGCCGCGGTCAGCATCGGCGCGTACCGCGGCAACCCACTCACCGGCTCCTCGCCATCACCACGCCCCTTCCACACCACGGCACCAGCAAACATCCAGCGTAACCCTCAACCGGGTGGTCGTCGGCCACCGCACCGCGCACACGACCCGATCACCCCCCGACCGACAGGAGCCCCGAATGAGCACAACACCCGCGATCGATGCCACCGCCGTGGAGTCGATCTCACGGACCGAGTTCGCCGGACGCGAGCACCTCGGCACCGCCGGACCCGTCACCGCACTCGCCGACAACCCGGTGACCGAGGCCTGGCGCGAGCAGTTCCGAGGTTGGCGAGGCCGGTACTGGACCTACCGCCCCGACGAGACCGGGGCGCTGCAGCTGTACTCGCTCAACGTCGCCCGCCGCTCCCGCACCACCAGCTGACCCCGTTCATTTCACGCGCACCCCCGGCTCCAGCTGGTGGTCGCGCCGTTGTCGTCTTCTACCGCAAGGAGTTTCCGTGTCCACGACCACCATCGAGCCCGACGCTTCGGCTGACCTGGAACAGGATCCCACGCCCGGCACCGACCAACCCATCGCCGTGCTCGCGCCGCTGCCTGCGGCCGCCGAGGCCGTCAGCATGGACCCGGCTGATCTGGTGATAGGCCACAACGTGCGTCCCGAAGACCAGATCGATCTCGACGCCCACCCGAAAGAGGTCGAGTCGATCCGCCGGTTCGGGGTGCGCGATCCGATCCTGGCCCAGCGCGGCCCCGACGGACACGTCGTGGTCATCGACGGCCAGGTCCGCGCCTTGATCGCCCGCACCCTCGGTCTTGCGAAGGTCCCCGTCTACATCGAGGCCACCGACCGGTCGATCGATGATCCGGAACGGTTGATCGAGCGGGCGTTGGATCAGATCAACCTCAACGACCGGCGCATCGAGTTGACCGATTCCGCGCGCGCGGCCGGGGTCGCCTACATGCTCGACCTCGGTGCCACCGCCACCCGCATTGCCGAGGGCTTGCAAACCGACACCGCGCGGGTTCGCAAGGCCGGAAAGATCGGTCGATCGAGCACCGCGCGGAACCTGTTGGACACCAGTCAGTTCAGTCTCGACCAGCTCACCGTGATCGCCGGATACGAACAGCTCGGCGATCACGCCGCGGTGGAGAAGCTGTCGTCGGTGCGGTGGAACTTCGACTACGAAGCCGAGCTGATCGCCGCCGACCGCGCCCGACGCCGCGACCGTCTCACGGCGGCCCTGCCCTTCGCGGCGGCCGGGCATCCGATCCTCGAGGTGGACTCCGTCGATGTCGACCACGACACCTATGTCCCCGTCGACGACCTCGTCGATGCCGCCGCCGGACCGGTCAGTGTCGAGATGATCGATGCCGACCCGCGGCGGTGGGCGGTGGCGATGGATCTGGTCGAGGACGCCGAACTCGTCGACCCCGACACCGGGGAGGTCATCGACCCCGACACCGTCGATTTCGACGCCGACCACCCGGGCATCGAACCCGCTGACGGGCTGCGCAGCGTCACCGGTCTGGTGTACCGGGACATGTGGATGCCCAGCTACTACCTGCCCGTCGACCAGCTCGACACCGCAAAGCTGCACCGGCGAGACCTCGAAACCAGCGATGACCGCCCCGATGACGACGACGGCGGCGGCGATCGTGCCCGGGTCGCGGCCGAACACGCGGCAGCCGAGAGCGCCCGTAAACGTGAGGAGCGGCGCCGGGTGATCGAGCTGAACAAACGCGGCGCCGCCGCGAAGACGCGGCGGCTGGAGTTCCTGACCCGGGTACTGGCGTTGCGGACTCCACCGCCGGGCAGCGCCGAGCTCGTCGCGACCTCACTGGCGCGCGACACCACCCTGCTCGGCGGAACCCGCGCCCGAACACTGGCCTTGACGCTGTTCAACGCCGACACCAGCACCGGTCTCACCGACACCGCAGCATCAGCCGTGGCAGGCAGGGCGTGGGTCATCACCCTCGGGCTCGTACTCGCCGCCCACGAATCAACCCTCGACAAGGACTGCTGGCGCACCCACGCCTGGCAGGGCAACACCGTCGCCGCCTACCTGCATTTCCTCGCCGCGGTCGGTGAACACCTGGCCGGTCGTGGGCGCGGCAGCGATCAGACTGAGCAGTTCCGGCTCGTCGACGTCGAGCTCGCTGCCGCTGGCGATCTCGACTACCGCACCATCCCTCTCGATCAGGATCGGACTGAGGTCGTGACCGGTGAGGAGGGCACCGTCGGCGAGCACGACGTCTCGGTGGACGAGCAGCTCGCGCCGGCGGCGTGATCGGTGGGGCGGTCCGGATCGAAGGGGACGACTCGGACCGCCCCGCTCACGATAGCGCCGCTGCTGTCGCGCCGTTGGGCTGTCGCGTGCCCGAACCCCGGCTCATCTCATCTGCCGTCCGGGTCGCTGTTGCGGGCCGGGTCGCGCCGGACACACGGATCCGGTGACTGCTCCTCGAGTTCACAGCACTTCATGGACGGGAGCACATGTTGGTGTCTTGTCGAGACGCCCGCGCATCCGAGCCATCCGGCCTGGCGCCGTCAGAGCGCGAATCCACCTCCGGACCAATCCGATCCGACATCGCTGAGGAACGCTCGCGTACCCGCGCCAGCGCTTGTCGATCAGTCCTACCCACCCCTCTACTTGTACGAAGGAGTTCGTCATGGCTGGTGACACAGTCATCACTGTCATCGGGAATCTGACCTCCGATGTCGAGCTGACTTTCATACCCGCTGGTGATGCAGTAGCGCACTTCACGGTCGCGTCGACCCCGCGGGTGTTCGACCGCAACACCAATCAGTGGCGTGACGGAGAGGCGATGTTCTTGCGCTGCAACATCTGGCGCGAGGCCGCGGAGAACGTCGCCGAGTCGCTGATTATGTGGATCTCAAGATTGAAATATACTACCTACCAGGCTTTTTCCGGCGTGGACATGTCCATATCGAGCGAGCGTGATGCCGTAGC
>NZ_JBSGIJ010000040.1:0-17784 GCF_053605015.1 Nocardia sp. NPDC003979
ACCCTCCCTCGCGGTGGTTCCGCCTCGCCCGGGGGTTGGGCGCCCGCCCCCACGTTCTGGTGCCGTTGCGTAGGCGACGAAGGAGCAAGCAACGGCGCCTGATCGTCGGGACTTGCGGGGCCGCCGACTCGAGCGCGCCAGCGCTCCAACCAACACTGAACAAAATTTCATGTTGGCCGCGACCGTGTGTGATCCTGTCCGGCGCGCAGAGCACATCGGCTACGTTGTCGATGCTTCACCCGAGGCTCTGCGCGTTGTACAGGAGTTGAGTCAATGGCGACGACCATCGAATATCTGCGGACCGAACCGGACTTGCCTCCGGTCGGTGTCGTCGATCGCACGCCGATCACGCCCGCGAAGAAGGCTGTGTTCGCGGGGATCGGCGTGCTCGGCGCCGGCGCGTGGACCTATCTCGCGATAGCGCGCGGAGAATCCGTGAACGCGGTGTGGATCGTGATCGCGGCGGTGTGCACCTACATCATCGCGTACCGGTTCTATGCCCGGTTCATCGAATGGAAGGTGACCAAGCCGCGCGACGACGTGGCCACCCCGGCCGAGATCTACGACAACGGCAAAGACTTCATGCCGATGGACCGGCGGGTGCTCTACGGTCACCACTTCGCCGCCATCGCCGGCGCCGGCCCCCTCGTCGGTCCGGTTCTCGCAGCTCAGATGGGCTATCTGCCGGGCACCATCTGGATCGTCGTCGGTGTGGTGTTCGCCGGTGCGGTGCAGGACTACCTGGTGCTGTGGGCCTCGACGCGCAGGCGTGGTCGCAGCCTGGGCCAGATGGCACGCGACGAGCTCGGCGCCGTCGGTGGTGTCGCGGCGATCGTCGCGATCCTGGCCATCATGACGATCCTGCTCGCGGTGCTGGCGCTGGTCGTGGTGAACGCCCTCGGTGAGAGCCCGTGGGGCGTGTTCTCGATCGCGATGACCATCCCGATCGCGCTGTTCATGGGTGTGTACCTGCGGTACCTGCGCCCGGGCAAGGTCGGCGAGGTATCCGCGATCGGCATCGTGCTGCTGCTTGCCGCCATCGTCGGCGGTGGCTGGGTGTCGGAAACCGAGTGGGGCGCGGACTGGTTCACCCTGTCGCGCACCACGATCGCCTGGTGTCTGATCGCCTACGGCTTCTTCGCCTCGGTGCTGCCGGTGTGGTTGTTGCTGGCACCGCGTGACTACCTGTCGACGTTCATGAAGGTCGGCACGATCGTGCTGCTCGCCGCGGGCATTCTCATCACCATGCCGGTGCTGAAGGCGCCCGCGGTGTCGGAATTCGCCACCAGCGGAACGGGCCCGGCGTTCGCGGGCAGTCTGTTCCCGTTCCTGTTCATCACCATCGCCTGTGGTGCGCTGTCGGGTTTCCACGCGTTGGTGTCCTCGGGGACCACGCCGAAGCTGCTCGCCAAGGAATCCAATGCCCGCATGATCGGGTACGGCGGCATGCTGATGGAGTCGTTCGTCGCGGTGATGGCCATCATCACCGCCTCGATCATCGACCAGCACCTGTACTTCGGCATGAACGCGCCCGGCTCGCTGACCGGTGGCACGCCGGAGACGGCCGCCGCCTACACCAACAAGCTCGGTCTCGACGGTCCGCCCGCGACGCCGGAGCTGTTCGCCGACGCGGCGTCGGATGTCGGTGAGCAGACGATCATCTCGCGCACCGGTGGCGCCCCCACGCTGGCGGTCGGCATCTCCGAGGTCTTCCACAAGTTCCTCGGCGGCGAATCGATGAAGGCGTTCTGGTACCACTTCGCGATCATGTTCGAGGCGCTGTTCATCCTCACCACCATCGACGCGGGCACTCGTGTCGCGCGGTTCCTGGTGTCGGACGCGCTGGGCAACTTCGGTGGCGGTTTCAAGAAGTTCCGTGATCCGTCGTGGCGGGTCGGCGCCTGGGTGTGTTCGCTGCTCGTGGTCGCGGGCTGGGGTGGCGTGCTGCTGATGGGTGTCAACGACCCGTTCGGCGGCATCAACGCGCTCTACCCGCTGTTCGGTATCGCCAACCAGCTGCTGGCCGCGATCGCGCTGACGGTGGTGCTCACCATCCTCGTCAAACGTGGGCAGTGGAAGTGGGCGTGGATCCCCGGTATTCCGCTGGTGTGGGACCTCGTCGTCACGATGACCGCCTCCTGGCAGAAGATCTTCTCCGCCGATCCCAAGCTCGGTTACTGGAAGCAGCACAGCCTGTGCCAGGCCGCCAAGGACGCGGGCAAGGGCTGCCTGACGGCCAAGACGCCGGAGCAGGTGGAGATCGCGATCCGCAACACCTTCATCCAGGGCACGTTGTCGATCGTGTTCGCGGTGCTCGTGCTCATCGTGACCGTCGTCGGTGCGCTGGTGTGCCTGCGGGCGATCCGCACCGGTGAGGTGACCAGCTCCGAGTCCGAGGAGCAGCCGTCGAAGATCTTCTCCCCCAGCGGTTTCGTGTCGACGAAGGCGGAGAAGGACGTGCAGAAGGAGTGGGACGTGCTCATCGCCGAGGGCAAGGTGACCGCGCCCGGATCGGTGCACGTGTCGTGAGTTCGGCCGGGGATGCGGGCGGGCGGTCCATCGGATCGGCCGCCCGCGCCCTCGCGCACCGCGTCTGGACGGGCGCGCGCTCGGTGGCCCGGTGGTACAGCGCGATCAACGGCGGCCAGGACTACCAGCGGTATGTGGCCCATCTGCGCCGCAATCACCCGGACCGCCCGGTCCCGTCCGAACGCGATTACTGGCGCGAACGCTATGCCGAAGCCGAGCGGAACCCCACCAACCGCTGCTGCTGAATAGGTGGCCGATTTCCGCTAGCACCGGACCCGGCGCGCTGCCATTGTGGACAACGTGACCATCACGGCTTTGGACTTCGAGCGCTGCTACCGAGCGGTGTCGACCCGCGACTCCCGTTTCGACGGGCAGTTCTTCACCGCGGTCCGCACCACCGGCATCTACTGCCGTCCCTCCTGCCCGGCGATCACGCCCAAGCGCACCAATGTGTCGTTCCTGCCCACCGCCGCCGCGGCCCAGCAGGCGGGGTACCGGGCGTGCAGGCGCTGCCTGCCCGATGCCGCGCCCGGTTCGCCGCTGTGGAACGTGCGCGCCGACCTGGCCGCCCGTGCCATGCGCCTGATCGGCGACGGGGTGATCGAGCGGGGTGGTGTGCCCGAACTCGCCGCCACGCTGGGCTATTCACAACGGCAACTGACCCGGGTGCTCACCACCGAGCTGGGCGCGGGACCGCTCGCGCTGGCCAGGGCGCACCGCGCGCACACCGCACGGCTGCTGATCCAGACCACCGACATGCCCATGTCGGATATCGCGTTCGCGGCGGGCTTCGCCAGCATCCGCCAGTTCAACGACACCGTGCGCGAGGTGTTCGCGGTGAGCCCGACAACGATGCGTACCGAATCGCGCCGCTCACCACGCAACGATGTGGAGGCACCCGCCGCACCCGGCCTGCTGACATTGCGGCTGCCGTATCGCGAACCGCTCGATACCGGATGGCTGGCCTGGTTCCTGTCCGCCCACACGGTGCCGGGGATGGAGCTGTGGGAGAACGGGGTGTACACGCGCAGCCTGCGCACGCCGCACGGGCACGCGACCATCGGGTTGTCCTTCCGGCCGGGACATGTGCGGGCCGAACTGGCCCTGCGGGATATGCGCGATCTGGCGCCGACCGTGGCCAGGGTGCGACACCTGCTCGATCTCGACGCCGATCCGCTGGGGATCGACGAGGGATTGGGGATCACGCCGAACGACGGCGACACGAGCCCGTTCACACCGGGCATCCGCATGCCGGGTTGTCTGGACGGTCCGGAACTCTTGTTGCGCACCATGATCGGGCAGCAGATCTCGGTGCGAGCGGCGGCAACCCACACCGCGCGCCTGGTCGAGGCGCTCGGTGAACGGATCGAGGGGCCGGTGCCGCTGCTGTTCCCCACGCCCGCGGCCATCGCCGAACACGGTGCCGAGGTGTTGACCGGGCCCGCCCGCCGGATCGCCGCGATCGTGTCGGCCGCACGGACCATCGCCGACGGCGAACTGGTACTGCACTCGGGCCGCACCGCCGACGACCTGCGCCGCGACCTGCTCGCCCTCGACGGGGTCGGCCCGTGGACCGCCGACTACGTGACCATGCGCTCACTCGCCGACCCCGACATCCTGCTCGACACCGACCTGGTCGTCCGCCAAGGCGCCGCACTCGCGGACATCGACCTCACCGACACCGAACGCTGGGCGCCCTGGCGCTCCTACCTGTCCATACACCTGTGGAAGACGGCGCTCGTGCAGCGCGGCGCCGTCCCACTGCCCACGTACTCCTGACGGAAAGAGACATCATGACCATCACGCACGCCGACTACGCGACGGTCGACACCCCGATCGGACCGTTCACCACCCTCGTCGACGCCGACGGCGCGGTCCTGGCTTCGGGCTGGACCGCCGACGCGACCGGGTTGGCCGGTCTCGTGCACGCGAGTCTGCGACCGGCCGAACTGCGGCAACGGGATTCGCTGGGCGAGGTCACCCGCGCGGTCATCGACTATCACGCGGGCGATCTCACCGTGATCGACGCGGTTCCGGTGCGTCAGCAGTCGGGTGAATTCCTTGCGCACGCTTGGGAAATCCTGCGCAAGGTGCCCGCGGGTGAGCCGGTCACCTACACCGAGTTCGCGGGGCTGGCCGGTCGGCCCGCGGCCACCCGGGCGGCGGCCAATGCCTGTGCGCGCAATGCGGCCGCGCTGTTCGTGCCGTGTCATCGGGTGCTGCGGATCGGCGGGGCGCTCGGTGGGTTCCGATGGGGGCTCGAGGCCAAGAGGTGGTTGCTCACGCACGAAGGGTGAGGTGCGGCTTCTGCGGCACACCAAGCCAGTTTTCCATCATTGGCTATTTATTCAGGGTCCAGTAGGGCGCACGATGGTGCGCATGCTTACTCGCCGCCTGGTCGCCCTGTATGTGGGCCTGTGGTTGTACGGGACGTCCATGGCGGTGATGATCCGCGCCGGGCTCGGGCTCGATCCGTGGGACGTCTTCCATCAGGGCGTCGCCGGGCACGTGCCGTTGAGTTTCGGGATGGTGACCGCGCTGACCGGCATGGTCGTCCTGCTCGCCTGGATCCCGCTGCGGCAACGGCCGGGGCTCGGCACCATCAGCAATGTGGTGGTGATCGGGGTGGCGGTCGACGTCGGCCTGTGGCTCATCCCGGCCGCGGAACAGCTGTGGCTGCGCGTGCTCGCCATGATTGTCGCGGTGGTGGTGAACGCCGCCGCGACGGTTCTCTATATCGGCGCCGGAATGGGTCCAGGACCGCGCGATGGACTGATGACTGGCCTGGTCACCCGGACCGGCTGGTCGGTGTGGACGATCCGCACCGGCATCGAAACGTCGGTGCTGGTCACCGGCTGGCTGCTCGGCGGCAGCGTGGGGATCGGCACCGTCGTGTACGCCTTCGGCATCGGACCACTGATCCAGCTGATGATCCCCTACCTCGACGGCCGGCTGCCCGGGTTCGAACCGACGCCCGCGAAGGAGGCGGCTGCGGTCGGGTAGGTCAGGCGACGGTGGTTTTCAGGTGGGAGCCGTTGCGGCCGCGTAGAACGTGGAGGCGGGTGGGGATGCGTTGGCGCATTTCGTCGACGTGGCTGACCACGCCGACTACGCGGCCACCGGCGCGCAGTTCGTCCAGGACGCCCATGACGGCGTCGAGGGTGTCGGCATCGAGGCTGCCGAAACCCTCGTCGATGAACAGGGTGTCGAGGGTGACGCCACCGGCTTCGGCGGCGACCACGTCGGCCAGGCCGAGCGCCAAAGCCAGTGAGGCCATGAAGGTTTCGCCGCCGGAGAGGGTTTTCGCCGAACGGACGGAGCCGGTGTAGTCGTCGCGCACGTCGAGCCCGAGTCCACCGCGCCTGCCGCGCGGACCGGCCTTGTCCGAGTGGACGAATTCGTAACGGCCACCCGACATCCGGCGCAACCGCACCGACCCCGCCACCGCCACTTCCTCGAGCCGCGCGGCAAGCACGTAGGACCGCAACGACATTCGCCGATTGTTCTCGCCGCGCCCGGCGACCACCTCGGCCAACCCGGCCAGCTCGTCGAATTCCCGCTGTCTGGGTGCGATCCGCTCCACCTCACCCCAGAGCTGGGTACTCAGCTGTTCGAGCTGGGCGACCCGTTCGGTCGCCGCCGACTGTGCGGCGACCGCTGAAGTGAGCGCATTCTGGGCCAGCGCGAACCGCTGCTCCCATTCGACCGGATCACCCGGAACACGCTCGGCCACAGCCTGAATCCCCGGCTCGGCCAACACCGCCTCGGCGTGCGCCCGCGCGCGGTCGGCGGCGGTGAGCTCGGCCTCGATCTCCGCCTGCTGCCGGGCTGTCCGAGCAGCCGCCCCGACGACCTGTGCACAGGCGGTGAGCAAGGCGATGTCGTCCCGCGGCGCGACCGGCTCGTCGGCCGGCTCGTCGTCGTCGGCCTCCTCGTCGAAGAGGTCGAACAGCGTCGGCGTCACCGGGGCAGCCGAGTTTCGCGGTGTGCGAGGCGGGGCTTCCGGTGTGCCGGTCGAGTGATGTGCAGCCGATCCGTCGGGCGACGGTGATGCATCGGACGGGAGGAATCCGGCTGCCGCCGCGAGGTTTTCGACGCGGCTGGCGATGCGGGTGACGGCTGTGCGCGCGGCGGATTCCGCGGTTCGGGCGTCGCGCAGGGCGGTGGCCGCGGTGATGAGGGATTCGAGGCGGGCGGCGCGGGCGTCGACGGAGGTGTCGGCGCCCGCCGCGGTGCGCAGGCGGGCGGTGAGTTCGTCGAGGCGGGTGCGGGTGGCCGCGATATTGGCGGTGACGGTGCCGAGCCGGGCGTCGAGGTCGCGGGACTGCTCGTGCAGGGCCGACTCTTCGGTGCGCAGGGTTTCGAGGCGCGCGGTCAGGGCGGTCGCTTGGTTCGCGGTGTCGGTGGCGTCTTCGAAGCGGTGGGTGGCGGTGCGGACGGCGTCGGCGAGGGTGACGGGATCGGCGGCGCCACCGCGTGCGGTGAGCGCTTCGATCTCGCGTTCCAGGGTGGCGATGCGCTGGGCGACTCGGTCGCGTGCGGCCTCGGCGGCCTGCTCGGCGGCCACTGCGGCATCCTCGGCGTCCTTGGACACGGCGTCGTCGGTCGGCCGGGCCGGTTCGGGGTGCTCGGCGGAACCACAGACCGTGCACGGCGCGCCATCGACCAGCGCGCCCGCGAGCTCGGCAGCCATCCCCGCCAGGCGTCGCGAACGCAGGTCGAGCACCTGCTCCCGCGCATCGAGGTGGGCTCGCCGTGCCTCGTCGAGCTCGGCCTGCGCCCGATCCAGAGCCGGTCGCTTGGTGGTCAATTCGACGGCAGCGGCCGCCGAGTCCTGCCATTTCGACAAATCGTTGCGCAACCCCGGCAGCGCGGCGGCGGCATCGGTCGCCTCCCGCAACTGCTCCTGCGCCGAGGCGATCATCGCGGGCAGTTCCTCGCGCCGGCGCGCCAGCTCCCCTGCCCGCCGCGTCAACCGTTCGGCTTCCGCCTCGTGCGCCGCGAGATCCCCCGCCAGCTGCCTTGCGGTCACCGCCTCGGCCCGGATCTCCCCGAGCACGCCGATCAGCGCGTTCCACCGACTGACAGCCCCGTCGAGATCTCCCGCGACATCGCGCACCGGACCAGCCGCGACGCCCCCCGATGACACGTCGCGCACGCCACCGGCGTTCGCACCATGCACACCACGGCCGTTCGCACCGCTGTGGTGGTCGGTCTCTCCATCGGTATCAGTCGAGCGCGGCCGGACCGACCGCACGTCCTGTCCGCGCGAACCGTCGAGCGAAGACGCCAGCGGGTCCTCGAGGTGATGGCTCGAGCGGCCATCGGCGACACCCTCAGCTTGCCCCGACCCGTCGACCGTCGAGCGCGCATCCGCAGCGTGCGGACGACGATCGGAAGCCGTACCCGCATTCCCCGCCGCGTCCGATCGCGGGTTCCGTCGGGCCTCATCGGGCTCGTCGATGATCACGGTCAGCAGGTCGAGACCGGGCAGGTCGGCAGCGGCTTCGGCGCGGAGTTGGGTGGCCAGTTCGGTGGCGGCGGCGCGCGTGGCGGTTTCGGCGCGGCGCAGGTCGCGGACGACGGTCCGGGCCTCGTCGATGGCCTGGACGACCGGTTCGGCGCGACGGGCCTGATCGAGTTCGCGTTCAAGGGCAGCGCGGTGGGGGGCGGCAGCGGTGTAGGCCTCGAGTTCGGACCTGGCCGCCCGCATCCGGGCATGGAGTTCGGTGATGCGGCGCTGCTCGTCGGCTTCGGCGCGGGCGGCGTCGGACTCCTTCTGGCGCAGTTCGGTATTCGCGATGGCCTCGGCCAGTTCGTGGCGGGCCGTGGAGAGCAGATCCTGTGACCAGCTCACCGCGTCGGGCAGCCCGACCGATTCCGCGCCGCCGTACCCGGCCGCCATTCCCACCTTCGTGATGAGCCGGTCGATGCCCTGTCTCAGCACCCCGAGTTCGGCTTCGGCGGTGCGTCTGCGGTCGGCCAGCCACCGCTCGGCGGTGCCGAAACGCTGTGTGTCGAAGAGCTTTTCGAGCAGCTTCTCGCGATCCTCGTTCTCCGCCCGCAGGAACCGCGCGAAATCGCCCTGCGGGAGCAGCACCACCTGGAAGAACTGGTCGGCGCTCATGCCGAGCAGCCGCAGCACCTCGTCGCCGATATCGGTGATGCGCGAGAGGTTTTCGCCGCTGCCGTCGAGCCAGGTGAGTGTGGCCTTGGGCTGGGAGACCCGGGTGCCGGATCCGTCGCGCTTGGGTCGTTCGAACTCGGGCACGCGCGTCAGGCGCAGCTTGCGACCGCCCACGGTCGCCTCGAGGCTCACCTGTGGTGGGGTGAGCCGGTCGGCGTGGTCGGAGTGCAGGCGTTTGCTCTCACCGCGCGCACCGGGCACCTTGCCGTAGAGCGCGAAGGCGATGGCGTCGAGAACCGTGGTCTTGCCCGCGCCGGTGTGCCCGTGCAGCAGGAACAGCCCGTCGGCGCCGAGCTCGTCGAAGTCGACGACCGTGGTGTCGGCGAAGGGGCCGAACGCGGTCATCTCCAGCCGGTGCAGTCTCACGCGGCGTCCCCGGTCACGCCGAGAGCTCCGCCGCCAAGGGTTCCGGGCTCGGCGGATCGGGCTCGCTCACCGCGGCGGCCAGAGCTCGTTCCACCCATGCCAATTCCCCCTCGGTCGGTTCCCCTCGCACATCGGACAGGAAGCTCGCGGCCACCTCGGTGTCGCGGCGGCCGTGCACTCGCTCGCGATACCGCAACTCCGGATTACCTTCCGGCCGAACCCATTCCACGTGCACGGCATGCGGAAAACGTTCCCGCAGCTTGCGCATGGGGTCGACCGGCCGCGCGGTGTCGGTGAGCGTGGCCGACACATAATGCTCCACCGCGCCGAGATGCTCGTCGGCGGTGAGCAGTTCCTCGAGCGTGCCGGTGAGCCTACTCAGCCCCCGCACCAGCGGCAGATCGTGACGGCGCACCTCGGCCAGCCCGTTCTCGTCCAGGTCGACGATCCACACCGCCTTGCGATGCGAGCTCTCGCCGAACGAATACGGCAGCGGAGAACCGCTGTAGCGCACCGACTCCGACAGCGTCTGCGGCGAATGCAGGTGCCCCAGCGCCACGTAGTCGATGCCGTCGAAGGCCGCCATCGACACCGTCTCCACCCCACCGACCGAGATCGACCGCTCCGACCCGGTGGCCGCCCCGCCGACGACGAACGCGTGCGCGAGCACCACCGACCGAGCCCCCGGCCGGCCCCTCAGATCGGCATTGATCCGCGTCATCGCCGCCTGCAGGATCTCCTCGTGCGAGCGCGCCTGCGGCACACCGAGTTCGGCACGGGTGATCTCCGGCTCGAGGTACGGAATCCCGTAGAACACCACCTCACCGTGGCCGTCGGCCAGACGAACGGGTTTGTCGACATCGGCGACCCGCGTGCACAGGTGCAGCCCACCGGCGGCCGCGAAGCTCGCGCCCGCACCGAGCCGGGCGGGCGAATCATGGTTGCCGGAGGTGGCGATGATGGTCGCCCCCGCGGCGCGGATGGCCTCGAAACCGCGATTGCACACCGCGATCGCGTCGGCCCCGGGAATGGAGCGGTCGTAGATGTCGCCGGGAACCACCACCACGTCGACGGATTCGGCGGCGACCAGGTCGGCGACGGCCGTGAGTGCGCGCGCCTGATCCGACAGCAGGTCGACACCGTGGAAGGTGCGCCCGATGTGCCAATCGGAGGTGTGCAGGATCCGCATGCCGCGAACCGTAGGCCAGGGCACCGACAGAATTCAATCGACGCACTACAACCGTGTCATTTCGCCGACACGGTTGCCCGGGGATTGCGAACTTGTCGGTGCCCTCGGGCAGTATCGCCGCCATGACCGCTTCGATGCTCGTCGCGCTCGTCCTGGTTTTCGCCGCAGGCCTCGGTCTCGGCTGGTTGGGCCATGCGGCCCGCGGCGGGCAGCGCGCCGCGGTCGCCGAAGCCCGGCTCGCCGCCGCCGAGGACAACCAGCGGTTGCTCCAACAGTCGCTGCGTGCGGCGAACGAGGATGCCGCGCGCAGGCATTCGGCCGCCGTCGGCGCGCTGGTCGACCCGCTGCGCGACGCGGTCGGCGCGCTCGAACAGCAGATCCGGCAGGTGGAGCACCATCGCATCGACGCCTATTCGGGTCTGCGCGAACAGGTCGCGGGGATGCAGCGCACCTCGCATCGGCTCTCCGATCAGACCGGGCAACTCGTCGCCGCGCTGCGCGCACCACAGGTACGTGGACGCTGGGGTGAGATCCAGCTCGAACGCGTCGTGGAACTGGCGGGCATGACGAGGCACTGCGATTTCGACACCCAGGTCACACGGGCGGGCGGCGACGACCGGGGCGCGGTGCGACCCGACCTGGTCGTGCGACTGGCGGGCGGCAGGCACATCGTCGTCGACGCGAAAGTTCCCTTCACCGCCTACTTGGACGCGGCGACCAGTGAGGATCCGGGCGAGCGTACCCGATTACTGACCAGGCACGCCAAGCAGCTACGCGCCCACGTCGACCAGCTGGCCGACAAGGCGTACTGGGCGGCCTTCGACCCGGCGCCGGAGTTCGTTGTGCTGTTCGTCCCCGGCGACCCGTTCCTCGACGCCGCCCTGACCACCGACGCCGAACTGCTCGAGTACGCGTTCGGCCGGAACGTGATCCTCGCGACGCCCACCACGCTCATCGCCCTGCTGCGCACGGTCGCGTTCAGCTGGCGGCAGGAAGCCCTCTCGCGCGATATGGCAACGGTGCAGCAATTGGGCAAGGAGCTCTACACCCGCATCGGCAAGGTCGCCGAACACCTCGACACCCTGGGCCTGAATCTCGGTAAGGCCGTAGCGGCTTTCAACGCCGCCGTCGGTTCGGTGGAGTCGCGGGTGCTGGTCACCGCGCGCCGGATGCACGATCTCGGCATCGCCGATCAGGAGCTCCCGGCAATCCGGCTCGCCGAGACCCGGCCCCGGGTGGTGGCCTTCGCCGACGCCGAGGATCGCCGCTGAGTTCTCCGTGCCGCGACCGCAACACGGTCGTCATGCGGTTAGTGTCATAGGGTGGCTGCTTCCCAACGTGCGCGACCCCGGGTGCCCGCGCCGCAACGTTCGATCATGCCCTCGGTGCCCGGCATCGCCGCGTGGGCGGCGATCGCGCTCGCCGTCGGCGCGACGACGCTCGGCTTCCTGATCGACGCGCTGGGCGACGAAGACTTCCCGACCACCACGTTCTCGGTGTTCTATGTGCTCGGGTGTGTGCTCGCGGTCTGCGCGGTGCGGGCTCGTGGCCTGTTCGCCACCATGGTGATGCCGCCGCTGCTGCTGTTCGTCGCTGTTCCGGTGGCCTGTCAGCTGCTCGGCGGCCGTAGCACCACGTCCATCAAGGACGTGCTGATGAACCTGGTCATCCCGCTGGTCGAACGCTTCCCGACGATGGCGCTGGCCACCCTGCTCGTCGCCGTGATCGGTGGCGTCCGCATCGCCCTCGCCAAGCGCGCGCCCGCCACGGCGCGACCGGCGACGGAACGGCGAAGCGCACGCAAGACCACGAGCCGTCGCCCCGAACCGGCGGCCCGGAACCTGGCCGAGGCCGCGCGCAAGCGGCCGCGCCGGACCGGCGTCCTCGACGACCCGGATACCGAGGTCGATCTGTCGAGTCCGGCGCGTCGCCCCGCGCGCGGCGCCGACCCGAAACGCGCGCCGACCGCCGCACGCACCCGCGAACCGCGCACGCCACGCGCGGCAGCCCCACGCGAACCCGAACCGGCCCGCACGAGCCGCAGGCGCGGCGACGCACCGCCGCACCCGCAGCCGAACGTGCGCTACCGCGATCGCGCAGATTCCACCCGCACCGAACGGCGCCGCCCCGACAGCCTCTGAACACACGAAAATCCCCGCCGCGATCCGGGAAGCGGCGGGGATTCCTCGTCTGTCAGCGACGCGCGGGACGCAGCTCGCGCGGCAGGGAGAACACCAGCGTCTCGTTGGCCGTGGTCACCGGCTGCACCTCACCGAAGCCGTGCTCGGCGAGCAGGTCGAGTACACCGGTCACGAGGATCTCCGGCACCGACGCGCCCGAGGTGACGCCGACGGTCCGTACGCCGTCGAGCCAGGCGGGGTCGATCTCGCGGGCGTAGTCGATCAGATGCGCGGCCCGCGCACCAGCCCCGAGCGCCACCTCGACCAACCGCACCGAGTTCGAGGAGTTGCGCGACCCGACGACGATCACCAGATCGCATTCGGGCGCCATCGCCTTCACCGCGGTCTGGCGGTTGGAGGTGGCGTAGCAGATGTCGTCGCTCGGCGGGTCCTGCAGCGTCGGGAACCGCTGACGCAGCCGCTCGACGGTCTCCATCGTCTCGTCGACCGACAGCGTGGTCTGCGACAGCCAGATCACCTTCGCCGGATCGCGCACCGTCACCCGGTCCACCGAGTCGGGGCCGTCGACGAGCTGCACGTGCTGCGGCGCCTCACCGGCGGTGCCCTCGACCTCTTCGTGCCCCTCGTGCCCGATCAGCAGGATGTCGTAGTCGTCGCGGGCGAAGCGCTTGGCCTCCTGGTGCACCTTGGTGACCAGCGGGCAGGTGGCGTCGATGGTGCGCAGGTTGCGTTCGGCGGCGGTCTCGTGCACGGTCGGCGCGACACCGTGCGCGGAGAACACCACGAGCGCGCCCTCGGGCACCTCGTCGGTCTCGTCGACGAAGATCACCCCGCGCTCACGTAAGGTCTCGACCACGTGCCGGTTGTGCACGATCTCCTTGCGCACATAGATCGGCGCGCCGTGCTGTTCCAAAGCCTTCTCGACCGTCTCGACAGCACGATCGACGCCTGCGCAGTACCCGCGCGGCTCGGCCAGCAGCACGCGCTTGGCACCGGCATCCGCCGCGCTCGCCGAGCGCGTGATACCGACGTTCAAGGGGATTGCCGAGGTCATAGTGCACAGCTTACGTGCGTGGCCAGGGGCGGCCGAAGGGGCATAGATCACATCAGGGTGGTCGGGATCTTTGCATCACAGCCGCTTTGGGGCAGGCTGGGATCATGTTTCGACCTCCGTTTCTGGCTCGGGTCGCCGCCGGCGCCGCCGTATACGCCTTAGAAGAGACCCGGCGGCTTCCCGTCGCCGCGGTCCAATTCCCGATCACCGCCATCAGTCGCGTGCTGCAGACGACCATGCACGTGCAGCAGTTCGTCACCAGCCTCGCGCTCAAGGGTGACGCCGTGTTCGAGCGGCTCGGCTCGCCCGCGCAGGAGCAGCCGGAGTGGGCGACCTTCGACGAGGATCTCGCGCCCGCCGCCACGACCAACGGGCACGCCAGCAAGTTCGACCTGTTCGCCGAGGACGCTCCCCGCTCCCAGACCAACGGTCAGGCCGTGCCCGCGTCGCTGCTGGTGCTCGAGACCGAGAACGAGACCGTCGAACCCGCCGCCGAGGAAGCGCCCGAGGAGGTCGAGGCACCCGAGGTCGCCATCCGCTACGACTACCCGTCGATGACGCTGGCCCAGCTGCGCGCCCGCCTGCGCATGCTCAGCGTCGAGGAGCTCGAGCAGCTGCTGGCCTTCGAGCAGCAGACCGGCGCCCGCGCGCCCTTCGTCACCATGCTCACCAACCGCATCGCCACCGTGCAGGCCAAGTAGCGCCACTCCACTGCCGAGGCGGCCGCGATCCCACGGGACGCGGCCGCCTTTTCGTTTGTCGGTGCCCTCCCGTAGAACTGACATATGACTCAGGACGGCACCGGCACCGCGGCCGCACCGGCGAATTCGGCGGAGCAGCCGTATCCCGTGCGTTCGGTGGCGATCAAGGTCGCCCAGTGGATCGAGCGTCTCGGCAGCATCTGGGTGGAGGGGCAGGTCACCCAGATCAATCTGCGCCCCGGAACGCGCACCGCGTTCCTCGTCCTGCGCGACACCTCGGTCGACATGTCGCTGTCGATCACCTGCGACCCGGATCTGTTGCGTCGTCTGCCCGTTCCGCTCACCGAGGGCAGCCGAGTGGTGGTCTACGGCAAACTGCAGTTCTTCACCGGGCGCGGCACGATCTCGTTGCGGGTCACCGAGATCCGCGCGGTCGGCATCGGTGAACTGCTGGCCCGGATCGAACGGTTGAAGGCGTTGCTCACCGCGGAGGGCCTGTTCGATCCGCGGCTCAAGCGGCCGCTGCCGTTCCTGCCCGCCTCGGTCGGCCTCATCACCGGGCGGGCGAGCGCGGCCGAGCGCGATGTGCTCAGTGTCGCTCAGAAGCGTTGGCCCGCAGTACGTTTCGTCATCCGCAATACCGCGGTGCAAGGCCCGAGCGCGGTGCCGCAGATGCTGGAAGCGTTACGCGAGCTCGACGGCGAAGTGGATGTCATCGTGATCGCGCGTGGCGGCGGCAGCACCGAAGACCTGCTGCCCTTCTCCGACGAAGCCCTGTGCCGGGCCGTCGCGGCGGCGCGCACCCCGGTGGTGAGCGCGATCGGTCACGAACCCGACAACCCGCTGCTCGATCTGGTCGCCGACCTGCGCGCGGCCACTCCCACCGACGCCGCCAAACGCATCGTGCCCGACGCCGCCGCCGAACTGGCCGGGGTGCGCGAGATGCGGGCCCGCTCGGCGGCGGCGCTGCGCGGGTGGGTGCAACGCGAGGCCCATGCCTTGCAGCAATTGCGCTCGCGCCCGGTGCTGGCCGACCCGCTGCGCGAGCTCGGTCACCGCCACGACGAGGTCGAACGATTACGCACCGCCGCGCGCCGCTGCGTCGACCACGCGCTGCGCACCGAGGCGACCAGGACCACGCATCTGCGCGAGAAGCTCACCGCGGTCGGCCCGGCCGCCACCCTGGCCCGTGGCTACGCTGTCGTGCAGCGCGTGGCGGGGCCCGAACGCCACGTCGTCCGGGAGATCGACGACGCACCCGCGGGCAGTCAGTTGCGGATCCGCGTCGGCGACGGCGCGATCACCGCCGCCGCGCTCGGCACCACGCGCCTGACCCCGCAAGCCACCGACGAGAAGAGGAAGTGACCGTGGCCGACGCCGGTTCCGACAACACCGACAACCTGGCCGAGATCGCGACCTTCGGCTACGAACGCGCCCGCGACGAACTCGTCAATGTGGTGAAGATGCTCGAACAGGGCGGCCTCGACCTCGACGACTCCCTGGCCCTGTGGGAGCGCGGCGAAGCCCTCGCCACCCGCTGCGAACAACATCTCGCGGGCGCCCGCAAGCGCGTCGAGGACGCGTTGTCCCGCGCCGACCTAGACGCCGACGGCTAGCTCGGCCGGCCCGACCGACACCGCGGCCTGCTCGGACGGCTGCCCCGACCTGAGTCGCGGCCACGCGATCGACACGTGCGCGAGCGAGCCGATCGACGACCACCGCGGCCGACCGATCCGGCCGATAGCCGCCGCGGCCTACTTCGCCAGCGGCTGGGCGGCGGTGATCGCCTGGGCCAGGGTGGTGAAGGCGGCTTCGTTGCCCGCGCCGGTGATCAGGATGCGGACCGAGCCCATATCGGCAATCCAGGCGGATTCCTCGGTGGGCTCGGTGTAGACGACCCACTTCTGGCCGGCGATGTCCTGGGTACCGGTGGGATAGCGCGAGCCGAGCACGTGCCGCGACAGTGCTTCCTCGGTGGCGTTGCTCTGCGAATACCGCATATAGGTGCCCTGCGGGGTGATGTAGCCGACCGTGCTCACCGGCCCGCCACCGGCGATGCTGATGTTCTCGCGGCTGCCGGAGTTCGACACCCAACCCTCCGGCAAGGCCGGTTGACGGATCGGGAACGGCATGGATTTCGCGTCCGAACGCAGCGCGGCGTCCGCGTCGAAGAACGGGATCTGCCCCTGGGTCGGGCCGTTGGTCGCCACCGTGCACTGGCTGGCCGCACCCGCCAGCACGACCGCGATCAGCACCAACGGAATCAGCGACCAGAACAGATCGCGGTAGTCGTTGAAGATGCGGTGCTTGGTCTGGGCCACGACTACCAGTATCCACTCGGCCGCTGACCTGGCCGCTCAGGGGTCGCGCCGGGAGGTCGTGCACGACCGTGCAGGTTCGGAATGCGACAATTGCCCCCGTATCACCAACGCCAAGGAGGCACTCCGCAATGACGGCATCTTCGCCCGCCCCCAGCCGCCGCGAGGCACCCGACCGGAACCTCGCCCTCGAGCTGGTACGTGTCACCGAGGCAGGAGCGATGGCCGCGGGCCGCTGGGTCGGCCGCGGAGACAAGGAAGGCGGCGACGGCGCGGCCGTCGACGCCATGCGCCAGCTGGTCAGCTCGGTGTCCATGAAGGGCATCGTCGTGATCGGCGAGGGCGAGAAGGACGAAGCGCCGATGCTGTACAACGGCGAAGCGGTCGGTGACGGCACCGGCCCCGAGGTGGACTTCGCGGTCGACCCGATCGACGGAACCACCCTGATGTCGAAGGGCTCCCCCGGCGCCATCTCGGTGCTCGCGGTCGCCGAGCGCGGCGCCATGTTCGACCCGTCGGCCGTGTTCTACATGCACAAGATCGCCGTCGGCCCCGACGCCGCCGGTTCGATCGACATCACCGCCCCGATCGGCGAGAACATCCGCCGCGTCGCCAAGGCCAAGCAGTCCTCGGTGTCCGACCTGACCGTGTGCATCCTGGACCGCCCCCGGCACGCCGACATCATCCAGCAGACCCGCGAGGCGGGCGCACGCATCCGCCTGATCTCCGACGGTGACGTCGCCGGTGCCATCGCCGCGGCGCGGCCCGAGTCCGGCGTCGACATCCTGGTCGGCATCGGCGGTACCCCCGAGGGCATCATCGCCGCCGCCGCGCTGCGCTGTCTCGGCGGCGAGCTGCAGGGCATGCTCGCCCCCAAGGACGACGAGGAACGCCAGAAGGCGATCGACGCGGGCCACGACCTGGACCGCGTGCTCTCGACCACCGACCTGGTCTCCGGCGAGAACGTCTTCTTCTGCGCCACCGGCGTCACCGACGGCGACCTGCTGCGCGGCGTCCGCTACTTCGGTGGCGGCGCGTCGACCCAGTCGATCGTGATGCGCTCGAAGTCGGGCACCGTCCGCATGATCGACGCCTACCACCGCCTCACCAAGCTGCGCGAGTACTCCTCGGTCGACTTCGACGGCGACGACAGCGCCAACCCCCCGCTGCCGTGACATGGAGCGCTGGCGCGCTCGAGTCGGCGGCCCCTGAGGTCCCGGCGATCAGGCACCGTTGCTTGCTCCTTCGTCGCCTACGCAACGGCCGACCATGTTCTGGAAGAAGAACGGCAGGCCGAGC
>NZ_JBSGIJ010000041.1:0-14405 GCF_053605015.1 Nocardia sp. NPDC003979
GATGCGGTCGGCTACCGACGCCACTGGAGTCGTGTCGGTCCAGATCTGGTCGGCGAACTCAGGCTTGCTCAGCTGCTCGAGGCAGAAGTCGAGTCTGTCCACAGCGAACTGTTCTGCACGCAGCAATAGATCGCCCTGACCGACTGCGCGCAGGACGGGGGCGAGACCGAGTCCGCGATCGCGAAGACGATCCAGAACTGTTTCTCGACGGGCCAGCAACGCAAAATGCCGCACGTCGTGTCCTGTCTCCCGCAACCGCCCGACTGTCTCGGCGAAGTATCGAGGTTCGGCAACTGTCATCGGTGCGATCACCACACCGTCGTGCTCGCGAAGCACATGGTCCAGCACCTCGAACACGCCCTGCCGCCAGCTCGGATAGTCCTGGAAGTCGGCACGAAGCCTCCGCGGCATCATCCGGTGCAGCCCATGGCCGACCATTTCCGGATCGCACACGACACTGCCGGGAAGCCTGCGATGCAGCTCGAACGCAGTCTGGGTCTTACCACCCCCGAAGGGGCCGTTGATCCAAAGCAACATGGCCCCACCCTAACCATGGACCGAGTCCCGGCCGGTGAACAGCGGGTTCGGCGACAGTCCGCTGGATCCCCTCGACCCGCATTGGAACCAGCACACGGACACCGGCGAGACTGTCCACCACGCGCTCAACGTCCTGGTGACCGGACAACTCGAACAGCGTGCCGCCGCTCGGGCCGCCGCCGACTGGGCGACCGCCGATGAAGTCCGAGATTGCTTGGCTGCTGCTGGCATCGAGGTGACTGATACCGCTGGCGGTTCGCAGTGGGCACTTCGGTCGCAATAGACCAATCGAGTCACAGCAGATGGCCCCAGCGCACGACACGTCCTTCGACAGCGTGGCGTGTAGGTTCTGGAAGACCGCGCCAGATGAGCGTTGGTTGGTGTTCATCTGGTTGACCATGATGCCCAGCATCCTGGAGTCAATTACATTTGGCGGCCAGAGAATTTCACGGGTTGCAACGGGTCGCCAAGCAAGCGTCAGCCTCTCGTCAGGTCGCCAATGGGGCTGGCAACGCACAACATCGATGCTCTGGGCCCCGACGGTGGTCTCGCCGATGACCGGTGGCAGGGCGCAGGAACAGGACCGCCTGAACTCATCGCCAGAGACCTGCGTAGCCCGCGATTTTGGGCGGGGCGTGGTTGCGACCGCCGAACAAAGCGGGCTCTCGATGCTGCATGACGTTCGTATCGGTGCGAACTCGACTCTTGAGGATCAGTATCATCTGCGTAGCAACGCATCTCGGAAGCCCGCGTCAACGATAAGCACCTCTCGTCGGCAGTGCGGCAGGAGGAGTCGTTGAGCGCATCGGTATGAAGGTTTCGGTTTGGGGGAGCAGAGTGTCTGATGACCTGAATGTGCATGTCGATCGTCTACGGGCGGCTGCACAGTTCACCGGCGACAAGGCCGAGGGGATCCGCAGCGAGCTGACCAAGTTGGACAACACCATCGGCAAGGAACTGTTGGTCGACGGCTGGCAGGGTACTGCAGCCAGTGCCTACGATGAGTCGTGGTTGGAGTGGAAGCACGGAGCTGAGTCCATCATCGCGGCGTTGACGGACACTGCGGCGCTCCTGGCCCAAGCAGCGACCCAGTACGAGAGCACCGACACCAGCAACCGTGATGCGATCGTCGGCCTGAACCTGCCTGATCCCGCATGACGAGCGCGGATGCGTACCGGGTCAATCTCGAGGAACTCGATACCGCCATCGAGACCATGGTGAAATTCGGTACCACGGTGGAGGAATGGGTCGCCGAAGTCGAGCGCCATATCGCAGAGTTGCACGTGATCTGGTCGGGCGAGGCCGCCGCAGCGCACCAAGGCAACCACGCCAAGTGGCGAGTGGGCGTCGCGGAAATGAAGGAGAATCTCGACGAACTCCGTGAGGTAGCCAAGAGAGCGCATACCAACTACAGCGCGGCCATCAACACCAACACGGCGATGTGGCCCTGATGGCGCCTCCGGTAATCCAGGTCGACCCCCAAGGTTTCAGCAAAGCGGCAGACGAGTACGAACGTGTCCACAACTCCCTGACCTTCAGCATCGGACAGCTCGGAACGCGGCTCGCCGAACACAGCGCAGGCTGCGCGGGCTCTGACAACGCTGGTCTGAAATGGTCCAACGACTACGATCCCGCCGCCTGGAACACAGTCGACGCCCTGGGTGACCTTGCCTTGGCTGTCGGGCAGATGCACGACTTGCTGCACTTCACCTCGGTGAATCATGCCAACGCGAACGCACAGTCGGCTCCGTCACCGAGCGCGGACGATCTGGTCTTTCCGCCTGGCACCCTGAAGGTGTACCAGCCGAGCGAACCGCCGATCGCGTTCGGAGGTGATGACCCCGAACCCACTGGGTGGAGCTGGGTCAAAGGTTATGTCGAAGGCGAACTCTGGCCCAATGGTGACCCAGCCGAGCTGAGAATGACGGGCGCAGCCTGGCGCAGCATGGCCACCGATCTGCGCGGGCTCGACGCACTCCAAGTAGGCGCCCGAACCTTCATCGAGGCCCAGCAAACAACCGAGACTACGCAGGCCCTCGAACAGGCCGACATCGTGAAGGGCCAGTTCGAAAACCTGGCCGGTGTGTGCGACAACATCGCCACCTCGTGCTACTCCTACGCGGACTCCGTCGAGCAAACCAAGAGCGCGATCAAACAAGCACTCATCGAGATGGTCGCTCTCATCGCCGCCGACCAGGCAGCCGGATTCGTCTTCGCCTTGTTCACCGGCGGGGGATCAGTAGTTGCCGCACAAGGCGGCATGGCGATTCTTCTGACCACCTTCGGCGTGCGGATCGCGAACACGATCCGGGCGCTGATCGGGCTGACCGAGTTGATCAAGGTCCCCGCCATCGTGGGACAGTCGCTCGCCCGCGGTGGTGAGTTGCTGGGCCCACTTTTGCGAGCACGCCCAGCACTCGCAGGCGCGGAAGGCGCTGCGATAGACGGGTCGTTTATTGCATGGTCGCGTCTACGCCGGCCGAGCCTGACTGCCGAAACCAAACAGAAGATCCTCGACAACACACCGAAGTGGAAGCGACCAGGGGATACGACCGAGGACTTCTACACCGTGAAGTCGGAGCCCGACATCAAGGTTCCCATCGACAAAACGTATGCGAATCATCCTGAGATCACCCAGCTGCCGAAGGACCCGAAGGGGCAGTATTACCTGGACGAGGCCAATGGTGTTCGCTACCCCGTGAAGCCGGGGTGGGACTTCGGCCACAACAGCGGCTTCGAGAACAGAAAGTTGATCGCTGACGCCCAGGACAAGGGATGGACGCAGCAGCAACTCACCGATGAGGTCAACAGTCATCCGGAACGGTTCCACGTCGAAGACTCGACCGGGAACCGCAGCCATCGAAGGGAGCAGAAGTAGATGACAGCCCAGGATGAATGGGGTCGCATTCCCCTGCACTACGCCGCCCGCGACGGTGATACCGAGGCTATAGGCCGACTGCTGGCCACTCAGGATGTCAACGCCACCGATGCCGAAGGATGGACCCCGCTGCATTTCGCCGCACAAGCCGCGCATCCTCTATCGGTCGAAATGCTGCTGAAGGCGGGTGCAGATGTCCACGCCCTCACAGACAAGGGTCACCCCGCGATCTACATGGCCGCAGTTGCCGCGAGCGGCGACCCGGTAGAGACGATTCGTGTGCTGCGCGCTCATGGGGCAGACCCGACACGAGCAACGATGCACACGTACTTCGGCCCGAAAAGCCCACTCCACTTCATCCGCGAGACCACCAACAACCCAGAAATCCAGGCTGAATTCAGGGACCTTCCGTGACCGACGAACACGACATCGATGCTGCTCTGGTCGACATCAGGAGGAAAACCAACTCGATCCAGGAAGCTTTGCGCACCATCGTCGGCACCGGTACGGCCGGCAACGGCGCGATCACGGCAATCGTGGATGCTTCCGGACGTCTACGCGACCTCAAACTGGGCCGCAGCGCATTTCAGTTAGGTTCTCAGTTGCCGGAGGCCATCTTGCGAGCGGCCGCAGCCGCCGAGAAAGACGCAGCCATTCAGACCGAAAGAGCGATCCAGCCGTTGGTAAGTGACGAGCGAATCACCGTCGGCATGAAGGCAATTCAAGAAACCTTCGAGGCAGTGGATCGTCGTGCGGCACCTCAACGCGCCATGACCGATGAGGAAGTCCAGGCCGCCGACGATGCCTACTTCGAACGAATGAACAGTAGAGGATGGCGCTGACCCGACACGGTCTGTCGCCCAGATAACTGGCCGCAGCACACTCGGGCCGAAGCAAGCTCAGCTCGATACTGACGCTCACGCCATGAGCGCTGTTCGACGACTCCTGCGGCGATCGCGTAACCGAGCGGTGCTCAGCTGGCCAACGGCACCAATTCTGTACCACGGCGTGGGCGAGCAACGTGCTGAGGATGAGCACCCAGACACCAGACCTGCAAAAGTCGGTTGCGCTCGCACGAGCGCTTTCACTCGACCGCTGATCTCCGCTCGGTAGGTATGTAACCGAACTCCTGGGGGTACTTTTCCGGGGGTTACAGGCCGTAATCCATTCCCGAACTCGGTGTGTTCTCGCGTAATGGTGCGTTCTCATCTGGGCTGAAGTCCTCGGCTATTGGGTCACGTCCTGCTCGTGCGCGTTCCTCAAGTCGTCGTTGCGGATGTGACAGCCGTTGTCGTCTCTGTTGTTCTGCACGGTGGTCGGTGAGTTCGGAGCCCAGTCCGATCTGTAGGGCTGTGGCTGCTTGTTCGCGGTCGTTGGCGGCACCGTCGGCCGCGCGTGCCTGATGTGCGAGACGGCGGTTTTCGTCCTCCGCGGCGGTGCTTTCGGCTCGGGCGAGTAATTCGTTGGCTTGACGGTTTGCTGCCCGCGCGGCGTTTCGGATCTGCTCGTGTGCTTGGCTGCGCTCGCGGTGTTCGCCCACCAAGGTGTTGATGTGCTCCTGCAGGGTCTTGCGTTGGCGGCGGTGCGTCATTGGCAGGGCGTCGAGTTCTGCTCGGGCGGTGTCGAGTGCGTTCGTGGTCGCGTGGAGCCGGCGGATAGCGGTGTCGAGTTCGTGCGCGTGCTGGTGTGCGATCAGCTGTGCGTTCCCGGCGGCTTGTCGGTGTTCGGCGACGGCCGGGTCGGGCATGGTGAAGTCGACACGCCGAGTAGGGGCGAAGAATTCAGCTTCGGTGGCGATGTTGCTGAGCCGCTGGGTAAGTCCGTCGATCGCCTCGGCGAGCTCGCGATCGGAGAGACGTTGCAGCGGGGCGAGAACTGGGAGTGGTTGTTCGGTGAGCGGGTTATCGGTGAGCCATTGCTCGATGAGGCTGCGTCCGACCCGATCGAGTGTGCGCCAGTCGCGGCGCAGCATCGCTAATGCTGCGTGTGCGGGGTGTGTTTCGGCGATGTGGGTGCATCTCGCTTCGAGGTGCTCGGCAGGGTTGTGGTCGGGGATTGCTGGTCGTTTGTTGTCGCGGCAGGAGTGACACAGCCCGTCATCGGAGCGGCGTGGCGGTACGGGGATACTCGCGTTTCGGGGGCGTTCGATGCTGCAGTCGACACATGGCAGGCCGACGACGGCGGGCATCGCGTTGAACAGGAAATCGACTGGGGTGCCGCTGTTGTTCGTTGTAGGTCGTGGCTTTCTCTCTTCCTGTCGTAGGCGTTCGAGTTCGAGTCTGTGGCTCTCCTTGACGTACTGGTCGGTGAGGTCGGTGCCGGCGGCCTGAATCGGGTCGAACAGATCTGGTCTGATCGTCGGATCGACGGTCTGGCGGTGGTCGTAGACGGGACGGGGTCGGTCTCGGGGTGGTCCGGGGTCGCGGTGGAAGGTGCGTGGATCGGTGGCAGGTGTGCAAGCCTGGATCAGTGTCCGGTGTTCGGGGAATTGTTGGGCGGCCCAGCGGAGTCGCGCTAGTGCGACGGGGAAGCTGTTCTGGTAGAGGGTGTCCGCGACGGCGGTCAGGATGTCGTTTTGCTCCTCGGAGAGCTCGCTTCTGAATGCTCTGAACGTGGACATGGCCTCGGAGACGCGTCCTGATGCGAACAGTTGTGCGATGTATTCGACGCCGGTGGTTGGGTCGCCGTCGGTGCTGCGAGAATCGGTGTCGGCGGTGAGGGCATCGTTTGTGGGGTTCGGGGCTGGTTCTTCCGTGGCGACGGTGCTCAAAGATTGAGCGTGGTTGTCGGCCGGGGGAGCGGGTTCTGCTGCAGTCGGAGTTTGGCTCGTCGCGGGTGGTCGTGGTGTCGGGGAGTTGTGGTGGAGAACGTCGATGCGCCAGGCGAGCGCGGCTGCGAGCTGGTCGGGGCGTAGCGGGGTGGTGTCGTCGGGTTGGGCGCCTTGCAGGAGTTCGTAGGCGGTGCTGAGTAGATCGCGGGTTGTCCAGGTGGTAGCGCGTTCGACGGCGGCGACGACGCGTGGCCATGCCGGTTCGGTGATGATCTGTTCGGCCATGTGGGTGCCGAGCACGGCTTCGAGATCGGGTAGCCAGTCGGGGCGCAGCAGGTCGCTGTGGATGGTGTCGAGCGCGGATGGTTCGAGCTCGAGCCGCGCCCACAGTGCTGCGGCGGGCATTTCATCGGGCAGTGGGTGGTGGGCGGCGGCGTCGGCGAGCAGTGTGGTGATGTCAAGTCCGGCGCGGTCGGCCAGATCGATTTTGTCGGCCACGATCGGCCAGTAGGTATCGGTGGTGATGCGGGAATCGATGGCGTCGACGACCTCGGCCCACCGGTTGCGGGGCAGTGTCGGGTCTCCGTGGGCGTCGATGATCTGTTGTTCGAGCCGGTGTTGCTGGGTTCGTTCGAGTCCGGTGTAGCGGGGCGGGCCGGTCGGGCGAGGATCGGTGTCGGCGATGTGCAGACCGGCCCGCCAGACCGCGAGCTCGCCGAGCAGGGCGGGGTCGGTGCCCAGCAAGGGGCGTGCCCAGGCTGGTGCGGTCCCCGGTGTCCACTGCTGTGCGGTGTCGCGGATTCGTGCGGCGAGGGTGGCCACGATCTGTTCGCGGGCCCGAACCGGCTCGGCGAGAGGTTGATTCATGACGCTGTTGGGAAGGCCGGGGGTCCAGGCGAGGGGACCGGTACCTGCGGAATGAGCACCGGTGGTGTCCAAGCGCCAGTCCAGGACCGCGGCGGGGTCGTCGGCGGTGTCGAGTTCGCGTGTGTCGGCGGCGGCGCGCAGCGCGGCGAGGGGGTCGGCGCCGGTGAGCGTGATCAAGGCGAGGTGTTGGCGTAGTACGGGATAGGCCGGGCTGTCGATCAGATTCGGGTGAACGAGGTCGGCGGCGCGGTCCAGGGCGTCGAGTTGCTCGGTGCCGAGGGCGTGTTCGGCGGCCAGGCCGAGGGTGTCGAGGTAGATATCGACTGCGCGCCCGATCCGCAGAGCAGGGTCGAGGGCGTCGCGGAGTTCGGTGTGGGCGGAGGTTTGCGCGCCGTCGCGGGCCATCACGCGGTGCAGGATCTCGACGGCGGTGCGTGGATAGGTGGCGGGTTCGGTGTAGATCGCGCCTTCGGCGCCGTCGAGTGCGGTGACGACGTAGGCGTGGTTGGCGTGGATCCCGCGGGTCATCGCGACATAGAACTGCTGGCGGGATTCGCGTCCGGACAACGCGACATGGCAGGCCTCGGCGGTGATTCCTTGCGCGGAATCGATCGTCGAGGCGTAGCCGAGGCGCACATGATGGCGCACATACTCTCCCGGCAGCCGCACCGTTTCGCCGTTGTCGGTGCCGTGGTGGCGGTGCGAAACCGTCAGCGAACCGTCATCGTGGACGCGGGTGATGGTCCAGGCGTAGCCGTTGCGGACCCAATCGTGGGCGCCGAAACGCAATGTCGGGTTGTTGCGTCGCGTGCGCACGGTGTCACCGATCGAGGCGAGCAGACCGTCGGTGAGTACCACCGCCGGTCCGGGTTCGGTGCCGGTTCGGGCGAGTCGGTCGGTGCGGGCGCGGGCGTTGAGTGCGGACACGACCTCGTGGGTGGGTGCGAGCATGATCGCGTCGCGGCCTGCGAGGGCGTCGGCGGTCCAGGCTTGGTAGGTGTCGTCGTAGACCGACCCGGTGTGCCCGGCGTGGATACGGTTGTTGTCCAGATACCAGGCCAATGCCGCGGGGTCGGCCTCGCGCAGCCCGATCGAGGCGGTCGCCTCGGCGGTGGAAGCGAACCGGACGACATGGGACAGGGTAAGGGTTTGTTCAGGCGAGGCGGCGTTCATGTCGACGTCGCTGCCACCGGCGTCGATCGCGGGCAGCTGCCGGTCGTCGCCGATGCAGCGCACCGTCGCACCACGGTCGGAGAGAAATCGCAGGAGCCGCAGGCGTTTGGTGTTGCCGAGTTTGACGTGCTCGTCGACGATCACCAGCGTGGTGTTGTCGATATCGAGCACCCACTGCGGCAGCGACGGCGGGGAATTCCCAACGATGGTGGGCGATTCCGGGCGGGTGGTGTGGCGATCGATGACGTCGAGGAGTTTGTCGACGGTCTCGGCGCGAGTACCGATCGACTCCCCGAGCACCGCGGCGGCCGCGGCGGTGGGCGCCATGCCGAGGACGGTGCCGCCGCTGGAATGCCATGCGCTGGTGAGCACTTGCATGGCGGTGGTCTTGCCGGTGCCGGCCGGTGCGTTGGCGGTATGCACGCGTAACCCGGACGTGGCGAAGGTGGAGATGACACCGACCTGGCCGGCGTTGAGTCGACGGTCCGGGTTGGCGGTGTTGTAGTCCGAGACCGCCGCGGCCACCAGGTCGGTGTCCAGGACGCGGGCGCCGGGCTCGACCGACAGTTCGATCAACGCTGCTTCGACATCCAGTGTGGATTCGGTGGTGTAGATCTGGGAGTTCGCCCGAACATGGACCGGGGTGGAATCGCGGCGACTTAACCACGCTGGGACGGCCCGCAATACTGGTTGTTCGGTGAGGTCGGGGTCACCGCGTGCCACTGCTGCCGGTGGCGCCGTCGCGGCGGCGACAACCCTGTCCGGCACCCAGGTCCAGTCCGCTGCGCAGATCTGCCCGCGCAGTTGGCGTTCGACCTCGGCCCGCAGGTTGAACACCCGCCAGGTCGACCGCCTCGCCGATACCCCGGCCAGGGCACGCTCGGCGGCCGCGGTGATGAACTCGGCATCCGGTTCCGGACGTGGTGTCGGTGGCGTCGACATCGCGCGGGTGACGACGTCTTTGATGGTGTCGCGGCCGTCGAACAGTTGCCTGGCTTGGGTGGCCCAGGTGTCGCGTTGTTCGGACAGGGAGGCCGAGAGGTGTTTGGTCGGGCGGGTTTCCAGGGTCGCGCGATCGGAGAGGTCATAGACCTCTGTTGGTGACGGTTCACGTCCGAACGTGGTCTGGAATGCGGCGGTGAGCTGGTCGAGGCGGGCGATGATCGCAGCGCCTCGCTGGGACCACGCTTCGATCAGTTCCACAGGTATGCCGACGATTTCACGGATCTGGACTTGGTCGGGGGTGCGCCCGGGGCGGGCTTCGAACTGCAGGGCGAGGTCGGTTTCGAGGTGGTGTTCGAGCCGGGAATCATAGATTTCCGAGGCGGTGACGACCGCTTCGTGCAGGGTTTTGGAGTCGATCGTGCGCCATTTGCCATCCACGGCGCGCACACGGTTCGCGATCAGCAGATGGGTGTGCAGGTCGGGATCACCGGCTCGGCTGTCACGGTGAGTGAACGCGGCGGCGACCACGCCGTCGACGTCGACCTGCCGGATCCCGTTGCGGCCCAGGCGCGTGAAGATCGCGTTGTGCTCCAACCAGCTCACCGCGTCCTCGATCGCACGCCGATGCGCAGCCTCGACCCGGCGCGAAATCTCGAGTGGAGCGAGCGCCCACAGGACCGAGACACTCTTGACGGGACTGAAGGTGATGTCGAAACCGGCCACAGCAGAGTGCTTCGGTCGTGAATTCTTCGCGACCCACCCCGACAATTCCCGGGCATTCAACGGGGCGCGTCCGTACTCGGCGGTGAACATTTCTGTGGCTACTCGCGTTCGGATGCGCGCGCGTTCGTCGTCCGGGATCGCGGTCATCGGTGCATGGTTCCGTGCAGAATTGTGGGCACGAAAGGCCTCGGAACACTGGCTCCTGTACTTGGACTGGGCTTCGTAGGCGGCGAACTTGTTGCCGAGTTTCGATGCCTTCTCCGCTGCCCGCCTGGCTTCACGGTCGTTGGCACCCAGGCTGATCTGGTGCGCATAGACGCGGTCTTCGATCTGTTCGGCGTTCGGATGGATCCCCAGGCCGAACAGTGACTGCATCTGCGACTCAGTCACTTCCGATCCCGGAGTGATATCGAGCGCGGCCAGACCACTGCCCTGCCAGCGTCCGGGGGCTTCGCCGTGAGCGGAGTAGTAGTCGGCCAGCGAAGACCGGCCCCGTGCGGTGGCATCGTTGGCAGCGATATTGCGCAAATAGTATTGGTATCCATTGCCTGCGGTAACTCGATGAATGGTGGCAACCATGCCTCCATGAAGCGGTGTCGACTTTTGCTGTGCAAGGGCGCAATTTTCGGGTTGGACTACGCTGGACAACTTTCGACAACTCTCGACACGGAAGTTATCGAATTGCAATTCCTGAATGCCAGACGTCTGCCTTTTTAAATGGGCGGAGAGAAGCGAAGGGGAGGTGTGGGGGGAGCGCGGAAGGGTGCAGGAGGGTGGCGATGCGGGGGCGGGCAAGTACGGGCTGGGTGTAGCAGTGGTGAGCAGAGGCGGGGGTGATGCGGGAGTTTCGGGTGGGGATCAGCCGTTGGAGCGCGGTTGATCCCCATCGCCGCCGGCGCTCAGCCCGGCGGTGCGATCGGCGCCCAGCCGAGCGGCGCGCAGGCGTAATGGTCACCGCCGATCGAAACGATGTCGCCGACCGACAGCGAGCGATGCCCGCTGCGGCACGGCTGAGTGGGGTGGCGCTGGGTCAGTCGAACCAGGCGCGGAACTGGACTTCGGTGTATCCGGTGGGCGCGGTGTCGGCGACGCTGATGCGCTGACGCGCCCAGGACCCGATCTTGCCGTGCTCGTCCTCGATGTAGCCCTCGGCGCCATCGAGAGTGAGCGCGGGAAGGGGATGAACCTCGTCCTCGTCGGGCGTGGGGTGAACGAGGAGGTAGACGCGGCGGTCGTGGTTGATCAGATACGTTCCGGGCACGACATCGGGGACCGGTGTTTCGGGCAAGTCCTCGGCGAGGCCATGGAGGTTGGTAGGCGGTTCGGTGCCGGGTTCAGGATCGCTGTACACGCCGACCCACGCGATGCGCGTCGGTGTCGTGAGGATTCGTGCGACATCGGAGACGAACCAGTCATCGCGTCGGGCGGCGTGCTCGGCGAGTTTGAAGAAGATCCCTGGATCGAGGTGGCCGATGACGGTATCGGAGTCCTCGGCGAGGAAGACAGGTTTGAAGTGTTGGCCCATGAGTGTTCACTTTCGGATCGTGTGGGGATGCGGTGGTGCGGGCGCGAGGGTTGGCGCGGCCCGAGGCGCAGGGCGCGTTCGTTCAGTCGGTGGCGAGCGCGTCCCATGACCAGGGTGTGCAGGCGTAGCGGCGGTGGTCGATGGTGACGATGTCTCCGACCGACAGGGATCGGTGGCCGTGTCGGTACCAGCGGCGCGTGTGCTCGACGTCGACGGGGTGCGGGTGGTCGTTGAGTGCCGCGAAGACCCGGTCGAGGACCGCGAAGTCGTCGGCATCGCCGCGACGGTCGAGCCGGAACCGATCGGCCAACAGGTACGGGTCACCGGGGCGATGACCGTAGATCATCGAGCGAGGATCGGCCGCCAGGTGGACGGCGATCATCACCTGTGTGAGGCGGCGCCGACGTTGACGGAGGAACCGGCGGCGAGCGCGGGCATGACGGGCGCGATGAAACACAGGCGGGCCTCCTCGAGGTCAAGCACACCGGCTGGGGCACCCCGGATCTGGCGGTGCCCCAGCCGACTACGTGCTGTGGGAGTGGGTCAGGCGGCGACGAGTTGACGCTCGCGTGGGGTGGGGATGTGCAGGCCGAGGTGGACCCGGCACTGTGTGCAGAACCCGTCGTCGTGAACGGGGGTGTAGCGGGTGCAGCCCTCGCACCGGCCGGGCCGTTGTCCGGGTGGCACCATCGGTCCGCGGCGGCGCTTGGACACCGCGGGCGCCGGTTCGGCGTCGGAGTCGGCGTCGACTGGTGCCGGGGTGCCGGGCAGGTCCGGGTGGGCGGTAAGGAACCGGTCGATCACGGTGATCAACCATTCCGGCGCGCGACGACGGACCTCGGCGATGAGCCCGTAGGCGGCGTCGCGGTAGTGCTCGACGAAGTAGGTGCAGTAGGTGGCGGCGAGATCGGCGACGGTGAACCCGGCGGGCAACGCGGGCAACCCGACACGGTTCTCGCACCGGCAGTAGTCACACAGTCCGTCATCGCTGCGCAATATCCCGTCGCGGACGTGGATGGGTCGTTGGTCGGTGGTGGGGCGTTCGACGAAGCAGGACACGCACCGCCATCCGGCGACCGGGGTCATCGCGGTGGCGAAGTCGTCGAGACCGTTGCCCTGGAACACGAAACCTTCCCGCCGGTCGGCGCGGGAGCGCAGCCCGGTTCGTTCGGCGGCCCAGGCGTGGGAGTGTTCGGGGGACTTGGTCGATTCACCGGCCAGGGCGCGGTCGTGGTCGCGTTGATCGGCGACGTGCACGCAGTACTGGTGATCCCACATCGCCTCAGCCAAGTCAGCGGGCAGGGGCGCCCGTTCACCGGGGCGACGCGGTGTCCACCCTCGCGGCGCACCGGCGGTGAGAGTGACTCCGCGCGCGATCAACTCAGCCCACCGTTGACGCAAGCGGGCTTGCTCGACGACTTCGGTGTCGACGAACAAGCTCTCCTGCACATACGCGGCGACCTCGACCGGTTCCGGCTCCGCGGGGCGCCGCTTGCCCCGCGCGAGGACACGGGCCCGGATCTGCTCGGGGTCCAGGCGGGCGGCATCGATGCGGCGGGAGGCGGGCATGGCCAGCCGAGGCAGCGGGTTGCGCCAGGTGCGGATGGATTGGCGGGGCATCTCGGCGGCGGCGAGCTGGACCTGGAACGCCGCGAACTCTTCGGCCACGGTGGTGCCGTTCGTTCTGGCGCGGGTCTCGATGAGCTGAGCCAGGGCGTGGTTGTCGTGGGAGTGCAGGCCGGGGTCGGTGTCGGGCACCAACCGCACCAACCGTTCGCGTTCGGTTTCGTCACCGGCGGCCCAGCGGGCCCGCAGACGCAGCAGCGCCGACTCACGCGGGTAGAGGGTGAAGCACTCGACCATGAAATCCAACAGGTCCCAGTCGGCGTCGGTCGCCAAGTCCAACGCTGGACGGAACATCGCGATCGCGGCTTTGCGATCGATGGCGAAGGTGAGCTCGATCGCTTCGATCGCATCCAGGAACGACCGCGTATCCGGCACCGCCGCCACAGATTTGGTGGCGGGCTCGTCGGACGGTGGCTCGGTGACGGTGACATCGGGGGCAGCCAGATTGAGATCGTGCAGGTCGAACCCGGGCTCGACACTGTATGTGGTGAGGGTGATCGTGGGGGAGACGGTGGGTGCGTGAACGGACACAGCTGTTCTCCTGACTGTGGATGGCGAGAATGGGTCGGCACCCGGGCGCGCTGGAACTGCCACGCTTTTCGCGAAATAGGGGTGCCGGGCTGGGGTGGGCCCAGCCGAGGGCTGTTCACCAGGACAGCGGGCGACACGACGGCGGGAACGCGCCATCTGCGTGCGGGGGCGAATTCCCCGCGCGCACAACCCCACCGCCAGCTGGGGCTGGGACGGGCGCGGGGGGTTCGTTTCCGCCGGGCGCGGGCCCGACGGCGTGGCGCACGATGGCCTGGTAGCCCTCGAGCGGCTGGGCCCACCCCAGCACGGTGCCCCGACCCACCACCTGCCTGCCCGCTCGCCACCGCAACGGCATCGCAGAACCGGGTCAGGTCACAACGGTGGCTCTCCGAAATCACCCACACCGACACCGGCGAGCACAGGCTCGGCCCACGCTTCGCTGCCCCTGCCCGCCGGGGCGGAGGTGGCCCACGGGTCAGAAGCATCCGAGGTCCGCGCAGCGGTGGCGGGCTCGGCCGCAGAGGTGGCGCGGGTAGGGTTGTCGACGCCGAACCCGTTGCCGCTGCCGTTGTTCGTTCTGCGTCCGGTGCGGTTGACCTGAGCGCGCGCGAATCGCAAGCTCGGCCCGACTTCGTCGACCTCGAGCTCGAACACCGTGCGTTTGTCCCCGTCACGGGTCTGGTAGCTGCGTTGCTTGAGCCGCCCGGCGACGATGACCCGTGCGCCCCTGGTCAACGTTAAGTAGACCTCTTTCGCCGCTGTCCATAACGTCCGTACGGTTTGTATTTGGTCGGTAGTTCCTGCTACATAGACACCTCGTCTTGTTGTGT
>NZ_JBSGIJ010000042.1:0-5253 GCF_053605015.1 Nocardia sp. NPDC003979
TACCGGGGGCCTTCGCCTGTCACATCGACTTACCCGCGGGGAGCGGGACAACCTCCCTGGACATCACACCTAGTCCGAGGAAGATCCCAGCGGCCAAGCCGTACTTCGACAACCCTGCGCGACGGATGAGATCGGCGACCATCACCAACCCGATCACCACCGCGAAGAACCCGAACGCGTGGAATAATCCGTCTGAGACCAGCCCTATCGAGGTGGTCGATTTGTCGTAGAAGTGGTGCCAATGCAGCAGCTGGTGGAACACGGTTTCGTCGATGAAGGACGCGGTGCCGATACCGACCAGCACACCCGACCACACCGAGCGTGCAACCAAAGGGGTACTCACCTGCAGACCGTGCGGCGGGGTCGGGGCATCTCTGGGCATCATCGGCACCTCTCCTGATTGCGGCTCAATGCGTGTATACCCCCGGCACCGGGTTGTCCGACGAACTCATCAACGTGTCCTTCCATCCCGCCACTGACGAGCCCGAACCGCCCGTACACCCGCCTTACCCTGCGAGATACCGGCAATCACCGCGGGCGCGTAGTAACCCGCCCCCGGCGTCGCCGCCACGACTGCCGTCGAACCCGGCACACGGCGTCCGTCACCCGCTCAACCAGGGCAGGAACAGCGACCCCGGCGGCGGCGCGCGGCCGGGTCGCTGTCGGCCTGGAACCGACGCAGCCCTTCATCGAAGACCCGCGCGTACTTGCAGGCTGCGCACCAATGTGTGCCCGGACAGCTTCATCAACACCGGCGTTAAGGCCCGCCCTCCGCGGCGTGGGTCGTATCCGTCTGTCCCGCGATCAGCTCACGCGCAATCCTTTGCGGATCACCACCGCGACGGATCACCACCGCGCACCGATTCGCGGCATCGAGATCCGGCACGTCCAGATTCAGCACCTCCTCAGCACGCGCCGAGGACTCATAGAGCATGGCCACAGCGCCCGTTCGCGCAGCGCACATCCGATCCCACGATGAACGCCGCTCGCTCGCGGCTCAATGCTTGCTCGTGTCCGGCGGCGCACGTCGGGCCCGCAGCCGGATAAGCGATCACCGGCCAGCCAGCCCTGCTCACGCCAATACTCCGACGCCGAGCCCAGCGCGGTCAGCCGGATGTTGAAGGTCTTGGCCGACTTGGCACCCCGCACATAGGTGAACCAGCCGCTGACCCGGTCCGGTTCCGGATCCAGCAGCGCCACAGCGGTATCGGGCCCGAAATCGGCGACGAGGCGATCCAGCGCCACCGCGTACGTCGCACGGGTATTCGCGAGCGTGATCGTGTCCAGATGGCGGTAACTGCTTTGCGTGGCTTTATCTCGTGAGTGTTCCCGGACCCCTGCTCGGAAACACCGGCGGCGCCGAGCCTACACCAGATTTCCGGTAAAGGCGCGCACGATCGTTTGAGCGCTCATCGAGCGGGTATCGCCGTTGGGGTTCGGCCGGTGACGGGTGAGGAGTGGAAATGGTGCAGGTCCCAGCTCAACAGGCTCCATCGTCGAGGCCTCGCGCCCGTTCCCTGCCCGCGGCGGACCCAAGGGCTCAGCGGTGTGGAGCATCGTCACCACCACCGACCCCAAGCTGCTGGGGATCATGTACCTGGTCACCACCACCGCGTTCTTCCTCATCGGCGGGCTGATGGCGCTGTTGATGCGCGGCGAACTCGCCCGCCCGGGCATGCAGTTCCTGTCTCCCGAGCAGTACAACCAGCTGTTCACCATGCACGGCACGATCATGCTGCTGTTCTATGCGACCCCGACGGTGTTCGGGTTCGCCAACGCGATCCTGCCCTTGCAGATCGGCGCCCCCGACGTGGCCTTCCCCCGCCTGAACGCCTTGAGCTACTGGCTGTTCCTATTCGGCGCGACGATGGCGGTCTCGGGATTCCTCACCCCCGGCGGCGCCGCCGATTTCGGATGGACCGCCTATCAGCCCCTGTCCGACATCGTACACTCCCCGGGCCTGGCCGGCATCGCCTTCGACCGCCGCCTGGGCGGGCACATCTTCGACCCCGCCACGGGCGGGACGGTCCTGTGGCAGCATTTGTTCTGGTTCTTCGGCCACCCCGAGGTCTACATCGTCGCGTTGCCGTTCTTCGGGGTCATCAGCGAAATCCTGCCGGTGTTCAGCCGCAAACCCATCTTCGGCTACACCGCGCTGGTCTATGCCACCCTCGGGATCGCCGGGCTGTCGATGGCAGTATGGGCCCACCACATGTACGCCACCGGCGCGGTGTTGCTGCCGTTCTTCTCGCTGATGTCGTTTCTGATCGCGGTCCCGACCGGGGTCAAGTTCTTCAACTGGATCGGCACCATGTGGAAAGGCCAGCTCACCTTCGAAACCCCGATGGTGTGGGCGCTGGGCTTCATTGTCACCTTCCTGTTCGGCGGCCTGTCCGGGGTGATCCTGGCCAGCCCACCGCTGGACTTCCATGTCCACGACACCTACTTCGTGGTCGCCCACTTCCACTACGTGCTCTTCGGCACCATCGTGTTCGCCACCTTCGCCGGCATCTACTTCTGGTTCCCGAAAATGACCGGCCGTCTACTCGACTAGCGCCTCGGCAAACTGCACTTCTGGACCACCTTCATCGGCTTCCACGCCACCTTCCTGGTCCAGCACTGGCTCGGCAACGAAGGCATGCCCCGCCGCTACGCCGACTACCTGCCCACCGACGGCTTCACCACGCTGAACACCATCTCCACCCTCGGATCGTTCCTGCTCGGGGCGTCGATGACGACATTCGTGTGGAACGTGTTAAAAACTACCGATACGGCCAAGTCGTGGCCGTGGACGACCCATGGGGCACGGCAACTCCCTGGAATGGGCCACCACCTGCTCACCCCCGCGACACAACTTCTATGAACTCCCCATAATCCGCTCCGAACGACCCGCCTTCGAACTGCACTACCCACACATGATCGAACGCATGCGCAGCGAATCCCACATCGGCTGGGGCACCAAAACCGTCCACGCCGACACCGACGACACCACCAAATCAGTCGACGCTGCACCCTGAAACCACTCCCGACGCCACCCAGCTCGTACGTCGATCTGCTACGGAAAGCCTGCTATCACGGGCCGGGCCTCCGCATTCGGCCCAGAAGGCCAGCCATAGTGGTTCTATCGATGATCTCTGACGTCACCGATAGGTAGATCCTGACGTCGCCCCAGATCCGAAGATGTTTGTATCGGCGAATACTGACGTCGCGATCTTGGTTGCGAGTGATCAGTCCGCATTGCCTGGGTTCTCAGCACGTCGACCTTGCAGCCTGGCGAGGCCGGATCGAAACCGTGCTCAACCACCCAGCGGGCCCCAGGAGGCTAGGCAACGACCACCAGGCGCGGATCACCTTGAGGTCGATGTCGGCACCGTAACCGGCGACGACGTCACTGAGGTGTTCCGGGTGTTCGAGCGTCAGGATGGCGAGGTCATACAGGGGATCGCCCTGGGCCGCCTCGGACCGGTTAACGCCAGTGACCTCATCGCCTTCGACGAACACGTGGGAGATCCGGAGGTCGCCGTGGGTGAATGCCGGCGTTCACGGCCGAAGCGCGATCTCGGCTATCCGGCGGTTGTGTGCGACTACGTTGGTGGGGCCACCCCGCTCCTGGTAAGCGCTGCACATTTGCGGTTGCGCTCCGATGCGTGCGCGTCGAGGCCCCGGCCGGGCCATGGCGGTAGCGGCGCGTCGTGCAGCTTCCGTATGGTGGCGCCCGCTGCGGCCCACGCCGCTGGCGATGCGGTCGACTGCTCACCGAGGCGCCGAGTGCCAATCCTGGCAGAGCGGCGAGCGCGAGCACTGGTGGCTTACGCCACAGAACATCCGGAGTCGGGAACGGTGCCGGCCATCGCCTCGACCTTGGTGTCGGTGTTCGACTGTTCAGCGTCGATCTTCAGGAACACCCCGCCGACGTGCAGAGTCGCGCGCTCGTACTGGACGACGACCTCGACTTCTTTCACGTCGGAGATTATGGCTGGGGTGACCATCGACGTCGCCGGGATTATCGCTGGCCAGTGGCCCGTCGCTGGCTTAGCTGAGCGTTGTCTCAACGGATCTTCGCCCGGAACTCTGCTGGTCGCCGCCGTCACTGTTGCGTGCTGCGAACTGGCGACAATCCCGCCCTGCCACACCCGGCGACGTCAGAATTCACCAATCGGATCGGTGAGATCCGACACTGAGCAACGCTACAGCCGATGTCCGTTGCCAGTGAAAATAGGCTATTGCCAACCCACCTGAGCCATCGACGCAGCCTTGCCACTGAACCTGGACCATCGAGAGCCCGACCAGCCAGTTCGCCGTGGCCGATGGAGAGAGTTGGCTCACTTTGAATGGCAAATCGGGTCGGGGAGCCTGCCACTCAAAATGGGCCACCGCAGGTCAGCGAGGTTGGCGTGGCTCATCTTCACTGTCACCGGACAGCCGATGCGATCCCTCAGCACAGATGCTGGCTGAACTCGACACTACCCACGACACGGAGATGATCCATCATCGGCATCTCCCGCAGCGGCATGCAGTCTCATGACTTGCCTGTAATGGGGCCGGCGGTGGCTTCATCCCCGCTCGGGCGGGGAGCACTATAGGCCGGACAGCTGCACCTCCCCCACCCTGGCTTCATTCCGCGCGCCCGGGGAGCACGCATACGCAAAGGTGCCGCAGCTCGCTCGGGAGCCTTCATCCTCGCTCGCGAGGCGGCCGTCGACGCGCACACCGAGCAGTCGTCGGCGCGGTGACAGGTCTGGCAGTCGTGGTCGCTCTCGCCGAGATGGACTTACTCGACGCCGCCGAATCAGGGGTTCAGGGCCCGGTGCGCTAGTGAGGGCCAGGTAGACGGTCATGGCGCCTCTCGCGCGACATAGCAATCCTCCACACGGTCAACCGCCGCCGACGCCGTGATGGTCGGAGCAGCCGCTAGAGCTGCGCATTCAGTGAAGTCGCCTTCCCGGGCATCGGTCAAGTGGACCGACGCCGCGTGGTCGACGCGCACTGCGCGAGGTTGAACCCCGAACTCCACCCGCAGACGACGCCGGCCTCCCCCAACTCACCGAGCGGAAAGGGATTTCGTTGCCACACCACACTAAGACAGCCGCCACCCACAACCGACTCGATCGGTGTACCCATGACCCGCGGTAGACCACCCCGGCCCCTCGGGGTCCCCGGCAAACCGATGCTCACCGAACTCGCTCCCGGGTACTGGAAAGCGCGTGTCCGGGTCCGTGACTCCTCCGGAAAACGACGCGACCTCATCCGTGT
>NZ_JBSGIJ010000043.1:0-4665 GCF_053605015.1 Nocardia sp. NPDC003979
GGCGGCAAAGGCTCCGGCGGCACCCCACCACCCACCACCGGCGGACCCACCGGCACCAACACCACCGGCCAACCAACCGGCAGCCCCGCCGGACAGGGACCGACCGGTGACACGAGCCCACTGTCACAGCTATCTCAGGCCCTACAGACCTTGGCGTCCGGAGTCACCGGCATGTTCGCCACCGGCCCCTTCGCCGCCGGACCGTTCGCCACGGGCCCCTGGGGACCGACGGGAGCGACCGGCCCCTTCGGCTTCGACGTGAGTCCGACGCGGGCAGGCGGCGGTGGCGGCGGCGCAGGCGCGAGCGCGGGCTCGCCGATTTCCGCGAAAGGCATGACCACGGGCGAGGACAAGCTCTTTCCCCGGGCGGTATCCATCGGCGGCACCGGCGCCGTCGGCGAGGCGCTCGGCCGCGCCGGGATCGCCCCTGGCGCGACCATGCCCTACGGCGGCTACCCGATGGGCGGCGGCATGGGCGGCGCGGGCGCCGGGCAGGGCCAGCAGCAACAGCAGCGCAAGCGTCCGGCCTACCTCGACAGCGAAGAGCATCTCGACGAGGCAATCGGCGAGGACCCGCTCTCGGTTCGCCCAATCATCGACCGCTGACCCGGAATGTGAATGCCACCATGCGTTTTCATGTCGTCAACTTCCCCAATACGCAAACCACCAAGCACTATCAGCCGTGCGCGTACACGCAGAAGCATCGCCGCTTCGCCACCATGATGACCGCGCGCGGCCACGACGTCGTCCTCTACGGCGGAGAGGAGAACGACGCCGAGTGCGCGGAGTTCGTGCCGATCGTGACCAAGGCCGAGCAGGCCGAGTGGTTCGGCGGCAACGACCTTTCTCGCGACGAGAACAATCTCACCTGGGAGCCGTTCGCCCCGCACTGGACCACGACCAACCGACGCGCGATCGCCGAGATCGCCAAGCGCCGCGCGGATCGGGACTTCATCTGTCTGCTCGGCGGTACGTGTCAGCGCGCCATCGCCGACACCTTCCCCGAGCTCATGACCGTCGAGTACGGCATCGGCTATGCGGGCGTGTTCGCCAATTATCGCGTGTTCGAGAGCTACGCGTGGATGCACTCGGTGTACGGCTCGCAGGCCACGATGCCGGGCGGGGTGATGAGCGCGCGCGGACAGTTCTACGACGCCGTGATCCCCAACTACTACGAGGTCGACGAGTTCACCTTCAGCGCGGAGAAGGACGACTACTTCCTCTACATCGGTCGGCTCGTCGAGGCCAAGGGCCTGCACATCGCGCTCGAGACCTGCGCGCGGCTCGGCGTACGGCTCGTCGTCGCGGGCGCGGGTCCGCCGCCGCCGGCCGAGCTCGCCGAGTACGTCGGGGTGGTCGACGGGCCACGACGGGCGGATTTGATGAGCCGGGCGCGCGCGGTGTTCGTGCCGTCGCTGTACCTCGAGCCGTTCGGCGGTGTGCACGTGGAGGCGATGCTGTGCGGCACCCCGGTCATCACCACCGATTGGGGAGTGTTCACCGAGACGGTGACCCACGGCGTGCACGGTTTCCGCTGCCGCACCCTGCGTGACTTCCTCGACGCCGCCGAAGCGGTCGACAAGCTCGACCACCAGGCGATCCGCGACTACGCCATCGCCCGATTCTCCACCGATGTGGTGGCACCGCAATACGAAGCCTACTTCACGCGCCTGAACACCCTGTGGGGCGAGGGCTGGTACAGCGAAGGAGAGGGGACGCCGTGACCCGAGAAGTCGAGAGCCGGTTGGGTCGGCACCGCAATCTGGTGATCCTGCGCGCGGGCGACTCGTCGCTGCACGAGAGCTGGCTCACCGACCGGATCCCCCGCACCTGGGACTTCGTCGTCAGCTACTTCGGCACCGACCCCGACCGGTATCGCGCCGACGATATCGTCCGGCTCGACCGGCCCGGCCCGAAATGGCCTGCGCTGCATCATGTGCTGACCGTCGACCTGGCCGGCATGCTCGATCATTACGACTACGTCTGGCTACCCGACGACGACCTCGCCACCGACACCGCGACCATCAACGCGATGTTCGACTACGCGGCCGCCTACCACCTGGCCCTGTCGCAACCAGCGTTGACCGAGGACAGCTACTACACCCACGAGATCACCGTGGTCGACCGCAGATTCGAGCTGCGCTACACCAACTTCGTCGAGATCATGGCGCCCTGCTTCCGCCACGACTTCCTGCTGGCCTGCCTGCCGACCTTCAATGGCACCCAAACCGGCTGGGGACTCGACTTCCATTGGCCACGACTGCTCCCCTCGACCGAGTCGCTCGCCATCATCGACGCGACGCCGCTGCGGCACACCCGGCCCATCGGCGGCCCCAATCTCACCGCGGCACGCGCGACCGGGGTCGACCCGTTCGCCGAGTACCACGAGTACCTGCGCGACAACGGGATCGACGATCTGACGACGACGGTGTTGCGCGGCGTCGGCGACGGCCGTCGTCCGCGCGGACATCAACCGACCGCGATCTGCGCGACGATCGACGCGCCGAACGCCGGTTTACGCACCTGGCTCGACCATCACGCCCGTTATGCCGACCTGCTCATCGTCTATTCCGATGATCCGGCCGTGCGAGCCACGGCGTCAGCGGTCGGCCAGGAGTATTCGGTGCTCGTGTGCGCCAACGTGACAACAACGCCCGACCCGGTCGATCGCGAGGTCGCCAATATCGCCGCCGCGCTGCCGACAGCCCGCGCCGCAGACATGCGATGGCTGCTCCCACTCGGTCCGCGCGAGATCTTCCACGACGACGGTCGCCGCCGCTGGCAGATCGACGGGGCCGACCAGGTGACCTTCCTTGCTCACGAGGCGATCCCCCGGCCACACCCGGTGAGCAATCCGTTCACCGAATGCGCGGTCTTCCGCGTCAGCGGCCGGTCCACCTTCCTCGACGCGCCGGCCATTCGCAGCGCGATCCGCCTCACCGCCGATGCGACACCCGCCGACAAGCACACCTTCACCGGCTACTCCCAAGCCGCAGGCACCGTGACCGCGCCCATGATCCTGCACTACCCGTACGCCGATTTCGATGATTGGCTGGCGCGCGCGACCGAGGCGGCGGCCGCCGGTGGTCACCTGGCGACCTCGTTCGCGCTGCACTCGCGCGACCTGCTCCAGGTGGCGGTCGCCCACGGTCACCTCGA
This sequence comes from Nocardia sp. NPDC003979, assembly GCF_053605015.1. NCBI lineage: Bacteria > Bacillati > Actinomycetota > Actinomycetes > Mycobacteriales > Nocardiaceae > Nocardia > Nocardia sp. NPDC003979. Next base: position 3,160 of record NZ_JBSGIJ010000043.1, read on the forward strand.
CGGCGCCCGTCCTGCTTTCCAGGCCGCCATCCCGTGTGACGGCATGATCGACCGCCTCATCGAATCCGGGGAACTCTTCCACGCCACCGCGACCAACACCGCCGATCCCGCCCGCGCATTCGCCAGCGCCGCCTGATGGGCCCGCGGCGCGCGGCGACCGGGCGGTTGGTTCGGGCGAGATACCGACCGGGCCTCACCACCGATCGGGTGTATTCACCGAAACCGTGAGGGTTTCCCGCTGTCGCATTCGCGTGCATTCTGCACTCCCACGGAAAACAATTGACAAACTCGACTACCGCCCGATCCGCGACTACGCGAGCGCCGAGGCTCGACAGGTGCCGCCGCCGCCGGTACGAGCCCTATTTCAGGGCTGCTCGATCTGTGGGGCGGCAGGTAGGCATTCCCGGTGACCACGACATTTCCGTCAGCGGACACGCGTAAGGCATGAAGGTTACCAGCAGGTGTCGGGTTACCAGCAGTTGTCGACTTGGTGCGGACGTGGTCGAATTCGGTCGAGCACAATGCATTTCGGCGAATCAGAACTATCTTTTTCGGCATGACCGACGATGCCGCACCAGCCACCGCTGCCGTGCCGATGATCTCGATGCGCAACGTGGACAAACACTTCGGTGACCTCCACGTGCTGCGCGATATCCACCTCGACGTACCCCGTGGCCAGGTCGTGATCGTCCTCGGCCCGTCGGGTTCGGGGAAATCAACCCTGTGCCGCACCATCAATCGCCTCGAGCCGATCGATTCCGGTGACATCAGCATCGACGGCGTGGCCCTGCCCGCCGAAGGCAAAGGCCTCGCCGCGCTGCGCGCGGATGTCGGAATGGTGTTCCAATCGTTCAATTTGTTCGCGCACAAGACAATTCTGGAAAACGTCATGCTGGCGCCCACGAAAGTGCGCGGGAAAAGCAAACATGAGGCTCGCAGACACGCCATGGTCCTGCTCGAGCGCGTCGGTATCGCCAACCAGGTCGACAAATACCCCGCTCAACTCTCCGGTGGACAGCAGCAGCGCGTGGCCATCGCGCGGTCGCTCGCGATGCACCCCAAGGTCATGCTGTTCGACGAGCCGACCTCGGCGCTCGACCCGGAAATGGTCAACGAGGTCCTCGACGTCATGGTCTCCCTCGCCAAGGAGGGCATGACCATGCTCGTTGTCACCCACGAGATGGGCTTCGCGCGCCGAGCCGCCGACCGGGTGTTGTTCATGGCCGACGGCCAGATCGTCGAAGATGCTGCGCCCGAGACGTTCTTCACCGCTCCGAAATCCGAACGCGCCAGGGACTTCCTCGGCAAAATTCTCACTCACTGAAGGGAAATCCAAATGCGGATCAAACCTAGCCTGCGCGTCCAGATCGGCGTCGTGGCACTGGTATCGGCTACCTTGCTCACCGCCTGTGGCGGCGGTGACGAGGGCAGCGCGCTCGACCACGCCAAGGAAGGCAAGCTGACCGTCGGCATCAAGTTCGACCAGCCGGGTCTCGGCCTGCGCAA
>NZ_JBSGIJ010000044.1:0-4582 GCF_053605015.1 Nocardia sp. NPDC003979
CGTTAAGTAGACCTCTTTCGCCGCTGTCCATAACGTCCGTACGGTTTGTATTTGGTCGGTAGTTCCTGCTACATAGACACCTCGTCTTGTTGTGTCGTTGTGGAGGAGGTGGCCGGTGCCGCTACGGGTGCAGCGTTTGCGGGCACCGGATTCGGGGCGGCGTTCGTTCACGGTGGTCGACGCGGCCGGTGTGCCGGTGTGGCCGATCGAGGAGTTTCTGTCGCATCTGGTGGCGGTCGGTAAGGCACCGAACACCGTGCAGGGCTACGCCTACGACCTGCGGGATCTATTCGTGTGGTTGGGGCAGCGGGGTTGGGACTTCCGGGAACTGAATCTGGAGCAGTTGTCGGAGTTCTTCTCGTGGTTGCAGCGTCCGAAGCCGACTCGGCAGCCCGGGGTGTTCGTCTTGCCTGGCACCGCGGCGGCCGTGGAGCGAACGACGTTGGTCCGTAAGCGTTCCGCGGTGGCGTCGTTCTACCGCTTCCATGCCCGCCGGGACGATTCGGTGCCTGCGTTGTTGGGAGAGCTGGTCGGGCCGCGCCCGACGGGTGGGTACGTGCCGTTGCTGGCGCACACCCGGCGGGGCGCGCCGAATGCTGATTCCTACAGCCCGATCCGGCTGCATGTTCATCGCAAGCCCGCGAAGACGGTGACTGTCGCCCAGCAGAGAGCCCTGATGGATGCGTGCGTGCGGTTACGGGATCGCTTCTTGCTGCTGCTGTGGTTCGAGACCGGGCTTCGGTTGGGAGAAGCGTTGGGGCTGCGTCACTCGGACCTGCGGCTGCGAGCGGGTGAGGTTCGTGTGGTGCCCCGGGAGGACAACCTGAACGACGCGCGAGTCAAGCGGCTCAAACCTCGCGTGGTTCCGGCCGCCGCCGAGGTATTCGACCTCTACGCCGAGTACATGGAGGTCGAATATGGCTGCCTGGGCAGTGATTTCGTGTTCGTGAACTTGTTCCGGGCGCCGGTGGGCGCGCCGATGACGGAGACGAATGTCCACAAGCTGATCGAGCGGCTCCGGGATCGCTCGGGCATCGACTTCTTCGCGCCCCACATCGCCCGCCACACCTATGCGACCCGGCTGCTCCGTGCTGGGGTCCGCATCGAGATCGTCGCCGAATTGCTGGGTCACTCGAGTTCGCAGACGACGGAGATGACGTACTCGCATCTGACGGTCGAGGACCACCGCCATGCCCTCGTCGCCGCGGGGATTCTTCGGGAAGGTACCGAACAACATTGACCACACCGCACGAGTTGCCGACCACCTCGGGGTTGCTGGAGCGGCTGATGCAGACCGTCGACCCGATGTTCCGCGGGGAGATGTTCTTCCCGCCCACCGATAATCGGGTGTTCGTGCAGGACATGTGTCGGATTCGATCCTGCGGCATCGCGCTGAGCTACGCTTCGCGGCGTTTGTGTCAGGGCCATTACCTGCGATGGACGGCGGCTGGACGGCCCGATCTGGAGCAGTGGACTCCCATCGAGGAGTTGGCGACTGAGCAGCGACGAATCATTGCCTGCTGTGTGGTCCGTGAATGCAACCGGGCCGCGAAATCGAAGGGGTTGTGCCATCGGCATGCAAACCAGTGGTCCCACTACGGCCGCCCGGATTTGGATGAATGGTTGGCGCGGACCCTCTATCACCCGCCTCGCGGCTCGTTCGAGACCGATTGCCAGTTCCCAGGTTGCGCCCGTTGGTGTGACGGTCCGAACAGATCGATGTGTCGGCCGCACTGGGACAGCTGGCACCGTGGGGGTCGAATGCCGATGGCGGAGTGGCTCGTTCACCTCGAGCGGATGCGCAACCCGCGTGTGAAGCTGCACCGACTGAGCGGGCAGGTGCGGTTGGAGATCGGCTATGGGTTGCAACGCCGCCACGAGCTGGGCCATCAGCACACCGCACCTCGGGTCGTGACCAGAGCCATCGGATGGGTTCGGTCAGCGGGCGTGCACAGTCTGCTGGACTGGGACGATGACGAATGGAGGGTATTCTCCCGTCCTCGGGAGGCGAACTACGACACCCTGTCGCTGGCTTTCATCAAGGACACCCGCTTCGAGTTACAGGCGTTGCTCATCGACGCCGACCCCTGGGCTGACCAATACCCGCGCGACACATGGGATCTCAAACATGTCGGCCTGAACACCAGCGACGTTCGGTTCCTGCGGTTCGGCGGCATCGCGCAACCGTGGCTGAAAGAACTGGTCAAGCGTTGGTGCCGATGGCGCCTGAGCCGCGAGCTGAACCCGTCGACGGTCGCCATCAACATCCGAGCCTGCGTCCGGTTGGCCCAGTACCTGCACCGCACGGTCGGCTCAGACGCCCAGCCCAAGGACCTGACACGCATCCGCTTGGAGGGGTGGCTGGCCGAACTGCAGGCCAAGGTTCCGGAACCGACGACCCGTGGCGCGGCGATCACGTCGATCGGCGGATTCCTCAAAGACGTGCATCGGCACGAGTGGCAACCCGATCTGGCTCGCAATGCCTTCATCTACGACGACATGCCCCGGCGGTCGCACCCCAAGCCGCGGTTCATCCCCGAGCAGGTCATGGCACAGTTGGAAACTCCGCGAGCCTTGGCTCAGTTCCCGTCGCCGGACGGGAAGCTGATGGTGGAACTCCTCATCGCCTGCGGGCTGCGGCTCAAGGACGCGCGCACGTTGCCGTTCGACTGCATCGTCCGCGACGCGGACAACAATCCCTACCTCGCGTGGCTCAACCGCAAGATGGCCGATCGCCCGGCGTTCTTCCCGCTCGCAGAAGAGCTGGCTGCGAAGATCGTCGCCCAGCAGCGAGCGGTGCTCGACCGATTCTCCGCGGGGTCGCCGTGGTTGTTTCCGGCGATCCACAGCAACGTCGACGGCAGCCGATACGCCAGCGGCACCCGGCTGCGTGAGCAGTTGGAGCGGTGGCTCGAGGTGTTGGACATCGTCGATGAGCACGGCCGGCGGATCCGGGTCACTTTCCACCAATTCCGGCACACGGTCGGCACCAGGCTGATCAATGCCGATGTCCCGCAACCGGTGGTGCAGGCGCTGCTGGATCACATGTCGCCGGACATGACCGCGGTCTACGCTCGGTTGCACAACGAAACACTGCGTGAGCATTGGCTCAAGGCGGTGAAGGTCAATGCCGAAGGTGAACCCGCCACGATCACTGCCGATCACCCGCTCGCCGACGCGGCCTGGGCCAAGCTGAGCATGGTCCGCGCGAAAGTGACACTGCCGAACGGATACTGCGGCGCCCCGGTCCAAACCGACTGCGAATACGCCAACCCGTGTCTGGACTGCCGATTCTTCATCACGACCACCGAATTCCTCGGCCAACACCGTCGCCAACGCGACGACACCGCACGCATGATCGACGATGCAGAAGCCGCGGGGCACCGGAGAGTCGTCGAGAAGAACGCTCGCACCCTGATCAAGCTCGACACCATTATCGGAGCACTCGAATCCACGCGTGACGGCCAGATCGTGGCCGGGGGAAAGGTCGAAGAACTCGATGCCGCTGGCTGACAACACCCGATTCCTACTCGAAGCCACCCGAGCGCGCAGCACGGACGCACGCAAACGAGCCGAAGCCGCGATCACTACGGCGACCCGCGGCACAGGTCGCATCACCGTGGCCGGGATAGCCAAGACCGCAGGCGTTTCACGGTCCTGGATCTACACACAACCGGATCTCGTCGACGCGATATCTGCTCTGCAACAACGGAATCCGTCGACGGACAGGATGGTGCCTACCTCAGCGACGGTGGAGTCATTGCAGACCCGGCTAGAGGCAGCCAACGAACGCAGCAAACAGTTGCGCACGCAAATCACGCAGCTGACAGCCCAACTTGAAACCGCATACGGCGAGATCCGGGCACTGCGCAACGCTGCGCCGAATTGACCAGGACTGCGGCACGATCGCTTCGGCCAGAGCAGATTGGTGCGGGTCAGACGGCTGGTTCCTCGCGGACGCCGCCATCACCGAAACCTGTAGTTGCACTGGCGAATACGGCTTCTTGGTCGGGCGCAGCGCCTCGCGGATCAGCACCACCACTGCTGCCGAAGCCGTTGCTGCGGTCGTTGCGGTTGACCCGGTTTACCGTCGCAGTCGCATAACGCAGTGAGGGACCGAGCTCGTCGACCTCGAGCTCGACCACCTGACGCTTCTCACCTTCGCGGGTTTCATACGAGCGTTGCTTGAGTCTCCCGCTGACGATCACGCGCGAGCCCCTGGCCAGGCTCTCTGCAGCATTCTCCGCTGCCTCCCGCCAAATATTACAACGCATGAAGAGCGCCTCGGCGTCCTTCCACTCGTTGGTGTTCCGGTCGAACACACGAGGAGTGGAAGCGACGGTGAAGTTCGCAACCGCCGCGCCAGCAGGCGTGAATCTCAACTCTGGTGCGGCTGTCAGATTTCCGATGACAGTGATGACCGTGTCTCCAGCCATGAGGGGCTCCTTCTCAAGATAGACGATGGATTCGCTGAGCGTGTCCTATATGGGGACGGCTACGGCATCACGCTCGCTCGATATGGACATGTCCACGCCGGAAAAAGCCTGGTAGGTAGTATATTTCAATCTTGAGATCCACATAA
>NZ_JBSGIJ010000045.1:0-3284 GCF_053605015.1 Nocardia sp. NPDC003979
CGCGCGGCCCCCCAGGGGCCGCGCTCGAGCGCGCCAGCGCTCCAAAAACACAGCCCAATACCTTTGTGGTGCACAAAACACCGCAGTGGTTCCACACGGCCGGGAATGCGGCAAACGACGCACTCGAGTGGGCCCACACGGCCGGAACCGCGGTAGGTAAACCACTCGAGTGGAACCAGTCCGATGCCCCGCACATCGACCACAACCATCGCGACTACCCCAACCGCCTGACGACACCCCACACAGCAACAGCCGCCGACCGGAAGCCCTTGACAGACCCCAGCCGACGGCTGCGCATTCAACGAACTACTAAGCGTCCCCACCGGTCAATTCGGTAGCACGCTCCTCCGCATCAGTCTCACCGTCTTCATCAGCAGCCGCAGCATTGAGGAACCACTGCAACCCCTCATCAGTCCGCCCAGCAGCCACAAGAGCATCGGCATACGCATAGAACAACCGCGCAGCAGCCGACCCCGTACGAGCCGGATTCAGATCCGACGACTGCAGCGTCACCACAGCCTGATCGAACTGCCCCAAATCCATCCGCGCACCGGCGACAACGATCCGCAACTCGGTCGCCTCGTCACCGGTGAGCGCCTGCGCTTCCTCACTACGCCCCAACTCGATAGCCCGCTCCGGCCGCCCGAGCCCACGCTCACAGTCGGCCATCACAGCGAGCAGCCCGGACCCACCCGACATACGCCGCGCGGTCCGCAGCTCAGACAGCGCCTCGGCCCATTCCTCGGCGTGGTAGGCCACCACACCGGCGGTCTCACGCACGACCGCGATGCGCCCCGCCCGCTGCCTGGCGGCCCTGGCATGGGCCAGCGCCAGGCGCGGATCGTCTTCGAGCAGCTCGACGGCCATCACCATGTGCCGAGCGACGGTCTCGGCATTGCTCTTGTCCAGGCTCAGCAGATCGCGGCGCACAGCCGGATCGAGATCGGAGGCCTGCACGTCCTCGGGGATATCGGGCTCTTCCGGACGCGCAGCCCGACGATCGGTCGGCCTGCCGCCTGCGGCACGAGCACCCTCGCCGCCACGACGGCGATCATCGTTGTCGAACCGGCTGTCGCCCGAGTCGCGGTAACCGCTCCCGCCGCGGTCGCCACCACGGCCCGCACGGTCGTCACCACCAGGTGCCCGGTCGCTACCACGATCCAAGCGGAAGCCTCCACGACTGGAGCGATCATCGTCGCGGTCGCCGCCGCGTGCCCGGTCATCCCCGCGGCTCGAGTCGTCCGCACCACGATCCGAGCCGACGTCTTCGCGGTCCGAACGATCGTCGGAACGGATCGAATCCTCGCTCCCACGCGATGCGCGAGCGGAGTCACGATCGGAATCGTCGTGGCCGCGGTCAGGTCCGGAGCTCGCGCGATCCGACTCGTTCTCGCCGGCGTTGGAGCTGTCGACATCGGCGAAGGCTGGTTCCGCGGCGTTGTCCGAGCCGCGCGACTTCGTGTTGTCATCGATGTCGCCGGTCGGGCTGTTGCTCGCACGGAGATCGTCGGCGCCCGAGCCAGTTGCCTGGTCGTCGTTGCCCAAGAGCTCGGACTCGCTCGGGCCGCCTGCCCCTTCACGCCCGGAATCCACGTGCTCGGTCGACGACTTGCCCTGCTCAGTGGACGTGTCCTCGGCAACGCGGTCTGCCGGAGCACCCTCGGCGTCACCCGCCGAGATCACACCGAGCACATCGCCTTCGCGTTCCTTCCGCTTCTCACGGTAGGTGCCGTCCAGGGGTGCGCCGTCCTCCCCGACGAACTTGCCGCGACCGCCGGTCCCGGTATTGCGCTTGAACCCACCGCGTCCACGGTCGTCGTCGCGACGGGCACCGCGCTCGTCATCGCGACGGGCACCGCGCTCGTCATCGCGTCGCTGGTACCCACCACGATCGGAGCTGCCACCCCGCGAACGGTCATCGCTCTCAGCACGTCGGAACCCACCCTGGTCCCCACCGCGATCGAACCCACCGCGCGAACGGTCGCCGCCCTCGCCGCGACGGAAACCGCTACGATCGCCACCACGATCCGAGGAACCACGCGAACGGTCATCACCTTCATTACGGCGGAAGCCGCCGCGGTCCCCACCACGATCCGAGCTGCCGCGCGAACGATCATCGCCTTCGTTGCGTCGGAAACCGCCGCGATCGCCACCACGATCCGAGGAACTACGCGAACGGTCATCGCCCTCGTTGCGGCGGAAGCCACCGCGGTCCGAACCACCGCTCCGGCGGTCGTCGCTGCCACGGAAACCACCACGGTCTCCGCCGCGATCGAACCCACCGCGCGACCGATCGTCGCCTTCGTTGCGACGGAAGCCGCCACGATCCCCACCACGATCCGAACCGCGCGAACGGTCATCGCCTTCATTACGGCGGAAGCCGCCGCGATCCCCACCACGATCCGAGCTGCCGCGCGAACGGTCATCACCCTCGTTACGACGGAAACCACCACGGTCGGAACCACCACGACGGTCGTCATTGCCGCGGAAACCACCGCGGTCAGAACTACCGCGCGACCGATCGTCGCCTTCGTTACGCCGGAAGCCGCCGCGATCCGAGGAACCACGCGAACGGTCATCGCCCTCGTTGCGACGGAAGCCACCACCGCCACGGGGGCGGTCGTCATCGTTGCGACGGGAGCCACCACGGTCACCACCGCGCTCGAAACCGCCTGCGGGACGGTCGGATTCGTCGCGACGGCGGAAGCCACCACGATCTCCGGAACCACCGCGTGCGGCGTCGTCGCGCCGGGGGTAGCCGCCCTTGCCGCTGTCGTCGCGACGCTGGTAGCTACCGCGGTCCGAACCCCCACGATCGCCGCTGTCGTCGCGGCGGAGACCGCCTCGGTCGCCGGAACCGCCGCGATCGTCACGGTTGTAGCCGCCGCGGCCGGAGCCGCCTGCCGAGCCACGATTGTCGCCCTGACCGCCACGGGGGCGGTCGGTCGGTTCGCCGCGCCGGCCGAAACCGCGGGCGTCTCCGTCCCGGCGGAAAGACTTCCGTCCGTCGTTGTGTTCCGACACGGCGATCCCTTTCTAGGTTCCCCGGCCTCCGGGGAGAGTTGTCATGGCCCCGCCTGCAAAGAATTCAACCACGGGCGGACAACGGGGCATCGTCCGCCTGGCGTGCCGGGGACATTTCTGCCCCACAAACGCCGATAGGGGACCCAAATAAGGGTCCCCTATCGCAATGATTGTCCGGCGGTGTCCTACTCTCCCACACCCTGTCGAGTGCAGTACCATCGGCGCAGGTGGCCTTAGCTTCCGGGTTCGGAATGGGACCG
>NZ_JBSGIJ010000046.1:0-2464 GCF_053605015.1 Nocardia sp. NPDC003979
ACCCTCGTCGACACCCTCAAAGCCGAAGTATCCAAACAGATCAGCCCCATCGCCAAACCCCGCGAAATCCACATCGTCCCCGAACTCCCCAAAACGCGCAGCGGCAAAATCATGCGCCGACTCCTGCGCGACGTCGCCGAAGGCCGCGAACTCGGCGACACCTCAACCCTCGTCGACCCCGCCGTCTTCGAGGCCATCCGCACCGGCGGCAACTGATCGGGGACCGGCACGCTACGGTTGCGGCGATAGCCGTGTCGGTCACCTCCAGGGCAGCATCGCTGATCGGATCGGCGCTAGTGTTGCGCCAAGACGTGTGCACACCGCGCGCCGCGATGCGGACCAGTTACCACAGGGAGAAGGGTCGACGAAGTGAGTTACACCCAAGGCGGAAATGACGGTCGGACGGTCACTTCCATCCCGTTGACCGACGCCAATCCGCCCGGATCGGCCAGCATCGGCAGCCTCGTCCGCGACGCCACCGAGCAGCTGTCCACGCTCGTGCGCGCCGAGGTCGCGCTGGCCAAGGCCGAGGTCACCGGCGAGGTCAAGAAGGGCCTCACCGGCAGTGTCTTCTTCATCCTCGCGCTGACGATCCTGCTGTTCAGCTCGTTTTTCTTTTTCTTCTTCCTCGCCGAACTGCTCGACGTGTGGCTGTACCGGTGGGCGGCGTTCCTCATCGTCTTCACGCTGATGGTGCTCGCCACCGCGCTGCTGGCCTTCCTCGGCTATCGCAAGGTGAAGAAGCTGAAGGCGCCGGAGAAGACGATCGGCTCGCTCAAGCAGAGCGCCGAGGTGCTGCCGCAGGCACTCGCCCACCGCGAGCACACCCCGTCGCTGGAGAAGGCGAAGAACTGACGAGTCCAGCCCCGGCGGGCCCGGTCGCCACGACCGGACCCGCCCACTAGGCTCGATCGGCGTGTCGTCCAATTCATTCCCGGATCCGTCCACCGTCCGTTACGACGGCCCGTGGACCCACCGGGACGTGCACGCCAACGGGATCCGCTTCCATGTCGTCGAAGCCGACGCCACGGTGCGCGCCGACGCGCCGCTGGTGCTGCTGCTGCACGGGTTCGCCGACTTCTGGTGGTCGTGGCGTCATCAGCTCACCGGAATCGCCGACCACGGGTACCGGACCGTCGCCGTCGACCTGCGCGGATACGGCGACACGGACAAACCGCCCCGCGGCTACGACGGGTGGACCCTCGCCGGTGACATCGCCGGACTCATCCGCGCGCTCGGCCACACCGAGGCGACCCTCGTCGGCCACGCCGACGGCGGCCTCGTCTGCTGGGCCACCGCGGTCCTGCATCCGCGGCTGGTTCGGTCCATCGCGCTCGTGAGCTCGCCGCACCCCGCCGCGTTGAAGAGTGCCGTCCTGCGCGACCCCGCACAGCGTTCCGCCTGGCTGCCCCAATTCCTGCGCTATCAGTTGCCCCGGTACCCCGAGAACCTCCTCACGCGGCGGGGCGGGGCCGAGGTGGAGCGGTTGCTGCGCGAGCGGGTCGGCGAATCCTGGTCGCGTACCGCCGAATTCACCGAGACCGCGTCACGGATGCGGACGGCTATTCGCATACCCGGTGCCGCTCACAGCGCGCTGGAGTATCAGCGATGGGCCTTTCGGAGCCAATGGCGGCCTGACGGTAAGCGGTTCATGGCGACGATGCGGGATCCGATCGACATTCCTGTTCTCGGGTTGCGCGGTGCGAATGACCAGTATCTGTTGGCCTCGACCATCGAGCGGGATCAGGAGCTTTCACCGCGTCGGGCACTGGTGACTATTCCGGATGCGGGCCATTACGCCCATCAGGAGAACCCGGGCAAGGTCAATGAGGTGCTTACCGCGTATTGGCATGAGCAGAACGGTGCCAATGATGCTCCGAAGGATGACTTGGTGTCGCCTTGATGTTGGCCGGCGGTGCGGTGGCGGGGTGTTTTCGGTCGAATGGCATCAGTCGTAAGCGGCTACTTGTCCAACTTTAGCCGTGCGGATTGCTCGAGGGCGCCGCTACGCGCTTCGAGCCGTGCGTCCCCACTCCAGGCCGACGCCTGCCGCTCAACCAGACGTGCGGCACGACTCCAGGCTGCCGCCTACCGCACACCTAGCCACACGGCGTTACTCGAGGGCGCCACCTGACGCACATCCAGCCGTGCGGCACCACTCCAGGCCGCGGCCTACTGCATTCCCAGCCACACGGCGTCACTTGAGGCCGCGGCCTACCGCACAACCAACCATGCGGCATCACTCCAGGCTGCCGCCTACCGCATTCCCAGCCATGCGGTACTACTCCAGGCCGCCGCCTACCGCATTCCCAGCCACGCGGCACCACCTCGGTGTTTTGTGCACCAAGGAGGTATTCGGCTGTATTTTCGGAGCGCTGGCGCGCTCGAGCGCGGCCCCTGGAGGGCCGCGAGTTAGCCGCCGTTGCTCGCGCTTCGCGCATGCGCAACGGCGGCTAACTCGCGG
>NZ_JBSGIJ010000047.1:0-2267 GCF_053605015.1 Nocardia sp. NPDC003979
AGTCGCACATTATGGACCCGAAGCGGAGTGATCTACCCATGGCCAGGGTGAAGCGACGGTAAGACGTCGTGGAGGCCCGAACCCACTTAGGTTGAAAACTGAGGGGATGAGCTGTGGGTAGGGGTGAAAGGCCAATCAAACTCCGTGATAGCTGGTTCTCCCCGAAATGCATTTAGGTGCAGCGTCACGTGTTTCACGCCGGAGGTAGAGCTACTGGATGGCCTAGGGGGCCTACAAGCTTACCGAAGTCAGCCAAACTCCGAATGCCGGTGTGTGAGAGCGTGGCAGTGAGACTGCGGGGGATAAGCTTCGTAGTCGAGAGGGAAACAGCCCAGATCGCCGGCTAAGGCCCCTAAGCGTGTACTAAGTGGAAAAGGATGTGGGGTCGCTTAGACAACCAGGAGGTTGGCTTAGAAGCAGCCACCCTTGAAAGAGTGCGTAATAGCTCACTGGTCAAGTGATCCTGCGCCGACAATGTAGCGGGGCTCAAGTACACCGCCGAAGCCGCGGCATTCCAACATTAACCCGTCCCTTTCTTCGGATTGGGGCCAGGTGTTGGGATGGGTAGGGGAGCGTCCTGTGGCCGTGGAAGCAGCAGTGTGAACTAGCTGTGGAGGCCACGGGAGTGAGAATGCAGGCATGAGTAGCGAAAGACGAGTGAGAAACTCGTCCGCCGAATGACCAAGGGTTCCTGGGCCAGGTTAATCCGCCCAGGGTGAGTCGGGACCTAAGGCGAGGCCGACAGGCGTAGTCGATGGACAACGGGTTGATATTCCCGTACCCGTGTATCCGCGCCCAATGGCGAATCAGTTGTGCTAAGTATCCAAATGTGGACGGATCTCCTTCGGGAGACTTGAAGCGGCTGCATACGACCCTGGCTGTAGTAGTCAAGCGATGGGGTGACGCAGGAAGGTAGCTGGGCCAGGTGATGGAATACCTGGTGTAAGCCTGTAGGGCGTTGTGTAGGCAAATCCGCACAACATGTAGCCTGAGAGGTGATGCGTAGTCGTTGAGACGAATTCAGTGATCCTATGCTGCCGAGAAAAGCCTCTAGCGAGCTGGTACATGGCCCGTACCCCAAACCGACACAGGTGGTCAGGTAGAGAATACTAAGGCGATCGAGAGAACTGTGGTTAAGGAACTCGGCAAAATGCCCCCGTAACTTCGGGAGAAGGGGGACCACATCTGGTGACGGCTCTTGCAGCCTGAGCTGGGTGGGGTCGCAGAGACCAGAGAGAAGCGACTGTTTACTAAAAACACAGGTCCGTGCGAAGTCGTAAGACGATGTATACGGACTGACGCCTGCCCGGTGCCGGAAGGTTAAGAGGACCGGTTAGCGCCTTTGGGCGCGAAGCTGAGAATTTAAGCCCCGGTAAACGGCGGTGGTAACTATAACCATCCTAAGGTAGCGAAATTCCTTGTCGGGTAAGTTCCGACCTGCACGAATGGCGTAACGACTTCTCTGCTGTCTCAACCACAGACTCGGCGAAATTGCATTACGAGTAAAGATGCTCGTTACGCGCGGCAGGACGAAAAGACCCCGGGACCTTCACTATAGCTTGGTATTGGTGTTCGGTACGGTTTGTGTAGGATAGGTGGGAGACTGTGAAACCTGGACGCCAGTTCGGGTGGAGTCGTCGTTGAAATACCACTCTGATCGTATTGGGCTTCTAACCTCGGACCATGATCTGGTTCAGGGACAGTGCCTGGTGGGTAGTTTAACTGGGGCGGTTGCCTCCTAAAATGTAACGGAGGCGCCCAAAGGTTCCCTCAGCCTGGTTGGCAATCAGGTGTCGAGTGCAAGTGCACAAGGGAGCTTGACTGTGAGACTGACAGGTCGAGCAGGGACGAAAGTCGGGACTAGTGATCCGGCACCGGCAAGTGGAAGCGGTGTCGCTCAACGGATAAAAGGTACCCCGGGGATAACAGGCTGATCTTCCCCAAGAGTCCATATCGACGGGATGGTTTGGCACCTCGATGTCGGCTCGTCGCATCCTGGGGCTGGAGTAGGTCCCAAGGGTTGGGCTGTTCGCCCATTAAAGCGGCACGCGAGCTGGGTTTAGAACGTCGTGAGACAGTTCGGTCTCTATCCGCCGCGCGCGTTAGAAACTTGAGGAAGGCTGTCCCTAGTACGAGAGGACCGGGACGGACGAACCTCTGGTGTGCCAGTTGTTCCGCCAGGAGCATGGCTGGTTGGCTACGTTCGGAAGGGATAACCGCTGAAAGCATCTAAGCGGGAAGCCTGTTCCAAGATGAGGTTTCTCTCC
>NZ_JBSGIJ010000048.1:0-2158 GCF_053605015.1 Nocardia sp. NPDC003979
ATGCTGCGACTTTCGGCGCTGCCACGTTTTGGCTTCAGCTTGCTGCCGTTGCTCCCTATGCGCGCGGGACTTAGGTTCATTCACAGAATCTTCCGAGCCTGGTTGGCGAAGAGAACCATTACGGTCGGCGCGCCGTGGTGTCGATAGTCGGCCGACGAGAACCAACCGCAACGAGAACCTCGCGCTCGGCCCTAGCACGAGGGACCCGCGAAGCTGGAGAGGGCGGTCAGCGTGGTGAACGGACCGCTCAGTCGGCGTTCGGGTTTTTGCGCAGTCGCTGGTCGTGTCAGTGGTCCTGTGCCATGTTTACTCTCGGCACGACGGCCGCTACTCTATCGCCAACATGCCGCAACCTAGTAAGTCCGCCGCGCCTCTTGGATCTCGCCTTCTCGGTGATACTTCCGAGTCTCCCCAGCGACGCCGAGTCCGCGTACAGATCCTTCTGACAATGTTCCTGATCGCGGCCAACTTGATCGGCGCGGTTATCGTCGGTGCGCTCGTCAGCGTGGTGGTGCCCGGTCCTGATGTTCTCGCCCCGGCCAAATACTGGTGGGTGAACTACATCGTCGTACCGACCTATGTGACGCTCGCTTTCATAGTTGGCGCGCTTTGGGGAACGACACGGGCGATACGGGCACTGCGATGGGCAATCGACGACCGCACACCAACACCTCGAGAGCAGATCAACACACTGTCGATGCCCTGGCAACTCACCCGCATTCAGATCGTCTTGTGGGCGGTCGGCCTCGTGCTGATCACGACAATCGACGGAATCATCGAGCCCCAGTCGATTCCCAAGGTGGCGTTCACGATCGGAGCAGGTGGAACCGTTGTCTGCGCTTTCAGCTATCTCTTGAGCGAATTCGCACTCAGGCCCGCGGCCGCCCGCGCGCTCGAGGTGGGAGATCCCCGACGCAGCCGCATCGCGGGGGTCATGGGTCGCTCGATCCTGTCGTGGATCCTCGGAACCGGGGTACCGGTCGCGGGGCTCATGATCATCGCGATCTTCAGCTTCATCAGGCCATTCCATACAAACACCGAGACGATGGCTGTCGCGATCCTGGCCCTTGGCAGTGTCACCCTCGTCTTCGGCTTCTTCCTCACCGTCCTGGGTGGCTTCGCCACGACCGCACCGATCAACAACGTTCGATCAGCCATGGCCGAGGTCGAGGGCGGCAACATGGACATACATCTCGCCGTCTACGACGGTACCGAGCTCGGTGAATTGCAAAGCGGTTTCAACAGGATGGCCGACAAAGTTCGCGAACGCGAGAAGATCAGAGATCTCTTCGGGCGACATGTCGGACAGGAGGTCGCAGAGGCCGCCATGAGCAAGAATCCTGAGCTCGGTGGCGAAGAACGCAACATCGCCGTGTTCTTCATCGACCTCGTCGGATCCACCGAGATGGCCTCCTCGCGCCCGCCCGCGGAGGTTGTTGCGTTGCTGAACCGATTCTTCGCTGTCGTCGTCGACGAGGTCGACGAGCACGGTGGGTTCATCAACAAGTTCGAAGGCGATGCAGCGCTGGCGATCTTCGGCGCACCAGCAGAGATCGTGGATCCCTGCGGTTCGGCGTTGGCCGCAGCCCGCAAGATCAGCAGTCGTCTCCGCGCGGAGGTCCCCGAATGCAGCGCGGCAGTGGGCGTGGCCTCCGGGCGCGCTGTCGCGGGCAACGTGGGAGCCAAGTC
This sequence comes from Nocardia sp. NPDC003979, assembly GCF_053605015.1. Taxonomy (NCBI): domain Bacteria; kingdom Bacillati; phylum Actinomycetota; class Actinomycetes; order Mycobacteriales; family Nocardiaceae; genus Nocardia; species Nocardia sp. NPDC003979. The sequence continues at coordinate 1,690 of NZ_JBSGIJ010000048.1, forward strand.
GAGGTTCGAATACACGGTAATCGGCGACCCGGTGAATGAGGCAGCTCGCCTGTCGGACCTGGCCAAGAAGGCACCCGGCGCAATCCTTGCCTCGAAAGTCACCGTCGATGGTGCGACTTCGACCGAAGCGCGCCACTGGCAGCTCGGCGACAGCGTCACTCTCCGCGGCCGCTCGGCCATAACCATTCTCGCTAGTCCCACCACCTCTTCGCCGAACCCGCAGCGCTAGTACTGCAACGGCACTCGGTTCAGGTAACTTGCCTGCGTGGTGATGGATAGTGTTGCAACAGAGTCGGATTGGTTGCATGCGAGGATCGGTGGGCGGTTCACGCGATCGGAACCGCGGGCGCGTGCGCGGGAGTACGTGACCGGGTTGATCGCCGGTCACGAGCGTAAGAACGGGTGGACGCTGGCCGAGGCCGCCGGGGAGGTGGGTCCGGACGGGATGCAACGGTTGCTGCGGCGCGCG
>NZ_JBSGIJ010000049.1:0-1900 GCF_053605015.1 Nocardia sp. NPDC003979
GCGAGTCGGTATGAGTCGGTGCCGGTTTCGATGATATGGCCGCCGAAGGTGAGCCGGTCGACGATCGCAGCGCAGAGGCGTGGGTCGGTGAAGGTTTTGGTCCAGCCCGAGTAGCTGTCGTTGGAGGCGATCGCGACGGAATTCTTCTCCTCGCGTTCGGTCAGAACCTGGAACAGTAGTTCAGCGCCGCGGCGGTCGAGTTCCATGTAGCCGAGCTCGTCGATGCAGAGCAGATCAACACGCCCGTAGCGGGCGATCGTCTTCGACAACTGTTTCTCATCGGCGGCTTCGACGAGTTCGTTGACCAGCTTGGTGGCCAGGGTGTATTTGACCCGAAAACCTTTCATCGCGGCCTCGGTGCCCAACGCGATGAGCAGGTGGCTCTTGCCGGTGCCGGAGTCGCCGATCAGACAGAGCGGCAACCCTTTGCGGATCCAGTCGCAGGTGGCGAGGGTGTTGATCGCGGCGGCATCGATGTTGGGGTTGGCTTCGAAATCGAAGGCCCGCAACGACTTGTCCCGAGGGAACCCGGCCCCGCGGATGCGGCGCTCGCTGCGACGCCGATCTCGGTCGTCGCATTCGGCGAGCAGCAACTCGGCCAGATAGGCCCGGTAGGACATCTGCTCGCGGGTCGCGGTCTCGGTGATCTCACTGAACTGGCCCCGGACCGTCGGTAGCCGTAGCACTCGGCAGGCTTGATCGATGGCCGCCTCGGCCGCCTGCTCGGTCAATCCATGACGTCGTCCGATCGCGGTGGTGGCAGTCATCGAGTGCCTTTCTGAGCTCGTGGGAGACGGAGAAGCTGGTCGTAGTGATCGACAGTGGGCAGCGGCCGGTCATCGGGTGGCAAGTGCGCGAGCCGCCGAGCGGTCAACGAGGTGATCACCTCAGTCGACGGCGCGTCGAGGGCGACCGCTGCGGGTGCGGCCGGCGCTGTTTCCTGGATCTTGCGGGCCTCGAGGGCGACCGCGTCGGCGGTCAACGCCCCGGACTGCAGGGCTGCTGCGAGCGCGTCGACGAGCAGGTCATGGGAAAGATTGCGCTGCAGCAACAGCACTTCGATCAACGCGCGGGTGCCGTGCTGATCGCCATGAGCTTTGCGCGCGGCGGCCCACCAGGCTTCGTGGATCGGGGTGAACTTGCCTGCCGCGCGGGCCTGTTCCAGTGCCGTCGCGCCGGGCAAGGCGCCGGGTTTGCGCAGCAATCCTTCGAGGTAGTGGTCGAGTTCGAGGCGAGCCCCGCCTTTGGCGCAGAGCCGTTCGTGGCGGGCGATCTCGGCTTGGCCGTCGTAAACGACCAGCTCCGAGGCATGCAGCAGAACCCGGACAGTTCGGCCGATGAACCGGACCGGGACCGAATACTTGTTGGTGCGCACCGAGATCTGGGCGTAGCGGTCAACGCGCATGCTGAACCAGCGGCCGGTCTCGAATTCCTCGGCCGGCAACGGAAGAAGCAACGGCTTCTCGGCGGCGAACATCTCACCGATCGTGCGAGGTCTCGACCCGATCCGCCGACCGTCATCAGCGCTGTCCCAGGCATCGATCATCGCGTTGAGCTCGGCGATCGAGTCCACTTCCGGGACCGGAACCAAGTGGTTTCGACGGAACCAGCCGACTTGGCCCTCGACGCCGCCCTTCTCGTGAGCGCCGTCGATGCCAGGCTTGCAGTAGAACGGTTCCAGGCCCAGATGGGACCGGAACACCGTCCAGCGTTCGGCCTTTACGCGTGCCCGGGTGAACCCCAGCACCTGCGCGACGGCCGAGCGCAGGTTGTCGTAGCGGACTTTCCCGAACGGGACACCGCCGAGCACCCGCAGGGCATGCAGGTGACCCTCGAAGAACGCTTCCTGACCAGCCGACAGGGATGCCCGGTGGACGGCCTTGCCGGAGAACGACATCCG
>NZ_JBSGIJ010000050.1:0-1459 GCF_053605015.1 Nocardia sp. NPDC003979
GAGGAGATTCTCAATGATGTTGTCAAGCCGCGGCGACCCTGATTTGGGGTTGGTATGCCGTGCCAGTTCGCATCATGGCCCACAACACGTTCAGACGTCGGCGAGCCAAGGCGATCACGGCTTGGGTGTGGTTCTTGCCCTCGCTTCTCTTCCGCTGGTAGAAGGTGCGAGAGACCGGGTCGTGGATCGTCGCGACCTGGGCAGCGAGGTAGCACGCTCGCAGCAGGCGCCGGTCGTAGCGGCGTGGCCGTTTGAGGTTGCCGCTGATGCGGCCGGAGTCACGAGGGACCGGAGCCAACCCAGCGACGCCGGCGAGGCGGTCGACGCTGTCGAACGCGGTCATGTCCCCGCCGGTCGCGGCCAGGAACTCCGCGCCCAGCAAGACACCGAATCCAGGCATGCTCAGGATGGTTTCGGCGTGGCGGTGGCGGCGAAATCGGGCCTCGATCATCGCGTCGATCTCACCGATCTCGATCTCGAGGTCCATCACCTCCTTCGCCAAACGGGCGACCATCGCCGCGGCCAGTTGCTGACCGACCACGGTCGTGTTCTGGGCCTTCGCGGCTTCGATCGCGGTCGCGGCGACGCGTGCGCTGGTGCGAGCACCGTGTTTTTTCAGCCAGGCCGTCAGCCGAGTCTCGCCCAGGCGGCGAATGGTCTCGGGTGTTTGGTAGCCGGTGAGCAGGATCAACGCCGCCTTGTTGGCACGCAAGTCGAACGCGCGTTCCAGAGCGGGGAAGTATTCGAGCAGCTGAGCGCGCATTCGGTTGATCGCCCGGGTCCGATCACAGCCCAGATCGGTGCGTCGCGAAGTCAGAATCCGCAGCTCGACGGCGGTTTCGTCGCCTACTCGCAACGGTTGCAGATCCCGGCGCATCCGAGCTTGGTCAGCGATGATCGCGGCGTCTTTCGCGTCGGTCTTGCCGTCACCTCGGTAGGTTCCCGATGCCCAGTGCACGGTCCGGCCCGGGATATAGAGCAGGCGTTGATCACGCTCGGCGAGTATCGCGATGAGCAGGGCCGCACCGCCGTGGTTGAGGTCGATCGCCCAGGTGATCTCGGCGTCGGTGGCCAGTCCGTCGACGGTGTCGATCAGCTCTGCGAGCGGCTGTTCGTCGTTGATCACCCGCCGCGAGAGCAAGCGGTTGCCATCGGTGTCGATGACGACGCAGTGGTGGGCCGATTTCCCGGCGTCGATTCCTGCCCACAGTTGTTGTTGCACAAGCACTCCTGTCGTCGCCGGTCTGTCGAGTTGTCCCGCAGACGACTGCGCCGTCGTGTCCTTACGAAGCGATCGGGTCGCGTATCTCAATTAGCGGTCGAGTCGTCGCGGAGTGCCGGGCGGCCAATCTCCTCGAGCCATCAGGGGCAACTCCATGAAAGCCATACCCGGCACTCCCGGGTGCTGGAAAGCCTATGGCAGCCAGTGGCTTACAGCACCCACGAAGAAAGGTAAGGA
>NZ_JBSGIJ010000051.1:0-1280 GCF_053605015.1 Nocardia sp. NPDC003979
CTGCATGTTGATTCCGAGCAGATGAAGAAGCTCACCACCGGTTGCGAGGACTTCCTCGCAGACATTCAAGGCTTGATCGCCGCGGCAACCAGAGGTGAAAACTTTCCCAAGTTCACGTGGACCTATGACAACAAGGCCGAAGGTCGAAACCACGGGAATGTCAAACACAGAATCACCACCCTGGGCAGCATGCAGATCCTCTACGACAAATTCGAGCGGAAACGTGTCGTGGAGCTCGTCGACATGCTGAAAAACCATCGAGCCATCGTCACCACCATGGGTGAAACCTTCAATGCCGCCAACAAAAAGTACCTGAACACCGACCAGGCGAGCGGCAACGCCTTCGGGTCGACCGGCCGGTCGACCGACCACTGGCCGAACATCTGGAAAGAGCATTCCACCGGGACCTACGACTGGAAAACAAAAGACCCGCTGGCCAAGAAACCCGGTGACGGCGTCAGCTTCGACGACAGATTCAAAAGCTATATCACCGGCCATATCGAAGCCGGTAACGAATTCTCCTTCATTGATTTCGCCAACATCGCCGAGATGATCGGCACCCAGAACGGCAACACCTTCTGGCTCGCGGGTCAATGGCGCGCACTCGCCGGCATCTGGCACAACTCCGTGCAAACCTTCACCGACACCGTCGGCTACGTCTTCAAGAACCAACACTGGCAAGGCCTCGGCGCCGACCGCGCCGTCGCCTTCCTCGAACGCTACCTCCAAGCCACCGACACTCTCGAACGCGGCATCATGGGCATGTCCAACCTCATCGGCGACGTCGCCAACTTCAATGCCTTCGTCTGGAAACACCTGCCCCGCTACGACCAATTGACATTCACCACCGACGGCGAAGCCGACACCGTCAACGGAGATGACGCCGCCGCACGCCTACCCGGGGTCATCGGCTTCTGGGACGGAGGCGACAGCACAAGCAACAACAAAGGCTACCGGGCAGGCATGCAACAACTCGTCGGCTACCTGCCCCTGTTCACCGACCCCAACAAACTCGCCGGAGCCAGCGGCGACCTCCCCGGCACCTACAACTACATCAAACCCTCCGGCGACCCCAACAACAACGGCGGAAACAACAACAAAGACAAAGACACCGGAAACAGCGGCGGAGGCGGCGGCGGAAATTCATCCACCGGACCCACAAACAAAACCGACAAAGAAGCCAACGGCGGCAAAGGCTCCGGCGGCACCCCACCACCCACCACCGGCGGACCCACCGGCACCAACACCACCGGCCAACCAACCGGCAGCCCCGCCGGACA
>NZ_JBSGIJ010000052.1:0-1264 GCF_053605015.1 Nocardia sp. NPDC003979
GGCAAACCGATGCTCACCGAACTCGCTCCCGGGTACTGGAAAGCGCGTGTCCGGGTCCGTGACTCCTCCGGAAAACGACGCGACCTCATCCGTGTCTCCCCTACCAAACTCGACTCCCGCAACCGCCCGATCCCCGACCGCACCGGCCAACGAGCACTCGACGCCGTCATGGCCGCTGCTGCCGTCATCACCGTCGGCCTCAGCGGCGAACTGTCCACATCCATGACCGTGCGCGACCTGTGGGTCCGGTACCGGGCAAGCCTCATCGCACAAGACCGCACCGAATCCACCATCGCCCGCTACGACGAAGTCGCCAAAATGTTCAACACCGCCTTCGGTGACCGGCGCCTGTTCGAAGTCACCACTTCCGCGGTCGAAACCTTCCTCACCGACGTCGGAAAAGCCAGGGGGCCTTCGAACATGCGCACCGGGCGCATCGTGCTCTCGGGCATGTTCCGCTACGCAGTCCGCACCAGCCCCCTCGAGATCAACCCCGTCCGCGAAGTCCAGATGCCGAAAAACATCGAAGCCAAGGGCCGCACCGGCGGCGCCGGCGACCTCACCACCGACGAACTGCGCTACATCCTCTCCGCCGTCCGGACCTCCCAGATCCTGTGCCCGCGACAACTCGCCAAAGCCGAACGAGAACGCGGCACACCCGTCAAGGCATACACCCCACCCACCGTCGCCGCCTACTGCGAAAGCGCCGACCTCGCCGACATAATCACCCTCTACGCCGCCACCGGCCTGCGCCGCTCCCAGATGCTCGCACTGTTGTGGACCGACATCGACCTCGACGCAGCGACCCTGCGTCCCACCGGAAAACTCGTCCGCGTCGCGGGCAAAGGACTGGTCCGTGTGACCAGGAAAGATGACCCGAAGAACCGGACCGGCACCATCGCACTGCCCGAGTTCGCGGTGGAAATGCTCAAACGCCGCAAAGCCGCGGTGGCGAACCGGCGACCGGCTTCTCCTCCGGACCCCGGAATCGAGGTCCTGGATCTGGTGTTCCCCTCGGCCGTGGGGACATTGCGTGACCCGCAAAACGTCGGACACGGCTGGCAGCGTGTCCGTGAAGCCCTGGGGTTCGCCGAGGACATCACCCCACACAGTTTCCGCCACGCCGTGGCCACCATCCTCGACGACGCCGGCCTGTCGGCCCGTGTCACTGCCGATGTCCTCGGCCACGTCGACCCCGCGATGACCCAACGCCACTACATGGCACGCGGACGCCCACACAAGGCCGCCGCCGATGTACTCAACC
>NZ_JBSGIJ010000053.1:0-1122 GCF_053605015.1 Nocardia sp. NPDC003979
GGCCGCTGGGATCTTCCTCGGACTAGGTGTGATGTCCAGGGAGGTTGTCCCGCTCCCCGCGGGTAAGTCGATGTGACAGGCGAAGGCCCCCGGTAGTGAAGTGGAGCTGTCTAGGAACCGCTTCACCACAACCCGGAGGCCTTCGTGTCCCACGCTAACGCAGCCCTGACTCCACGAGCACGACTACGCCTGGCCCAACTGATCGTCGACCGCGGCTGGACATACACAGCAGCAGGCAAGCTGTTCATGGTGTCTGCGCGGACGGCCGGGAAATGGGCCGACCGCTACCGCGTCGAAGGCCCGACCGGGATGGTCGACCGCAGCTCACGACCAACCACACAACCGAACAAAACACCACCACACCTGGTGCGACGCATCGTGGCATTGCGTTGGCGGCACCGGTTGGGTCCGATCTAGATCGCGGGCCGACTCGCGATGCCGGCCTCGACCGTGCACGCAGTACTGGTTCGCTGCCGAATCAACCGTTTGTCGCGCATCGACCGTGTCACCGGTGAACCGCTGCGCCGCTACGAACATGCCCACCCCGGCTCGATGATCCACGTCGATGTCACCAAGTTCGCCAACATCCCCGACGCCGGCGGGCACCGTTACCTGCACCGCGCCCAGAGCAAGCGAACCGGGGAACGCGGCGCCGCTTACCGGCCCGTCATCGGCACGGCTTACGTCCATACCGTCATCGATGATCACTCCCGCCTGGCCTACGCCGAGATCTGCACCGACGAGAAGGCGGTCACCGCGATCGGGGTACTGCAACGCGCGGTCACCTGGTACGCCGAGCGGGGTGTCACCGTCGAGAAAGTATTGTCCGACAACGGATCAGCCTATAAATCACATGCCTGGCGTGATGCCTGCACCGAGCTCGGGATCAGGCATAAACGGACCCGTCCCTACCGGCCGCAGACCAACGGCAAGATCGAGCGATTCCACCGCACTCTGGGAGAGGGCTGGGCTTATGCCCGGCTCTACGATTCGACCGAACAACGCAACACAGCACTACCGGGCTGGTTGCACTTCTACAATCACCATCGAGCCCACTCCGCGATCGGAGGTCGGCCACCGGTCACCCGACTGACCAACCTCCCTGGACATCACAACTAGGCG